>JAFAMD010000059.1 GCA_019233755.1 Acidobacteriaceae bacterium | reverse complement strand
ACGCGGATGCCGTGCCTGATGTATTCCAGGGCGGCCGTCCGCGTCAGGCCGACCACGCCGTGCTTGGAGGCGATGTAAGAACCGATACCGGGGTTGCCGGTCAAGGCTCCGACCGACGCGTTGTTGACGATCGCGCCGCTGCCCTGCCGTTCCATCTGCCGCAATTCGTACTTCATGCAACTCCACACGCCGCGCAAGTTGATGTTGATCACGCGATCCCAGTCTTCGCGCGTGCTGTCGGCGGTCGGAGCGATGCGGGCCATGACGCCTGCGTTGTTGAAGGCCGCGTCGAGTCGGCCGAACTCGGCAACGGTGCGGTCCACCATCGCCGCCACTTGGGCGTCGTCACTCACGTCGCACCGGACGGCGATTGCCTTGCGACCGGCCGCCACCAGCTTCTGGGCTTCCGCTTTTACCGCGTCTTCCCTGAAGTCGGCCAGCACGACGGCCGCGCCTGCCTCGGCGAACGCCTGCGCCGTGGCCAGCCCCATCCCCGATGCTGCGCCGGTTACGAGTGCCACCTTGCCACTAAAGTTCAATGTGTTGTTATTCATGGTTGGGATCGGGAGACCCAGGTCCGCATTATCGAAACGAACAATGTGGGTTGCGTCCTTGCTCGCCGTCTCTAACACCAAGGTAAAGGGAAGCCGGGCGTTTGAGAAGGCCTACAATCGACAAGACCTTGTGAATACAATTCACAAATGCTGGCAAATGGCTTCGGCGCGTTGTCGCGAACCACGCGAAGCGTTGCGCCGGCTGATCCGGGAGAACGCCTGCTTGAGCGGCTGCGCCTGGCGTTCACAGATATTCAGGAGGTTTTGGGGCAGATCTCCGGACTTCGGGATAAACCTGCGGGCCGCGTCCGCTTGCTCATGCCTCGGCTGGCAGCAAGCACCGTGCTCGCACCGAAGCTTGGTCAGTTCGCGCGCGATTATCCGGACACCGTGCTCGACGTTGCCACCAACGACAGTCGTATGGATATCGTAGCCGAAGGGTCGATGCAGGCATTCTAGGTATCAACTTTCGGCACGGATCGGCCGGCTTATATCGGTGGGAGTTCGAGAAGGGAAAGAAATCACTATCGGTCGCGGTCAACGGACCACTGATCGTCGGCGATCTCGAGTTAGTCATCCGTGCTGCGCTCGATGGCGTCGGTCTCGCTTATATGCGGAAGATAATGCCGCCGCTTATCTCGCGAAAGCTTCCTACTAAGTTAAAGCCAGGTTCAAATTATCGATCGCTTCGTCGATTTCCGCAGTGTTCTTGTAGCCAACAGTCACGCAATTGACGCCAGCAGTCTTGAATGCAAACCTCATCGCTGCCTGGCGGTCTTCACGCTTCGTAAAGGCTCCCTCCCCCACGAGTTTCATGCTGATTACGCCCATGCCCTGCTTTCGCACCTCCGTGACATGGGTTACGACCTCGCTCACATTCCCCGGGCCTGGCGTGTTGTACTGTTCCGCATCCATCGCAGTGCCCTTATGGTTCATGCGGATCATGGCAATCTCAAGCCACTCGTTTCCAGGGACCTGGCGCAAAGCGGGAAGTCCATGCACTGACGCGCCGCGTGCAATCACGATTTTTCTAGTCTGCGCCTCCTGAATTCCCTCCTGCCATCTGAGGCTGTCACTCGGCCATGAGGCGGTGTGCTGCCAGTGCAGCAACATCACATCGAAGTACTCGGTGTTCGCGAGTTTTCGAAGTTCGTCAAATTTCTCCTGTGGATTCACACCGTCGCGCGTGGTCACCTTCGACATCAGCCGATAACTGTCCCGTGGGATGCCCTTCAGCGCAATTCCGAGCATCTGATGCATTTGTCCGTAGGATTCAGCCGTTTCGAAAAAACGAATGCCGCGATCATACGCGTAACGCACCAGCTTCGTAAACTGATCCTGCCCCAGGTCGCGTTGCACTTGGCCGCTGAGCGTTCCGGTGCCGAAAGCAAGCCGCGTCACTTTAACATCGGATCTTCCAAGTGTCACCCAGTCAGTTGCTGCCGGAGTAGCAGCAGTCAAGGAAAGGCCGCTCGTACCAGCGAAAGTCGCAGCCGCGATTCCGCTTTTCAGAAAGTCACGTCGAGAGTGAGGATTCATGGTTCCCCCGATCAGCCGGATGTTAACACAATGCGAGGCTTATGGATCTCCCGGGGCGCAGGCATCTCAAACAGGGCATTTGCGTACTTCCAGCGACGGCTGAAGACTTCGGCCGATGAACGCTAGTTCTCCCTCACACTCAAACCGCTGACAGTGATATCCGTGTTGTGAGCGGCGCGAATTCCATAGACGCCATCGGTGGACTTGAGCTTTCCAGCGGTTACCAGCGCTGTCTTGTCATAGCCGGCGACGACGGTGCCGTTGATCGCGCACTCGACGCGGTTGCCCTTAACGGAAACCGCGATCTCCTGCGTGACGGGCTGTCCTGGCCCTGTCGCCTTATGCACGGCCGCGTTCGCCTCGCCCCGCCTGCCGTTCATCTGAAATGGCTCAGGACCGAATCCGCGCACAATAAAATTGCCGTCGCCGTACGCCGCGCAGTAAAGGTAGCTTTGTTGCGCAGTTCCCAAATCATTGCCGGCGACGACAATGCCGTAGGGGTGAGGATGGCTGTTCAGGTTCATGTATTTCGGTTCTGTGAACGTCGCTTTTACCGTGTAGTCACCTTTCGCTTTGTTGGCCGGATTCCAATATGTCACTGCCGGGCCTGTGGTGACGTGAAGGACATCGCCTTCCCGCGTGAGCTTTGCGTCGTTCAGCGTTTCTCCCCTCTGCTCCTCATTGGCGTCGATTTTCCCAGTCCAGCCTGGGACAGAGATGCCCCCGCCGGCGATGCTGCGGGAGCCCTCGCTTTGCCCCTGAGCGCTGACCACGATTGAGAGGAGGATGATAACAGTTCCCGTACGGGCGGCAAGGTAGGTAGGACGCATGGATCTCCTTTGGGTGAAAAGCTCGGCAAGCGTAGATCATAAGGCTTCTCGAGTTAGCTACTCAGAATATGATTGCTCATACTGATGCTCGCTGACATCAAGATTTCAGATCCGCGTTCGTCGGAGATGTCGCTATCTCACAAACTGACGATCGTGGACGCTTCGAACTTATTGACGCTAAAGGGAAGGATTTGGGGCGGCTGGTGGGATTCGAACCCACGACATCCAGAACCACAATCTGGCGCTACTACCAGCTGAGCTACAGCCGCCGTGTTACTCCTGAGTTTAACATTCCGCTACATCAGGCTGATCGGGTCTACATCAATCACCAGCGCCGTCGCTTTCCATCGCTCTTTATCGGCCAGAGTTCGCAAGTCCTGCAGCACACTCCGCAGCACAGACCGCTTCGCCGCCTTCAACAAAATCTGGTATCGGAACTCGTTCTTCAGCCGCAGCACCGGGGCCTCGGCTGGGCCCATGACGCGCACGCCCTCGGGTGCCGGGTTCAACGCAGCGCCGAGCAACGACGCCATGCGGAACGCCTCTTCCTGCTTCTCCGCCCGCACCACCACGTTCGCGCACGCCGCAAAGGGCGGGTAGCGCAGCCATCGACGAAACTCAATCTCCTTTTTGTAGAAGCCTTCGTAATCCTGTTCTGCCGCAAAGCGAATCGCATAGTGATCCGGATTCAGCGTCTGAATCAACACGCGGCCTGGAGTTTCGCCGCGGCCCGCGCGCCCCGCCGCCTGCGTCAGCAATTGAAAACTGCGTTCGGCGCTTCGGAAATCCGGCATGCTCAGCCCGATGTCCGCCAGCACCACGCCGACAAGCGTGACGTTGGGGATATCGTGCCCTTTGGCGATCATCTGCGTGCCCACGAGCAGGTCAATATCACCATCGCGGAAATTCTGCAAAATCGTTTCGAAGGCTCCCTTGGCGCTCGCGCTGTCGCGGTCGAGCCGCGCGATGCGCGCTACCGGAAGGTACTGGTGCAGCTCATCTTCCACCCGCTCGGAACCCGTCCCCAGAAACTGGATGTGGTCGCTGCCGCACTTCCCGCACGTCGACGGAATCTTTTCCGCGTATCCGCAGTAATGGCACAGCATGCGCCGATCGCGGCGGTGATGTGTCAGCACTACCGAACAGTTCGTACAGACCGTCCGTTCTCCGCACGCCCGGCAAACCATAAAGCTCGAGAAGCCGCGCCGGTTCAGCAGCAGCATCGTCTGCTCTCCCTGCTGCAGCCGCCGCTCCATCTCTTCCACCAAATTGCGCGAAAACGTCGCCTGCTTTTTGGTTTCCAGAAACTCCATTCGCATGTCGACGATTTCCACTTCCGGCATCGGCCGCTGCGCGATCCGCTCCGGAAGCCGCAGCATGCCATACTTGCCATGGTCCGCGTTCCAGCGGCTCTCGATGCTTGGCGTTGCTGACCCGAGCACCGCTATCGCGCCCGCTTTTTTCGCTCGAATCACGGCCACATCGCGCCCGTGGTATCGGGGCGCTTCCTGCTGTTTGTAGCTTCCGTCGTGCTCTTCGTCCACAATCACCAGGCCCAGGTTCTGCACCGGCGCAAACACGCCTGACCGCGTTCCTACCACTACGCGCGCTTTCCCGTTGCGAATGCGCCGCCATTGTTCCGCGCGTTCCGCGTCGCCGAACGCCGAATGCAGAATGGCTACCTGCTCGCCGAAACGTTGAAAGAACTGCCCCGCAACCGCAGGCGTCAAAGCAATCTCCGGCACCAGCAGCAAGGCGTTTTTTCCCAACGCGAGCGCCGCCTCGATACTGCGAAGATAAACCTCGGTCTTGCCCGACCCTGTCACTCCCTGCAGTAGAAACGCTTTGAATTGCCCCTCTTTGAGCGCCCGCTCGATCTCGCCAAATGCCGCCTCCTGGTGGGCATTCAGCACAGGCACGGGCCGCTCATATCCGGCGGGCGCGCGGCATCCTTCAGGTTCCAGTCGAATCAACTCACGCCGCGCCAGCGACCGAGCCGCCTCACTCGCTCGCTTCACACTCTGCCCGAGCTCTGCCAGGTTATGTGCCCCCGGGTGCAGTTCCAGAAAAGCCAGTAATTCCCTTTCGCTCTTATTGAGCTTGGTCTCGGCGTCGGGCCGCCGCCCGAATTCGGCTTGCAACCGACCTGCGGATGCCCGTAGCGGATCGCGCTCGTCGCGCACCTCTTCAGCGATCACCCAGCCACGCTTGATCAGGCCGCGCAGCGCCGTGCGCGCACCGGATATCTTCGTGTTTAGATACTCGGCCGAACGAGCTCGTTCCTCCAGCATCCCCAGCACTTGCAGCGCCGTATCCGTCTCCGGCTTGATGATGAGCTGCCGCGCCACATCCCTGCCGGTATCGGTCAGCGAATAGCGTGTGCCGCGGCGCACCTCGCCGCTCAGCGGCAGCATGCTTTTCAGCACCTCGCCAATAGGCGCGCAGTAATACTCCGCTATCCACTCTCCGAGTTCGAGCAGCTCGTTGTCCAGCACCGGTTCTTCGTCCAACAGCTTCAGCACCTGGCGGGTGTCCTGGCCGGGCTGATCTTGGCGCATGCGCAGAACCACGCCAGTGAGCTTGCGCGTGGCGAACGGAACCAGCACGCGGCAACCCTCGCGTACCCGGTGCTGCAGGGTAAAGGGAAGGTCGTATGTGAAAAGGCGGTCTACCGGTACTGGAAGCGCGACGTCGCAGTACCGGAATGCTTCAGCCATCCAACTCGCCGATAGCCCGAAACACAGATTTCAACGCGGGATAGAGTTCACGGTAAATGTGGTAACGCTTGCCATAGATCTCGGCTGCTGCCGGCTGCGGATCCTTCGCCTCTACTTCCTTCACCGCTTTCCTGCACAGCTCGGCCGCACTCCCGTATTCCCCCGTTCCAACCAGCGCCAGCAGCGCGGCTCCATAGGCAGATCCTTCCTGCGTTTCGAGCGTCACCACGCGCAGGTCGAAGGCATTGGCAAACAGTTGATGCCAGAACGGACTCTTCGCGCCGCCGCCCGACAGCCGTACCAGTTCAGGACGTGTGCCCAGCCCCGCTATGATTTCGAGCCCGTCTTTCTGGCTGTAACAGACACCTTCGAGAATCGCCCGCACAAGGTCCGCCCGTTGATGTTTCGCCGTCAACCCGACCCATGCGCCGCGCGCATGCGCATCCAGATGCGGCGTGCGTTCGCCCATCAGATACGGCAGCCAGAACAATCCATGCGCACCGGCAGGCGAAAGCGTCGCGTCTGCTGTGAGTTCGTCGTAATCGGCGTCTGGCGAGAACCGGTTCCGATACCACTGCAGGCTCAAACCAGCCCCTTGCGTCACGCCCATCACGTGCCACGTTCGCGGAATGGCATGGCAGAACGTGTGCACGCGTCCGGCCGGGTCATAGGCCGGTTCCTGCAGGTACGCAAATACCACGCCCGATGTGCCGATGGTGCACGAAACCGTTCCCGGCGCCACGATGCCGTTTCCAATCGCACTCGCCGCCTGATCACCTGCGCCCGCCACCACCGGCGTTCCCGCAACCAGCCCGGTTGCCTGCGCCGCCGCCTGCGAAACTGCACCGCTCACTTCACTCGATTCGTATGTCTTCGGCAGGATGCTCGCATCCAAGCCAAGGCCACTGGCCATTTCCTGCGACCACCGGCGGTGCGCCACGTCAAACAGCCCGGTTCCGCTTGCATCGGAAACGTCGCTTGCATGCTCGCCCGTCAGTTTGAATCGCAGGTAGTCCTTCGGCAGCAGCATGCGGCGCACCGCCTCGAAACGCTCCGGCTCGTGATCTCGCACCCACAGCAGCTTCGGCAGCGTAAAGCCCGTCACCAGCGGATTGGCGGTCCAGTGCAGAACCTGGTCCGCGCCCAGCTTCGCGTTGACGAAATCCACTTGCTTCTGGCTGCGTTGATCGCACCAGATCAAGGCCGGACGGATGACTGTGTCGTTCGTATCCAGCAGTACCAGCCCGTGCATCTGGCCGGTTAATCCGATTCCGCGCACGGCTGTGCCGTTCACCCCGGCTTCTTTGAGCACGCCGCGGATCGCCTCTTGCGAAGCCGCCCACCAGTTATCCGGATCCTGCTCCGCCCACAGAGGCTTGTGCATAACCATCGCATCATGAGCCGCTATGTAGGAATAACAAACGTGCCCATGCGCGTCCACCAGCAGCGCGCGCGAGCCTCCTGTGCCGACATCGATTCCGAGCCAGTACATCATTTCTCCGACGAAAGAAACGGAATGAGCCGCCTACGCGGTCACCGCAAACGGCGTACTGGGCTCGAATTGAAAGGGCAGATACGCCGCGCCGTAGAGCCCGGCGTCTGCACCCAGCACCGCCTTCTCTACCCGCGTGCCTGATCTGCGGTAGACCAACGATCGTCTATTGATTTCCTGAAACATCGAAGGAGCAAAAAAATCCCAAGCCGGTAAAGGGCCGCCGCTGAGGAGGTACAGCGGGAAGTTGAACACGTTAATGAGGTTCGCAATCGCGATTCCGAGCGCCCGTCCCATGGCTTCAAAAACCAGCTTCGCACGCTCATTGCCTTCGAGCGCCAGTTCCCAAATCCCTTCGGAGGTGACGTCGCGCCCAAAGTGCATCATCCTTCCCATCGCCGCAATTGCCGTCGCCGACGCATGCTTCTCCAGGCAGCCAAAGTTCCCGCACCCGCATGGATTGCCGTCTGGAAACACGGTCATATGGCCGAATTCTCCCGCCATACCCAGAAAGCCATGCATGACTCTGCCATTCGAAACAATCCCGCCGCCGATGCCCGTACCCAGAGTCAGCAGAATCAGGTCTTTCACTTGTGCTCCGGCGCCCATCCACATCTCTCCCAGCGCCGCCGCATTCGCGTCATTCTCCAAAACAATGGGCGCGCCAAGTATGTGCTGCACCTCGTCGCGGATAGGGAATCCGTCGAAACCCGGCAGATTGGCCGCTTCCGCGACGACTCCAGCATTGATATCGATAAACCCGGGGACGCCGATTCCCACTCCCTGCAGTCCGTGCCTTCCTACGCGCTCGCGGACGCTTTGAATCACATGCGCCATGTCACTGGCAACCGCCTTCGGGCCCGCGTCGTATACCGCTGGAACGGAGACCCTGTGCAAAATCTGCCCGGCCACATCGATAGCCGCAGCCCGCAGATTAGTCCCGCCAAGGTCTACCCCAATCGAGTACGCGCTCATGCGCCTGAATCATAGCAGATACGGCCTGATTGCAAGGGTGCATGCGCCGGGCTGGCCGTTGTCTACTTTGGTTGCCCTGGTGTTCCTAATCAACCGGACGGAGATTGCCCTCGATCGGAAGACGCGCAACGTTCAGCCAGAAGTGTGCGGTCATCTGTATCGTCGCAAGGAAGCGGTCCAGATCGGGAGGCTTGCACAGATAGCAGTTGGCGTACAACTCGTATGCCTCGCGCACGTCCTGTTCGACGTCGGAAGTAGTCAAGACGGCCACGGCAATGGAGCGCAGCTCGTTGTCCAGTTTCATCTCGCGCAACACATCGCGCGAGTTGGTTCCCGGCAAATTGAAATCCAGGAACACGAGCGCCGGCGTCGGCGCACTGCTGTGTTCTCCCTGCCGCCGCAGAAATTGAAGCGCCTGCGCTCCGTCCTGCGCGACGTGTACGTTGATGGGCGGCGTGACCGATTTGAGCGCCTCCCGCATGAGACGCACATCTGCCGGATTGTCTTCCACAATTAGAATTTCGCGGTTAATCACTGATCAGCCTGCCTCCATCAGTGTAACGGCCATGCGTTGCGCCTCCCTGCGAAAATGTCTTAACCAGTGTCCACACGAACCGTTCTGTGCCTATTGCTATTCTCCTTTGCGCTGTCAGCCGGCCAGCAGCCCGCGAGCTCTGAGCCTCAGAGTTTCGCCTCGCGTACCGCGAGTCTTCGCAAGCTACCGGGATTCATCCCTCTTTACTGGGACGAACACAGCGGCAAAATGTACATGGAAATCGACCACCTCAATACGGAATTCCTGTACATCACGGCGCTCTCTGCCGGCGTAGGCTCCAATGACCTCGGCCTTGACCGCGGCCGTATGAACGAACCCAAGGTCGTTCAATTCGAGCGCTCGGGACCAAGAATATTGCTCATCGAATCCAATTACAATTTCCGCGTTACCAGCAGCGACGAAGCGGAGCAGCGCTCCGTGCGCGACTCTTTCGCGCGCTCCACTCTGTGGGGATTTGACATCGCCGCCGAAGACGGTTCGCGTCTCCTCGTCGATGCGACCGCCTTCCTCTTGCGCGATGCTGCCGGCGTAGCGCGCGATCTCAAGACGCAGCAACAAGGCGATTACCATGTAGACCCCTCGCGCTCCGCGATCTATCTTCCCCTCACCAAAGCGTTCCCCAACAACACCGAAGTGGAAACGACCATCACTTTTACCGGCGAGGCAGCGGGGCAATTCATCCGCGATGTGACGCCCTCGCCCGATGCCGTGACCGTCCGCGAGCACCAGGGCTTCGTGGCGCTGCCGGAACCCGGTTATAAACCCCGCAGACAGGATCCTCGTGCTGGGTTCTTCTCAGTGGACTTCATGGATTTTTCCGCACCTGTCGACCAGCCCGTAAGGAAACGCTACATCGCGCGCCACCGTTTGCAGAAGAAGGATCCGAATGCCGCCGTCAGCGATCCCGTGGAACCGATCGTTTATTACGTCGATCCCGGCGCACCGGAACCGATTCGCAATGCTCTCATCGAAGGTGCCGGCTGGTGGAACCAGGCCTTTGAAGCGGCCGGCTTCCGCAACGCCTTCGAGCTGAAACTGCTGCCGCCCGACGCCGATCCCATGGACGTCCGTTACAACGTGATCCAGTGGGTGGACCGTTCCACCCGCGGATGGTCCTACGGCAACTCGCTGGTCGACCCGCGTACCGGCGAGATCGTCAAAGGTATCGTTACGCTCGGTTCGCTGCGCGCTCACCAGGACTATTTGATCTTCGAAGGTCTCATGGCGCCGTATGCGCCCGGCAGCGATCAAAGCAAGCAGCTCAGCGATGCCGTCTACGCCCGCCTGCGGCAGCTTGCCGCGCACGAAGTCGGGCATACTCTCGGCCTCGAACACAACTACATCGGGAGCACGCAAGGACGTGCTTCCGTCATGGACTACCCCGGCCCGCGCGTCGAAATCCGCCAGGATAATACGCTCGATCTCTCCAACGCCTACGCCGTCGGCATCGGCGCATGGGACAAGGTTGCCATCAAATGGGGCTACTCAGAATTCGCTCCCGGTACCGATGAACACGCCGCACTGGACAAGATCATCATCGACGCCGCGCAGCACGGACTCACGTTTATCACCGATGCCGATAGCCGGCCGCCCGGCAGCGCCCATCCCCAGTCACATCTCTGGGACAACGGCACCAATGCTGTCGATGGCCTCACTCAGATCCTGAAAGTCCGCGAGATCGCTCTCTCGCGCTTCGGCGAAAACAATATCCGTGTAGGGGCGCCGATGGCTACCTTGGATGAGGTGCTTGTGCCGCTCTATTTCCTGCACCGCTATCAGACCGAAGCGGCCGCCAAAGTGCTCGCCGGGAACGAATATACGTACGCGCTGCGCGGCGATGGACAGCCGGTCACGCAAATTGTTCCAGCGGCCGAGCAGCGGCGGGCACTAGAAGTGCTGCTCAAGACCATCGACCCGGCCACGCTGACTATTTCCGACCGGATCCTGAACCTCATTCCGCCGCGTCCTCCCGCTTATCCACGCACACGTGAAACGTTCCCGAATCATACCGGCGTGACTTTTGATCCAGTCGCCGGCGCCGAAGCCGCCGCCGATCTCACCGTCAGTCTCTTGCTGAATCCGGAGCGCGCTGCCCGGCTGGAAGAGTATCACGCGCGTGATGCGCAGAATCCAGGCTTTCGTGAGGTGGTCGAAGCACTTGTGACCGCCGCGTACGGACCAAGACAGCGCGCCGGACTGCAAGCCGAAGTCGCGCAAACTGTACAGCATGTTGTGCTTCTGCGCATGCTTGCTCTCGCAGCCGACGAGAAAGCCTCCGGAGTGGTCCGCGCGGACGCCGGCTATGGCCTGGGATTATGTGAGGGTAGTACCGACGCCTTCGGCCGCCGGTTGATTGATCAATTCAATCGCGACCCCAACCAACTTGAGTTGCCAAAGTCCATCGAACCGCCGCCCGGCCAGCCTATCGGCGATGGCGCGGACGCGGACTTCTGGCCGTTTTGAAACCGCCGCCCCTGCGGCCTACTTGCAGTCGCGCTTCTTAATTGCGTCAAAAATCAGATCGGCCAGTGCGTCGGCGTATTCCTCTGAGATCGGCGCGTGTCTTACCATTACGTGGTAGTAGAGCGGCCCATAGAGGCAATCCATTACTAAATCCAGATCGACACCCTCTCGCATGTCATCGTTCCGGTACCGCTCGAGGATGGCCTTCGCATTCGCGCGGCGAGGCTGCACCCACACCGACCGAAACGCCTCGCTGACGTCAAGATCGGTTTGCGCCGCAGCGACAAATGCCTTGAAAACTCTGCCGCGCCGGCCCGTCAGCAACTTGATAAAGTTCCGAAGCTGCAGGCGTAAGTCATCGCGCAAATTGCCTGTATCAGGAAATGGCAGCTCTTGCGTAATCGCCTCGCTGAGCGCCTCCATCAATACCGCTGCTTTGTTGGGCCACCACCTGTAAATCGTTGCCTTGCTTGCCCCAGCCCGCTCGGCAATCGCATCGTTCGTTGCATTTGCAAATCCCAGGTCTTCCAACACAGCCAGAGCCGCACTGAGTATCCGCCCGCGCACGACCTCGTCGCGCGGCCGGCCGCGGCCGCGATGCGCTAATTCTTCTCCACTATCTTTAGTCAACGTTGACATTAATGCGGCCATTAGTCTTCACAACATTGATGAATTTACCGGAGCAAACGGTTGCAGATTTTCGAAACTTCCACGTATCGTAAATTCATCAAATGAAGCAGAATGTGGATTGTCCGGCTTGCGCTTTCACGGCCATACACCTTTATCGTGTTGGCGTTGTTAATCCTGCTCATCAGCCCAATCGTAATCCTTCGGACGCCCACCGATATCTTCCCTAACATTAATATCCCAGTAATCTCTGTTATCTGGACCTTCAACGGAATGAATCCGGAGGAGTTGGAAGGGCGTATTACTTCGATCTACGAGCGTGTACTGACCACCACGGTCAATGACATCGAGCACATCGAATCCACCACGCTGAATGGTACGGCTGTCGTAAAGATCTTCCTTCAGCCCTACGCCAGTGCAACCACCGGGGTAGCTCAGGTCACAGCCATCTCGCAGGCCATCGTCCGGCAGTTGCCTGCGGGCACAAATCCTCCTATCGTCCTGACCTACAGCGCATCGAGCGTGCCCATTCTGCAATTGGCGTTATCGGGAAAGGGGCTTCAGGAACAGGACTTGAACGACATAGCCTTGAATTTCCTGCGGACTCAGCTCGTGACCGTGCCGGGCGCTGTTGTTCCTTACCCGTATGGCGGTAAGCAGCGCCAGGTAATGATCGATCTCAATCCGGCACAACTGCAAGCCAAGCACCTGGCGCCGTTCGATGTCGTTAACGCCGTCAATAGTCAGAATCTGATTTTGCCGTCCGGCACCGCGAAAATCGGGCAGTTCGAATACGACGTGGACATGAATTACAGTCCGAAGCGCATCGCCGAGATCGGCGATTTTCCTGTGAAGGTCGTCGGCAATTCGACAATCTACGTGCGCGACGTCGCCAGCGTGCGCAACGGCTTCGCACCGCAAACCAATATCATTCGCCGCGACGGCCAGCGCGGCGTGCTCGTCAGCATCTTGAAAGCTGGTAGCGCCTCCACGCTCGATGTTGTCCAGGGAATCAAAGATCTGGTGCCGCGCGTTGCAGCAAGTCTGCCGCCTGCTCTTCAGATAAAGCCGCTCGCCGATCAATCCATCTTCGTTCGCGCCGCCATCAGCGGTGTAATTCGCGAGGCTATCATTGCAGCGGCTCTGACCGGCCTGATGATCCTTATCTTCCTCGGGAGCTGGCGGAGCACGTTAATCATCGCTGTATCCATTCCGCTCTCGATCCTGACATCGATCCTCATCCTGAGCGCGCTGCACGAAACCATCAACATCATGACCCTCGGCGGCCTTGCGCTCGCCGTCGGCATTCTGGTCGATGACGCAACCGTCACCATCGAGAACATCGAGCGCTTCCTCGAAGAAGGGCACCCGTTGCACGAGGCAATCCTCGAGGGCGCGGCGCAGATCTCGGTCCCTGCCATGGTCTCGACGCTCTGTATCTGTATCGTGTTCCTGCCGATGTTCTTCCTCAGCGGCGTTGCGAAATATCTGTTCGTACCGCTGGCCGAAGCCGTCGTCTTCGCGATGCTTGCCTCCTACGTTCTTTCTAGAACGCTCGTCCCGACGCTCGCGATGTATCTCTTGCGCGCCAAGCACGGATTCGCGAAAACGCGCAACCCGTTCGTGTTGTTTCAACGCGCGTTCGAGCGCGGGTTCGACCGCTTAAGAACTCAATACGAAGCAGTCCTGACAACTCTCGTGTACCGGCGCAAGCTTTTCGTTCCGCTGTTTGTCCTGACTTGTGTCTCCGCCGCCGCACTGATCCCGTTTCTCGGCCAGGACTTCTTCCCAACCAGCGACACCGGGCAATTCAAGCTCCACGTGCGTGCGAGAACAGGCACCCGTATCGAGGAGACCGCCAAGCTCTGCGACTTGGTCGACCAGGCCATTCGCCGCCAGATTCCCTCGAATGAGCTGGAAACGGTCCTCAATAACATTGGCCTACCGTACAGCTCGATCAATCTCTCCTACAGCAATTCGGGACAGATAGGCACTGCCGATGCCGACATCCTCGTCACATTAAAGGAAAAGCACCGGCCGACAGAAGAATACGTGCATCAGTTGCGCACGAACCTCCCGCGGGAGTTTCCTGGAACGGTCTTCTATTTCCTGCCGGCCGACATCGTCACGCAGATTCTGAACTTCGGCCTGCCCTCGCCAATTGACATCGAAGTAGTCGGGAACAACGTCGAGGCAAGCCGTGCCTTTGCCGATCGCCTGCTGCCGCAACTGCAACGCATTCCCGGCGCGGTTGACTTGCATATGAACCAGGTGTTCGATGGACCAAAGCTGCACCTGGATGTGGATCGCACGAAAGCAGCGGAAAGCGGCTATCAGCAGGTTGATCTCGCACGAAACCTGCTGACGTCTCTCAGCGGCAGCTTTCAGACGCAGCCGACATTCTGGCTGAATCCGAAGAACGGCGTCAGCTACAACCTTGTCACGCAGACTCCGCAGTACAACATTCAATCCATTCAGGATCTCCGCAATATTCCCATTAGCGGACCAGGACAGAAACAGCCCGAGATCCTGAGTGATATCGCCAACGTCAGCCGGCAGAGCGAGCTCGGTGTCGTCACGCACCTCAACATCCGCCGCACCGTCGATCTTTATGGTTCGGTGCAGGGACGGGATTTGGGTGGAGTCGGTGCCGATATTAACAAGGTCCTGAAAGCGAACATGAAGTATCTGCCGCGTGGGTCGCAGTTGATCCTGCGCGGGCAGGTCCAGACAATGCGCAGCTCCTTCATTGGACTCTTATCCGGACTGGTGGGCGCAATTATACTTGTCTACCTGCTGATTGTTGTGAACTTCCAGTCCTGGCTGGACCCGTTCATTATCATCACGGCGCTGCCGGCGGCTTTGGCCGGTATCATCCTGTTCCTTTTCGTCACCCACACGACCTTGAGTGTTCCCGCGCTGATGGGCGCCATCATGTGCATGGGTGTCGCCACGGCAAACAGCATTTTGGTTGTCACCTTCGCCAAAGAGCGCCTGGCCGAACACGGTAGTTCTCTTGAGGCAGCGCTGGAGGCGGGTTCCACCCGCTTCCGGCCCGTCCTCATGACGGCTCTCGCGATGATCATCGGCATGATTCCGATGGCTTTGGGCCTGGGCGAGGGCGGCGAGCAGAACGCGCCGCTCGGGCG
This sequence comes from Acidobacteriaceae bacterium, assembly GCA_019233755.1. GTDB lineage: Bacteria > Acidobacteriota > Terriglobia > Bryobacterales > Bryobacteraceae > Bog-105. The sequence goes on along the minus strand of JAFAMD010000059.1, from coordinate 57,038 downwards.
CGCGGTGATCGGCGGCCTGCTGTGCGCGACCGTCGCAACTCTGGTTTTCGTGCCTGCAGTGTTCAGTTTGCTGCACGGAAACAAGAAGCTGGGCGAATCCACGAAACAAACGAACCAAACAAACCCACATGTTCACGCATAACGGACAAAGCAGATGACGGCAGAAGAACAACAGTCGACAAAACCGAACGTTCAGCCCGGACCGGCAAAGAACAAGCCGTCCGGCACCGTGCGCGGCTTGCTGCTGGTTATTGTGGCAGGCGCGCTCGCACTTGCCTACGTGATCTCGACCGGGATCACCGCGCGAGCCAAGTCAGGCGCGGCGCTCGATCGCGAAACCCAGTCTCTCTCCATTCCAACTGTCGCGGTCATTCAGCCCCAGGTTACCCAGGGTGCCGAAGAGGTCGTGCTGCCCGGCAACATCCAGGCGTACGTCGACACACCCATCTGGGCCCGCGCCAGCGGATACCTCAAGGTGTGGCACGTCGATATCGGCGCGCGTGTGACGAAAGGACAGCTCCTCGCCGAGATCGAATCGCCGGAAGTGGATCAGCAGTTGCAGCAGGCCCAGGCCGATCTGGCGACGGCGCAGGCGAATTTGAAGCTCTCGCAGATCACGGCAGAGCGTTATAACAACCTGTACAAGACAGACTCTGTCTCCAAGCAGGACGTAGATAACACGGTGCAGGACCAGGCCGCGAAGACCACGACCGTCACTTCCGCCCAGGCAAATGTCTCGCGGCTGGAACAATTAGTCGGTTACGAGAAGGTGTACGCACCCTTCGATGGCGTGATTACCGCCCGCAACGTGGATGTGGGCGCACTGGTCGATGCGGACACCAACACACCCGGCAAGGAGCTTTTTCACCTCTCCGCAACGGCCACGCTGCGCGTGTACGTCAACGTGCCCGAGATTTACTCGCACGCCGGGAAACCGGGAGGTTCAGCTTACTTGACGCTAAACGAATTCCCCGGACGCAAGTTCCAGGGCACGATCGTGCGCAATGCCGACGCGATCGACGTCAACTCGAGAACGTTATTGGTAGAAGTAGATGTAAAGAATCCGACGGGCGAATTGCTGCCGGGTTCCTACACATCGGTCCATTTCAAGCTTCCGTCGAAAGTAGAGGCTGTTTCGGTGCCCTCCAACACGCTGCTATTCCGCTCTGAGGGCTTGCAGGTAGCAGTTCTGCGGAACGGACACGCGACGCTGGTTCCGGTGACCCTGGGGCGCGACTTCGGCAATGAGGTAGAAGTAGTCTCGGGCTTGAAACGGGACGATTCGGTGATCGTGAATCCCAGCGATTCCCTGGAGTCGGGCCAACAGGTTCGAGTCGCGCAGGGGAAGCAGAAAGGCGAAGCCGAGTAGGCCGCAATCCGCCGTTAGGTTTGGGAAGGAAAGGAACAGATGAATCGAAAGGCCGGTCTCGGGGTACTGGGCTTGGCTACGTTGCTGGCAAGTTGCTCGGTAGGTCCGAAATATTCGAAGCCATCCGTGCCGGCAGCCCCGCAGTACAGCGAACAGCCACCCGCAAGCTTCAAGGAAGCGCAGGGCTGGAAAACTGCCCGGCCGAGTGATGCCGCCATTCGCGGCAAGTGGTGGGAGCTATTCGGTGATGCGCAATTGAATGCGCTCGAAGAGCAGGTGGAACCGGCGAACCAGAGCTTGAAAGTCGCGGAAGCGAATTTCGAGACGGCGCGCGCAGCCATCAAATACAACCATTCATTCCTGTATCCGACGGTCACGGCCGGCGCGAGCATTACTTCAAACCGCATTTCAGGCAATACTGCGGCTGGTTTTCAGGGACGGCAATACGGCAACTTCATTCTGCCGATCAGCGTTTCTTATGACGCCGACCTCTGGGGACGCATTCGGCACAGCATCACCGCGGCCAAAGAGCAGTTCCAGGCCTCGGCCGCCGATCTCGAGAACGTGAAACTGGAGTTGCAAACGGACTTGGCAGTGGATTACTTCGAGGCGCGCAGCCTCGATGCAGAAAAGCAACTGCTGGACGATACCGTGGTCGCTTATGCGAGGGCGCTCCGGCTCACCCAAGACCGCTACGAAGGCGGGCTTGCCTCCAAGGTGGAGGTAGCGCAGGCCCAGACCCAGTTGGAGCAGACACAGGCGCAGGATATCGACACGGGTGTGGCACGCGCCGAATATCAGCACGCTATCGCGGTGCTGATTGGCAAGACTCCGGAGGAATTCGCTTTACCCTATAAGCCGCTCAAAGAGGAGCCGCCTGTGATTCCTGTGGGCCTACCCTCCCAACTGCTCGAACGCCGCCCGGATATCGCAGCGGCCGAAAGGCAGGTGGCGGCTGCCAACGAGCAGATCGGCATTGCAAAAGCGGCATTCTTTCCTGACCTGCTCATCAGCGCGACCGGCGGCTTTCAAGGCGGAAGCATCGTGAATTGGCTCACCTGGCCGAGCAGGTATTGGTCAGTCGGGCCGCAGATGCTCGAAACCGTGTTTGATGCCGGGAGGCGCCGCGCCCAGGTCGAAAGCACAGTCGCGACCTACGATGGCACGGTTGCCAATTATCGCCAGACCGCCCTTTCGGCGTTCCAGGAGGTGGAGGACAATCTTTCCACTCTACGTATTCTGGAACAGGAATCGGCCAAGCAGCATGAAGCGACGTTGGCGGCGGAGAACTCGCTCCAACTCTCGATGAATCGTTACAAAGGTGGACTGGTAACGTATCTAGAGGTGGTTACTGCGCAAAGCACTGCACTCACAAACGAGCGGACCGATGTGGATCTGCTGCGCAGGCGCATGGACGCGAGCGTATTACTCATCAAGGCGCTCGGTGGCGGCTGGGATACCAGCAAGCTGCCCAAGGGATAACATTCTTGTGCATCCCGGCCCTCACTGAAACATAATATAGGGAAGAAACGTCTAGTGAGCCATTAATCAGGGGCCAATTGTGCCTCAGCGTTTCTGTACACTCCAAGAGGAGCATAAATGAGCAGTTCACCACAACAGCCGACCTATATCATTCCGCCCCCTTCCACCCCCAACTGGAAGACGCCGTTGCTGATCGGGGTCCTGGTTCTTTTGGCTGCATCGAACATCTTCCTGTTCGTGCAACTCGACCGGGTCCGCACCGACAGCCGCAATGATATGACGAAGCTGACAAACGATTTCAACAGCGCCATCGAGAAGATGCGTATCGATTCCAGTGCCGAAGTTCAACGGTCGCGGCGCAGTGTCGAGGCGTTGCAAAGCCGGTTGGCAGACGAGCGGCGCCTCGCGCAGCAGGCGGTCGGCCAAGCCAAGGTCGACGCCGAGAGACGGGTGCAATCCCTGCAGGAGAAAGTGACACAGGAAGAAGCAGCGCAGGCGCAGGCTATCCAGCAGGTGAAACAGACCGCTGATACGGCGACCACGCAGATCGCGAGCGTCTCCACCGACGTCGGCAACGTCAAGTCCGACCTGGGCAACACCAAAAGCCAGCTCGAACAAACAGTCGCCAACCTGAAGCGCGCCACGGGCGAGCTCGACAGCCACGCCAGTCTGATCGCGACAAACGGGAAAGAACTCCAGGCGCTGAAGGAACTCGGTGAGCGCAACTACTTCGAGTTCACGCTTGCCAAAGACAAGAAGTCGCAGCGCGTTGGCGACATCATGATCGAGCTGAAGAAGGCCGATCCGAAGCATAACCGCTTTACGCTCTCGATCGTGGTCGACGACAAGACCGTCGAGAAGAAGGATCGCACCATCAACGAACCGATCCAGTTCTACACATCGAAGGCTCATCAGCCGGATGAAATTGTCGTGAACCAGGTGCCGAACAAGAACACAGTCGTCGGCTATCTGGCAACTCCCAAAGTTCAAACCCCAAGGTCCTAAATGTTTGCTACTACCCCGAATCGCTATCCTGAACAACTGATTGCGCCGATGCGCAAAGATCTCACGCAGTATGGCGTGAAAGAAGCCCGCACGGCGGATGAAGTCGACCAGCTTTTGACGCCCGGCAGCGGCACTGTACTGATGGTTGTCAATTCCGTGTGCGGCTGCGCGGCGGGAAAGGCTCGGCCTGCAGTCGGACTCGCGCTGCGGCACAATGCACGCCCGGATTCCGTTGCGACGGTTTTCGCCGGCGCTGATATCGAAGCGGTTGCCCGGGTTCGTGAACTGCTCCCCGGCATTCCGCCTTCTTCACCGTCGATGGCGCTTTTCCAGGACGGAAAGCCGGTGTTCGTATTGCATCGGTATCAGATTGAAGGCAGCTATCCAGAGAGCATTGCCGAAGTGCTGACGGACGCCTTCGACCAGTACTGCGCTACGGCGAAACAGTAGCCTTCGTTTTTCCGAAACTATACAGCCCGCGCTCTTCAATGAGGGCGCGGACCTTTTTTGGCAGTTCGGGTGTTGGGCCGCCTTCCGCAAGGCGGGCGCGAATGCCGGAACTGGAGACCGGCAGGGCCAGCTTATCGAGCCGATGGACCACCGCGCCCTCAGGAATCCGGTATTTACGACCAGGCCGGGCGACCACCACGAACTCCGTAAGCTGAATCAATTCCGGCCAGTTCTTCCACGTTTTGATTTCGTCAAAGGCATCCCCGCCAATCAGAAAGAACAGGTGGTCGTCCGGCGCAAGCTCCTTCCGGAATCGCTTGACGGTATCAATCGTATAGCTGCGCGCCTGCCCTTCTTCGAGCCGCGACGCGGCGAACTGAGGATACGGAGCGCAGGCAATCTCCACCATGCGAAAGCGGTCCTCGTAAGGGGTCAGGCCGGACGCATCCTTGTGCGGCGGATTACCCGCCGGAATGAAGAGCACGCGGTCAAGATGGCACCGGTGAAGAGCCTCCTGCGCGATGCGCAGATGAGCGCTGTGTATGGGGTCGAAAGTGCCACCGAACAGGCAGACGCGCTGTGACATGAGCTAATAGCGAACGCTCAGGGCGGCGGGCTCGCTCGAGATCTGCTCTTCGGCAGCGCGGCTAGCCAGTTCATCGCAGCGATTGTTGTCTTCGTGCGAAGCGTGGCCCCTGGTCCAGGTCCAGGTAACCTTGTGCGCGTTTACCAGCTCGTCGAGCACGATCCAGAGATCCTGGTTATTCACGGGCTGCTTGTCGGCTTTTTTCCAACCATTCCGCTTCCATCCCTGAATCCACTTGGTCATTCCGTTCTTGACGTATTCGGAATCGATAATGATTTCGACCGAACAGGTTTCCTTCAGGCGCTTCAGCCCCTCGATGGCGGCCGCCAGCTCCATGCGGTTGTTCGTTGTGTGAGGCGCACACCCGTACAGCTCCCGTTTGTATTCTCCAAAACGGAGAATGCAGGCCCATCCTCCCTTCCCCGGATTACCCTTGCAGGCTCCGTCCGTGATCAGTTGTACGTGCTTCAAGCGACCTGGGCCGTTTCGAGTTGCAACTGCTCAGAGAAGAAGGCGTCGACGCCGTCGAGGATCTGCCTGATCTCCTGTGAGCGATAGATTTCCGTGCGGAGCCTGGAGCCGTTGCGCACGCCGTGCGTGAAGGAAGTAGCGAACTGCTTCATTTTCCCGATGGCATCCGACTCGCCGTGGTCTTCAAGCATCAGATAGTACCTCTTCATGATGTTGTAGCGCTCATGGTCGGGTGGGATGAAGTAAGCGCCGGTCTCGAGGTATTCGTGAATCTGCCGGAAGATCCAGGGATTGTAGGAAGCAGCGCGGCCGATCATGACGGCGTCGCAGCCGGTTTCACGGTACATCCGGACGGCGTCTTCCGGCGTGATGATATCGCCATTGCCGATGACCGGAATTTTGACGGCAGCTTTCACTTCGGCGATGCGGGTCCAATCCGCTTTGCCACTGTAACCCTGTTCGCGGGTGCGGCCGTGAAGAGCAACGGCCGCGAGGCCGCAATCTTCTGCGATTTTAGCCATGCGCACGGCGACCAGCTCTTTCTCGTTCCAACCGGTGCGGAACTTGCACGTCAAGGGGATGGAAATTGCGGAACGAACTTCCCTCAGGATCGATTCAACCAGCGGGAGATCGCGCAGCAGACCGGAACCGCCGTTGCACTTAACGACCTTGTTGACCGGGCAGCCGAAATTGATGTCGACGATATCGAACCCCCGGTCCTCACATACCCTGGCGGCGTCGGCCATGACCGCCGGATCGGAGCCAAACAGTTGACAGGCAATGGGATGCTCCTCCGGCTCAAAGTAGAGATAGCGGAAATTGCGGTTGGGCTTTTTGGCGTGGCGAGTGCTGACGACACCGTGCGAACTGGTGAATTCCGTCATCAGCAGGCCGCAGCCGCCCTGGTTGCGGATCAGACGCCGGAACACCGTGTCGGTGACGCCGGCCATGGGCGCGAGAACGGTCGCGGGACGGATAGGAACCGGTCCGACAGTGTAACCTGCCGGGAAATCAATCTGATACTGGCCTGGCATTTTAGAGAAAGGGCGATGGCGCACGGCGCCGGATAACTCTATTTTAACGTTGGCCTGGAAACGGCATACCGTGCGCCTGCGTTTGAACATATAGTGGGGATTCAGGATGACGTCGTCGAGCGCTATTAAAATCATGGCCGCCTTCGTAGGCGGGATCGTAGCGGCTTTGGGCAGTGCTCTCCTGTACATACGGCTAAACGACCCCTCGCGATATCAGCCGGCTGTCCCACCGCCGCCGACAGTCCAGCAACAGCCGGCATCGGTTCAGCCTCCCCCGGACCTCCAACCACCCACGGCTACACCAGTTCCGGATGATAGGGCGCCTTCTGAGCCGGCCCCAGCCCCGAGTGCCGCCCCACGCACAGCGCCACTCCACAAGGTGCGTGCGAAGAAGCGTGAACAAGCGCAGCCGGAACCGCCCGCGCAGCAGCCGCAGCCTTCCCTGCCGCCCATCCAAATCGCACAGAACACGCCGCTTTCGATCCCGAGTCCGGCCCCCACGGTGCCATTGGCTCCCATAGAGCAAGCACCACCCATGCAGCCGCATGTCGTTACGCTACCGGCGGGGCTGACGCTCTTTGTCCGGCTCGGTGAGACCCTTTCGACGAACCACAACTATACGGGCGACACGTTTCGGGCCACGCTCGAGGTACCTATCATCATGGACGGCTTCATTATTGCCGAAAAAGGGTCGAAAGTGCTTGGCCGGATTATGAACGCGGAGAAAGCCGGCCATTTGTCCGGGGCGGCGGATCTAACCCTGGCGCTGACCGAGATCCACACGACGGACGGCCAGACGGTGCGCGTCGAAACCAACACGTCGGAGCGGAAGGGTCCCAGCAACACCGGGGCCGATGCGGCGAAGATCGCCGGCGGCGCAGCGCTGGGCGCTATTATCGGCGCACTGGCAGGCGGAGGCAAGGGCGCCGCAATCGGAGCGGGCGCGGGGGGTGCAGCAGGCACGGGCGTGGTTTTGGCAACACGCGGCAGGCCCGCCGTACTCGAGAGCGAGACAAAGCTAACGTTCCAGCTTTCAGCGCCTATTACTATCACCGAAAAATTGCACAACACCGAAAAATTGCGCAATTAGGGCTAAGCGACGAGAGCCTTCAGCTGTCAGCTCTCAGGCATCAGCTCTCAGGCATCAGCTCTCAGGCATCAGCTTTCAGGCATCAGCTCTCAGGCATCAGCTGTCAGGCATCAGCTGTCAGGCATCAGCTCTCAGGCATCAGCCGTCAGGCATCAGCTCTCAGGCATCAGTCGTCAGGCATCAGCAGTCAGCGCGCTTTGGGCGCGTTCTGGGTAAGAGAAACTGCGGCTGGAAAGGCGCGGTGGTGCGCCCGAAAAGCAGTTTCGGGAGAGGGGTCAGCGCAAAATCTGAGGGAGAAGTTCTCAGACAACCTGACCAAGAATCTATCAGCCGCGCTTGCCGGCGGCTTCGAGGGCCTGCCACTTGCCCGGGTCGAGGTTGCGGGGCGAGGCGTCGATTTCGGCACGGACCTCGATCTCGTCTGCGGTCGCAGGGCGGAGGTCTCTAAATTTTCGGGCGGAGGTGAGGACGTTACGTTCGAGCGAGCCGATGGTGTCGTTATAGGCGCCCACGGTTTTCTCGATGGCATCGCCGAGCTTACTGAAGTGCTGGCCCATGGTGAGCAGGCGTTTGTAGAGCTCGGTGCCGGTGTCGCGAATTTTATCGAGGTTTTCGACCACGGCCTGCTGGCGCCAGCCGTAGGCTACCGTCAGGAGCAGCGTAATCAGCGTAATCGGGCTGGCGATGACGACGCGATTGGTGGCGGCATAGGCCAACAGTTCGGGATCATGCTCCAGCGCGGCGCTAAAAAGCGACTCGAGCGGCAGGAACGCGACTACAAACTCGGGTGAGTTGACGCGCTGCCAGTAGGCCTTTTCCGAAAGAATCCGCACGTGAGCCTTGACCTGGCGGGCGTGCTCAACGAGGAAGCGCTGGCGCTCGGCCTCGTCCTGGGCTTCGATCGAGCGGAGATAGGCATCGAGCGAGACTTTGGCGTCCACTACCACGCGGCAGTGGTTGGGGAGATGGACAATCAGATCGGGGCGCTGGGTAGTTTCACCGAAGAGCGTCTCCTGCTCGGAGAAATCGCAATAATCGAGCATGCCGGCAAGCTCAACGACACGGCGGAGCTGCATTTCGCCCCAACGGCCGCGCTGGATGGGTGAGCGCAGAGCGGTTTTGAGCTGATCTGTGGAATGGCGGACGCGTTCCTGAAGTTGCGTGAGGGCCTGGACCTGGGCGGTTATGCTTTCGTACGCACCGGCCCGGGATTTTTCAATTGCCTGCACCTGCTCTTCGAATTTACGAAGCGACTGGTTGACCGGTTCGACAAGCTGTTGCAGATGATCGCGGCTGCGATCGAGCATCATCTGGCTGTTGTTCTGGAGCGCCTCGGCCGCGAGGGCGCGAAATTTCTCTTCAAGCTGCTGCTGGGTCTGGGTGAGGAGTTTAAGCTGCACTTCGGCAAGCTCGCGGGATTTCGTATTTTCGCTCTGCTGGAGCACGACATCGCGGCGGGCATCATCGAGCTCGCGCCTGGTCCGCTCGAGATCGGCGCGGTGCGTTTCGGCCTGGCTGCGCTCTTCGGCTGCGGCATGGCGCCAACGGCGGGCTTCGGACAACTGGTAAGCAGCGAAACCGACCATGCCCAGGAGGCAAAGAAGCAGTGCAGCTGTGAAAGCACTCATGATTTCTTGAATCCCGTTTCCGTCTTGAACTGCTCCAGTGTGTTGAAGACGATAGGGCAGTAAACAGCACGGTCCGGCATGTGCCACATACGGCTGAGGAGAGAACCGTTGCCCTTCACGAGGTGAGGAAAAAACTCGCAGGTTTGGGGTCGGGCTTCATAAACGGAGCAAAGGTTGCCTTCCAAAAAGATACAACCGGCTTCCGTGCGCTTGAGGATACGGCCCTCCTCTGCGGTTTCAACCGTGTAGCCACGGAGAAAGTCGGCCAGCTTCAGGCGGAGATGTTTTGCGAGACGCTCGGCGTCGCGCGCGCTGATTTGAGTTGTGGCGACTTTGCAGCAGTTTGCACAGGCAGTACAGTCGATGGACTCTTCGACATCCTGGGCAATGGATTTGAAGCGGCGCTCGACGAAATTATGGCGCTTCAGCCAGGTGCGGAAGCGCTGATTTTCCTCGCGCTGTTTTTCGCCGAGGCGTTTAATTTGCACGAGGTCCGTTTGCATGCTGACTTCTCATCTTCATTATCTCAGTTCAAAACATGTTGTTGGCGTCCTGTTTCGGCCACGCCGCACTCCGCCGGCGCTTCGCGGCAGATAATGAAGGCGTGACGGATCAGTTATTCCTATCCATCTGGCTCAGCGAGTCGGGGCGAGCGAACCGCGTGAACCAGTTCGAAAAACTCCTGCGCCTTTTTCCTTTCTCGCAGCGGGAGCAGCCGCAATCGGTGATTTCAATCCAAGCTATTGACACAACGGAACCTCCGCTTTTGGAGCGACCCGTGAACGGACCCTTCGATACAGCGGAGGTGATGGAGACGCTGGCGGACTACACCGGCAGCGATGTGGCGTACCGCGTCGAGAGCTGGTGGGATTTATGGCAGTACGACGAAGACTGGGCGCTCAAGCCGGCGCGAGTACTACTGGCGTGCTTCGGGCCTGAATTCGATAACGGAACCGACCGGGAGACGGGAAAACAGGAGGATCTGCGAATCGAGTTCGGCGTCGACAGCAACTATCTTCCGCAGCCTGAGATTCCAGGCAGCGCCAAGCTGGTGGAATCGAATATCAAAAGCCTGTTGAGGCTGGTACATGAATTAGACAATACTCTTCCAGTAGAGACCCGCAGGCTCGAGACGGAATCCGGCGAGAATTTCGCGGACCGGCTGCAGCAGGTTTTGACGACAGCCGGCCACAAATTGCAGTAGCCGTGAATCAGAAGAGCGTCAGGGGTATGCCTTTCGAGCTGAAGTTGAGTCCGAAGGCGATGCGGTTATCCGCCACATTGCTATACGCTCCATAGGAGCCATTCAGGTAGTAATTGTAGGTTGCGTGCGCCCCGATATAGCGCATGAGCATGTAACTGGCCGTGGCCGAAAGACTGACGCTGTTGTAGGTGGAGTTGCGAGCATTGGAGATACTGACGATATGGTAGTAACCGCCGCCACCACCGACGTGCAGGCGGCCCCAGTTGCGCGCGATGGTGCCGCTGAGGTATAAGTTTCTGGATGTAAGATAGATTCCGTTTCCTGGCACAACGACTTGACCGCCTGTGGCCGTAGCGGTTAGGCGACGCCAGTTATGAGAGACGTTTCCCTGAAACGAAGGAATCCAAGAGACCACATTGTAAGGACCGGTTACGCTGCCCAGGGGCGGCTGCCCATTGACCAGGAGCAGAGCCTGTTCGGTAATGGTGCCCTGTGAGTGTGCGCGCGCGACGCCGCCAGAGATGCTGGCCGTGGTGCGCCGAGAGAACTTGTGCTGCACAGTGAGGAATGCGCTGTCGATCAGGGCGCTGCCGGAGTTTTGTTCATATTGGAAATTATTGTGCACATAACTCGCCGTGAGGCTGGTGCGCGCGGTGAAGTTATAACTGATCCCGGCACTGCCGGAGCCCCCGTTGGAACCGATGGCATTTGCGTAGCTGTAGCGGGTCAAGTAAAACTGACCGCTAAGAATATAAGAGAGACGACGAGTCTGGCGGTAGACGGCGGATACTCCGCCGGAAAGATAACGGGTTTCGTTACTAAACGGGTTTGAGGCCGGAGTAAGAGGACCGTTTTGCTGGTAGTTGTAGTACGGAGTGCCATAGAAGTACTCACCAGCGCTCGCATGGGTACTTAAGACCCAACGCGGGCCGACGCGCTTGGTAAAAACGAAATTGAGATTCTGGTCGCTCCCGCCGCCAAAGGAAGTGGAGCCGTAATTGCGATAGTCGCCACGGTAGGAGAGCGAGACGACACTGGTTTCAAACTGGTGAAACAGGTCGACTCCGCCGCCAACGGAAACTCCCCATGAGCCGACGCCGGAGTTGTTGAGCGTTACCTGATCCGAGTCGTGGACAGCATCGACGAAGGCATAGAAGTTCACAAAGTTGCCTTGCGCGAAGTCGCCGGCAAGCGTTGTAAGGGTATTGGAACCGGTATCCTGCCCGGGCGGCGTAGGTTCTTGCGCCAGAGCGCATAGGGACGACAAAGCGGCGAGCGCGATAAAGGACTTCAATCGATACCTCAACAGATCCTCCATTGAAGTTAAGTCTGCCCTAAGCAGCAATTTGTTTCAATGAAAGTAACAGCGCAGCGGGCGAATTATCAGGCCGGGCTGTCCGCCTCACTGAGCGTTGCGGAGTGATCCGCCAGCAGCGCCGACACTTTATCGATATCGTCCGGTTCGCCGAATTTCGCGCCCTGCAGAGCAGGATCGATCTGGCGGGAAAGGCCGAGGAGCACGGAGCCGGCTCCCACCTCGATGAAGCGAGTGATCCCTGCGCGGCTCAATTCGCGTATGCTTTCGGTCCAGCGGACGGGGTTCGGGATTTGCTGGTAGAGGCCTTCCCGGGCATCGGCGGCGCTGGTGACGGTACTGGCCTGCCAGTTATTGACGAGCGGCACGGAAAGATCGCGAAATTCAGCGGCATCGAGATCCGGCCGTAGCCGCTGCTGAGCGGGCCGCATGAGCGGGCAATGGAAGGGCGCACTGACGGGCAGCAGGACCGCGCGTTTCGCGCCAGCCGCTTTGGCGAGTTCCATGGCGCGTCCAACGGCCGCAGCGTGACCGGCGATGACAATTTGGCCGGGCGAATTGAGGTTGGCGGCGGTGACAACTTCGCCTTGAGCGGCTTCCTGGAGGATACGATCCAACTGGCCCTCGGGGAGTTTGAGAAGAGCAGCCATGGCGCCGACGCCTTGGGGCACGGCTTCCTGCATGTAGCGGCCACGCTTGCGCACGAGGCGGAGGGCATCTGCCAACGTGAGCGAACCGGCGGCAACGAGCGCGGAGTATTCCCCGAGGCTATGACCAGCCACCAGGGCGGGCTTGATGGAGCGCGCTGCGAGCACACGGTGTGCGGCGATGGAGACTGCGAGCAGCGCGGGTTGGGTATTTTCGGTCTTCTTCAGCTCGTCTTCGGGACCCTCGAAGCAGAGTTTGGAAAGAGGGAACGAGAGAGCGTCGTCGGCTTCTTCGAAGACGCTGCGGGCTTCGGGATACTCGCCGGCGAGGAGTTTTCCCATGCCGGCGAACTGGGAGCCCTGCCCCGGAAACAAAAACGCAAGTTCGGTCATTTCTGAAATTCTTGTGGCTGAAAGTCGTGTGGGCGCTTTAAGGCGGCTTCCCTCATGGTATGCGAGCGCTCGATTCCTTTGCCAGTTTTGAGAGCAACGGCGAGATTTGTTCTATAGTGAAGACAAGAATGAAAAAGAAACCCATCACCGAACCAATCATCTCCCGCGAGATCTTGGATATGGCGAAGAAGTCGGTGGAGGGGGAGCGGCCATCGCGCGCGCCGCGGTGCGCTGTTTGTGGCGCATCCTGCAGTACATTGGCGGGGCCTCATACCGAAGACCTATGCTGGGTGTGCCGGCGGCTGAAGATCAGCGCCTGGCGCGATTCCGATCAGCAGATTCCCGCACAAGAATAATCGAAGAGATAGCTTTCAGCTTTCAGCCTTCAGCTTTCAGCCTTTAGCTTTCAGCCTTTAGCTTTCAGCTGTCAGCGACCGACCGCCCCTTGGGGAGGTCGCTAAACCCAGAAAACGCGAAAGGCTAACGCTTTGAAACTGCCGCAGTTGTGCGAGCGTTTTCTGGAGAGCTTAGATGGGGCTAATTGCTGGCCTGTGACTGACCCGGTTTCTCGAACGATGTCTTGATCCTTCCCGCCAGTCACAGATTATTCAATCCTGGCCCAGCGGGAGGCTAAGCTGATGCCTGAAAGCTCTCGTGATGGCCTGAAGCGCACAGCGCGTTTGGTGCAGTTGTCGCGCTCAAAACAAAATTTCAAATATCTTTGGTGGCCGCGGCTAAGCTGCTTCGGGCCTCGCGAAGCGGTCGTCCTCATCCCACTCCGCGAGATTTTCGGAGCGAAAGCGGCCCTTACCGGCTTTTGCGGCAGGTTCCGGCAGCGGCGTAGCGGTGGTGTGCGAAACGAACTGCGGAGCGTGATGGCCGTTCGCAGCTTCTGACGAAACGAAGTGGGCCTGGTTGCGGCGACGCTCCTTTTGCAAGCGGATGAGGGCGGCAAGAGCCTTATGGAAGGCGCGCTCGTGCGTGGTCTGATAGCGGAGGAAGAGGGCCAATTTCCGCGCGTCGACCTCTTCCGAGTGGAAGCAGGTATTTTGCAAACGCAGGGCGCGCTGGGCAAGCCACCAGGACTGCGCCATCTGGCGAATCAGCAGATCCTCAGTCAGGGTAGCGGGCGTGTGCTCGTCGCGCAGCGATTCGAGGAGGGATTCGAACTCTTCGGGATTCTCGCCCGGCGCGATGATCTCGCCGCTGGCAAGACCGTGTTTGAAGGCATTGCGCGAGGATACGGCTTTGCCCTCAGGGGTGCGTGGACCGGTGGAGTGACCGGGAGCCGGTTGGGACGTGGCAAGGCTGGCACGAGCATGAATGCGGGCGCGCATGGCGTTGGCTTCGGCGATGAACTCCGGCGGGAAGGCGTCATCGAGATCGGGATCAGTCAGTGTGGAAAGATGCGGCATCGCTTCAACCTGGACAGCTTTGGTGCGTTCGAGTCTTTTCTGTTTACGTTCCTGCGCGCGGCGCTGCTTTCGTAGTTCACGGCTGCTCATAGGGTTCCTCAAGACCTTCGGTGGCGGTTCTTCGCGTGTTCACGCTAGCACGCGGTTGAGGAAAAACGAACAGGAGCGCGTCGAAAGCGCATGTAAACAGATGAGGGTGTGGGAGAAATTTTGGGAGGGGTGGTTGTGATCCGCGGTTGCGCCGGGCCTCATTCGCCGGAATTGCCTTCGAAGAAACCGGAATCGACGTTCGCCGCAGACCGCCTCGCGTCGCCGTAAGAGCACCCAATCTCACGCTCCCCAATCAACAACCGTTGTGCCCTGGGGGCGGTGCGAACACTAAAACAACTTACCGGCGCCACATTGATTCCCGCGCGGCGTGCCGCATCAGTTGATCCGATGCGCGCACTTCGCACGGAGTAACAGTGGCGTAATTGGCGTTGATCAATGCGTCCAAAGCAGCGTTACGAGATCGATTGAGAGAGTCTCCTCACGATGCAATTCAGTCTGGAGTATTTCCCGAGGATTCATGGCGATTACGACCCGAGCAGTGACTCCACTCGCCAGTCGCCCACTTGACCCAACGTGAGATTGGGAATGTAGAACTGGGTGCCCCCGCCGGGCAGGTTCTTCGTCGCCCCGCGGCCCTCCGCCACAAAGGCACCGCCCGCCGCCTGAGCCGTCACCACGCGTTTGGAACCTGCACCCGCGTCCTGGCGTGGCATTTGTGCAAAATCGCCGAAAAAAGCGTAAACCGCTTGGGATAGGGTGATGACCAGAAGATACTGGAGCGAGTTCCAGTTTTCCTTTACCGCTGAGGTGACCCGTCCCAACTCACGTATGCTCACGCCCAGTAGCTTGGCTAACTTCTTTCGCTGTTCCCATCCTCCATCGTGCCTGTAATCGTCGTACGGACTCCACCACGGACTGAGGGCCTTCGACCCAGGAGCTGTCGGCGAATTGAAATCGTTGAACTTATAGAGTTTAGTACCCAGCGTTAGGAGAACTCTCTCCGCAGACTTCGATTTGAACGCATCGGCAACCGAGTTGCTCCCTGTGGAAATGGCGCCAACCTCGGCCCAACTCAAGTTTTCATTCAGTGGCATTCTGTAATCCTCTCTGGCAGGCGCGCTCCGGCGTCAAATCGCTCAAACGGCTCGCCACCAGGATAGGCGACATTCGTGGTCCGGGAACATCACTGGCCCGTGCGTTCCCGTCAGAAGTTTTCACCTTTTCCTTAAGGCCGCATACGGCTGCTCATAGGGTTCCTCCCAGACCTTCGGTGGCGGTTCTTGGCTCTGATCGTCCATTGCGCCGGATCGCTATTCCCCGGACTTGCCACTCAACCGAATGGCGGCGCGTTCGCGGATCGCCTTGCACTGCAAGGGCGTAAATTTTATGTATCCCTTGGCGGCATTCTGGTAATCGGCCCTGCCCCAGCGCGCCTTCATGATTCCGTCGGGCGAGTGTTCGGTCGATCCGAGGAGCACATGTCCAATTTCGTGGGCCATAGCGTGCCCGAGCATTGTGGCGAGGTCAATGTCACCCGAGGCGGTGACTCGTTCAATGCGGTTGTAGAAGATCATGGCGTGTGACCCGAATCGCGCGTCCGGCAGAGAGTATCCCAATGCACCTGGAAGGGAGGAATCCGGAAAGCTGCGCAAGATTTTCACTACCAGATAGTCGCGGACGTCGGGTTTCCCGCTCTGCGAACCAGCGGCATGCTGATCGCTGATGTTGGCTTCGGGCGCGTCGGCGGGGCCCGATTGCCATACGATTTTCATTCCCGTGGCGGCGAGGATTCTGGCGGCTTCTTTCATGGCCTGATCCAGCGTCCGGGGAGATGCGCCTGACTGGTTGTAGAGGTGGATGTTCAGGCGCAGCGGTTGAACTTCTACAGCCGGGCGGCTGTATGCGTAGGGCTGCCAGCTCGCGGCTGATAACATTCCGAACGCGAGCCGGATCTTCAAAGAACTCTTCATGGCGTGGCCTCCTGTGACCACGCCAAAAATCGGTCAGGTCAGGCCCGGTCTCCATCGCCCGAAGCTTGGCTGTTGATGATTCGCTGCTGTCGATTTAAATTGCTGAAAAGGAACGAATTCGGATACGGGCTGTCCTGCTGCCGAAGGCTTTGCCAGGGCCATAGCACGGCGCTGGCAATCGGCCCTCAATTGGAAAGAGGGCTGACCTGTTTTTGTGTTAAGCTCTGCCTGGAATGCGCGAGACCGGAGTATCGGGCTCGGCCTATCGGTTCGGGTCTTTCGAGCTGAACCCGCGGGAGGGGGAGCTGCGGAAGCACGGCGTACGGATCAAACTCCAAGAGCAGCCGCTGCAGATCCTCTTGCTTCTGCTGGAGCATTCCGGTCAGGTAGTAAGCAGGGAAGAAATCCAGAACCGGCTGTGGCCGCCCGGCACCCACGTTGATTACGACAACGCAATCAACAGCGCAGTGCGCAAGCTGCGCGAGGCGCTTGGCGATATCTCGGAGACGCCGCGTTTCATTGAGACCTTGCCGCGGCGGGGATACCGGTTTCTAGGCAACACCGAAAACCTAGCGCCGACCAAGGCCGCAAATGCACCAGCGATGCCGGAAGTTGAGCAGAAGAAAACTTTGCCGAAGCAGCGCCGGCTACCGCGCGGTGCGGTGGCGGCGATTGGCGCGGGAGTTTTAGCGGCGGCCGCTCTCGTGTTCTGGATGGCAAACCGCACGGCTGAACATGTGGGGATTCCCAGCCCTGCAGTGCCTCTCACCAGCTATCTGGGACTGCAACAAAATCCAAGCTTCTCGCCCGATGGCACAAGGGTTGCGTTTGCCTGGTATCAGCCAGCCAAGCGTCTTTCCGGGATTTATGTGAAGTCTATCGGCCCGGGCGATCCGGTCGCGCTGACAACCGGCGAGAAAGGTGATTTCGCACCGGCGTGGTCAGCGGACGGCCAATTCATCGCCTTCATGCGACCGCTGGACGCAAGGCATTCGGCGGTCATAATCATGGCGTCGGTCGGCGGTCAGGAGCGGCACTTGACTGATCTCACATTTTCCGCAGGAATCCCGCCTTACCATCACGAATGGTCGGTAGGATCGACTCTTACCTGGTCGCCCAACGGGAAATGGTTGATCGGACTGGCGGGTGGTCCAGACGAGCCCCTGCGCGCGGTCCGAATCTCAGTCGGAACGGGAGAAAAGCGCATTATTACTTCTGGGCCTCAAGATTTCGAGGGCGATGGGTGTATCGCATTGTCACCCGATGGAAAAACCTTGGCATTCAGCCGAGGAGATATTTACACGATACCGATGTCGGACGACATGCTTCCCATAGGGGAACTGCGACGCCTGACGTTCGAGGGCAAGGCCATAGACGGGCTAGCCTGGACCGCCGATGGACGTGCCCTTGTATTTGTGTCTTCCCGCAGTGGAAAACTGGAAATGTGGCGAATGGACCCGGTTCCCAAGAGCAGCCCGGTCCGGATCAATGCGGCCGGCCCAGATCCTAGTGAGATTGTCATTTCGCGCGAGCGAAACCGCCTCATCTATATCCACTGGTGGGGAAAGGGAAGCATCCAAGGAATGTCATTAACGGGGAGAACAGCCGGCCAGACTACAACGCTGATTTCCTCCAGCCGAGATGAGTCACACCCGAAGTACTCACCGGATGGAAAGCGTATGGCGTTTGAATCCGATCGCTCGGGCAAGGTGGAGGTTTGGATTTCTGATATTAGTGGGTTGAACTCACGTCAATTGACTTATTTCGGAGCTTGGACGGGGAGTCCGGGCTGGTCTCCCGATGGCCAAAAGATTGCTTTCGATTCCGATAAGACCGGTAGATGGGATATTTATGTCGTCGACTCAGAAGGAGGCGAACCGGTTCCACTTACAACCAGCTCGTCGAATATGAGACCAAGCTGGTCGCACGATGGCAAGTGGATTTATTTCACGTCCGATCGCAGCGGCTCTCTTCAAATTTGGAAAATCCCGGCCTCGGGCGGCAAGCCGATTCAACTTACCAGGAAAGGAGGCATGGTCGCGTACGAGTCGGCAGATGGCAAGAGCATCTACTACGCGCACTACGCGCAGAGATTTGATCTCTGGGAAGTTCCGGTTGACGGCGGAGAGGAAGTGAAGGTGCTGAACTCGATTTACGGTTACTACGGTAGGAATTTTGCTCCCGGGAAGGAAGGCGTTTATTTTCTGGATGGCAATCAGTTCGCCATAGACCTTAAGCTTCTTGATCTCAGAACCCATAGCATTCATACCATAGCGGCAGTGCCAGGTCCGATCGGGGAAGAGATGGCCATTTCGCCGGATGAGCAGTGGATGGCTTATACGAAGGTCGAATACGGCGGCAGCGAGCTGATGCTGATTGAGAATTTCCGCTGAAATACTGTCGGTACGCTCCCAAATTGGCTTGCTGGCGAGCCAGTGTGAAGGCAGGCCCTCCGGATCCGACTCGCGTCCATACGATTTCCATTCCCGTGGCGGCGAGGATTCGGGCGGCCGGATCTTCAAAGAACTCTTCACGGCGTGGCCTCCTGTGACCACGCCAAGAATCGGTCAGGTCAGCCCCGGTCTCCATCGCCTGAAGCTTGGCTGTTGATTGTTCGCTGCTGTCGATTTAAATTGCTGAAAAGGAACAAATTCGGAGGTGGGCTGTCCTGCTGCCGAAGTGTTCGCGGAGCGCTATCGCGGCGCTCGCAATTAGTAAGAGGGCTGACCTGTTTTGTGTTAAGCTCTGCCTGGAATGCGCGAGACCGGAGTATCGGGCTCGGCCTATCGGTTCGGGACTTTCGAGCTGAACCCGCGGGAGGGGGAGCTACGGAAGCACGGCGTACGGATCAAACTGCAGGACCAGCCGCTGCAGATCCTCTTGCTTCTGCTGGAGCATTCCGGTCAGGTAGTGAGCAGGGAAGAAATCCAGAACCGACTCTGGCCGCCCGGCACCCACGTTGATTACGACAATGCGATCAACAGCGCTGTGCGCAAGCTGCGCGAGGCGCTCGGCGATGTCTCGGAGACCCCGCGTTTTATTGAGACCTTGCCGCGGCGGGGCTACCGGTTTCTAGGCAACACAGAAAGCCTAGCTCCTACCAAGACGATAGCGGAGCCGACAATAGCGAACGTACCGCAGGCCGGAGGCGTCGAAAGGGCCCCGCGAAGGAGCAGAATCCATTCGATTGCACTTGCAAGCGGAATTCTTCTGATTGCGGCCGCCGCAATACTTTGGCTGACCCGGAGGGGGGAGCGCAACGCTCTCCAGTTGACGCCTTTGCCACTCGCTGCTGCCGAAGGTTGGCAGCGTTATCCAGGGTTCTCGCCGGACGGTAATCAGATCGCCTATGCATGGGATGAAACGGGAACGGGGTCACAACCCTATATCTATGTGAAGGTGCTCGGCTCGGGGAGACCAGTGCGATTGACCTCTGGCCCAGGATCTGATTTTGTTCCCGCATGGTCTCCGGATGGCCGCTACATTGCGTTTGTTCGGGTACTGAACCAGGGCGACGCGATTAACGAGATTCCAGCGTTGGGCGGCTCGGAACGCAAGGTGGTGCCGCGGGCCAGTTAAGATACAACAGTTCAGGAAATGCGGCAAAGTGTTTCGCGATGGATGGTCTGGTGGTACATTGCAATCGCCGCGGGATTTGTGCTGCTGGCGATTGTTCACATGGTTACAAAGGACAATCCGTGGCTGATCGCCGTGCGCCTGGTAATTGCTGCGGGCTTTGGCTTCCTCGCGTGGTTCGAGTCGCACAGCAAGACACGTCGACCTTGAGCAAACAAACGAACCCATGAGCAAGCCCTACACACCCTCGCCGGAGTTGCACGATCCGGGCTATGACCCCGGACTGACGCAGAAATACGCAGGTCTTCTGAAGCGCATCATCAACAAGGACGGTGATTTCAACGTTCACCGTTTGGGGCGTACCTGGCGTGATTTTCATCCCTACCTGTTCCTGATCAGTACGCCGTGGGTGACGTTCCTTTTGCTGCTTACGGCAGCATTCATCGTGGTCAATACCCTGTTTACCGGGCTCTACATGGCCCTTGGGACCGAACACATTAAGAATGCAGAGGGGGGCGCCCGGGCCTGGACCTTCCTCAACATCTTCTTCTTCAGCGTCGACACGCTGACGACGGTTGGCTACGGAAACATGTATCCGGCAGGAACGCCCGCCAATATTGTTTCCGCGGCAGAAGCTTTGACTGGTTGGCTGTTCTTTGCGATCGCCACGGGCCTGCTCTTCGGACGTTTCTCGAAACCATCGGCGCGGTTCGGCTTTAGCAAGACCATGGTGGTTGCGCCGTATATGGATGGCTCGGCCCTGGAGTTCCGGGTTGTAAATCGCAGATCGAACAACCTGATCGAGGTGGAAGCGCGCGTGCTCCTCATGACAGTCGAGCCCTCCGGCAACGGCGTGGAGCGCAAGTACACGCCGCTCGAGTTAGAGCGGCGGCAAGTCCTGTTCTTTCCGCTGCCGTGGACGGTTGTTCATCCGATTGAGCCGAGCAGTCCGTTATATGGCAAGACGGCCGAAGATCTGGAGCGCCTGCAAGCCGAGGTCATGATTGTCGTGAAAGGCTTCGATGATACGTTCGGCCAAACCGTGCATGCTCGCGCGTCCTACCGCTATGACGAAATTGTATGGGGCGCCAAGTTCGTTTCCGCATTCGAGGTGGGAGAAGACGGAGATCTGGTTGTGCATTTGGAAAAAATCGGGTCCGTCGACCCGCAACCCTTGCCGGAGGCCGCCAAGACATAAGATGCCGGATTCAACCGACCAATTGTGCACATTCTGTAAGATCGCCGCCTCGCAACTTACCGCTGATGTGGTGTATGAAGACAGAGATTTCATAGCTTTCCTGGACAGCCGTCCGCTGTTTCCAGGACATGTTTTGCTCTGTCCCCGCGAGCACTATGGCACGCTGCTCGAATTGCCTTTGCAGCTTACGGGACCCGCCATGCTGGCGACGCAGTTGCTGGCGAAGGCCGTGGAAGCGGCTGTACAGGCCGAAGGAACTTTTATCGCGATCAACAACCGTATCAGTCAAGCGATTCCGCATCTGCACATTCATGTTGTTCCAAGAAGAAAAGGCGACGGGTTGAAGGGCTTCTTCTGGCCGCGGCAGAATTATCGCGACGCCACGGCGCGTGAAGAGGTTCGTGGCGCTATCGAGCGGGAAGTGCAAAGGCTGCGTGCCGCTTAAACGATAGGGGGCGAGATCATCCGGCGCTGACCGGAGACGCGCTCTTTGAGAGTGCTTCCACAATTCGCTCGCGTTCACGCATGCCTTTTGCGACCGCCGATTCCGTAGCGAATTTATACATAATCAGGCCAATCAGAAATTCGAAAATCAAAACTGCGAGAAGGGCCCAATCGCTATTGAACGCGTAGCGGGCAAGGAACGCGAAGCCGACGAGCAGAAACATTCCAATGCTGCATCCCAAAAGCCAGAGTTGCATCCGCGCTCCGGCCTGCTTCTTGAACGTTTGCTTGGGATCAACCGGCCGCGGGCCGATGACCGATGTGAAGTTTCCCACTGCGAGCAGAAACACGGTCACGACCGCTGATGCCGCCAAGCCCGCGGCAATACTGCCCGGAGTTACTGTGGCGCGAATCAGAGTGACGACGAGGAGCACGGTGACCGATTGAACGACCACGAAAGCAACGGCCACGAGATTCTTCGCTTTGATTACGGTCTCGAGCGAGACAGGAGTGACGAAGTAAATCTGTGCCGCACCGCCGTCGAGGCCGAAAGCGTTCAGCAGCAAGGCGTCGCTCAGCAGCAGCAGGCCATAAAGATTGACGACCGGCAGGAAATTCTGATTCAACCAGTGCGCGCCGGCATCATCCTGTTTCAGAGTGACGGGCAGGAACACCACCACGCTGAAAATGCATGCCATTCCGAACAGGACCCGGAACCGAGGCATGCGCAAAAGGCAGTGGAACTCTTTCTGCAATAGCGCTGCGAGCGGATCCCGGAATATGGCGGAAGGCCAAGCGAGAAAGTCGCGCGAGGGACCGGCCGCGTTTTCCCGGGCGCTTGAGCCGCTCGGCCGGAAGTCGTCAACCTCGCACAGACTCTTGCGGAACATCGCGCGAGCAAAGACATAGGCAAGTGTTGTCCAGCCGCAAAACAGCAGTGCCTCGAGTGCCGACGCGTGGCCCAGGCTAGCGAACGCGATCGCATGCCATGGCGCGGCGGACTGGTCTGACACGTGGAACAAATAGCGTTTGGCATCGGGACCGAGACCGCTTCGCACAAGTACTTGTGGAATGACCGCGATGCTGATGAGCAGTATCGCGAAAACCTCGCGGAACCGGTTGCGTTCGAACGAATGCAGAATGAAATCACGAATGCCAAGTTGCAGGAAAAGGTTCAGAGGAATGAATGCGAGCGGTGCCCATGCTGCCCAAAAAGGGATTACCAGGTGACGCAGGAGTCCGGCAACCGTTCCGATGACGAGCAGAATCATCTCCGGGCTGCTGGTGATCCGCAGCAGGACCTCAATACCAAATAGCGCCCGGTTGCTGACCGGGTAGGCCTGCAGCTTCTTCAATTGGAGGGACCACCCGCTGCTCAGAGTAAAGAGTGGAACGACCTGCCAGTAAAGAAACAACGCGAGGAAACCAACCGGAAGCCAGCGCGCGAGATCGGCTATGGGAGCACGCGAAATCTCGATGGCGAGGAAGACACCGGCTGCTGTAAACAACCCGTACCAAAGCGCGGAGAACAGCCATACCAGCACTGTTCCAACACTCGTCCGGGGCAGGTGATTCCGCATGGAGCGGAACTGAGCCCAGCTAATAGCCCGGATCTGCTGCCACATGACTCTACAACCAATCGAGCTTTTCGCTGTACCGCTCGGCGCCCACAAGTCTTACGAAGATGTCTTCCAGGGTGGTGTCATCCTGGGCCGCCTGCTGTCTAAGCTCGGTGATCGTTCCCTGCGCGATTACCTTGCCCCTGCTGATGATCGCCACGTGGTTGCATAGCCGCTCCACTACTTCGAGAACGTGCGATGTGAGGAATATAGTGGCGCCGCGATGGACCTGTTCGAGCAGAATGTCTTTCATCAAGCGGGCCCCGACGGCGTCTACACCTTCAAATGGCTCATCCATCAGGAACAGGCGGGGCCGATGAATCAGCGCGGCGGCCATAGCGACCCGCTTGCGCATGCCCTTGGAGTACTCGCCGATCAGCTTGCGCGGACTTTCGCTCAATTGGAACAGGTCGAGCAGTTCCCGAGCGCGCTCGCGGGCCAGAGAGCGTGACAGCCCATAAAGACGCGCGACGAACTCCAGATACTCCGC
Source organism: Acidobacteriaceae bacterium (assembly GCA_019233755.1). Taxonomy (GTDB): domain Bacteria; phylum Acidobacteriota; class Terriglobia; order Bryobacterales; family Bryobacteraceae; genus Bog-105. The sequence continues at coordinate 33,601 of JAFAMD010000059.1, read as the reverse complement.
GCCTGTCAGGTAATCAAAGAGAAGGGAATCGTCGGGCACCAGCCCCAGTTCCCTGCGAATGGCCAGCGATTCCCGCGGCATCTGCATGCCGAGAATCTGGACGCTGCCCGCGTCCGGCTGAGCGAGTCCCATCAGTACTTTGATTGTGGTCGTCTTGCCGGCTCCGTTCGGGCCGAGAAACCCGAAGAAACAACCCTGCGGGACGGTTACGGAAAGCCCGTCCACCGCGTGGAGGCCACCGTACACCTTGTGCAGGCCGCGGATGTCGACCGCGGGGACCTGAGTGGAAAGCGTTACCGTCGCCAGCGCTTCGGGGGCGGTAGACATCAGGGCTTGGGCGCTCCTTCTCCTGCGCGCACCGCTGCCATCAAGGTGCCCATCTGGCGCAAGATGGCGAGTTTGGCGCGTGTAACCTGTGTTTCTGCATCATACAACGCGAGCCAACGGTTGCTCTCATCGAGCCGCGCCTGCTCCAGTTCGCGGAGCGGCGTGCGTCCTTCGGCATTTTGAGACAGTTTTACGGTCAGGTCTTCGCGCGCGAGGTCGAGCTGCATTCGCGCCAGATCGCGAATCGAGTTGGCTTTCTCATACTGCTCATAGCTGCGGCGCGTATCCGTCAAAATCTGGTTGCGAAGCTTATCCATCTGAATGCGCAGCTTTGCAATGTCGGTAGAAGCCTGTTCCGCCAGGGCTTTCGCCGCAGATCCAACGAGTATGGGGATGGTTATCGAGGCTCCGAGCTGAAAATTATTATGTTGAAACTTTTGGAAGTACTGCTCGTAGTTGTACTTTGCGAACAGCGAATATTGCGCTACTAGGTCAAATTTGGGCAGCCGTTCCGATTTATACGAGCGGATATCCATCTCCTTGGCGAAGATGTTCGATTGCATCTGCTTCAGGTCGTAGCTATTGCGCATCGCAGTATCCGCGGCTTCGTTTTCACTCGCGGGCAGTACGGCTGCAGACAGATCGGAATCGATCGGCTTGACCCTGTCGGTGGCCGGGTAGCCGACGACGACGGCAAGCATCATTTCGTAATAGTCCTGGTCGAGTTTCGCCGCCTCCAGTTGCTGCTGTGACATCGCTAGATTCACGCGGGCGCGTTTCAATTCCAGCGGCAGCTCGCTGCCCTCATTCACTGCCGCCGTCATGGCCTCCACCACTTTCTGAAGGCTTGGCAGTTGCCCTGAGAGGCTTTCTCCCAGGTGTTCCATCTGGCTAGCGGTCAGGAACAGATCGGCAGCCTGATACGCGACCTCGTCGGATTTGGCCTGCACCCCAAACTGCGAACCGCGCGCAATTTCTCTGGCGGCGGCAACCTCATAGCTGTAGGGGCGATTGTAGAGGGCCATGTCCGTTTTGACGGTGAATATGCTGGGCGCATTGCCGTCGATGCTGTTCGGATAGCCGTAGGTGTAGGCCAAGCCGCTTCCGCCGTAGATTTTCGGAGTAAACGGATTCTTAGCCACTCGTATGCCTTCTTCGGCATGCTGCTGATCAAGCCGGGCAAGGGTGACATCCGGATTCTGGCGCGAGGCGAATTCAAGCGTTTGTTGCAGCGTCAGGGGATGGACTTCGGCCCAGGCCCCGGCAGGGAAAAGCAGACAGAACAGGAGACAAAGGTAACGCTTCAACACAACCCCAATTTAGCTTGAAGGACGCCAGAGTTTTTTCATCAAACAAAAAACCGGCGGCCCCCCTGAGGGGACACGCCGGTTTTCGTAAATCGCAGAGGCTGGCTTTATGGCCGCGGTGTGCCGGGAGTCTTGGCGGCCGACGCCGACGCGCCCGTACCGGATTTAGGCGTTGCGCCCGGAGTTGCAGGAGCGGTGGCAGGTCCGCCGTTGGCCGAGCTCTTGTCATAAAGCGAGATGATGTCCTGCGTGATATCGATGCCGCTTGAGGCGTACAGGACCGGAGTCTGCGGATTGCTGACATCCAGGATCATCGTGTAAGCATTATCTTTGGCGTATTTTTCGATGACCGCCATCATGCGCTGACCGAGGCTCTGCAGCAGCCGCTGCTGATCACCTTGCAATTCTTCCTGTGCATCCTGCGTGTCGCGCTCGAGCCGCTTCTTTTTCTCATCGATGTCGCGGGCAAGCTGCTGCCGCTTGTCCTCGCTCATCACGCTGCCGCTCTTGTTGTATTGATCCTGCAACTGCGCGATCTCAGCCTGACGGGCGTCAAAGTCCTTCTTCTTCGGCTGGAACTTTGCATCGAGCTCCTGTGAGGCCTTCTGGCCGTCCTTAGTGCCGACGATCGCGCCCTGGACACTGATGACGCCTACTTTGGCGGGGGGCTGCTGGGCATTCGCGCCAAGCGCCAACCCTGCCAAGGCCGCCACAGCCACGATCCATTTACTTCTCTTAACCATGTACTTCCTAATTCCTTCCGTGAAATTCTTTATTATCGTCACACACACGCGGCTGTAATGCCTCTGTGGCGACCAGTTTTAAAACGTCCGTCCTACCGAGAAGCGGAATAGAGAACGCCGCTCGTCGAACGGAATTGGTTGACCGAACGCCTGCAACGCGCTTTGATACGTGGCGTTGTTCGGAAAATACGACCGGTCGGCTACGATCGGAGGCTGCAAGTTTGTATTGACAACAAGAGGATTATACGCCCAATAGACCCGGAATGGGGCGTTCACTACTGGCATTAGTACTTGCAGTTCCAATCCTATCGACATACGAGGGGCCTGGGTTCCCGGCGCAATGACGACCTTCGGATTGAAGTCCGCCTGCGGGAAGACGCTGTTCAAGGTGTTTACCTGGTCCGTGTTCAAACGAAGCTGGTTCGGGAAACTTATGCGGTCGATCCCGAAGTCGACGAACGGCGCCAGGGTGATCGGTCCGATGATCGGAATCCGGTACTCGTAGTTGAACACGAGCGCCGTGTCGCCGCCGGGCAGGATCAATTGGTAGGTTGGGATGGTTTGCGTTACCGGCGCTTCGCCGATGCTGCCATTGGAATTCACCACCCGCTGAATGCGCTGTGAGCCGTCACTGTTCAGCACGTTGATGGTCGAGGTTGTCGGGATGAACGCGATGGGACTGATGGTCATGATGTCCCATCCGCGTATGTCGTTTTCACCACCCATGTAATAGCGGCTGTACGGCGGAGCCACTTTGCCGCCGTAACCGGCAATCATGCGGCCGTTGAAGTGAAAGCCCATGACATTGTTCTTGAAAATGCCGCGCCGGAAATACGCCACGTCCGCCGACGGCTGCAGCGTATTCACGTTCCCGCCGATGCTGCCGGAAAAGCCGAAGCCCAGATTGACGCGGAGACCCTTCGTGGGAGTGATCGGGTGGTTGACGGTATTGTATGCAAAAGTCGGGGTAATAGTACTGGTTTGGATACCGGTCAACGAGTTCGGGCCAGCGACACCCTGAAAGTCCAGATAGGTAAAGTAAGATGTGGCGGCGGGCGTTAGGGGTGTAAGGCTCTGGACGCTGTACGAATAGCTGACGCCGACGCGCGCAAAACTGCGGTGCAGAGCGTAGCTCATAAACGTGGTGAATCCTTTGCCGTTCGACACATAGTTCAAGAGGCTGTTCGCGGGAAGCGAATTGTAGTACCCGATGAGGTTCTGGCCCGCCAGAATCGAGGCCTGCTGTCCCTGGTTGTAGCTGTACCTCTGATAGAACACAGTGAAGCCGGTCTGAATCGGCTTCTCGAAGAGATACGGCTCGGTGAAGCCCAAAGTGATGTTGTCCAACAGCGTGCCGATCTGCGCGCTGAGGCTGAGAGTCTCGCCAAGCCCCAGGAAGTTGTTGGTTGAATATGAGAAGCCGATGAAGCTGCCGGAGATGGCGGAGACGCCTCCGTTCAACTGAATGGAGTTCTTGCCGCGCTCTTTGAGCTTGAGCAGGAGATCGACCGTGTTGGTCTTGGTGTCGCGCGTGATCTGGGTCGCATCTTCCGCCTTCAAGGGTTCGAAATAACCCAACTGGTTCAGCCGCAGAATACTAGTTTCCCAGAGCTGCTGGCTGTAGAGGTCGCCTTCGTTCACCAACAACTCGCGACGGATAATCCTGTCGCGCGTGGTCGTGTTGCCCTGGAAATCGATGCGGCGCACAAAGAACTGATGCCCTTCGTCCACGTCGATCGTAAGGTCGATCTGGTCCTTACCCGGAACAATCTCGGGATCGGGCGAAGGCACGAAATCGATGTAGCCGAAGTTGCCGTAGAGTTTACGCAACTCGTCGAGACCCTTCTGCATTTTCTCGGTAGAGAAGACGTCGCCGGGGGCCATGTGGAAGACCTGGCGTCCGATGAGATCCGGCGTGCGGAAGAGCTTCATGCCTACAAAGTTGAAATTGCGCAAGTAGTACTTGTCGCCTTCCTGCACCACCATTGTGATATCCACACGCTTGCCGGGCTTCTTCGGATTGAACAGCGGGACCTTGATGCCGCGCCCGTAAACGTCGTAGATCTTTTCCGAATGGTTGATGACGCGCGCGGTGAAATAGCCGTGCGCCATGTACATCATGCGGATGCGCTCGGAATCCTCGTCCAGCTTGGTGGAATCGTAGGTTCGCGCAAAGAGATTCTCAAAGAGGAGCGAGTGAGGAATCCCGATCGGCTTCAGATTCTTCATCGCGCGAATCACTTCTTTGGAGCTCATCGCGTGGTTGCCGTCGATAATGATGTGCCCCACCTTTACCTTCGGACCTTCGTCAATTGCAAAGGTGATATCCACTCCCCCCGGGGGGACCTGCCGGATCTGCGGCGTCACTGTTGCATATTGATGGCCGCGTTCCGCCTCATATTGCTGAAGCACGTTCTTTGCGGCCTGCACCTTGCCGGGGTCGAAGGTCGACTCAGGCGACAGATTCACGTGCCGGTCTTTGAACCGGTCCAGAATCTCAGACTTGCTGATGGACTTGTTTCCGGTGTAGTCGATGGTGTGAACGGTGCGGCGTTCCGTAACTACAAAGCGCAGGATAATGCCGCCACTCTGTCCGTGTTCCGTTTCTACTCGCAGGTCATCGAAACGGCCAGTGTTCCACAGCGCCATGAAGTCGCGATGAATGGATTCTTCGTCGTATACGTCGCCCTTCTTCGTGTAAATGAGGGCTCGCAGCGTGTCCTGCGGAACCTTGTGCTGGCCGCGAAATTCGACCGCTTCGATAATGTTTGCGCCGACGGTTGCGGGGGTTGCTTCCTGCACGCCGGAAGGCTTACTGGGAGCGTTTTTCTGCGGCGCCTCAGGAACGTTCTCAAAGGGGTTTGGCGGTTGCTGCGCAGGCGGCTGCTGGGGCTGCGTTTGTTGCTGGGAAGGCCTGGATGGCTGGGACTGTTTCGGCGCTTGCGGCTGTTGCTGTGGCGCACTCTGTCCCGCATTGGTTGTCTGTGTTGATTGGGCCGAGGCAGGCTGCACGGCGGCTTCGTTTATCGCTCCCAGCGCCGGAAGGGCGGCTTGTGAGCTCAGAAGACCGAAGCCGAGTAGACAGGCTGCCGGGGCAGGCACACGCAGGCGTTTAGGCCTGTGATGAATCATCTAAAAGCGAATCCTTTCCATGCCGCTACACTGGTCCCTTTTACCCCGGAGGAACACTCCCCTGACGTGGCGCACACCACGCTGGTTTCAGCGCAAAGTAAATCCCCTGCTGAGCGAAAAGAAGACCTGAAACTGAATCTAAACTCTTCAGTGTAGCGGATGAGAGTCTCTAAAGTTAAAGAGATCTGCGATAGTCGAGATGTGTTTCGAAGCGCCTGCAAACACAAGCGCGTGAACATGTCCGGGTGCTGGATAGCTATTTTAATTGCTGGCGATACTCCCACTCTTGAGCGGCGCGCTCGTGCAGCAGGTCAAGGTCCTTTTCAAGCAAAAATCCTTCGGTTGCCAGTTCCCGGGCAGCCGCATCGATTCTCGCGAGATAATCCTGCTCATTCGCATATCGTTCCGCAATCGACGGCCGCGGATCGTCCGCGGCGACTGGTATCTGCTTCGTCCTGGAGAAAGGGAGCCACGATCCGGTGAACGCCAAAGGTTCAGACGGTGCGCCGATGTCCGCGTTGCGCAGATTCCAACCTGTATAGGTCGCCAGCGCCACCGCGACTTCGGGCATGCGGATGCCGCCTAATTCATTGCCGTCCGAACCGACTCGCGGTACGAGCGTCGGAAATGCCGGGCCTGCTTGCGGCGGCTCCATGGCAAAATCCAGCCGGTATGCTTCGCGCTTGTGATTGCAGATGCTAATGCCGGGAATGTGGGGAAACTCCAACGCGCTAAGAGGCGTCAGTTCATCTCTTGTGATGCGAGGAAAGCGCGAGCCGGGAGGTTCCGTTCCCTCCCGGAGCCAGCGCTCGATGGTCAACAGAAGCGCCCGAAAACTGTAACGGTAGTCGTTTGTGTTGGTGAGGTTCTGAGCAGGCGCCGGACGGGGCGGCAGCGAGCCCACGGTATGCTGTGATCCCGCAAAGAAGTAGATGCGCGTCCCGGCGACGGCGAGGAATCCGCCTTCCCATCCGGCGTGGTGTGAATCAGAGAGGCGCAGCGGCTCCAGTATTCGTACGACCCGTTGGTCAAGAACAGTTTGGGAACGACGTTCAGGAACGCATGCCCGTCGCGCGACGGCTGCGCAAAACGCTGGTTGAAGCTGCCGCGTCCGGCGCCCGCCACGTGCGCCCACACACCGTCGAACACCTGCCGGTGCTGTTCGTCCTCATTGAAGCCGTCGTAAAGGTATTCACGAAGAAACCGCCCGCCCTGTGATACGCCAAATCCGATAGCTCGCTTAATTGATGTGTGTTCGTCTTGAATCGGAGTTGGCGCACCGCCGTATTTCAGATAAGAGACAAAATCCCGAACGCCGGCGATGCCGAGGCCCGCGACCACCGGGTCTTTCGCCGCATAGACCACCTCATAAATGCGGCCTGGGGCGAATCCACCCTTGAGTTCGACATGGGTGGCGTCGTCGAACGACCAGTTGCTGTGCGGGATCAGAGTGCGCGCTCCCAGAACGCTATCGCGCACGAAGAGCTTGTTATGTGGCGACTCGAGATCGAGAACCGGGTATCCGGCTTGCCCCCTGTCGCCCAACGGGATCACATTCTGGCGATGCTCTCCGGTCCACTCGGAGCGCACTGTTCCCGTGATCGTTTTGCCGTGGTCCGTCGCGATGGGCAGGTAGGATCGCAGAAGGCCGGGCTTGGGCGGCACGTCGAACTCCCACCCGATCCAGACGAGGGTGAAACCCTGGCTTAAAAGAAACCCATCGCCGAGTGTCTGTGGGATATTCCGATCCAAAGGGGTTTGCGCGAAATTGAACTCGTAGGGCAGCGCTTTGCCGCCGCGGTTTGAGATCTCTACGAGTGCGGTTCCGTTGCCCTTCACTCCGAAACGGGGGCGCAACATATAGAGATCTGCAGAGAACTCGACCAATCCCGGCGCGTTCGTGGGCGCGAGATCGATGTCGGCAATGCTGCGATTCGGTCCCGCTTTCGGATCGACGGCGAAGTGTACTTTGGCTTCGATGCACTCGTAAGGACCGGTTTCCCCGAACGCAGCGCCTGAGAGTACGTCGGATTGCTGAATCAGCTCAATGCTGGTGACTGCTCCTTGCGCGAGCGTGCACGCCAGGAAAACGAAAGGGCCAGCCACAGCAACTCGTTTGAACATGCTCCGTCAAGTGTACGAAGCGCCAATTCGAGGCGTCGCGGAGTGAAAATGCGAATGCGGAGTGCTACACTGCCGCGCTGGTACGGCTCTCACTCGCGGCGTGACGGCTGAGCAGTGCGTGTGCGCTAAAGAGGACACCGGTATAGAAGAGATCGCTCAAAACGGTTCTGCCGAAGAACGGCAGCGCTGCAACATAGCATTCGAAAAGGCCCGCGGAGGTATGCGGGTATAGCGTTACGCTGCCTAGCCAGACAAAAAAGTTCGTGATGAGGAAGAACTGCAGGCTGCCGGCCAGCGCTACCGAGGCAATCCGTACAGGATTCGAGGACTTGCGGAGGAACAATCGGCCTAAGCTGACATTGATCAGGAAGCAGGAATAAATAACGAGGGATGCCCAGGAGTACGCCGAATATCCGGCCATGTGGCTCAGGATCGGGTCCGTGACCAGCATCGCGAGTACTGGAACCGCATAAGCCTGCCACCCGCGGAGCCGCGCTCCACCAAATAGAGCGAGGCCGCCGACTGGTGCAAAGTTCGGCGGGTGCGGAGCCAGCCGGAGCAGCGCAGCAGCCACCGTCAGCGTAAGCGCAACAGGTTGGAAGGACGGCTTATTGTCTTGCATTCCGAAATAAAGTATAACTGAAGCCGCCGGCTGCAGGAATTACCAGGTGGACGGTGGATCACTGGCGGGAAAGCTGTCTTCTACCGCTATTTCTTGCAATTTCTCGCGATGCCGCTTCGCTTGCGAATCACCGAATAGATCCACCTTGCGGCAAACGAAGTACGTGGCCAGGGGTACCGCGGCTCCAATCAGAATGTACACAAATCGCTTCATCGTTTCTGCATCTCCTTTCTTTGGCAGTCTCCCCATGGATGCGCGCCTGGATACAACTGCTACAGACAGCGTGCCTTCTATCTGGTGGCTGCCACGCGTGTGTCCTTGAGCGTCGCGCTTAGCGAATCGCGCGGCACCGTTTGGAGGAACGGCTTGATTACCCAAGCCAGCCCGGAAGGCATATCGCGCGAGAGCGAAAGTGTCCGGCACTCGACCAAGACGCCGCCCCCGGTAGCCTTCAGAGTCCAATAGCCATACAGCAGCCATAGGAATCCCATTCCTTCACCGGGCGGCAGAACCTTCTGATCGGGCGTACCGGCGTTCTCGACTTCTGAAATATCTTTGCCGTATGCGCGGCAAATCCACTTTCCCACACCTGCCTGGTTGTAATATTCCTGCTCACGGACGTTCAGCACAACGGTGACAAACGGGCTTTTGCGGCTGAGCCGCCATTCCCCCACCACCTCGTTGCCGCGGCGGCTGATTAATCTCGACTGGATGACATCGGGATAAATCTGCGAATGCCGGTCGAAATCCTGCATGACCTGCAGTACCTTTTGTACCGTCGTATTCGGCATGAAAATGGTTCCGGCCCAGTCATGGATGAGCCCATTTTGGATGCTGATCGGAGTCTTTGAGGCGCCGGGGCGTATGTAGACGTCACCGTGCATCACCTTTGCCAGGTTGTCAGGAGATTCGTCAATGGCCAGAAACTCGCGCTTGCCGCTCCATCGCTCAGCCAACTCCTGCTCCACAGATTTCGCGTATCGCTCGAATGCCTCCGCAGTGCGCGGCTGCAGAGTGACTTTGATTTGAGCAGATGCGGGTAATACGGCCAACAGCGATGCGAAAGCCAATACGAAAGCGCTCGACCGGCTCAACGATTCCTCAATTCTTTCCCAGCGTAAACCCACCGCGCGGTTCGTTCCGGGCCCAGTGGCTCAACCGCGAAACGCTTTCTATGGGTGGTAATCCACTCATGGGGGGCAAGAATGGCGTCTACCGTTTGGCGCGGCTACATCTCCTTCGGCTTAATCTCGGTTCCGGTGCGCCTCTATCGCGCTGCGCGTGCCGAACGAGTGAGTTTCCGCCGTTTGTACCGGCAAGCACCCGGTGATGACAACGAACCGGAAGCTGTCACGAAAATCACGCCAAGCCCTCCTAGTCGCAGGGCGGCCGAAGCGAGCCCGCCTCCTGCAATGGAACCCCGCCGCGCTGAGCCCGCCCTCGCGCCCATCCAACAGGCAGCGGTGCTCAAGGGAACCGATGAAGTTGTACCCGCAGCCTCGGTGGTGAAAGGCTACGAGTATGACAAAGATCGTTTCGTAGTGATCGAGCCGGAAGAATTGAAAAGCATTGCTCCGAAGACCTCTGCTGCGATGGAGATAGAGGAATTCGTGCCCCTCGTCGAGATCGATCCGGTCTATTTCGAAACGTCGTACTACGCGACGCCGGAGGAAGCCGGCGAGAAAGCCTATGCGCTGCTGTATCGGGCGATGCAGAATACCGGGTTGGTGGCTCTGGCCCGGTTTGCCATGCACAGCCGTGAGCACATCGTCGTCCTGCGTCCCGGGAGGACGGGTCTGCTGGCTCACACTATGTTCTATGCATCTGAGGTTCGGGCCGACGAGGAATACCGCGCCGACCCAAGCGTTGTGACTGCCAAAGAGCTGGACCTGGCACAAACGCTTATCCATTCCCTTGCGGGTTCCTTCGACCCCGCCCGGTATCGCGACAGCTATCGGGAGCGGCTGGAATCCATGCTGGAAAGAAAAGTTAAGGGCCAGCCGGTGAATATCGCTCCCACCCCGCTGCGTCATGGAGAGGTGGTGGACATTGCAGATGCCCTGCGCCGTAGTCTGGCCGATCTGAAGAAGCCGCCAGCCACTGAGAAGGCGGCGCAGAAGCCCGCGCGGACCAAACGGACCCACGGGAAATCGTGAGCAAACCCGACGAACGAATTTATCAGAAAATCGGTCAGTAGGGGGCTCGCGACGAAAGCCGATGGAACAAAAAGCAGCGCTTGTCATTGATGCCGGCGATGAGGTCAGCGGCATGCTGTCGCAGATTCTCAAAGCTCCGGAGTGGAGGATCCAAAAGGCACCCAATAATGAAGCCGCCATAGAGCTGCTCAGGTCAACGAGGTTTGACCTTATTCTCACCGGCGCGGGGAGCTCCGGGAAAGAGGACGTTGAATTACTCCGCCGAATAAGAAGAGTTCATCCACATACCTGCATGATCATAGTTGCAGACGAAAGTGCGCCTGCCGACGTGATCGCCGCAATGCGCGAAGGTGCTTTCAGCTATTTTTCGCGTCCCTTCTCTCTTCAAGCACTGGGAGACATGGTGCGGAATGCAACCGAGGCTCCCTGCTGGGACGACGGTATCGAAGTGTTGCCTGGGGCGCCCAACTGGTACCGGCTTGCCGCGCGCTGCGATATTAAGACGGCGGACCGGCTGCTCCAATTCGTGTACGAGATGATCGAGCTTCCCGAACCTGAAAAGGAAGTGGTTGCCTCGGCATTGCGCGAGTTGCTGATGAATGCAATCGAGTACGGGGGAAAGTTCGATCCGGACAAGTATGTGGAGATGTCCTATGTTCGCACGAAGCGAGCGGTGGCATGCCGGGTGAAGGATCCTGGCGAAGGATTTTCGCTGGATGAAATATCTCACTCCGCTATCATGAACCCGCCGGATGATCCCCTGCGCCATGTCGGTTTTCGCGAAGCCGAAAACATGCGGCCAGGCGGCTTTGGTGTTCTGCTTGCGCGCAGCAGCGTCGACGAGCTGATTTACACCGATAAAGGCAACGAAGTCCTCTTAATCAAGTACATTGATTCAGGCAAGCAGAGAAGTAATGAGACGGAAAATACTTTGAGAAGGGAATGATCCTGGCGGTCGACGGTTATGGCCATCGCCATGCCCGACGGTCAGTGGGTCTTTGATGCCTTTCGTTGCCAGATTACGGGTGGCAGCACTACTCTCAGGTCTGTACCTGGGCTCCCCTATCGGCTCTTCGCAGACCCTGGTACCTCGCGCTTATGTCATCACACCGAACGATGCCAACGCGATCGTAGTGACATACGGCTATAACACCGGAAACTTTTCTTTTGATTCCTCAATTCCGGTCACGGATGCCGGTGCGCAAGTCAGCATACCCGTTCTCAGCTATTACCACTCTTTCGGCCTGTTCGGCCGGTCGGCCAATGTGACTGCCTCATTGCCGTACGGAGTGGGAACCTATGCAGGAACCGTGATTGGAGTGCATCACTCGATTTATCGATCGGGCCTGGTCGATTCTCAATACCGCTTTTCGGTCAATCTTAAGGGCGGGCCGGCGATGCCGGTGGAGGATTTCAAGCGCTGGCAGCAGAAGATGCTTCTTGGAGTCAGCCTGACGGTGGTGGCGCCCACTGGCCAGTACGATCCTAGGCGGCTGGTCAACCCGGGCTCCAATCGGTGGGCGTTTAAACCGGAATTGGGTTGGTCCTGGCGCCGGGGACGGTGGATTCTGGACGCATATGGCGGCGCCTGGCTGTTCACCGGAAACGACCGCTACTTTCCAGGCTATTCTCTTCAAACGGAACAAGCCATCGGCAGCTTGGAGACCCATCTGAGTCGCAACATCAGGCCCCGGTTTTGGTTCTCGATAGACGGCAACGTCTGGTTTGGCGGGATTACCACCTTAAATGGTGTCGTGAATGTCCGTACCCGCCAGACAAGCTCCCGGGTCGGGGTGACGGCATCTGTTCCGGTTAGCAGGCATCAGTCTCTGAAAGTCAGCTACAGCTTAGCTGATTACGCCCTATTTGGCGGGGATTTCAATAATGTAACGGTGGCGTGGCAGTACTCCTGGATTGGGAAGCCTTGGGGAACGGGAAGTCAGCGAAGCAGCCCGTAGTAGCCATGCCGCCAGGCGACGCGCACTCGAGGGCTGCCGGGGGGCAGAACCAGTTTCACCGTCACCCTGTGGTACTTGCCATCGTTCTGCCCTTGTGAAGGCGAGTAGCCAAGAACGTAGTGGCTGTGGATCTCTTCGCTGAGGGTCTGCGCAATATAGGGCAATTCATCCAACTTGCGAACCCGGTAAGCCCGGCCGCCGCTTTCTTCGGAGATGCGCTCGAGGCAAGGGGAGCGGTCCAGAATGGAAATCGAGAAGACCCGGACGTCCGCTTCGCGGATAGCGTTTTTGATTTCGCTTTCGCTGTAACGACTGTTGTTGTCACCGCCATCGGAGACGACAAGCAAAACCTTCCTATCGTGTGTCGCCTGTTTCATCTGCGCCATGCCGATATAGATCGCATCAAACAGCGCGGTCCAGCCGCGGGACTGTGTCAAGGCGAGGGCATTCTGAATCTCCTCGATGTCAGTAGTAAATCGACCAACTGGAGCAGGGCGCGTGTTGAATGTTAATAGAAAGAACTCGTCTCCCGGAAAACTCATCCGGAGAAATTCGAGCATCGCCGCGCGGGACTGATCAATCTTCTTGCGCATGCTGTTGCTGGCATCGAAAACGAGCCCGACGGAAACCGGAGATTCCTCACTGGAGAACGCAGAGATCTTCTGTTCCACGCCGTCTTCGAACACCTGAAAATCCTGCTTGTGCAGTCCCGAGACCGGGCGCTCCAGCAGATCTGTGACGGTTACGGGTATCACGACAAGTTTGACGTGAGTACGAATGCTGGGCAGCCTGCTTCTGCTGCTTGCATCAGGATTCGGATCCATTCTCGAATTAATTGAGACAGGGGCATCTGATTGTGCATCTGCCGTCAAAGGACACAAGCCCAAAGCAGAAAACAGGCACAGGAGAGTAAGCGTGCGCAAGCGCCGCGGTACCGTGCTGCCGGCAATACGAGGGGGGTGAGCCGAGGCCGTTGAGTGCCTTGGATTGCAAGTATTTGAGCTGGATGAAGGCGGATTCAAACGGCGGCAGGGACTCGGAGGGTCAGCCATGTTTCCCGGCTCTTTCACGGTAAGTGTATCTCTATTTCCCGTACATAAAAGCCTCGCGTGACTTAAATGAACCTTCCAAGACAAGCGATCACTATTCTTCTCGCCGCGCCGCGTTGGCAACTAGCTAGCCCGGGGGCGTGCTTGCTCAGGCGAGCAGGCGCGACCATGATAGTCTACCAGCCACAGCTCGAAAGTTGGACGGGAAATACCCTGAGTGCTTACGCCGCGGTCGCGGTCAAGACCCAGGGCTCCAGCGAAACGGCATACGGCGTAATCTGGTTCACCGCCCGTACTGAAGTTGACAAGGTGAATCGCTCGGTCACATTAAATGATTTCAACCACGGACGGCTGGCACCCGCTGTCCTCTGGAAGCTTCGACAGGTCTTCGCCGGACAGCCACCAATTTGCTCGCGGCGAGGGCGGGCAACGCTGGAATAACTTCCACTCCGGCGGAGGTTGGATGGGGATCGCAGTTGGGGCGGTGACCGCGGCTTTGGCGGGTTCAGCGGCTACCACGGTGGTGGTTTTGGAGGCTTTCGCCGAAGAAAAAACGCATAGCCGGGCCCTCGAGGACCCGGCTAGCGATTAATTCCCGGCATCGCTATTAATTCAGCGAAGCGGAACCACCCGCACTGCTGGGGCTTGCCTCGGCCGTATAAACACGAATCAGCACACGCCGGGCCAGCCTTTGCGCTTCGGCTCGAGTCGGATTGGGGTTGACAACCTCAAGATCGGCCACCAGGCTCGGAGGGGGCGGTTCCTTTCCAAGACCGATGACGTGAATACCGCGCAACGGCACACCCTGTTTCACGAGATAGCGGGCTACCGCATCCGCCCGGCGCCGGCTCAATGTCAGGTTGTAGTCTGTACTGCCAACCTTGTCCGTGAAACCGACCAACTCAAATAGCGGCCTCGGTTTATTCTGCACTTTTGCTACGAGAACATCCAGCGCCGCGCGGTCCGCATCTTTTAACTCGAATTTGTTGAACCCGAATGTGACGTCTCCCTTGGCGACAAGGGTGTAATTCATAGCTTTACCGAGTGTGTCGATCGCCGTGCTGTTATTTGCGATCGCAGTTTGATTCTGCTGCGCAAGCTGGTTAGCCTGCGTGGCGGTGGTATTGGCCTGTTTGGCCGACTTGTCCACTTCAGCCACCTTGTTGTCGGTGGTGGTGATTTGCTCCTGCAATCGCGAAACGTCTGTCTGTTCCTTGGTTGCGTTGTCATTCACCTTGGCTTCCACAGCACTCACTTTTGCATTCGTGGCGGCGACCTGGTCGCGCACAAAACTCTTCGTGGCGCAGCCAGAGGTGGCCAGCACCAGGATGAGCGGGACAATTCCGGTCCATAACAGACCCCGTTTTGACTTCTTCATTGTTCCTCCCTCTGTCGGCTTCACGGTTCGGCGCCCGGCGTTTCCCGCCCCTAGACGCGTTTGCCCACGCATATGCGGTTCCCGTGTCCGCGAACGGTTTGATACACGATTTGGGAAATTGATGCAAAAGATGTGTGAAAAGAACACCGGGCGACTGAGGGAACATTATCGAAAGGCGGCGTTATGAGCCAGTTGTTCCACCGCTGAGCTAAGGCCGTTCCACATGATCTGGAATCCGATGGCGAGCAGAATGAACGAAGAGAGGCGCGTCACGATGGTGCTGCCAGTCGCCCCAAGCGCTCCCACGAGACGGTCGGCGTTACTGTAGCAAATCCACACCAGAACGCAGACCAATGCCATTCCGATCATCGCTGCCAGAAGAAGTGGCAGGTCGAAGAAGTATCGCATACCGACTCTTTGTCGCAAGTGGGCGCCGAGCGTGATGGCAACGGAGATGCATCCCGGCCCTACCGTAAGCGGGAGAGTGAGCGGATAAAACGCATGCTCCAAAGCATCTTCCAATGTGCCTTGCCTGGCCTGTTGCGCACGATTGCCAGCCGCCTGGCTCAGGAGTTGCCACCCGGTGATTGCCAACACCAGTCCGCCCGCCAGTTGCACGATGGGGATAGAAATGCCGAAAAACGCAAGTATGTCTGTGCCAAGAAGCAGGGAGGCTGCAAGCATGAGAAATCCATAGATTGCGATCTTGCGCGCCAGAATTTTGTGCACGGAATCCGGATACTGGCTTGTCAGGTTTAGAAATATAGGAGCATCCCCGATGGGATTTACGATCGGGAATAGGGCTGCGAACGCGAACAGGATCGTCTTAATAAATACAAGTGGGCCCACACGCGTTTATCCGTTCCTGCTGCCGCAAACCCTCAATTGAGTTGCCAGAAACCGATTGTATGCTGAAACGAAAGCAGTTTGGAGCCTGGCACTGTTGGCGCTAAGGTGTTCCGGCCTGATATCCGGTACGCGTACGAACGGTGAGGCCGCGCCCGCGATCCTGTACGGTCAGGCTAATCGGGTGGTATTTGCCGTCCTGCGCCCCATTGAAGGCGAGGGTGTACTGACTCCGAATGTCCTTGGCCAGTTTCACGCAGACACTCGAAGTATCTGAGGCGGTCGACGGAAATAAAGCTTTACCGCCGGTGGCGTCGGCAAGGTCCTTGAGAACCTGCGGATTACGGTCGCTATCCGCTCCGTTATAAAGGCCAATGCAGTACAGCGTAACGCTGGCCTTTCGAGCCCAGTCCAGGACGTGATTGAGACGAGCCCGGCTCGAGTTATCACCACCATCAGTGATGATCAGTAAAGCCTGCTTCGTGATGGTGGCTTTTTCCACGTGAGCCAGGGCGACGCCGATTGCATCATAGAGGGCCGTTGAACCGCCAGGAGGATATCGCAACAGCGCTGCTTGCAATTCCGAGGCGCTATTCGTAAATGTTTTGCCAGACGGCAATCCGAGCCGGATCTGATTGCTGAAGTCGACAACAAACATTTGGTCGTCTGGATTACTCACACGTAAAAAGCCCAGGGCGGCTGCGACAACGTTGGGCCACATTGGAGCCATGCTTTCGCTGTGATCGACGACGAGACCTACCGCCACGGGCATATCCTCCCCTCGAAACACGCTGATGGGATGAGGCTGATTGTCGACCAGCAGCCGAAATGCCTGCTCGGAGAGGCCCGAGACCACCTCTCCTTTGTCGTCGGTAACGGTGGCGTGCAAGACAACCAGATGCACGTTGGCACGGATGACGGTGGTCGGCATCCCCGATGTCGGTTGCTGCCCGATTCCAGCACTAACAGAAACGACTAGCAGACCGGCGAGAGTGAGGGGAAGACGAAACATGTGATTCGGCTCTAACTGCACTTTAACTCTCACACGGGCGGTCACACACACCTCACGAAATGAATCGGCGGCTTCAGATTCCCATCATTCGAATAACGGGTTAGATATCAAGGCACGACGGGGATGTACAAGTGAAGACTCAGATTTCTTTATTCGGGCTAATCTTCTTTTTCACCTCGGTAACGGTCTCGGCCCAGGTAGAAACGCCCAGACAAATGCAGGGGTATCGAGATTATCTCGACTCTCACTTGGCACCTCACATGACAACAGAGCGAGCCGGCCAAGCGAATACGTCTACCGTTTCGCTGCAGCAGCTTCAGCACAAGATTCCGAAAGAAGCCCAAAAGGAACAGAAGAAAGCGAGCGATGCCATTAGGAAGGGTGACAACCAACTGGCCTTGCTCCACATGCAAAACGCAGTAAAAATAGATCCGGAATTTGCGGACGTCTACAACGACCTTGGGGTTGTTCTTGGATGGCTGGGACATATGGACCAGGCGGCGGAACAATTTCAACGGGCCATTGAGCTGGTACCCGACCACTACAAAGCTGTCAAGAATTTGAGCATTGCGCTGTACATGCTCGGGCGTTGTGACGAGGCCTTACCGGTTGCGCGGCGGGCGTTAAGGATCGACCCCGCTTATGAGCAGGTCCATTACGTTTTGGGATTTTGCCTCGTCGCCGAAAACGGGGACACGGTTGAAGCCCTTACTAACTTAGAGCGCGCTGCCGGCGACTTCCCTAAAGCGCGCCTGGTGGCTTCGGAGATTCTGGCTGAGAGCGGCCGGCGGGATGAGGCCGCTCAGGAACTTGAAAAATACTTGGACTCCGTACCGCTCGGGGCCGCCGGCCGGAAGAAAGTCGAAGAACAGATTGCGCAACTGCGGCAGTAACCGGAACCCGGCGAGGTCTTGCCGCTATCGGTTAGTGGTGAAGATCCGGTATGCTCGAAATCACCGCGTATGCCTTGTCAGAGAGGTTGCATGGCGGAGCCGCGAATATTAATCGTTGAGGACGAAGACACCGTTCGGCACGTGATGGAGACGGTGCTTCGTAAAGCCGGGTACCACACGAGCGCCGCCCCGACGGCGGAACGGGCAATGGAGATCCTGCAGAGAGAGCCGGTTGATCTCGTCATCACCGATTTGCATCTGCCAGGCGCCTCCGGCATTGATGTGTTAAAGAGTGTGCGGTCAGACAATGCAGGGACAACAGTCATTGTCATGACTGCTTTCGGGACCATCCAGAGCGCCGTGGAAGCGATGAAAGCCGGCGCGTATGACTATCTCACGAAACCGATCCACCCGTACGAACTGAAGGCTCTGGTGAATCGGGCCCTTGAACACCACAGGCTGATCGAACAGGTGGACTCTCTCCGCGCTTGTTTGCAGGAAAAATACGGATTTGAAAATATCATCGGTTCCTCCGCCAAGCTCATGTACACGCTCGATATTGCCGCGCGTGTCGCCTCGTCTGATGTCACCATCCTGATTCAAGGCGAGACAGGAACAGGCAAGGAATTGCTCGCCAAAGCCATTCATTTTCGCGGCCCCCGCAGAGAAGGGCCGTTTATCACTGTAAATTGCGGCGCCATACCTCGCGAGTTGCTGGAATCGGAGCTCTTCGGGCACATGAAAGGCTCGTTCACCGGCGCAGTCGCCCACAAGAAAGGCAAGGCCGAGATGGCCGACGGCGGAACCATGCTGCTGGACGAAATCGGTGAGATGCCGCTGGAATTGCAGGTCCGCGTTCTTCGCCTGATCCAGGAGCGCGAGATCGAGAAAATAGGCGCCGCCAGCCCCATCAAGCTGGATGTGCGGATCATCGCTGCCACACATCGAAACCTCGCGGCAATGGTGAAGGCCGGATCCTTTCGGGAAGACCTGTATTACCGGCTGGTTGTGGTGCCTATAGAGTTGCCGCCGCTTCGCGAGCGCGCCGAAGATATTCCGGAACTCGTCCAGCACTTCTTCGCGAAGTGCAAAGCCAAGTACCGCCACAGCGAGCTGACGCTGGCGCCGGATGTCATCGGACAGTTTTGCAGCTACAGTTGGCCCGGAAATGTGCGGCAGTTGGAAAACGCCGTGGAGCGGGCTGTTCTGCTCACCAAGGGCGCTGAGATTACGCTTCAGGATCTTCCCGATTTCCTGCAGGATGGTCGCCGCACTGGCGACGTACTGCCGGCTAGCTTGCCCGACGCGGGTTTCAGTCTTGATGCGGTGGAGAAAGACCTAATCGTGCGAACGCTCAAGAAATTCGCCGGTAACCAGACGCGTGCTGCTCGTTTTCTGCACCTGACCCGCAGAACCCTTGCGTATCGCGCGGAGAAGTACGGTATTACAACCGATCTTATTCAGTCGATGAAGGAACACGGCGGCTGAAACAAACAGAATTCGCGCCCGGGCATTTACGAGGTGCGCAAAAACGCGCACTTTCACCTTACAGACGTACCAAAACGTCCGCTTCTGGCGCATTTTGGCGCACTCGTTATCGAGGTGTTTTCGCAAGTCGATGAAGCATAAGACACGGGCTCTTTGATCGAGTGCTGGCCGCAGGCGTGCCAAGGTTCCGGCATGTCTTTCATAACGTTGTCGCTAGCGGCTCCTACCCAGGGCAAACCCGAGATCGCTGCAAAGGTGACGGACCTTGCAACGGCACCCCGAGGAGCTAACGTAGCAACCCCGCTCCTCGCGCATACCGACGCCAGCGATGAGCATTTGCTCCGCATGGCGCAACATGGACAAGCGGACGCGTTCACTCAATTGGTGCAGCGCCACTTCCCGGTCTGCCTGAAGCGGGCGTTCACAATGCTCCGCAACCGGAGCGATGCGGAAGACGAAGTACAAAATGCCTTCGCGAAAGCATTCCAGAGCCTTGAGACCTTCCGCTTCGAGGGAACTTTCTCGGCGTGGCTGTACCGGATCGTACAGAACCAGTGCCTCATGCGGCTGCGGGAACAACGACAGGTGGGGTTCGTCTCAATTGACCAGATCACCGAGGCGAATGCGCGGCTGGAACTGATTGACCAGGTCTCGAGCCCGGAAGAAGAACTCGGCGCTGAGCAGGTCGATACTCTTCTGCAGCGGGAGATCTCCCGCGTTCCACCACTCATGCGCAACGTCATCCTCCTTCGAGACGTTCAAGGCCTGCCGATGCCAGAGGTTGCAACCCGATTAGGTATCTCGATTCCCGCGGCCAAATCTCGCCTGATGCGAGCGAGGAAAGAAATGCGTGCACGTCTTCTCAAGCACTGCGGCCGCAGAGGGCAACGAACGTTGACCTTCAGGGTGAATCACCATCCAGCCGAGTACACGTACCTCAGTTGAAGGGACAGTTCTCTCTCTTTACGATTTCATTCCCCGTAATGATGCGTCTTGGATAACCCCATCAGTAGTAAGTATTCTTGTACCTACTAACTTTCGTTAATAAGGATGAACCCGAGTTGGGCGTGGATCCGAATAGCGTCCGATCGGGTCTATACGAGTCGGGCACCCCGATCGCGGTAGGCAGCGCCGGCAGGGAGGTTGTATGCCTCAAAAGAAGACGCCCAGGATTACCCTCCTCTGCCGGGAAGACGGAATCGTCGCCGAAGTTCTCCTAAATGGACTTGGCCTGGAGAATTCCCTCATTGCTGGCCAGGCTCTCACGCAACTGGCGAAGGAGTGCGACCGATGGGAGATGCTCAGCTTTCTCCGTGCGGTTTGCCGGTCTGGTGCTGCTCTGGATTGGAAATTGGACCTGCCGTCGAGTCGCGGCGCGATGACCTTGTTTTTTTCCGGTTGCATGACCTCGCGCGGCATCGTCGTAGTCGGATCTGTAGCTCCGTCATCTGTCGAGGAGCTTTACGAGGAAGCAATCAACGCTATTGGCGGGAAATGGAATACGCTTTGCAATTCGCAGGCGGATTCCGACCGCCTTCGAATTTCGGAGATCACGCGGTCACTCAACGGCCAGCTTGCGATCCTCCAAGAGAAACTGTCTCACGCAGAGCGGGAACTCCTGAAAAAAACACTCGACTTGGAAAAACTGAAAATCCAAAAATGCGAGCAACTGGAGGCGGCTGTCCACGCGCTGAAAAATCCAGCGGGCGGGATTCTGTCGGCCATCGAATGTCTCATCGATGATGCGGCGACTGAACTCGCGCCCGAACAAATGGCGTTACTTGAATCGGCGCAGTCGTCCGGTCTTTTTCTGTTGCAGTTGATCGACGAGCTGCGCGAGATGTCCACCATCGAATGCGGAAAGCTGCATCTGGACCTCCGTCCAACGGACGCGATTCTTCTGGTGAAGGACGCTCTGCGCCCGAGTCGTCGTCTGGCGGAGCAAAAGGGGATACAGATAGCTATACGGTCAGATACCCGGGAGCTCATGGTCGAAGCTGATCCCATCAAAATCGTTCAGGTGCTCGACAACCTGCTGAACAATGCGGTGAAAGCTTCAACTCCAGGAGGCAAAATCGAAGTTCGCATCAGCACAACGGAAGGACGCGGATGTATTTCGATCCGGGACGAAGGACCTGAAATTGCGCCCGACAAGCTAAGAAAAATATTCGAACTCTTCCAAAATGATCCGCGATCGGGGCCGAACAAAACGCTAGGCCTTGCGATTGTCAAACGGATCGTTGAAGCACATTGCGGTGTCATTACCGTCAAAAGCGAACGCGGAGGCGGGGCTATCTTCATGGTCAGTTTGCCCTTGGCAAGTCAGGCAGAAGCAGATTCGATCGGCGGCATCGACAGAAAACCATGCAACCCTCCCGCAACCCAAAGCCGGGAAGCGACCGCTTGAGATCGTGGCCGAGCCAAGTCTCGGCTATAAGTTTAAATTTTGAATCTGAAAGGCCTCAACGCAGTCATTGTTGAGCGGAAGGAGCCGATGCAGATCGGGGTCACTGTCGAGATGGTGACCGAAGAAATATAAATGCGAATAACATGCGAAACGGTTTTGAATGGCGGCTTAGTCCTGCTTGTATCATTCCTCGGTGTTCACCTGAATGCGCAGATTACAGATCAGGTCAACGCCGATATCTCACACCCCTTCATCGTTTCAACCAAGACGCTTCCCGCCGGTAAATACGTGTTCCGGATGCAAGAGGGAAATAACACCATAATGACTGTTACCAGCGCGGACGGAAAGGACTCAGATACATTCATTGTCAGGGAATCCATCGCTAAGGCAACTCCGGCACACACGGAACTGGTCTTCAACCGCTACGGCGACAAAGAATTCCTCAAGAATGTATACGAGGGCGGCAACAAGATGGGTGTAAGGGTCGTTGAGACGTCCAAGGTGGAGAAGCAACTGGTGGCCCAGGGCCAGCAGCCGGTTACGCATACTGAATGAAGCTGGCCAACAAGACGCTTCATTCCACCTAGGCCACTGGCGAGCATGGATCTCGAACGGCTCCGGCTAGGATCACGGCTTGCCCACTCATGCGACTGAGCTACTGTCGTATACATCATGCCTGACCGATCAATCTGATCAGTGATGCTGTGAAATATACGGAAAGAGGCGCGGCATGGGTGATGTTCCACGCGGAAGCTATCGAAACCACCTTGGAAAAAACCGTGCGAAGATGTACTTCGGGCTATGAGGTGGAGGATACCGGCGCGAACATCGCGTCGCGTGGACGTCGAGCAGATTAACGGCCTTGTCCGCCGCATCTCCAAAACTTATCCTGCCGTGATCGCCGTCTTGGCATACTACACCGGGGGATATGCGTTCAAGCCCCTCTTGCCCGCCCTGCAGATCGGCAAACGCACATCACTCGGGAGGAATCCATGACCGACCAGGGCACGATCCTGGTAGTAGACGACGAGTCGGAATCGCTGAGGTTGCTGACCAACATCCTGCAGACGGAGGGGTATCAAGTGCGTCCAGCCGATACGGGCGAGCTGGCGCTTAAATCCGTCGATGCAAGAGCCCCCGAGTTGATCCTGCTCGACCTCCGCATGCCGAACCTCGACGGATTCGAAGTTTGCCGCCGGCTCAAGGCGCGAAAGGAGACGCGCGACATTCCGCTCATATTTATCAGTGCAGCCAACGAGGTGGAAGAGCACGTAGAGGGTCTGCGGCTGGGCGCCGTGGATTTTATTTCCAAACCCTTTCGTAGCGAGGAACTGCTTGCCCGTGTCCGAACGCATCTCGAATTGGGACGACTCCGGGCCCGCCTGGAAACGCTCGTGGCCGAACGAACTGCCGAACTCCTCGTTGCGAATCGGCAGTTGCAAGTCGATCTTGTTGAGCTCACGCGCGCGGGGCAGGCTCTGCGCGAAAGCGAAGAGCGATTTAGCAACGTGGCGGACACGGCACCGGTGTTGATCTGGGGCTCCGGCCCGGATAAGCTCTGTACATTCTTCAACAAGCCGTGGCTTGAATTCACCGGCCGCAGCATGGAAGAGGAGCTGGGAGAAGGCTGGACAGCTGGTGTGCATCCTGATGATCTGGATCGCTGCTACAGCACATATTCCTCGGCTTTCGACGCCCGCCGCAGCTTCCAGATGGAATATCGCCTGCGCCGCGCGGACGGGGAATACCGCTGGATGCTGGACACTGGCATCCCGCGCTTCGTTGGGGGTGTCCTTGCGGGTTACATCGGCACCATGGTCGACATTACGGATCTCAAGAGAAACCAGGAACAACTCCTTGCCACCCAGAAGTTAGAAAGCCTCGGCGTACTGGCGGCCGGCATAGCTCACGATTTCAACAACATGCTTGGAAGTATCTTTGCCGAAGGGGATCTCGCGATGTTAGAGACTCCCCCCGATTCGCCAGTTCGCGGAAGCCTTGACCGGATAAGTGCTGTCGCGATTCGTGCATCGGAAGTGCTGAATTTGCTGATGGACTACGCCGGCGGCAAAGGCGATGAAGCGTCGTTCGAACTGGTTGATGTCTCGTCCCTGATCGAGGGAATGCTTGAGTTTCTGAGGGTCTCGATCTCAAAGAAGGCCGTCTTCAAAACCAGCCTCGCAACAGATCTTCCCGCAGTTTGGGCGAATCCCACACAGCTTCGCCGCGTAATCATGAACCTCGTGACGAATGCATCAGAAGCTCTCAGAGAGCGGCAAGGAATGATTCACGTCACTACCACCCGAATGAGTCTGGGGCAGGACTTTCAGTTCTACGGTTGGGCGGCTTTGCCGAAAGGAGACTATATCCTCCTTGAGGTCTCAGATACAGGCTGCGGCATGACCGAGCAGTCGCGGGCTAAGATATTCGATCCTTTTTACACAACTAAGTCCTTCGGCCGTGGTTTGGGGCTCGCGGCAGTACAAGGCATTGTTCGGTCGCTTGGCGGCGCTATTAACGTCGTGAGCGTACCCGACAGAGGGGCTACGTTCCGGGTCTTCATACCGTGCGCCGTCGGTCAGGCTAAAGAGAAAGAGTCTGCTGCCCCGGCTGTAATGGAAAAAGAAACGGCGCCGGCCAATCGGACCATTCTATTCGTGGAGGACGAAGACACACTTCGGCTGGCTGTATCAAAGTCACTGCAAAAGCACGGCTTCTCTGTGATCGTTGCCTCCGACGGGCATGCCGCGGTTGATCTCTTTGGCGCCCGCGCCCGGGACATCGATGCGATACTGCTCGATCTGACACTTCCAGGCATGTCCGGCCCGGAAGTTTTTCGCGAGGTCCGGCGAGTCAAGCCGAACGTGAAAGTGATTTTCACCAGCGCCTATGATCAGGAGAGAATAAGCGCCAGTTCCATGCTCGATAGGGAAGCCCTTTCGAACTTTATCCGTAAGCCATACCGCATCCACGAACTTGTGCGTACCCTGCGCAATACGCTCCGCCAAACCGATTGCGTAGAGGATGCCTAGTCGAGGGCTGCCTACTCAATTAGGTAACCGGTGCGGGCCCTCACCTGCAGCGGTTTTGCAGTATTCTTAACGACGACTTGAAGTTCGTGCCAGGCGTTCTTCTTTCCTTCCGGAGGAGCTTTAAAGCCGAGAAGATACCCGTATTGAACATCTCGCGCGATGGCTTGCAGTATTGTTTCCATGTCTTTCGAACGATTCGCCTTATACATCCTGCCGCCGGTGGATTCGGCCAGATCGCGTAGGAGACCCGCGGCCCCCTCATCGTGCAAAGCCTCTCCTTCGGCGATTGCAAACACAGGTACGCCCGCTTTTCGCGCGCGTTCTTCTGCCGCTTCCCGACTCAGTGAGCTCGCGTTGTCTCCGCCATCGGTCAAGACGACGATCACTTTCTTGCCCTTCATTCTCTCGAGTTCAACGATCAACTGGCTGACGGAATCGAAAAGAGCCGTTCGCCCTCCTGCATGCAGCCGCGACAACGCCTTCTTCGAAGAGTCCTGATCTGCGGTGATGCCCTGCAGCTCCTCCACGTGGTCTGTAAATGAATAGACCCCAACCGAATCGCCCGGACGTAGCGCTCCAATAAACTTCTTTGCTCCGTTTCTCAGTTGCGGCATCACAGGGGCCATACTTCCGGTTGTGTCGAGCAAAAGTGCGCAGGAGAGGGCTCCTTGTGTGGGTTCGAATGTCCGAATCGGCTGGGGCGTGCCATCGTCGCGAATCTCAAACTGCTCCCTGGTGAGACCGTTCACCGCTTTGCCGTGATGGTCGAAGACGGTCGCGTACACCTCGACCAGTTTGACCTCTTCTTTGAAGGTCACGCCTTGACCGAATGCCTGGCTGGCAATCAGAAACGCGAACAGAAGAGGAGCAGACGACGACACAAAATCACCTCACGTCATACCAATTCCGGAAGTTATGCACGCCAATTTTTGCCCTGCATTAGCACTAACGAAAGCCCTAGCTGGCAGGGAGATGACTAGCCCGGCGGAGGACCTGCTAGCAGAACTCCTGGCCGGAAGGTAAAGTATCGGGTGATTCCTCCGGCGCACCATGTACCTGAACACAGATGCCGAAGTTGGCAAATCACGTCAGGAAATTTTCTAAATCCGTAAGCCGCTTCCAGCAAAAAAATAACACCCCTTTCACGTGATATTCATCACACGAACCAGCGATAACCGGCCAGCAGGATTGCTGCCCTGACGGTGATCGCATTTCACATGAGGAGGAACAACAGTGGCTAAAGCAGTCGCCGTTAAGGAAGCACACGCTGCTCACGGAACTAAGGCTGGGACAGCGACCTACACCGATGGTCATCCTCTCGACGTAGTCCAATACCTCGAAGCCAAGCTCATCCTGAAGCCCGATCGCTTCAACTCTGTGGAGAGCTTCCGTGACTTTGGCAAGCTCGTTCAGCGGACGGCGAAGAATGTCAAAGTCGGGTTTATTGCCGACCCCGCAACCAGCAAGAGGCCCGACGTTAGAGAAATCACCTTCGGCGATACTCCGGACTTCCGCCTTTACAACAACGCCTTCATCCTGCGCCGGCGCATTTCCTACGTCGACGGCTTTGCGGTTGGCGATCCGGAAATCGTCTTCAAGTTCCGGCATCCGGAAGAGCAGAAGGCAGCGGCGGTAGACGTACGCCCCCACATCGCTGGTACCTATCGCATCAAATTCAAAGCCGAAGCTTTACCGCTGAAAGATCAAATCGGCAGTTATCGCATTCTGTACTCACATACGTGCGTGTTCGGCTTGAGCCAAATGCATGAAGCGGATAAAGCGTCGATGAGTACCCTTTGCCGGGTTTTTCCGGCGCTATCTGTCCTGAAGAAATCGGATGACGAAAAAATCACACTCGTGAATGAAGGAATCGTGGAGGAGGTGCTTCTACACCTCGGGCAGTTGGACTTCGGTAAAGGCATCGTGGCCAAATGCGACGTGGCGCTATGGCGCACTCGAGGAGAACACATGCCCCTGGTGGGAGAGTTCGCCTACCAATGTAAGTTTGAGAAAAAAGAGGAAGTCCATCACAAAGCAAAGGAACTCTGTGAACAGTTCTTTATTACGCTGCAGCAGGATGTGAAGGACTGGATCGCTCTCGGCACAACGAAGACGGGGATGGTCTATCGTCTGAAAGGAAACGCACCACAGAGCCATGAGTGAAGCTGCACCTGCATTTGATCCGAATGCCATGGCCGCGAGCCATGTACCACCGGCGGCCGTTCCCGGCGCTGTGGAAGCCCCTACGGCTAAACCCACTGTCGCCGGCATCTTCGGCGCCTTCCTGTTGATCGGCGCGACGAGTTTTGGGGGTGGCGTCGTGGCATACCTGCGAAGCAGCCTTGTCACCAAACATAAATGGGTAGACGACAAAACGTTCGTCGAATTGCTCGCCATCAGCCAGACACTCCCAGGGCTGAATGCCACGAACATGGCGATTCTTGTGGGCGATCGCCTGCGCGGTCTTCCCGGAGCCATAGCTGCAGTCATTGGTATCTGCCTACCGGGAGCGCTGCTCATGTATCTCGTGGGGATGGTGTATCACGAACACGGTGACCGACCGCTGGTGACGGCGGCCCTCAAGGGCGTCGCGGCGGCCGCGGTGGGGCTCATCCTCGCCACTACCGTGCAACTCAGCAAGAAGTCGCTCGCACACGTTTACGACCTTGTGTTCATTGCGCTCACGGTTATTGGGGTGAACAGGCTGCACCAGCGTGTACCGCGCGTCTTGGTCGTCGTCGGTATACTTGCGATCCTCTGGTACCGGCCGCGCAAGAAAGTAGAGGAGGGTTCCAGCCAATGAACCAAATACCCGCGCTCATTCGTGTCTTCGCGTATCTATCGATATTGACGGTTGGAGGTGGCATGGCCGCCTTTCCCGAATTGAAAGTCCTCACCGTCGACGTCCACCACTGGCTTGACTTTAAGCAGCTAATCCACCTGTACAGCGTCGGCCAGATGATGCCTGGCCCCAACATGATGATGATCGTCTCGATCGGAGAATGGGCTGCCGGCCTTGCGGGAGCCGTCGTTGTCCTGCTGGCATTCTTCGGGCCTACGGCCGTGCTTGCCTTGACCATCGGGCGCCTCTGGGTGAGGCTCGAAAAGTGGCCGTGGAGGGCCTCCATTCAGAAGGGACTTGCGCCAGTCTCCATCGGACTGCTTCTGGCCGGCTGCTTTACGATGGCCAGAGGGGCAATCACCGGCTGGAATACCGCAGTCATCGGGATGTCCGTGTTCCTCATTTTGCTACGCTTCAAAATTAATCCGGCCCTCCTCATCCTTGGTGGGGCGCTGGTCGGCTTGTTTACCTTTAAACCGATTGGACCGTTGTAGTGGCAACCGGAACCCAGCAGGCTCGTGCGAGTCCGGCCGCCCCGTCAGGCTCGTCCGTCGCAGACCATTTCTCACTGGTCGTGGGCGGGCCTTTCTACCGGGCGCTGGTGCGCATGCACCTGGTGCAGTACGCCGGCGCCGATATTGGACGGCGCGTCATAGTGCTGCTTCTGCTTACTTGGGCGCCCTTGCTCATATTGAGCCTGGCGGCAGGAACGGCGTTCGGCACCAGCGTGAGAATCCCCCTTCTCAAGGACTTCTCGATTTATGGGCGTTTCCTCGTAGGCATTCCCCTTCTACTCCTGGCCGAGATTGTTATTGATCCGTGGATACAGCATGTGGTGTCTAAATTCGCTTCGTCAGGCGTCGTGCGAGAGCGTGACAGACCCGCTTACGATGCGCTGCTGAAAAAGGTCGCGCAACGGCGGGATTCGGGCCTGGTCGAATTGATCGTGGCGCTCGTGGCTTTTTTCCCTCTGTTCGTGCTGGGTAATTACGTGTTTGCGGGCCATGAATGGGGTTCGCACGGAATCACTTCCTGGCATTCTTCCGCGTCCGGAGGATTCAGTCCGGCGGGCTGGTGGTTTGCGTTTGTCGCCAGTCCGGTGCTGCGGTTCCTGATGTTTCGCTGGCTCTGGAGATATGCTCTATGGAGCTTCTTGCTGTACAAAGTGGCCAAACTGGATCTCGCCTTGGTCCCGATTCACCCTGACAAGCTGGGTGGGTTGAGCTTCGTATTGATGGCGCAGCGCCATTTCGGGATACTGTTTGCGGCGCTGGGCGCATTTATTGCCGGCCAGTACGCAAATTCCATCACCTATCTTGGAACTTCCATCGACGCCACTAAGGTGCCGACGGCCGTATTCATTGTTCTTGCGGTGCTGGTTGTCCTGGGTCCGCTCCTCCTGCTTTGTCCGAAATTGATCGAGTGCAATCGGGACGGTATAGTCCGATATGACGAGGTGGCAAGGCAT
The DNA here is from genome assembly GCA_019233755.1 of Acidobacteriaceae bacterium. GTDB lineage: Bacteria > Acidobacteriota > Terriglobia > Bryobacterales > Bryobacteraceae > Bog-105. Next base: position 4,817 of record JAFAMD010000059.1, on the reverse strand, counting down.
TTGACCGAGTCGTTCGATTCAGCGTGGGCGACGGAATCAGGTTCAAAACAGAAATCGATGTTGGGAAGTCAGGATCCTTCGTCGGTGGCCGATTTCATTTCCAGCTATAACGTAGTGGACCAGATGCGAGTAGTGCCGATTAATAAGGAACTGGTTCTGCTAGTCGCGGCTGAGGCAGCTGCCCCCCTGGCTGTTCTCTGGATTTTTGCAACGCCGCTCGAGGAAATCATCCGCGGGTTGATGAAAATGCTGGCCTGATATACTTGCGCCCTCTTCTGATTCCGGCAGTTCACCCAATTCCCATCTGTTCGGCTCGCAAGACCTCACGACGTATAATCGCCTGGAGAGATTTCGCTTTAGGAAGCCCACCCTACAAAAATGAATTATCAGCTAAATGGAACCTCCGATCGGCTCCGGGGTTGCTGGACAGCCGTATTGAGGGATATTCAATTCTGGGTTCCCTTCGCCGTGCTGCTCTTGGGATTGCTGCTTCTGCGTCTTGTTCAATGAACCAGGGAGAAAATGCTTTGGGTTCCGCTGTTAGTGAAACGTTGACGGGTCATTCCCGCCAGCGGCAACTTCACCGGCTTGGAATATTTTGTGGCGTCGCGGCAGCGCTTTGGCTGGCAGGAGCCGAAGCTCCGACGAAACTCGTGACCGTTTCGGTTTCTCCGCTTGTGATCTCATTCATGATGGTGCTGGGCGCGTTTATTTCGCGCTGGAGTTTGCCGGCGCTAATCCGCGGCACAGGAGATATTTTTGCCGATACGCGGCAGGTTCCACACCTGGTGCTGTGGGGTGTCATGGCAGGATGCCTGTGGGCAGTCGGGAACACGCTGACAATATTTGCCGTCAAGGACATCGGTCTGAGTCTCGCTTTTCCGTTGTGGAATTCAAACAGCCTGATCGGTATTCTCTGGGGCACGCTGCTGTTCAGGGAACTGCATCGTGCTGGCTGGCGCCGAAAAGTAGGAGTCATTGGCGGCGCACTGGTCATTTTCGTTGGTGCGGTGCTGATATCAGCGGCCTCCACGTCGCAGGCGGCACATGGAAGCCCGGTTCGCGGGATAGCTGCGGCATTAGGCGCCGGGCTGATGTTCGGATCGATGTACATTCCTTACCGGAAGGCATACATCACCGGCATGAATCCGCTCACGTTCCTCACCTTCTTCACGTTTGGTGAGATGACAACGGTCACCGTTGTGGCAATCTCCTTCCTCGGTGGAGTACGACCGTTCTGGCACGAGCTTGCGGCGGATCGTAATATTTTGTTTTGGCCTCTGCTGGGCGGATTTATGTGGGTGGTGGGGGACTTGTTTCAGAACTACGCCACAAAATATGTGGGCATCAGCCGTGGAATTCCGCTGTCAAATACTAATCAGCTCTGGGGATTGCTGTGGGCCATTCTCGTCTTCAGCGAGTTGCATGGATTAACTGGCAATATTTACTTGGAAGTGATTGGCGGTTCGCTGCTGATGGCGGCCGGCGCGGTCGCGATCGCGTGCTCCTCTGCCTGCGAGAGCGAATATTCGAGCTGGAAGAAAGCTGCACAGCGGGAAACCCGGCTATACGGGATCAATCCTGAATACGTGGCGGCGCGGATGGAGGGCCGGGACTTAACGCCTACTAGTGCTCGCCGCACATGGATTGACTGGCTCCTTGTCACGGGCGCCACGTTGATTTTTGTCGGCTTAGGCGTAATAGCCCGCGTACCTCATATGGCAATCCAGATGGGGTGGCTTGCGGTATTGACGATTGCAATGCTGCTGGTGCTCGTGGCCGGCGGCATAGCTTTATGGCGGGTTACTAAGTTCACTTAGCTCGTCATCATGGCCTGCATTCCCATTGAGATTACTTCTTGCGCACGAACACCGTCACGGTGATTGACGGGAAACGGCCTCCCGGTTCTGCAGCACTCGATGAATGCGGCCAGCTCGGCTTTGTAAGCCGCGCCAAAGCGATCGACGAACTCCGGCAGCGGCCGGCCATAATCGCGCATCAAAAACACCTGATGCGCAAGCGGTTTTGTGCTGCCTCGCCGGCCATACGCTTCGACAACCACCTCAAAGGGATTCTGCTCGAAGCGGCCGACATGGATCTGGCCCTCCTCGCCAAATAGCACAGTCTCAACACGGTAACCGGATACATGATTGCGGCTGACTTGAATCTGTGCGGCAAGATCGTTGTCGAACCAAAGGCACAAAAGAGCATCGTCGAAGTCTTCCGCGCAAGTTGTGAGCGCATGGCTGTAGATTCGAGAGCCGATGGTAAGTGCCTTAGAAGGCGTGCGTCCGGTTAGCCAGAGAATTTCATCTACGTTGTGCACGGACATGTCTGGCAGAATACCCCCGCTTCTGTAACCATCGGGAGCCGGGCTGGAATCCTCGAGGGCTGAATAGATTTTGAACACCCGCCCGATCAGGCTGTCCTGCATCAGCCGTTTCGCGTACTTCAGGGGCTCATCGAAGCGCCGTTGAAACGCCAGCATGAGAGCACGCGGATGAGCAGCGTCGAGTTCTTCCGCAAATTCCCGATCCGCTTCGAGCGTTCCCGTCAGTGGTTTCTCCAATAAAACACGATGGCCGGCTGCGATCAATTTCGCCGCGTGCTCGCGATGATGTTCGGTCGGAGTGGCGATCACTGTGGCATCGCATACGCCCGCACTCGCAAGTTCTTCCACCGAAGAGAAGAGAGGAACCGCGTGCCCAATCTCCCTGATAAAGCGGCGAGCTCGGTCCACATCAATCTCTGCCAGCGCCGCGAGTTCACAACTTTGAGTGTCGCGGGCCAATTCATACATATGGAGCGCGTGAACGGCTCCTATTCGTCCTAGCCCGGCAACGGCCACTTTCAGCGGTCGGCTCATACGGATCCGGTTTGAGGGTTTGCGGCTTCTTCAGCATATACAAGGAGATGTCGCAGACCCTGCCAGGACCTCCGTGATGTTTTTCTACCGTTCACGGCCAAACATTGTGAATAAAAAAAACCATCTCCCCAGCGCCCGGCTCTATGAATCCATATGAAGTGGGCCTCGCAAAGTTCAGATCGGTCGCAGCAAAGCTTTAGATTTCGAAGAGCATTAGTTTGGTGCTGGTTGTTGGCATGGGTTCCGTTCGCCAGCGGCTGGTCTCAGCAGGCAAGCCAACGTCCCAAGATCGGCGTGGCCCTGCAGGGGGGAGGCGCAAAGGGTCTGGCGCACGTCGGCGTCTTACAGTGGTTCGAAGATCATCACATCCCGATCGACTACGTCGCTGGCACCAGCATGGGCGGGCTGATTGGCGGACTGTATGCTACCGGCCTTCGACCTCCTCAAATCCAACAGATCGTCGAAAACATCGACTGGCGCGAAGTCTTATCCGGTGACACGCCTTTTGAAGATTTGCCCTTCCGCCGCAAAGAGGATTTGCGTGCGTTCCCCAACGGATTGGAAGTGGGATTGCGCCATGGCCCGCAGCCGCCGGGCGGGTTGATCTCAGGCCAGTCAGTGAGGCTTCTCATCGACCAGTACGTGCTGGCCTATTCGAATAACCGTAGCTTTGATAACCTGCCTATCCCTTTTCGCTGTGTAGCAACAGATCTCGTATCCGGAAAACCCGTGGTTTTTGAGAATGGTTCGCTCGCTAATGCTTTGCGAGCCACGATGTCTATTCCTGGCGTATTTTCGCCGGTAAGGGACGACGGTCATGTCTACGCGGATGGAGGGCTACTGGACAATCTTCCAACAGACGTCGTCAAGCAAATGGGAGCGGACATTGTTATTGGTGTACATCTCACCACCGGACCAGTGGATCCAGGGAATGTAAAATCGCTGTTCGCAGTTACCGGACGATCGTCAGATGTCATGATCGATGCCAATGAGCTCCGGGGCATGGAGCGGGCAGACATCTTGCTTACCGTCGAGCTCGTCGGCTATTCGACGCTGGGTTTTTCGCAGGCGCGGGAGATTATTCCCAAAGGGTTTGAGGCTGCAGCGTCGAAGTCGAAGGTCCTCGAAGCGTTCAGTCTCAGCGATCAGGATTGGAATCACTATCTGGCACAGCGCGAATCGCGTCGTGTGAATGCCGTGCCTGTACCACAGTTTGTGCAGGTTAAGGGCACTAACGTGAACCTGGCTGCGGATATTCAAGAGAAGTTTTCCTCCTTCGTAGGGAAACCGATTGACACCAGTGCCTTGGGGGACGAGATCGTCAGAACGGTCGGTACCGGGCAATTCAATAGTTTGAGTTACAGTTTGACAAATCGCGACGGGCAGGAAGGATTGCTGATCACGGCTGAAGAAAAGGACTACGCGCCTCCCTGGTTAAAGCCAGGGTTCGTTGTGGACGGCGCGGATCCGAACAATGTCACCTTTACCTTCGGCGGTCGCTTCGTTTTTCTGGATGTGGGCGGATATCGCTCAGAGGTACGGGCCGACTATTCGATCGGCGAGACCTATGCCGCAGAGGGGGAATACTATCACCCTTGGACGACTGTCAGCCGTTGGTTTCTCGCGCCGCGCGCTGGTGCCGGGAGGGCGCCGTTTAATCTCTATTACAAGAACAACTACCTGGCTGAGTACAAACTGAACACAGTCTATGGGGGAGCGGATATCGGCTACGCTTTCGATCGCTTCAGCGAACTGCGGTTTGGCTATCAGGCGGGATATTTGAGCGCAAGTCGGTATATAGGAAGCTTCCTGTTGCCAACCGTTTCGGGCCGAACGGGACGAACTCGCCTGAAGTATCAAATCAATCACTTGGATAGGCCCATCATTCCGCGCAAAGGAGTGGCGCTACTTCTGGACGGGGGCTGGTTCGATGCCTATCCGGGTGCCAGGA
>JAFAMD010000050.1 GCA_019233755.1 Acidobacteriaceae bacterium | reverse complement strand
ATCTCTCTATTTACATGTCTACAAAAACGTGCTTGAAATACCCCAACTTAATAGAAACGCGTTCTTTACACACGGTCAGGGGTGGAACTTCGGACTAGAGCACAATCAACAATGCCGGGATACGCATACCGGCTACGGCTTTTGAGTGTTCACGCGTGCTTAGGCGAAACCTTGTTGAGCAACGCGATAAGCTGCTGGCCAGCAGGAGGTGTCTTTACCTCGCTCTGTAAGATGATCTGCTCGGCATTAAGGTCTTTGCCGTAAAGGTTCTTGTTCGCTTCGTGATTGCAGCGCAAAGTTGAACCGTCCAGCGAAATCCCCGCGAACACGCCCCTGTTGCGCGACCAGGACAGGATCTCGGCCTTCATGACGATGTCGGTTTCAGCCGAGGTGGTACGACCAACGGGACCACCCGCAATCGAGGCATCCGCGCCAAGCTTTACCTTGCTCGACATCACCGAGCGCGCACCCTTCTGATTCATGATCAGCAGAACGAAGTCGGTCGCTTGGCCACCAATCTGGAAGCCAAAGCTGCCGCCTTCGAGGGCAAACATCGCGGGTGCACTCCATGTTCCTCGGAAATTTTCTCCCGAGCGGCAACTCATGACCCCACGCCCGTAGCTGGCTCCCACGCCGAAGGCTGCCTTCTTTACTGACGGAAACACCACAACGCAATCGGATTTGTCCAACAGATTACGAGGAATGCCCTTGTCAGGCGTGGCGATAAGTTCCTCCAGGACCTCGTAGGATTCTTTAAGCCGCTCCTGTTCCTTGTGTTGTGCTGGGAGAGGCAATGCAAAGCACACGCTCAACGCGACCGAAAACCACCGCTTCATGATTTTCCTCCATCATTCGCTGTCGTGAAAGTCGCCAAACCTGTGCGGCTTTCTGCTTGTTTGAAACATTTCTCTACGCAATTGTTTTGAGAGCACAAAAGACTATCGTACTGCACATTCATCGTCTCGTGGCGATGAGATGCTTGCGCTCACGGTAGGTTGACGGAACTATTTCAGCCTGCCGCCTGAGCCTCGGAGTCAGCTCTTCGCGCTTAACTTTGGGAGCGTCTTGACTCGCTTCCAGCCCTCGCCAGCATTCACCTGCTCGACCTTTATCTCCTCGAAGTACGTGTCAAGCACGGCAGCACGCTCTTGCGCCAATGGCGGCGAGCAGTAGTCTTCCTCCTCCCATATCGCAGTCCCGTCCGGCTGGGTGCGAGCTTCTTTAAGTGAGTACGTCAGGGCCTCGCCGAACGGGCGCAGGTTGAGAAAGGCGTTTTCTCGTAAGCGATGTTGCAAGTCAGCTAACCGCTCCGGTTTCGGTTTCGCACGAACAAGGTAGTAAGCCATTCTGATAAGAGCGTACCGCCGACGAACACGAATCAATCACCCTAGTAGACGGATGGGGCCGGATAGTCGCGTCCCTCGTAAACGCCAATGATCCGTTCGCGTCGCCGCTCCCAGGCAACCTCGGTCAGCGGTAGCATCGGCGCAACGAAAGTTGCCGCGACTTCCGACGGCGGCGGCGCATTACCGGCGTGGAGACACTCAAGCAAGGCCCAGAGGTCGTGTATTCCGTTTGGCTGTAGCCGGCCACTGAGACGAATACAGCAGACGACGCTGCGCTCATGCTGATCAATGCAGAAGGTCGTTACGTTGGCAGTGTACGATTCGAGACCGAGCGGATAAAGACAAATCGCTTCAGGGATTTTTGTCCCACTATGGAGGAGCACTTCCATCAGACGGATCATGCGCGTGTCGTGAATCTTAATACCGGACACGCGGGTGCGGCCAGCGGTAATCGGCAAAGGCAGGCGTTGAAACAGCGGAAAATCGACCTGCACATTCAAAGCTTCGGAGTCGAAAGCGGCAAAGCGATCCGCAATGGCGGCTAATGTCTGGCGGACTGCCGCCAGATTCTTCAGCGATTTCTTCAACCCGAAGTCCTTGAGGTTATTGCTTACTGTCCAGACGCAGCCGATGTGCGGCTGCGGATTAGCGAGCAGCACGGTAATGCCGCCGCATTTACCGTCGCGGCCAGATAGTCATCCGAAACCGACATGCCGAAGTACATCGTCTCGCAGCCGGCGCTCGCCTATGCATCGAATCGAGATCGAGCAAGCCGACCACGACCTCCGCACCCATGTCGCGCAACGCCTGTGCGCGTTCGTCTTCATTTCGCACCATCGCACGAACCGCGTTGCCTTGCATCAACAGCAGTTCTGTGACCGTGCGGCCCACCGCGCCGACGCGGCCCCGCCGCGCCGGTGACCAGAATGGGATTTGCCATTTTTTCCTTCCATGTTTAGTTTTTCCAGATACGCCATGGCACAGCAATCAGCAGACCTGCCGAGCGTCGAAACGCCCGGCAGAATCTGGTTGCCAGGCCTCCGCGACATTCAGCGCGAGTGTGACGAAGCAGCTGTGGCAGGCACTGTGAAGGTCACCGTCTTGCCCTGCTCGGGGTAGACCTGATGGTTCGGGTGACCAACTCGATCAGCACCTTGTGCTTGCCGGGTGGCACGCCAGCCAAGTCGATCGTGTTGAGATTTCGCAAAGCAACGTTGGTTAGGTTCGCTCAAGCGTGGGCTGTTCGCCGGCGAGGACTCTGCGGCGGCGAACCATCGGCATCGGCCAGGCCGGAAAGGATGACTGGTTTGTGGTTTGGGAATTCAGCTACCAACTTCAATTCGCCGCCCATGCTTTTTACGTAGTGGCGCAACGTTAAGATCAGCACATCCGAGCGCTGCTCCAGACGTGCCTCCGGAGGAACCGTCAGCAGCCCCAATTGCCCAGTGCTGATTCTGATAGGGTAATGATGGGGCAAATGCCAAAAAGTGCCTGTAAGTGGTAGGGGCGACAGGAATCGAACCTGTGACCCTCAGCTTAGAAGGCTGATGCTCTATCCGACTGAGCTACGCCCCCACATATTCCTCTAGTCTAGCGGCTCGGCGGAATCCGGATCAATCGTCAGCAGCAGATCGCGAGTTTCCACAGTGTCGCGTGACTTCACGTCGATCGCGGAAACTACGCCGTCTGTCGGCGCGTACACCGTCGTCTGCATCTTCATTGCCTCGATGATCAGCAGCCGGTCTCCCTTCTTTACCGCGTCACCGATCTCGACGTGCAGCACTGTTACGGCGCCTGGAATGGGTGAGCCGACCTCGCTGACCTTACCAGGATCGGCCTTCCGTCGCGCGGCGACAACTTCCCGGAAAGATTTGTCTTTCACCTCTACTTCACGCGGCTGTCCGTTCAGCTCAAAAAACACCGTGCGCATGCCGTCGGCTCTCGTTTCCCCCACTGTGAGCAAGCGAATGATCAGTGTCTTGCCTGGTTCGAGTTCGACCGCCACTTCGCTACGCTCCGGCAAGCCATAAAAAAAAGGGGGTGTCGGAAGAATCTCCAAGTCACCGAATTGCGCACGTGCACTGGCGAACTTTGCGAACACATCCGGATACATGAGGAAACTCATCACATCCGTGCGGCTGCTCGACCCGGTCTGCGCCGCAACGGCCTCCGCGGTTTTCGCCAGATCGACGGGTGGTAAATTTGCCCCAGGCCTACCTTCAATCGGCTGCTTACCCTTGAGCACTATCTCTTGTAAGTGCTTCGGCCAGCCACCTTCAGGCTGGCCAAGTGATCCCATAAACATGTCCGCTACCGAATTCGGGAGCGTCAGGTGATTCTGCACCGGCTGCTTCTCCAGGTCCGCAAGCGTCATGTCGTGCGTTATCAGGTAAAGAGCCAGATCACCCACCACTTTGCTGGAAGGGGTCACCTTTACGATGTCGCCGAACGCCATATTCACGTCTGCATACATCCTGGCGATCTCCGGCCATCGCTCACCCAGGCCCATGGCCTCCGCTTGCGCTTTTAGGTTTGTGTATTGCCCTCCTGGCATCTCATGGATGTAGACGTCGGCGCTTCCTGATTTCGGAGCCTCATCGAATGGCGTGTAATAGGCTCGAACCGTCTCCCAATAATCCGAGCAGCGGTTGAGCGCTTCGAAATTGAGCGCTGTATCGCGCTCTGTGTGGGCCAGCGCGGCCACGAGCGAATTCAAATTCGGCTGGCTTGTCGTACCGCTCATCGAAGAAATCGCGCCATCGGCCACATGAACACCCGCCTCGGCTGCCTTCAGAATGGTCGACGCGTTGATTCCGCTCGTATCGTGCGTGTGCAGGTGGATGGGAACTCCCACTTCCTCGCGCAGGGTTTTAATGAGCTTGTATGCTGAGTACGGCCGCAGCAAGCCCGCCATGTCCTTAATGCAGAGGATATGCGTACCCATGCGCTCCAGTTCCTTCGCCAGCCGGACATAGTACTGAAGCGAATACTTTTCTCGCGAGGGATCGAGGATATCGCCGGTGTAGCAAATCGCCGCCTCACAGATGCGGCCCGTCTTCAGAGTGGCTTCCACGGCCACTTGCATGTTCGGTATCCAGTTCAGCGAGTCAAAGATGCGGAAGATGTCAATGCCCTGGGCCGCCGCTTCCTTGATGAACTCCTTCACCACGTTGTCGGGATATGCCGTATAACCGACAGCGTTTGAAGCCCGCAGAAGCATTTGAAAACAGATATTCGGAATCCGCTGCCGTAAGGCTTGCAGCCGCTTCCATGGATCTTCCAGCAGGAACCGCATGGAAACGTCGAACGTCGCGCCGCCCCACATCTCGATGCTGTAAAGATCAAACAGCTCTTTCGAAACGTAATCGGCGATTCGCAGCAGATCATACGTTCTGACCCGCGTCGCCATCAGCGATTGATGGGCATCGCGAAACGTCGTATCGGTCATCAGGAGCCGTTTTTGGCTTCCCGTCCACTCGGCAAATTTCTCGGGTCCCACTCGATCGAGCAATTGCCGCGTACCCTCCGGAGCCTGCGCTTTGCTCGATTCCGGTAGAGGCGCCTCGCGGATCACGCTTGGCCGTGGCTTGTCCTTTACTTCCGGATTACCGTTTACGATCACGTCCGCCAAATAGGTAAGCAGTTTCGTGGCCCGGTCCCGGCGCGGTTGAAACGTGAACAGCTCCGGAGTTTCATCGAGAAACGATGTCGTCGTCTCGCCCGATTGAAACGCGGGGTGATTCACTACATTCTCGAGAAACGGAATGTTCGTCTTTACACCGCGGATGCGAAACTCGCGCAAGGCACGGTCCATGCGCTGGCAGGCCTGCTTAAAATTACTGCCCCACGCAGTCACCTTCACGAGCAGCGAGTCGTAGAACGGCGAAATGACCGCGCCGCCATATGCCGAAGCGCCATCAAGCCGTATACCGAATCCGGCAGGCGACCGGTATGTGTGGATCTTGCCGTAGTCCGGCATGAAGTGGTTGGCGGGATCTTCTGTGGTAACGCGGCATTGCAAAGCCGTGCCATGCACCGTGATCTCGCTTTGCTGCGGAAGGCCGATCGCTTCGCCATGCAGATCGAGTCCCTGCGCCACCTGAATCTGGGTTCGGACGATGTCGATTCCCGTGACCATCTCGGTCACGGTGTGTTCTACTTGCACGCGCGGATTCACTTCGATGAAGAACCATTCCAGCGTGTCCGCGTCCACCAGGAACTCCACAGTGCCGGCGTTGTAGTAGTTGGCTTCGCGCGCGAGTGCCACTGCCGCTTCCGCCAGCTCCCGGCGCACCTTGTCCGGCAGCCCGACGGCCGGCGCGATCTCTACAACTTTTTGATGGCGCCGCTGTACGGAACAATCCCGCTCGTGCAGGTGCAGGACGTTGCCGTGCTTGTCCCCGATGATCTGAATCTCGATGTGCTTGGCGCGCCGTATATACCGCTCAAGGAACACAGCCGGATTGCCGAAGGCAGCGCCCGCTTCCTGGCTGGCTTCAAGGAGCTTCGCTTCGAATTCCGCGGCCGAGTTCACCACGCGCATGCCGCGGCCGCCGCCACCAAACGCCGCTTTGATGATCAGCGGAAACCCAATCTTTTCCGCGATGCACCGCACCGAGTCTGCCGCCGGATCAACCGGCTCCTCGGTTCCGGGAACAACCGGAATCCCGGCGCGCTGAGCCAGCCTGCGTGCCGCTGTCTTATCGCCAAGCGACTGCAGGATTTCCGCGCTCGGGCCGACGAACGTAATTCCAGCTTGCCCGCAGGCGAGCGGAAGAGCAGGGTTTTCGGACAAAAATCCGTAACCCGGGTGTATCGCGTCCACTTCCTTGCGCACTGCCAGATCAACGATCCCGTCCACGTCCAGATAGGCTTGAACAGGACCCTTTCCTTCGCCCACCAGGTACGCTTCATCGGCTTTGAACCGATGCAGACTCAGTCGATCTTCCTGCGAATAAACGGCAACCGTGCGAAGCCCAAGCTCATTCGCGGCTCGCAAAATGCGAATCGCGATTTCGCCACGGTTCAGAGCAAGCAATTTCCTCATGCAAATAGAAAAGTAGGTAAAAAGGTAGTATGCGCGTGCTGCGGGCCCAAACTAACCGGATATCTCTAGCTTCGCATGCGGGCGAGAATAAAATAGTTGGCGTGAAAATCGTCGCCCTTCTGCTGTGCACCGCCGCCTTATTGTTTCCCGCTGAACGGGATGGCAATTTTATTATTCGGTTTGAACCCACGGCGGTGTTGCAGACGAACGCCCCCATTCCCTTTCAAATAAACGTGACGAGTGACCTGCGCAAGCCGCTCCTTTTAGCGAAGGTGACTCTACATATCGAGATGGCCGGGCACAAGTACGCCAAAGCCTATACCGCGCCTTCTGTTGGCCCGAGCGTTTATGTGGCCAAGCCCGTGTTCCCGGTACCCGGAGACTGGGACGTCCAGGTCGAGGTGCGCCAGAATGACCAGGTCAGCTCCCGTACCATTCAATACAACGTGCCGGAAAAGCCGCAGGTCCAGTAATGAAAAAGGGCGAGACCGAAGCCTCGCCCTCGCATCAGAACTGCGTTTGTTAAGAGTGACCTAGAACATGTAAAGAGGCGTACCCGCAGGCGTTGGCGCTTCGACGTCGCCAGCCGCCACCGGCTGTCCCTCCAGATCACCGACCTGGCGGCAATAGATCCCGTTCTCGCCGAGATAGATTTCCAGATCGGCAGGGCGGGGAAGTGACCCCTGGATGAGCGCTTCGGAAAGCGGGTCCTCAATGTACTTCTGTAGCGCGCGCCGCAACGGTCGTGCTCCGTAGCTGCGGTCCCCGCAGGTCTTGTCGAGAATGTATTTCGCCGCCTCTGGCAGCAGCCGGATCTTGATCTGCTTTGCAACCAGATTTGCATTGATCTGTTCCACCAGCAGGTCGATGATCTTCATCAGGTCCTCGTCTGCCAGCGAAGTGAAGAGGATTACCTCGTCCAGACGATTGAGGAACTCAGGGTTGAACGCCCGCTTCACCTCGCCCATCACCTGGTCCTCGATCTTCTGCGGAATTCCGGTTGTGGATGGCGCCGAGAACCCGATCTGCCCACGTTTGTCCAGGAACCGCGCTCCCAGGTTCGAGGTCATGATGATGATCGTGTTCTTGAAGTCCACCGTGTTGCCGAGACCGTCGGTCAACTGGCCATCCTCGAATACTTGCAACAAAATGTTGTAGATGTCCGGATGAGCCTTCTCGATCTCGTCCAGCAGAATGATTGAATAGGGCGCGCGCTTCACGCGCTCGGTCAGTTGGCCGCCCTCCTCATAGCCCACGTATCCCGGGGGCGAACCAATCAGTTTGGAGATCGAGTGCTTCTCCATGAATTCCGACATGTCGAAGCGAATCAGAGACTTCTCGCTTCCGAACAGGAACTCGGCCAGCGCCCGCGCGACCTCCGTTTTTCCAACGCCGGTAGGCCCAAGGAACAAGAACGAGCCGGCCGGCCGCTTGGGCGACTTCAAGCCCGCGCGCGAGCGGCGAATTGCCCGCGAAAGCGCATTGATCGCCTTCTCCTGGCTGATTACGCGTTTGTGCAGCTCCTCTTCGATGCGGAGCAGCTTATTAATCTCTTCTTCCTTGATAGCGGTCATCGGCACGCCTGTCCAGCGCGCGACGACGTCTTCGATATCGTCCTTTGAGACAACGCCGGTCGACGTATCGTCCAGGTTGTATTTTTCCCGAAGCTGGCGCAAATTCTCGCGTTCTTTGCGCTCCTCGTCGGAATAGAATCTGGCCTTCTCGAACTCGTGATTCGCGATCGCGTTCTCCATGCGGTGCACGATGAACTTGATCCGCTTCTGAATATCGGCCACCTCCGTCGGCAGGGTGGTTTGCCGCAACTTGACCCGCGCGCCGGCTTCGTCGATCAGGTCGATCGCTTTATCGGGCAGGAACCGGTCTGGGATGAACCGGGTGGAGGTGTAGACGGCCGATTCGATTGCCTCATCGGTATAGGCGACCGCGTGGAATTTCTCGTAACGCTCTTTGATGCCGAATAGAATCCGGATCGCGTCCGTTTCGCTTGGAGGCGGAACCTTGACCGCCTGGAAGCGGCGCTCGAGGGACCGGTCCTTTTCAATCGATTTCCGGTATTCTGCCGGCGTAGTGGCGCCGATGCACTGAATCTCACCGCGCGACAGTGCCGGCTTCAGTATGTTCGCGGCGTCAAGCGAACCTTCCGCCGAACCGGCGCCCACCAGCGTGTGCAGCTCGTCGATGAAAATGATTGCGTTCTGATTCTCCATCAGCTCTTTCATGATGGTCTTCAAACGCTCTTCAAACTGCCCGCGGTACTTTGTGCCCGCCACAATCAGCGACAGGTCAAGCGCCAGAATGCGCTTGTCGGCGAGGAATGACGGAACGTCGCCGTCAGCGATCCTTTGTGCCAGACCCTCGACAATGGCGGTCTTGCCCACGCCCGGTTCGCCGATCAGGACCGGATTGTTCTTGGTGCGCCGGCACAGGATCTGCACCACACGGTCGACTTCTGAATCACGCCCGATCAGGGGATCCAGCATGCCGTCGACGGCGGCTTGCGTCAGGTCGCGGCTGAACTCCGCCAGGAGCGAACTTTCTTTCGGCCTGCTCGCCGACGTCTTTTCGGAGGCCGAACGCGCAATCTCCTCTCGCACCGCCGAGAGGCGCAGCCCTCGCTCATGCAGGATTTCCGCTGCGAAGCTCTTCTCTTCGCGAAGCAGCCCCAGCAGCAGATGTTCAGTGCCGATATGCTTATGACTAAGCCGTTCGGCTTCCTCCGCGCCATACGCCAGCACGCGCTTGCACTCGTGGCTTAGAGGCAGATCGACTGACGTGGAAACCTTTTCGCGGACAGTCGTGTGCGCCTCTATTTGCTTGCGGATCGATTCGATTGCGGCGTGTGACCGCAGGAAACGGTTCGCAAGCGCTTTGTCCTCTCGCAGCAAGCCGAGCAGCAGGTGCTCGGTCTCGATGTAAGGACTGCCGAACTGGCTCGCCTCGTATCTAGCGAAAAAGATAACGCGGCGTGCTTTTTCGGTATAACGTTCAAACATAAGTGCCACCGCCAAGACGGGTTGCGTCTTGTACAACTCCGGCTTCCTGCAATTCCATCGCCGATGGCAGTTGCAGAGAGCCCTTCCTTAACTCTAAAACTCGATCGCATCGTCCTGCGAAAGATAAATTGTGGGTCACGAATACCGACGTGAGCCCATGCGCTCGATGCAGGTCATTCAGCAGACCGATGATCATTTCGCCAGTCCGGAAATCAAGGCTTCCGGTCGGCTCATCGGCAAGCAGAACTTTAGGCTCCGCCGCCAGCGCCCGCGCCAGCGCCACCCGTTGCTGTTCTCCGCCGGATAGTTCCCCTGCCCGATGGTGCTGCCGTGCGGTGAGTTCCACCTCCCGCAGGCCCTCTGACGCGATTCTGGACGCTTTGTCCGATGCGACTCCCCGGATCAGCTGCGGCATCATTACGTTTTCCAGAGCGCTGAACTCGGGCAGCAGGGACGGATTTTGCCAAACGAACCCCAGCGTACGGTTACGGAAGTCTGCCAAGTGGCGCTCGGTAAGACCTACGATGTCTTTTCCCTCGTAGAAGATACGGCCCGCCGAAGGCCGGTCGAGACCGCCAAGGAGATGCAAAAGCGTGGATTTGCCGCTTCCGGATTCGCCGATGATTGCCAGCCGTTCGCCACGGCACACCTCAAGCGATAGCTCATTGAAGATGATTAAGTCGGTGCCTCCGGAGCTGTAAACCTTCCTGAGAGATTCCGCCCGAATGGCACTTTCAGTGCTCAATCCGCCGCCTTTCCTTATAGATTAGAACAGCTTCGGGAAGCACACCCTGAACGACACATCGACCAATGCGTCCCGAGGTGATGCCAAGAAAACTCCGCGCTAACCTCTCATCTAGTCACTTAGACGCCCGGTCATACCGGTCCGATTCTATAGACTGGGTGTTTTCCGGCATCAGGGGTGGGTCATTTCACCACGATGTTAACCAGCCGGTCGGGCAGAACCACGACTTTTACGACTTGTTTGCCCTCTACAAATGGCCGGACCTTCTCATTGGCGACTGCCAGACGCTCCAGTTCCTCTCTGTGGGCGCCGAAAGCTACGTAAACAAACCCGCGCAGTTTTCCGTTCACCTGAACCGGGATCTCCGCCAGGTCTTCCTTGGCAAGTTCGGAGTCGAACGTCGGCCATGGATGGCGGAAAACTGGTCCACTTCTGCCCAGCGTGTCCCACAGATCCTGCGCCATATAGGGAGCGAAGGGCGCCAGCATCAGCGTCAGCTTCTCACAGATTTCTGTGATCGAGGCGGGTGACAGATTCGCTTCCACTGCGTACAGCTCATTCACCAGCTTCATCAACGCGGCAATCGATGTGTTGAAATGCCAGCGGCTGTCAAAGTCTTCCGTGATCTTTAGAACAGCCTGGTGCAGCTTCCTGAGCGCCTGCCGATCTGCCTCGTTGCATTCGGTTGCCCCTACGGCGGCCCGATCCGTATTCCGGGTAATAAACCGGTACGCACGCGCCAGAAACCGGTTGATGCCTGAAACGCCGTCTTCCTGCCAGTCGAGATCACGATCGGGAGGGGCCGCAAACAACGAATACATCCGGGCTGAATCCGCGCCGAATTGCTCCACCATATCGTCAGGCGAAACCACATTTCCCAAACTTTTGGACATTTTCGCCCCATCTTTGATCACCATCCCCTGGGTGAAAAGGCGCTTAGTGGGCTCATCGTTCTTGATTACGCCGATGTCCCGCATTACCTTGGTCCAGAACCGCGAATAGATCAGGTGCAGAATGGCATGTTCCACGCCGCCGATGTACTGATCGATGGGAAACCAGTAAGCAATCGTCTCGGTGTCGAACGGCGCTCTGCCGTTCCGCGGGTCGCAGTAGCGATAGAAGTACCAGGACGAGTCGATGAACGTGTCCATCGTGTCGCTTTCGCGTTTCGCTGTGCCGCCGCACTTCGGACAGCTAACGTTCATGAACGATTCCACCGCTTCCAGCGGGGACCGCCCCTGTCCCGTAATCTTCACATCCAGGGGCAGTTGCACCGGCAGATCTTCTTCCGGGACCGGTACCGCGCCGCACCGCTCACAATAAATGATCGGAATTGGCGTGCCCCAGTACCGCTGGCGCGATATGCCCCAGTCCTTCAGGCGGTACGTTATCGCTGCCGTGCCGAAACTGTGTTCGCTTGCAAACGCGGCCATCTCCTTTCGGGCTTCCTCACTCGTCAGCCCGGACCATCTGCCGGAGTTTTCCACGATGCCGTAATCCGCAAACGGTTCCGTGATGGTCGCGCCGTCCGCCAGTGCGCCATCCGCCGGCCGGATCACTGGCACAACCGGGATGCCGTAGCTGCGACAGAATTCGAAGTCGCGTTCGTCGTGCGCGGGAACTGCCATGATCGCGCCGGTTCCGTAGCCCATCAGCACGAAGTTGGCGATCCAGATAGGCAGTCTGGCGCCGCTGAAGGGATGAATTGCATATTGGCCCGTGAAGAGCCCGATCTTCTCTACATCGCCCGGATCCTGTCGTGCTGTGGAGTCAATAATCTCCTTGATCTTCAGGCGCGTGTCATCGTCGGTCACCAGGCTGTCAACCAGTGGATGCTCCAGAGCCAGAATCAGGCAGGTCGCGCCGTAAATCGTGTCGATGCGCGTGGTGAAGACGCGGATCTTTTCGCTCGCCCCGTCTGGCGCTGATGCGGCTGTGCCATCCAAATCCACCCTGAAATCCACCTCCGCGCCTTCTGAACGCCCGATCCAGTTCCGCTGCATTGCCAGGACGCGCTCTGGCCATCCGCCCTCGAGCTGCTGCATATCATCCAGCAGTTCGGCTGCGTACGCAGTCGTTCTCAGGAACCACTGCTGCATTGCCCGCTGTTCTACAGGCGTAGTCTCGTGCCGCCAGCAGCAGCCATTTACCACCTGCTCGTTAGCCAGCACCGTGGCGCATTCCGGGCACCAGTTCAGGAGCGCCTCTCTGCGATACGCCAGACCCCGCTCGAACATCTTGAGGAAGAACCACTGGTTCCAACGGTAGTATTCCGGCAGGCAGGTTGCGACTTCGCGATTCCAGTCGAACGCAAACCCCAGGCGCTGCATCTGCGCTTTCATGAACGCGATGTTGCTCAGCGTCCAGTCGCGCGGGTCGCGGCCTTCTTTCAGAGCCGCGTTCTCAGCCGGCAGTCCGAACGAGTCCCATCCCATGGGATGCAGCACATTGTATCCGCGCATCCACATGTAGCGCGCCAGCGCATCGCCGATAGAGTAATTTCGCACGTGTCCCATGTGCAGCTTGCCGCTTGGATACGGCAGCATTTCGAGCACATAGTACTTGGGCTTCTCCGGCGCGTCGGCTACATAGAGCGATGCATCATTCAGCCATTTCTCGTGCCACTTCGGCTCAATTTCCTTGTGGTCGTACGCTTTTTCGGGAATACCAGCTCCTTCAGTGCCGTGACATTGCGAAGATCATCACCCGGCTCGTCGACGGGAGTCTCGAGGATGAAGGCTTTTTCGCACAGTTTAGGATGGTTGAGAATGCGCCGAAAGCCTTCTAAACCAATATAACCAGACCCTATATGTGCGTGCCGATCGCAATGCGACCCCAGGGCCATTTTCGTGTCGTTAGTGTGAATGACCGGGATGTTCTCCAGGCCCAAGCTGTCCGATGCTGCCGCCACCAGTCGTTCCAGTCCCTTCTCCTCCGAGACATCGAAGCCGCTGACATAGCAGTGGCAGGTGTCCAGGCAATACCCGATGGGCAAGTCCACATACGGCTGCGCGAGGTCTCGAATCGTCGCAAGCTCGTCCAGTTTTCCGCCCAGCTGCGCTCCGGCGCCGGCGGTGTTTTCGAGAAGGATGGTCAGGCTCGGGCGCGCTTTGAGGCCGTCTTGTACCTGCCGCCACGCAAGCGCAATCGCTTCGGCCACATTCAGCATCCCTTGCTCCACCGATAGGCCCTTGTAATTGCCGGGATGAGCGACCACGTACTCCGCGCCCAATACGAGCGCCCGCTCGAGCTCGCCGCGGAACGCGTCGATTGACTTTTCGCGAATCTCCCCGGGAGCCGATGCCAGGTTGATCAGATAGCTGTCATGGATTGCCATTGGCGTCAGATCGTGCCTGGCACGCAGTTCCCTCAGCCGCTTTACTTGGTCTGCATCAGGCGTCTTCGCCCGCCACATTCGCGGGCTGGTGGAGAAGATTTGGAACGTGTTGGCGCCCAACTCATTCGCCGCGACCGCTGCTCTTTCAAGCGATCCGCCGGTCGAGCAATGAATTCCAATTCGCAAGTCTCAGGATAACGGCCCTGCTGACGGGCAGGGGCTTTGCCGGTCCGCCATGGAGGTGGCATTGTTTGTTCGCGTTATACTCGACGCCGAGCCTCTCGTGCCACACTTTTTCACACTGCTCGAAGCTGAAAGTCTGCTGCCCGAAGTGGAGCGTTTGCTGCGCGCGCTCATCCAGCACAAAAACGACTATTCCCAGACGGATACCCGCCTGACGGCTCTTCTGCAGCGCATCGCTTACGCCGGGGGGACGGTCCCGCCGCGCGAAGAGATTGCAGAACTGCGTAACCATAAGGATGCGTTCGCCCGAGCTCTGAAAAGCACGGTCGAGCAGCTTCAGGAAACCGGCTGCCAGCTAAAAGATATCGACACGGGCCTAGTCGACTTCCCCACTCTATATCGGGATCGCGAAGTGTTTCTTTGCTGGAAATTGGGCGAACAGGGGATCGGATTTTGGCACCACGTCGAAGATGGTTTCCGGGGCCGGCGCCCGATTGACAGCGATTTTCTCGCAAATCACCGTGGTGATGGCTAGTTCGGCTTCGCTCTGCCCGCCCGAAATTCAAACTGCACTCGAGCGTAATTGTTACACTACCCTCGAATGCTATTGGCCCGGGAATTTGTAGGGTATCTTTCTCGTCAGCTCGTAAACCGCCTGAGCCCTGGCGCGTTCGAAACATCCAATCCTACCGTCGCAGCCGGAGTCATTGCGGAGGTTATCGAGGAGGATCTCTCGATTGAAGACAGGCTGAACGACGAGGTTCGCGATCTGCTCGACCAGTACAGCGAGTACATGCGCCGTGAGAACGTCTCTTACCAGGACATGTTCCGCAAAATCAAAAACCAATTGCTTGCTCAGCGGAAGGTCATTCGAGCTTCGGGACGTGATAGTGGCGACGCGATGAAACTTTCCCGCGACAAAGTCAACGACCTTTCGCACAAGATTGTCACGGCTCTTCGAAGGTCGCGCGAATTCCGAGTGCGAAAGGACCCGAACGAGCTCCGTCTCGCCCTGGTGCGCGAAATGACGGATCTGCTCATGCTGGAAGACCGCATCGACCGCGCCGCTCGCGCCAAGATTCGTACCCAAAAACGTGACATCACCGAGGGTGGCGAAGAGTACGAACTTCTTCACAAGCGGTACTATGCCGAAGAACTCAAGAAGCTCGGCATTAACCTGAGCAGCTAACCGCACGGGTGCTGGCTAGCGCCCCGCAGGTGCCAGCCGCAGTTCCCCGGACGCCTTCCGTAAGTCATTGGCGTCATACACCACAAAATTGTCATTGCTGAACACCGCGGGCACACCCTCAAACTGTCCGCCGCTGTGTGTGCCCAGCGCATGGCTGCGCTTCAGGACGTAGTAATCGATTGGCAGCTTCAGCATGTCCTGCAGCTCTCGGGCGGTGAATGACGGGCGCATGGTTTGCTGCCAGCGCCGCCACCATTCTTCTGCGAGAGACGAGTAATTATCGATCTGTCCCCCGCTCTCCCAATCCACCCAGATGGCACGTTTTGACTCGGCCCGGAAGATGCCCGGATCCGGATCGCGTGCGGCATCAGGGAACGCGAAGAGCGAGCCCGCCCACGTGTTTTGCTCAGCCCAGGCGGCAAGTTCACCCAGCGCCGGCTCTCGCTCGTCAACCCCTAGGAGTGGTTTGTCTGCATGGACTACGTGGGGCATCAGGAGCATCGCCGCGACCGGCACGAGCACAATGAATGCACCCCACGGCGTTCGCGCCAGGGCCGTTGCTGCCCAGACCAGGCAAGCGCTGAGCACTAGCGCGAGTCCAAGCCGTTCACACTCGACCGCGTTCCCGAACCGCAATAGATCCAATATCCGAACCTGCATTGGCAATGCAAAGACTACAACGAACCACGCGGCTGCTTCGAAGCGGCGCCCTTTGAAAATCGCCGTCAGCCCAGCCAGGGCGCACGCGGAAGCGGGGAAAGCAACGGTAAGAACCAGCATCTTCGCCGGCTGAATCTGTGGAATCGCTGCCCAGCGAAGGTGCTCGAGAAGCAGATAGGAAACCGGAATACTAAGAATGCCAAGCAAGGGGAGAGCGATAAATATCCAGCGCATCTGGCGGTTTAATCGAGACCAGATCCGCGCCGTCGCCCAGACTCCGAGCACCAGAATGGCTAGATAATGCCAGATCTCGCCCGGCGACCACACTGAGACCCACACGTAAGGGGTGCGGAATTTCTGGATCATTGCGACACGGTCGCTTATTCTTGCCGCGAGCCCTTGCGCTTCGGCCGATCCCGGCTGAAGTTGCGCCAGATTTGCCAGCAACAAAACAAAGACGAGCAGAACCGGCAGGCAAGGCCGCAGCAGCCGGCGTAGTCGCCTATCGAAGATAAATGCTGCAACGACCATTAGCCAGAATGGCCCGGCCACGCGCGGATCATAAAGCAGTGCGATGCCTCCGGTGAGTCCCGCCAGCAGCGATTTTTCGCGCGCCAGGCAGCCAATCGCCAGCAGCGTCAAACCCATGGCAAAGGCTCGTGGCACGGGCTCCGGTCCGATTACTGTTGCCGCCGGCCCGGGCAAAACCGCACCCAGACTCGCAATCGCAGCAACGAGGAAACTCCAGAACTCCCCCAACCCGCAGGCTCTTGCGATCAGGAACACCCCGAACAAACCCGCGAGCCGAAACAGCAACTGCTGCGATAGCAACGCCGCCCTAAAATTCACTCCTGCGCCTTGGCGCAGAAACAGCGTGATTTCGTCGTAAACCGTATATGTGACGCTCGGGTGCGTCGCGACCAGGTCACGTGACAAGTAGCCTGGGTTCTCCAGGCGCTCGAGCATCGGAAGATAGAGCTGCGTCGGGCCCTTGAGATACGTGTGTCCGGGGAACAGTTCGAACCCCAGCCATGTAAACAGGACAAGGCCTAGAAATACGAGCAGCGCCCGCCGCATTTACTGCGCTGGAGTCTTCTGGAGCTGCTGCTTCGCCCAAAGCCGGTTGGGATCGAGCTGCAACGCCCGTTCGAAAGCCTGTCGAGCTTCAGCGTCCCGATTCGATTTGCGCAGGACCACGCCCTTCCATAAGTACGCCTCTGCCAGCTTCGGATCGAGAGAAATAGCTTTATCAAGATGCTGCAGCGCCAGAGCCAGACCGCCCCCCATCTGCTGAGGAAGGTAGTAGTCGCCGACGCCCCTGCTGACGTACGCGAGCGCGAGATCTTTGTTTAGCTCGATCGCACGGTTGATTTCGTCCTGTGCGCACTTGCCATAGCTGAGTGCGCCCAAGAGGGGGTTTGCCGGTATGACCTGTCCGCAGACTGCGCCGAGCAAACGGTGGTACTCCGCATTGGAGTCCTCGTCTGCCACCGCTTTCCGGGCCGGATCCACACCCGCTTCCGCATACGCCGCTGCTTTCCGCTTGTCGTGCAGCTCCATTGCCACTTCGGCGGCATAGGAGTAGGCGAGCGCCAGTTGGTACTGCGCATCGGCCGATTTCGGATTTGCTTCGGCAGCCTGCTTCGCGCGGGCGATCATTCCGTCGAGTGCATTCAGATCTTGCCGGTCTCGCGCACCGGCCAGGTCCGTTTGAATGGCAGGGGCCGATCCCGCTTCGGTGAGCAGCGCGCAGCCCAGAATGCTGACCGCAATTACTGCCGGCCGGCCAAAAAGTCGCTGAATCATGAATACTTCCTGCCCCTATTGTAAGGAGCGCAAACGGCGGCAGCCGTTTGCGGGGAGAACTCAGGGCGCCCCGGTCACAGCCTTGCCAGCTTGTGCTGGAGGAGGAGAAAATACAGCGCAAGCAGCAGCACCAGGCATCCGTTGGCCGCAATCATTGTGGGCGCAGAGGTCATCTTAATGAGATAACCGCAAATCACGCTTCCCAAAGGCATGCCGCCGCGGAATGCTACGTTGTACACGCTCATCACCCGGCCCCGCATCTCGTCCGGTACGTAAAGTTGAACGAGTGAGTAGTTAAGAGTGAACACAATCATCAGGCAGAAACCCGTTCCGAAAACCAGCGCCGTGCTGAGCGCGAGGATTTTCGACAGGCCAAACGCCGTGATGAGGCCGCCCAGCAGAAGCATAACCAGCAGTGAGCGTCTTGCCTGACCAGTTTTCGCTTTGCTTGCCGCCACAGAAATTCCGCCCGTGACCGACCCGGCGCCGGACAGGCACAGGAACAAGGTGAAGACGTTCGGCCCGCCGTGGAACACATCGCGCGCCATGACGGGCAGGAACGTGATCAGCGGATAGGAAAGCAGCGTAGTCAGAAACGCGAGCGCTGTCAGGCTCAACATGCCTTCCCGGTGCCGCAGAAAATCAATTCCCCCGCGCATGCTTTTCAGCATGGATTCTGCCGTGCTTGCGGGGACGAAACGCGGCTTGATCATCAGCAGCGAGCAAATGACGGCAATATACGAGATCCCATTCAGCGAGAAGCACCACGCCGCGCCCAGCTTTGCCAGCGCCAGACCTCCCAAGGCAGGACCCAGGATTCTTGCCAGGTTGAACTGGATCGAGTTCAACGCGATTGCGTTCTGCAGATCTTCTTTCTCAACCAGCGTCGGGATCAAGGCCGAATATGCCGGCCCGCCGAACGATTGGGCCAGGCCCACGGTGAAGGAAAGACACCAGATATGCCATACGCGGACCACATGGGTGCCTACCAGAGCCGCCAGAATAAACGCGCAGCTCAACTGGATGACTTGCGACAGCAAAAGCATCGTCCGCCGGCTTTTGCGGTCGGCGAACACGCCGCCGAACAGGGAGAACAAAAAAATCGGTATTTGGCCAAAAAACGCATCGAGTCCGAGATAGACAGATGAGTTCGATAACTGATACACCAGCCAGCTCTGGGCCAGCATCTGCATCCAGGTGCCCACACTGGAGGTGCAGGCGCCCAACCACATCAATCGGAAGTCGGGATATTGAAATGCGCGGAAAACGCGGCCGAATAGCGAGCGGTGCCGGTTGGCTTGCGGGTCGGCTGAAGCAGGAGAAAGCACGAAATTACTGTGCTTTGGACCGCGACGGCGGCAGCGGCTTCTCCCGTTGAATCAGATGAACAAGGTTTCCATCCGGGTCTTTGAAAAACACCAGCCGGTTTCCCTGGTTCACATAGGGCTCCCCTTCGAACTTTACGCCCTGAGCGGCGAGTTGATTATGCGCAGCATCGAAGTCGCGCACCGCGATGGCGATGTGCCTCATACCCGGTGTTCGCATGCCGCTTTCACAGGGCGCGCCCTCTGCAGGGATAATCTCGATCAGCGCGCCGTTTTGGGCCTCAATGAAGTAGTTGCCTGCGTACTCATAGGTGATCTCGAATTCGAGAGTATCGGCGTACCATTCGGCAAGCCGCTTAGGATTCGCAGAGGCAATCGCGAAGTGCTCGATGCCAGTGAACATCACCCGGAATTCTAGCAGGAGAGATTTCTGGCTCTCTCACTGGGCACATTAGATGGCTTTTTGCGCGGCCAGCCATGGCTCGAGTTGCGGGTCGCAGAAATCTTTTATTTGGAGATTCACGCCCCTGAATGCCGTTGGCGTCGTCTCCACCGCCACTACTCGCATACCCGCCGTGCGCCCCGCTTCCACGCCGGTCGGCGAATCTTCGAACACAATACAGTTTTCGGGCTTCGTATGCAGTCTGCGGGCTGCTTCCAGATAGATGTCGGGGAAGGGTTTCGGACGGCTGACCTCGAGGCCGTTTACAGCCACCGCGAAATAGGACCGCAAGGCGAACTGCTCCAGCACGAACTCGATGTTCTTCGGCTCGGCATTGGAACCAATCGCCTTGGGCACGTTCTTGTGCCGTTCCAGGAATTCCGTCAATCCCGGCACGCGGTATTTCTCGATCCCGTCGCGGAGCAGCATTTCACGGAACAGCCTCTCTTTGGCTGCTCCGTGTTCGAAAGCCGCGTCCTCGGCAACGTCCGGAGCAATGAGATCCCGCACCAGTTCCGTATTCCGCTTACCATGCATTCTCGCTTCCAGATCGTCAACCTTTACGCCGAGATTCGCGAGGTACTCCTCCCACGCGAGCATATGCAGTGGCATGGAATGGACGAGTACGCCATCCACATCGAAAATCATCGCCAGAGGCGATAGATTGCCATTCACGACCGCGAGAATAGCACGCGCTCCTGGCGCCGGCTCACGCACTGGTCTGTGTGAGCAACTTCTGTCTCCCGCAAACGCTATAATCGGGGCACGGACCGAGTAGAGGATACGTGTGACCAGCGATCCATGAAGCGGCCGGATAAGTGTGTCCATTCAGGAAGTGCAACAAACTAAGACGAAACGGCGCCCGCGCTATTGGGTGCGTGCGATGTTTGCTCTCTTGGCTACGGTCTTAGTCTTGGGATGCATCGCTCCCTTTATCAACGCCGCTTCTTTCAGTGGCAGGATCCGGCAAGCCCTTGAATCGTCGCTCGGCCGCAAGGTCGAGTTCAACGAAGTGCACTTTACGCTCTTTTCGGGACCCGGCTTTTCCCTGGAAGATGTGGTCATCGGCGAAGACCCGCAGTATGGTCTTGAGCCTTTTGCCTATGTACCCACCCTGAAAGCGCGCGTCCGGCTCGATAAGTTGCTGTTCGGTGAGATGCGCTTTTCCAGCCTGCGGCTGGTTGGTCCATCGCTCAATTTAGTAAAACGCAGCGACGGCACTTGGAATGTTGTCGAACTGGTAACCCGGCTCACAGCTCCGCGACGTACTCCGCTCAATCTGTTTCCTGCATTCGAGGTCTCTGACGGGCGTCTTGATTTTAAGTTCGGTACCCGAAAAACGACACTCTATATGGCGGATACCGATCTCACCATCTATCCCGCCCGTTCTGGCAAGATTTACGTCGAGTTCTCAGGCTCTCCCGCCAGGACGGATCGTGCCGGTAACGGATTCGGCCACCTTCGCGGATCGTTTAACTGGCTCTTCAAAGTATCCGACCGGCGAGTGGACGAGGTGGAGGGTGATGTCACGCTCGATCCCAGCAATCTGAGCGAGCTTACGACGCTCTTTCAAGGGCACGACATAGGCGTGCATGGAACGGTAAGCACCAACGCCCACATCGAGGGGCCCGCGCAAAGCCTGCAAATCACCGGCGAGCTGCGGCTGGAAGATGTCCACCGCTGGGACCTTCTCTCCTCGCACGGCGAGGATTGGCGCATCCGCTATCGAGGTGCTCTTGATCTGCTGGCGCATCGTCTGGATCTGAACACCACACCCTCCCGTGCCGGCGAGTCCACGCCGGTGTCGTTGCGGGTGCGCGTGAACGACTTCCTGGCAAGCACTGACTGGTCTGTCTTTGCATCCCTCAATAAGGCGCCGCTCGAAGATCTGCTTCCGCTCGCCAAGCGAATGGGTCTTGCGCTTCCGCAAGGTGCAAGTCTGAACGGTTCACTTAATGGCGTAATCGGTTATTCCAGCACGTCCGGTATCCAGGGTGGCGTTGCGATTAATGATGCGGTAGCAACGCTCCCCAACGTTCCGCCGCTGCGCACAGCAATCGCTCACGTAACGATCTCGGGTACTCATATTCACTTCGATCCCGCGGCTCTTGAGACCGACGTTGGCGGCACTCTTCAGGCTGGCGGCGATTACTATTCCTCCGTCTCCCGAGCTGATGCCTTTCTCGAAACGACAGATTTCCCGGTGAGCGCGCTCAAGAACACGATCGCAGCCTGGTTCGGACCTGCTACCGCCCTTGAGGCCTTGGCGGAAGGAGAGATCACCGGAGAACTTTCCTATTCTCATAACCTCGCGCCCGCCGCCGCCGACGCCAACTTGCCCGTTTCCTGGTCCGGTCAGTTCCAGTTTGCGAACGCATCGCTGAGGATCCCGGGTTTGGCCGTGCCGCTTGCGCATTCGCAGGGCAGTGTAGTCTTTGATGCGGAGAGGTTCACGCTCGACCGCTTCTCAGCAAGAATGGGCCAGGCGATGGTTCATGCTTCCTACCGTTACAACTTGGCCGCAAAGCGGCCCGAGTTCGTGCGCGTAGAGCTTCCCTCCGCCAACCTGGCGGAACTTGAAACTGCGTTGAGCCCGGCTTTCGAACGCGACAGTATTCTGGCTCGCTTGCGATTGCGCCGAGCGGTTCCTGATTGGCTGGCAGCGCGCAACGTCGAAGGCGATCTGCTGATCGATCAGTTCTCGATAGACCAGGTGAATCTTGGCCCGCTCACTTCTCATTTCATCTGGCAGGGCACGAATTTGCAGCTCGGCTCGTTGCAGTTGAAGCTGACGCAAGGGCTTATCCGAGCGAAAGGTGCTGTCAATCTTGCGTCCTACTCGCCGCAGCTGCGGCTTGATGGTACGGTAGCGGGCTTTCTCTGGGGCGGCGGCATGCTCAACGCGGAAGGGCGGCTTGAAACCACCGGTACCGGCGTAAATATTTTGCGTAACGTGCGCTCGTCGGGGACCTTCGATGGAAGGGATATTCAACTGGGCGCGAACAACAGTTTCGATCAGGTTTCAGGGGCATTCGATTTCGCGTTCGCGGACGGCTCGCCGAACCTTCGCTTGTCCAATGTCCAGGCACTGCAGAATGACGATTCCTGGACAGGGTCCGGCGCAAGTACGAGCGAGGGAAAACTGATTCTCGATCTTACGAGCTCGGGCCGCCAGCTCCACCTCGTAAATTCGATCTCTCCAGAGGCGCCGTCTCCTGCTTCGCCCGATACCGGTGCGGTTATTTTTCCGCAATAGTTACGAGAGCTGCGATCCTTCGCTAAGATTGAGTTGTTCTTTCCATGCATCCTCTTGAACCCGCGTGGGAGGCGTTGACGCGCGCATTCAACGAGAAAACTTCTGAATCTGCGCGTGCCGCCCGTCATCAGATTACGTACCAGATGAACCAGACGGCTCGCCGGCTGCGAAATTACCGCACGGAAACGGAATGGGTCTCGGCCGTTCTGGATGGCGTGTCGCATTTTGCGGCGCAGAGCGCGATATTTACCTTCAAAGACGGCAGAGTCTCTCTGTGTGGCCAAAAAGGATTGGATGTCGCTGAAGATCTTTCCCTCGAACTGTCCTCGGCAGGGGCATTTGCCAGCGCGGTGGAGTCGAAAGATCCGGTGGTGGCGCTGCGCACGGCAAGCGAAGTTGGTCCGGCATTAGCGGATGCTGGTTCCAGCGAGCGTGCTTATCTCTTCCCCATCACAAATGGAAGCCGCGTGGTGGCGCTGATTTTTGCCGCCGATCCGGATCACCTCGACGGAAACGCTCTCGAACTTATCGGCGGCATGGCTTCGGCCGTGCTCGAACGCCAGTCCAACATCGCCCTTCACGCGCAGATCGCTCCGGCGGCGACGCCTCGCGAGACGAACGGTGGCCCGGCGCAAGCTGTCAGTCGTCCGACAATAACCGATTTGCCTGCGTGGGCGAGTCTCAGCGACGAACAGCGCTCAAGTCACATCAGGGCGCAACGGTTCTCGCGCGTCGCGGTTGCCGAGATGCAGCTTGTGCGACCCGAAGCGTGCCGTGCAGGCCGCGAACAGGATAATTTGTACGTGTTTTTGAAGAACGAAATCGACAAAGCACGCGAAACTTACCGCAAGCAATTCATGACCATTCCGTCGATGGTTGATTATCTCCACCTGGAGCTTGTCCGGACGGCGGCTGAAGGCGACGAGCACAAGTTGGGAGCAGATTATCCGGGCCAGCTGGTTTAGATGCGGTTCCGGCCGGCGGCGCGGCCTGAGACTCCTCCGATTCACGGCGATTGGGTTCGTTTCCGTGGCGTTGAGCATTGCGGCGTCCACGCATACTGCGCCAAAAAAGGCCGCGGCAAAACCGAAACTGCAAAGCCCCAAGGTGGTTGGGGCTGCCGGTCTGATTGCAGTGGCGCAACGCCAACTGGAACAGGGGAATCTCGAAGCCGCTGCCGAATATGCAAACGCCGCATCGGGCAAAGCTCCGGCACTCCAGGACTATGCCCAATATATTCGCGCACAAGCCGAATACGGTCTGAAGAACTATTCCGAGGTTGCAAAATCTGCGACGCGCGTCTTCGATCAGACGCCTGTATCACCTTTTGTAGGCGAGACTGCCGCCCTCGCTGTGCGCGCCGACTTGGACGGTGACAGCCCGAAGCAGG
Organism: Acidobacteriaceae bacterium; assembly: GCA_019233755.1. Classification (GTDB taxonomy): domain Bacteria; phylum Acidobacteriota; class Terriglobia; order Bryobacterales; family Bryobacteraceae; genus Bog-105. The sequence continues at coordinate 4,824 of JAFAMD010000050.1, read as the reverse complement.
CGCTCGAACTGGTAAAAAAGTACTTCGAAAAGATCCCGCAGCCGGAAGCCGATTTGTTGCTCGCCCGCTCTTTTGAAGCAACCGGCGATGCGCCGCAGGCCGCAGAATACTACCAGCGTGTTTATTACAACTACCCGACCGCAAAGGAAGCTACGGATGCGGCCAGTGCGCTGGTGACTGTTCAACAGAAGCTGGGGGAAGCCTATCCACCTCCGACGCCTTCGGCGATGCTCACACGTGCAGAGAAATTAATTGAGGCGAAAGAGCCTGCGGCCGCGCGGATTGAACTTGCTGCCGCCATACCGCAGCTCGGCGGAGTGCAGCGTGACCTGGCCCGCGTGAGGTTGGGCGAAGTCGATTACCTGGCAGGCAATACGGGAGCCGCGTTTCAGTACCTGACCGCACTCAAGGTGGATGAATCGGAGGCAGATGCCGAGCGGTTGAACTACCTCATTCACTGCATCCGTAAGATGGACCGCCATGGCGACGTCAAACCTATGCTCGAACACCTCGAGCAAGAGCATCCCGCGTCTCCGTGGAGACTCGAGGCGTTGATCTTTGTGGCGGATCAGGCGCGTGTCGACAATGATCCGAATACGTATCTGCCGCTCTACAGGGCGTGCGCGGCTACGTTTTCAAGTGACCCGCGCGCTGCCTGGTGTCACTGGCGCCTCACGTTTGAGAGCTACCGCAAAGATGCTGATGATGCCTACGATCAGTTGCGCAGCCAGATTCAGCAGTACCCCGAGTCGCCGGATGCCAACGATGCACTTTACTTCCTGGGCCGGCTGGAAGAGCGGAAAGGCGATGACGCCTCGGCTCGTGCCTGCTATGACCAGCTGATCGAGCGATTTCCGAATACCTATTTCTCGACCCTCGCGCGGGAGCGGCTGAAAGATCCCAAGATTTCTGCGGCCACCGCAAACCCGTCGATGCTCGAGTTCCTGCGCTCGGTAAAGTGGCCGCCAAGGAATGAGTTTCCGAGTTTCGATCCCGGTGAGGAAGCCGCACAACGGCTCAGTCGCGCGCATCTTCTGGAGATGACCGGGCTGACTGATTTTGCCGAGGGCGAACTGAAATTCGGGGCGCGGAATGATGCCGACCAGGGCAATGTGTACGCATACGAGCTCGCAAAAATGGCCGTTGCACGCGCCTCGCCCGAGCAGGCGTTGCACTACATTAAAGCCTACTCGCCCGATTATCTCTACATGCCGCTAGATCAGGCGCCCGTGCCGTTCTGGCAGCTCGCGTTTCCTATTCCCTTTCGCGGTTCGATCGAACAGTACAGCCGGCAACAGGGCCTCGATCCGTTTCTCGTTGCGGCACTCATACGCCAGGAGTCCGAATTCAACGCGAAAGTCATCTCGCATGCCAATGCTTACGGCTTAATGCAGCTTTTGCCCTCTACCGGCAGGCAGCTCGCCCGGCACTTCGGCGTGCGGCGGCTCACTCCGTCACAACTGCTGATAGCGGACCGCAACGTTCAGCTTGGGACGTACTATTTCCGCGACCTTCTGGATTCTTATGGCGGCCAGACGGAGGTGACACTGGCGTCCTACAATGCGGGTCCGGGGCGGGCGAATCTCTGGCGCACCTGGGGACCATTCCGCGAACCGGCCGAGTTCATTGAAACCGTGCCATTTCACGAAACGCGCGGCTACATTCAGATTGTGCTCCGTAATGCGGACGTTTACCGGCGGCTATATGCCGGAACCGTTCCCGATGTGCCGGCCTACCGGCCGAAGCCCGCACCAAAAGGAAAGCACCGGAAGAAGCCCGTTCGCCGGTCGCTGTCCTCATCGTTACAATCGCAGCATGGCAGTCGCTCCCGTTCGCCGCTTTCAGAGCGCGCGCGTAGCTGAGTTCAAGGAGTCGGTCATCCGCGAGATGACCCGGCTTGCCCTCCAGCATGGAGCGGTGAATCTCGCGCAAGGCTTCCCTGATTTTGCTGCGCCTGCTGAGATCAAAGCTGCTGCGCAACAAGCCATCGCGGACGATCTCAACCAGTACTCGATCACCTGGGGCGCTAAGCCGTTCCGTGATGCCATTCGCGACTACTATCGCCGTTTCTATCAACTCGACCTCGACCCGGAGCGCGAAATTACAGTCTGCTGCGGCGCAACCGAGGGCATGATCGCCAGTCTGCTCGCGCTGCTGAATCCGGGCGATGAAGTGGTTGTTTTTGAGCCGTTCTACGAGAACTATTGGCCGGATTCACAATTGAGCGGCGCGGTTTGTCGCTACGTCCCGCTGCGGCCGCCGGAATGGGCACTGGACCTCGACGCGGTAAGGGCCGTTTTTACCAAACGAAGTCGCGCCGTAATACTCAATTCTCCGAACAACCCGACCGGGAAGGTGTTTTCAAGGGACGAACTGACGGCGGTCGCCCGCCTGTGCGAAGAATACGATTGCCTTCTCATTACGGACGAAATCTACGAGCACATCATCTTCGACGGCGAGCGCCATTTACCGCCGATCACGCTGCCCGGCATGCGGGAACGCTGCGTTCTTGTAAATAGCCTCAGTAAGACATTTTCTGTGACGGGCTGGCGGGTTGGCTGGGTGATCGCACCGCCAGACCTGACGAACCCGATTCGCAAGGTCCACGATTTTCTGACCGTCGGAGCTGCGGCACCGCTTCAGCAGGCGGGCGTCACCGCACTGAATCTACCGGACCCATATTTCACCGGACTGGCGCAGAATTACCAAACGAAACGGGATCTGCTGCTAGGCATTCTTGAGAAAACCGGCTTCCGGCCAATGGTGCCGAAAGGGGCGTATTACATTTTGTGCGACATCTCCTCATTCGGCTTCAAAGACGATCTGGAATGTTGCCGGCATCTGATTGAGAGTGTTGGAGTTGCGGCCGTGCCCGGGTCGAGTTTTTTCTCCGATCCGGCCGACGGCTCGAACCTTACTCGCTTCTGTTTTGCCAAACGAACGGAAACGCTGAGGTCGGCGGCGGAGCGTCTCGAGCGTCTCGGCGGACCTTCGCGATAAGCTCAATTGCGTGAAACAAAACGATCTGGGAGGTTTCCCTTCTACGCGGCGGGAGTTTGCGCGTACAGCTCTGGTGGGATCAGGGCTCGCCGCGATGAAGGCTCACGGACAAGCGCGGCGCGCACTTCTGTATATCTCGACCTATAGCTCTCGCGAAGGGCCGGAGGGCAGCGGAGGCCATGGGAAAGGGATCTATCTGTTCGAGATGGATCCGGCTACAGGCGAACTGAGCCAGCGGAATGTATTTCCAAATGAATCGAACCCCTCATGGATTGCACTCAACCCGGCCAAGACGCACCTCTATGCGGGAAATGAGACGAACGAATTTCAGGCAGGGCGCTCCGGTTCTGTCAGCGCGTACAAAGTGGACCGGGATAGCGGCAATTTAACCCTTGTGAATACGGTCGCTTCCGGCGGAGCTGGCCCGGCACACCTGAGCGTGCATCCTTCCGGCCGTTTTGTGCTGGTGGCGAACTACGCGGGCGGTACGGTGGCGGTGTTGCCCGTACGTGACGACGGCGGGCTCGAAACGGCGAACGACGTCAAGCACGATGAGGGGCCGGTGGGGTCAGCGCACGCAAAAAACGCACCCCCCGGAAGCCTTGCGATCAGCGGGCACGATGCGCCGCACGCCCACATGATCGAAGCGGACCCATCGGGCCGATTTGTCCTGTCGACCGATCTGGCGCTGGACCGGATCTATGTCTGGAAGTTCGACCAAGATAAAGGCTCACTTCTGCCGAACGATCCGCCATGGGCATCGCTGCCGCCGGGAGATGGACCGCGTCACTTTGCTTTCCACCCGAACGGCCGGTGGTTGTATTCCCTGCAGGAGGAGAGTTCGACGGTTGTGATGTTCGAGTACGACGCCGCGCATGGCACCCTGCGCAGCCGGCAGACGCTTTCGAGTTTGCCCCGGGGATTTACAGGCTCGAATTTCACGTCGGAAATCAGGGTTTCGCCGGGCGGCCGGTTTGTCTACGCCGCGAACCGGTTGCACGATAGCATCGCCTGGTTCGGAGTGGGCGCCAAAGGAGAGCTTACCTGGGCGGGAGAGGAATGGACTCGGGGCGACTACCCTCGCAGCATCACCATCGACCCCTCTGGTACTTTTCTTTACTCGTGCAATCAGAGAGCCGATGCCGTTGCCTGTTTTCGAATAGAAAAACGTACCGGTAAGCCAGTCTTCACTGGCAGATACACCGCGGTCGGCACGCCGGCGTGTATCGTTTTTCTCGGATAAATCTACGATCTGCTGTACACTGTTCCAGCTAATGCTGCGTCTGTCTCAGCACGTATCCTTGCTTGCCGTCCCGCTGCATCCGCAGAGAAATTTTGTCTACGGGCACTGTAGTAGAGGTGGAAATTTCGAAATGCAAAACCGGACACGCCGGTTGGGCGCCCTGACCGTACTTTGCCTTCTTCCCGTTCATTGTTTGGTGCCAGCGGGGGCTGAGGCGGCCGTGCCGCAGTCTCGCATTGCCGGTGAGGTCAATAATGGCGTGCTCGCCCGACTGCCGGGGAATGTTCATCCGCTCGCCAGGGCGCAATATGATCAGGGCGCAGCGCCGGCGGACCTGCCGATGGAACGTATGGTTCTGGTGCTGACGCCCAGCGCGGCCCAGCAGACAGCCCTCGAAACAATGCTGCGGAATCAGCAGTATCCAAGGTCGCCACAGTACCACCAATGGCTTACGCCGCAGCAGTTCGGCGAGCAGTTCGGCGCGGCTGACGAAGATATTCAGAAGATAACGTCCTGGCTGCAGTCGCAAGGTTTTCAGATCAATCGCGTTTCGAACGGAAAGACCTTCATCGAGTTTTCGG
>JAFAMD010000062.1 GCA_019233755.1 Acidobacteriaceae bacterium | reverse complement strand
GCGTCCGGCCGTGCCTTCCTGGCCGAGTTTGCAGACGATTGCGATTGCCGCGGCACCAAGTTGTCCGACTTTTTCCGAAATTGCTTCATCGACGCGCTTGTCGCGGGCCGGAGTCATGTTCTGATTGACTTTCCCCGATCCCCGGAGCAGCCTCAGAACCGGGCTGAGGAAGATCGGGCTGGCTTATCGCGTGCGTTTCTAGTTCGGTATCAGAGCGAGGAGCTAATCAACTGGAGCCGAAATGAACGCGACGACTACGATTGGGTGGTTCTCCGGCACCACATAGAACGCCAGCCGGACCTCAATTCGCTATCTGTTGTTCACGAGACGCGCTGGCACTACTACGATCGGACCAGCTATAAGACTTACCGGCGCGTGGAAGACGGCAATGGCAAGGCCCACATTGAACTGATCGCGGAAGGGACTCACGGTCTTGCAAGGGAGAAGCGCGTGCCGATTTTCGATTTAGTGGTAACGGACGGTCTTTGGCTGATGAATAAGGCCGCTCGCCTGCAACTGGAACACTTCAACAAGTCGAATGCGCTCGGGTGGGCCATCACGATGGGTTTGTTCGCGATGCCGGTCATCTACACCGATCGCGAATGGGATCAGATTGTAGGAGAGAGTTACTTTATCCAACTGGGTCCGGGTGACAAGTTTGGATGGACCGAGCCGGATGGAAAAGTTTACCAGATCGCCGCCGCGAATCTTGAGACCTTGAAAGAAGAGATCTATCGCGTCTGCTATCTCTCCCAAGCGTCCGGAGAGATGAACAGCGGTCACGCGGTTTCCGCAATCAGCAAGCAGCTGGATTTCACGATCACCGAAGAGATCCTGCGTGCTTACGGCGCCATGGTCAAGGGATGCATCCGGCGAGTCATGTCCGCTATCAGCGAGGCGCGGGAAGATGGGGCAGCCATTTCCGTCACCGGCCTTGACGAGTTGGATATCGCCGACTTCAGCAGTGAACTGCAGCAGGCAACCAGCCTTCTTCAGTTAGGAATTGAATCGCCGACACTGAAGCGGGAAATTTTCCAGCGCCTCGCGTGTAAATATCTCGACGACGCGCGGCAAGAGACGAAAGACCAGATTGCGCGCGAGATCGAAGCGCAGTTGAGCTAAGCGGAGGAAGTTCATGTCAGACTACACACCGACTGAGAAGGACCAGACGAATCCTCCCGATATACGGGAAATTGTCAGACAAGCGATTCACGAGTTCGTTGCCGCCGAGCAGCGCAAAGCGGAGCCCGCGCACAAAGCCGAATTGCAGGAGGAGCGCAAGCGGCGCGAGAGCCTCGAAACTCGTCTCAATCAGCTCGTCGAGGAGAATCGCAAGGCCCGGGCGATGGCCGAAGAGGCGGACCGGAATGCGCAAATACGCAGCGAGCTCCAACGCCTCGGAGTTTCCAAAATCGACCTGGCTTTCAAAGCAATCAAGGACGATATTGTGCGCACTGAGGACGGACGCTTACAGGCGAGGGGGCCTGAGGCGAGACCGCTTCAGGAGTACGTTGCGGATTTTGTGCAGGAAAATCCGGAACTGTTGCCGGCTCGAATTGCCGGAGGTAGCGGTGCGCCCTCTCCATCTCGAAATCCCGCGCACACCGATGGTGCCGGTATCGAACTCGAAAAGATTAAGCCTGGGATGAACAAGGACGAACTCGAACGCGTGCGTCAACATATCTCGCGTTTGGCGACCCAGGCCTTACGTGGCGCCTAACGGCCGAAGCAGGAGCTCGGCCTAACGTGTCGCGATTGGTGCCTGCTGCTGTCGAGACAGGCGTAACGCCTCAACGGCGGGTGCAAAGAGTGATATCCGCTTTGAGGGTACGCGGTATAGAAATGTACCGCTCTTTTTCTTAGGAGACTAAATGTCAATCATTACCTCTGCCAACCTTGCAAATGCGATCGTCAAGCTCGTTGCTGCAGACGCGCTACCTGCTCTGATGGGAAATCTCGTCATGGGCAACCTGGTGAATCGTGATTATGAACCTGTGTTAGCGCACGCTGGCGATGCAGTCAACGTCCCGATTCCGCCGGTTCTTGTCGCGAATAACATCGCGGAGGGTGGCACCGTCCAGCCTCAGAACCCGAATCTAGGTAACGCACAAATAGTTCTGAACACACACGCTGAGGCATCGTTTCAGATTCCGGACGTGACCAAGGCGCTCGCCTATCCGGAGCTGCTCAAGGCATACATGCAGCCGGCGGTCATCGCGATTGCCGAACGGGTGGAGACGGACCTCCTTAACCTTTACAGCCAGTTCACTGCAAATGCGCCTGTTGGCACAGCCGGAACGGCGGTGACCGAGGCGGTCATCGATGCCGCTGAGACAGCTCTGTTCAGCGCGAAGGTGCCGCCGGCCGCGCCAAAGTATCTGGTGGTCGACTCGAATACCTATTCCCAAATCCGCCAGATTCCTCGTTTCAGCGAGTATTATTCTTCGGGCGAAGCGGGCCTGAAGGCTCTGGTCGAAGGCAATGTCGGCAAGATGAAAGATTTCTTCATCTTCCGGTCGCAATTCGTTCAAACCACAGGCGGTGCTGCCGCTCCGAACACGCACAATCTCGCTTTCACTCGCGACGCGGTGGGGCTCGTGGTCCGTCGTTTGCCCCAGCCGCTTCCGGGTACGGGTGCAGTGGCGGAATATGCCGAAATGGGCAACTTCGGACTCCGGATTGTAATGAGCTATCAGCCGAACACGCTCGCGCAGCAATTCACGGTCGACGTGCTCTACGGCTGCGGCGTGCTGCGCAACAACTTTGCTGTGCAGGTCAACAGCTAGCTGTAGCATCAGGAAAATCTACCCAGGGGAGCCAAAAAGCTCCCCTTTTTTATTCAGGAGCAAGCGATGGATCTCAAACAGTATTTCCGAAAAGTGCGAGAAGCGGAGGCCACAATTACGGAACCATACCCGCTCGTCTTCAGCCTTGAAACTTCCGACGGCGGCAAACCTGGGGTCGTCTGCCAAGTATCCCGAGAGGCAGCGGCGAAGATGATCGTCGAAGGGCGCTCAAGGCTCGCCAACGAAGCAGAAGAAAAGCAGTATCGCGAACAGCAGGCCCTGGCGAAAGCCGTAGCAGAAAAGGCTGAATTGGCGAAGCGCGTTCAAGTTGCGATCGTCGCCGAACCTCACAAGCCGGTTGACTTGCCGGAACAGGTCAAGAGTCCAGCGACAAAGAAATAGCAGGCTATGGCGTTATTCACTGACACAAATATCGTGACCGAGAGCGACCTCGTTACCTATGAAAGCTCTTTGGACTCAGTTGCTACGTCTCAACGAATCAATGTACAAACTAAGATCGAGCTCGCTACGAGCGCGATCGGCGACAAGCTCTTGCTCTGGCTGTCGAACGTCGGAACCTCCGATCCGCAATGGCTGAATCGCCGTCTGCTTGGATTGTCGACTGTTGTTGTTACTTCGCCACTGCACCGTTGGCTCTGCTTTGACGCGTTGTCCCGATTCTTTGCGGAGGCTTATAGCTTGCAGTTGAATACCCGCTTTCAAGCCAAGCTGGCGGAATATCAGCAGGAAGCTAAACAAGCTGCCAACGCGTATTTTCTTTCGGGCACGGGCATCGTTTACAACCCGCTACCTAGGCCTAGTGTGCCGCTCGTATCCATTCAGACTGGTACTATTCCGGCGCAGGCGATGTTCATCCAGACCGCTTGGGTTGATTCGTTGGGTGAAGAAAGCGCGCTGAGTCCGGTAAATGGCGTCGTCCTGACAGACAACTCTGGCGCGGCGGCTGCGATGGCCGAGGGTGCGTTGAAAGCCCCGCCAGGGGCTGCCGGTTGGAACATTTACGCGAGTTCGAGCCAGAGCGGGCTTACGCGTCAGAATTCCTCGCCGTTGGCAGTCGGTTCTACTTGGGAGATGCCATCGTCCGGACTTATTCAGGGTCCGGATCCTATCGGCGGACAGCGGCCAAACTTTTACATTACCCTTTCAAGGCAGATCAGACGAGGTTGATATGCTGCCGCTATCCCTTCTCGCCGCGACTAAAATAAGCAATCTACTGACCAGCAGCAACGCCCTCCAGGAACAGATCAGCAGCCTGGCCTCTTCCGCGCAATCTGACATTCCGGTTATCAACAGTACTCACGTTGTTCTAAGTTCGGCCTCACCTGATCTGGCAGATATGAATGCCCAATTAGGCTATCCGCGAGTCTGTCTATATTGCAACGCAATCCAGAACAAACAGAGTGAGAAATTCCGCTCATTTTCCGGTACGATCGCCGCGGTCGCGGAGGTTTGGGCCAGCGCCAACCTCGTCACGCAGGTCGACCAGTGGATTCACTTCTACGTCGAGGCATTAACGGAACTCTTACGTGCTCAAAGAGGCGACTGGGGAGACGGCTTTTTCTTCTCCGGAAAATATGACGTCCAGTTTCAGCCACCAAAATCCGGGGGATTAGGCTTTGTTCAATCGGCAAAAGTGACGTGCACCTTCAACGTGAGCATTACATAGGGAATCGTAATGGGCAACTACATTTCATCGAACGCGAACAGATTCTATACCGCAGTTGAATCAACCTACGGTCAAGCTTCAACAGTGACCGCAGCCAACCGGTTTCCGGCGGTGGAACTGCAGGCACACCAGACACTGCAGTATTTGAAGCGACTGGATAAAACGGGCACCAGAACCTATCTTGGTACGTCGAAGGACGCACGGCGGCAGACTGCGTTTCTCCTTCGCACATACCTGACTTCCTGGAATGGCAGCGGACAACCTGCCTACGGGCCGCTGTTTCAGGCTGCCCTCGGGGGCGTGCCAGTATCCAACTCCGGCCTCCTGGTAAGCGGAGTCCAGAACGGGACGCAGATTGCAACAACGAGCGCGCATGGCCTTTCAGCCGGCGCATCCGTTGCATTTGGTAATGAGATTCGTTTCGTTACGAACGTAATGGATGCCCTTACTTTTGATCTGAATGCTCCGTTCTCCACAACGCCCAATGCGAACTCAGCGCTCGCCCCATCGATTTCGTATCCGCTCGGGACGACGCTGCCGAGTCTCAGCCTGTACGATTATTGGGATCCGGTTACCGCTGTAAGCCGCCTTATTACCGGCGTCGCGGTCAATGAATTTCAAGTGTCGGTCAACGGGGACTATCACGGATTTGCCTTTTCCGGCCCCGCTGCGGATTTGCTGGACTCAAATAGCTTTGCCAATAGTCAGGCAGGCCTTTCGAATTTCCCTTCGGAGCCAGCCCTCGCTGCATTTGACTACTCGATTGTTCCCGGACACCTCGGAGAGGTGTGGCTGGGCGGCGCGAATCAATTCTTTACTCTGACCGGCGCCACCATCGCGGTGAAGAATAACCTCGATGTACGCAACCGGGAGTACGGATCCTCCTATCCTCTGGCGATTGTGCCCGGTCAGCGGCAAGTCGTTTCGGAATTCACGCTCTTCGCGCAGGACGACGCCCAAACCAAAGCGTTATATGGTGCTGCAAAGCAACGAAACCCGGTCCCGGCCATGTTGCAGCTTGGTCAGCAACAAGGCCAATTGTTTGGCATCTTCATGCCACAGATCGTTCCCGAAATTCCGAACTTTGATGACTCGGAGACCAGGCTCCAGTGGCAGTTCAAGAATAATCTCGCACAAGGTTTTGCTAATGACGAAATTTACATCGCCTTCGCCTAGGTCGTGTTCCTACTCGACCGTTGTCTGGCAGGAAAGCTCAGTTCTGCCCGGCGTCCGTTTCGCAGTACGCCGCAGTTCGCTATCGCAACGCATCGAACTCGCTAACCGTGTCCGCGAATTGACACTAAGAAACGAGTTCCTTCGCGCTGGTGATGCAGCAGATCAGTTGGAGGCGTCGCTGGCTGATTTGCTGGCGCGCAGGGTCTATCTGCAATGGGGACTTGCCGAGATAAAGGGATTGTCCATAGACGGGCTGCCGGCGGAGGTCGAACTGGCTATTGAAAAGGGGCCAGAAGATCTTCTGGAGGAAGCGATCGGGGCCATCCGTTCGGCGACAGGCCTCTCGGAAGACGAAAGAAAAAACTTCTAATCGCATTCCATTTCCAGTTCTCGTCGCCGTCCGCGTGGAAATGCGATAGCTGTCGTGCAAGCGGTCTGGCAAAGGCCCGGAATTGCGGCTTCCTCCATCACGGTGAGCGGGAAGGAGCCCGGGCCGTATGGGCACGTGGAAGGCTGTTCTCCATCCAGTGCCCGAAATCAATCATCACAACACAAAGCTCTTCTTACCTCGAGCAGTTTCTCATCTGGAAAGACCAGGGCGGTGGCTCGCTTTTTGACATGGACTCAAAGTGCGCCGAAGCGCTCCTGATTCTGGAGAGCGAATGGCAGGCGGAAAGACAATATGGCCAACGCGAATAAATTCTTGAGAACAGTTGTAAGTGGATTCGGTAGCCGGACAGATCGGGCAAGCTCGCTTTCAATGACCAATTTGATAAGTTCAACGCTGTCTCCGGCTGGTTCTTCATCGCCTGATGGCGTAAAGCCTGGGAGCGTGCAGGATCTGAAACACCTTGCTATCGGCGGCGAGCTTTCGCCCATAGGCATCCAATTCGGCTCGCCCTCCAGCTTACGAAACAGCACTTCTTCCATAACCGGTGCCTGGAGTGGGTTATTGAGTCAAACGGCGTCCAGCGGAGTCGCGAGTGCTGCCGGTGGCGGTGGGCTGAATATTCTAGGCAGCCTCGGCGGCGTCGGTGGGGTGCTCTCCGGTCTATCCCGTCTTTTCGGCGGAATAAGCACGCCTCCGCCTTTGGTTGAGTTCGAGCTTCCCGATTCACACCAGCAGACGGTTTATGTCAGGGCGAACGGCCATGCTGTGTACGACGGAGTCGCGGTTGAAGCGCAAAGCGTTTCAAAGGACACTGCGGGGATCTACGCGACTGGCGCGCCGACGCCGGCTCAACCGGCTTCACCCGCACAAAATGTTCAGTATCAAAGCATGCAGATCGCCCAGGCCGTTAAGCAGGCTCTGCTCAACTCCAGTTCGCTGAACGACGTTATTGCGGAGATCTGAAGTGGCCACTTTTCCAAGCCTTAGTACCGGAGCTGTAACCCAATATCCACTCGGGGGGAATCTGGGGCAGGGAGCTCAAGTTATTCGTTTCCTCGACGGGGCCGACCAGCGATACCTCACACAAAGCCGGATGTTGCGGCAATGGCAGATCCGGCTCGATCTGCTGACTGAAGATGAAATCGGGCAGCTTGAGGCGTTTTTCATAGCGAATCAGGGTGATTACTCCCCGTTTGCATTTCCGGACCCTTATACCGGGTCTGCCGTTCCGAACTGCCGATTTGGTGGTCCGAGCTTCGTGAGCGGATATTTCGGCGTCGATGTGAGTTCCACCTTGTTCTGGGTGATCGAAACCAATGGCTAGTCTCTTTTTTCCGCAGCTGTCATCGGGGGCGATCGCTCAGTATCCCATTCGGAAAACACGCCTCTTCCGGACAATCAAGAATGTCCTCCCGAGTGGAGACATGATTTTGCTCCCGGACGCAGCAGCTCGAAGGCTCGTGTGGCAACTCGCATACAGTGCGCTGTCTTCTTCGGATCTCCAACTGTTGACATCTCTGTTTGCCGCTTGCGCTGGCACCTTGCGCTCCTTTACCTTCATTGATCCAACAGACAATATGCTGGCATTCAGCACGAACCTGCAAGCACCTGTATGGTCGACTTCACCCCAGATTGTGGTACGGGGCGGTGCGCCCGATCCGTACGGAGGCACAACCGCCTTCGTGCTGACAAACAACGGGCAAGCTGTTCAGACGATTACACAAACTCTCAATGTTCCAGCGGCATATCAGTACTGCTTCTCGATCTACGCGATGAGCAGCGCTTCCGCTCAAATCGTGCTGTCGAGGCAGGGCTCCGCGGCGCAGGCTGAAGCGACGATACCCATCAGCTCCGCATGGAACCGGATCGCCGGTGCAGGCGTACTGAACGACCTGGGGACCAAACTGACTGTTGGAGTGCAACTGGCCCCTGGCCAGCAAGTCACTGTTTATGGGCCACAACTCGAAGCGCAAATTGCTCCATCGCGGTACCGCCCAACAGCTCAGAAGGGTGGCGTCTATGCGACTGCTCACTGGGGACTCGATCAGTTTCCGGTGACAGCACAGGCGCCCAACTTATTCGCAACGGAATTCAGCATCGAAACCGCCATTGAGGATTGATACATGGCCACCATCAATCAGGTCAAGCAACTCGCAGAAACCGACACACCGCTCTTGTTCTTTCAGTGCGTTTTACCATCAGGCGATGCGGAATATTGGAGCACGCATCCTATCGTTCTTAACGGGCAGCAGTATTCCGCACGCGTCCTGAAGCACAATCTATTCGATCTGCAAGTGGCCGCCGACGACGCAATGGACGGCATCTCTCAGCTATCGCTTGTTCTAGCGAACGCGGACTCGCTGCTCTCCGAACTCAACGCCGAAATGGGCCTGAAAGGAACACAACTTACTGTCTATTTTGCTTTCGTTGACCTCCCTTCTCAGACAATTACGACCGAAAGTACAGTGCTGTTTCGAGGTATTGCCGGAGACCCGGATGAGATTACTGAAGACTCGCTGACCCTCAGTTTTACGAGCAAGCTGAGCCTGCAGCGAATTCCCGTTCCTGAGGTTCGAATTCAACGATCCTGCCCTTGGACTTTTCCCGTAACGCTCGATCAGAGAATGGAAGCCGTGAATGGTGGTGATCAAGGGAGGTACTCTCGCTTTTTCCGGTGCGGGTATTCCGCCGACGTCGCGGGAGGCGCCGGTACCCTTACAGCCGGCCAGGCGTTTACCTCCTGCGACCATTCGCGATTGCAATGTAGTCAACGGGGAATGTTCGATACTGATGCGCACGGAAATGTGACCCGTCGTTTTGGCGGTGTTGAATTCGTCCCGTCCGCGATCATGGTTCGCACCGCCGGCGACAAGACATCTCACTTGTCTCCGTTGCTTGATAATGCCGCGAAGTATAACGATCCCGTGCCAATCGTTTACGGAACAGGCTGGCTCAAAGCGCCGATCGTATTCTCCCGAAACGATGGCAACCTGACGCACATGGAGGCCCTGCTCGGCATGGGGATGATCCAGGGCGTTTTAAAGGTCGTTGTGAACGATATCGAGATCCCGCAGGTCGTCGCGGGGCAAGACATGACCAACACTGGCTGGTTCAGCGCGGTCACAACAGGTGCTCGGCAAGGTAACTTTAATCTCGATTTCACGGATTCAAGCGGTAACCCGCAAGGGGATCCCTACGGCAGCATGTCGATTCTTTCAATCGTCGTGCCAAATCGGATTAGCAGCGGGCGATCGTTGCCAAAGGTCGAGGTGTTGTTGCAGGGCGTTCAGATTGACGTATACAATCCCGACGGCAGTTTTCAGGCGACTACTTTTACGAACAATCCCGCTTGGGTAATTCTTGATATTTTGCTGCGCTGCGGCTGGTCGATCACAGATCTGAACCTCCCCGCTTTTGCGGCTTCGGCGTCGTTCTGCGATCAACTGATCAGCACGATCGATCTGAATGGAAACCCGCTGCAGGTACCGCGGTATGAGTGCAACCTCATCCTGACGAAGCGGCAAAGCGCGGCAACCGTCGTGCGCGGGATTCGGGTTGCCTCTAGCCTTATGCTGCGTTACGGCGTCACCGGCTTACTGGAGCTTCTGCCAGAGACGACCCTGGCTGCTCAGCAACCCACACTGCCCGACGGCGCGAACAGCACTGAACCGCTCTTTGGAGGTTGGCCCGTTTATGAGTTCAGCGATGCGTCCGGACCTTTTTCAGGTATTGTTCGCAACCCTAATGGAACGTCTAGTGTGCGCCTCAGTTCACGAAGTATCGCCGAAACGTCGAATCGCCTCAGTGTGGAGTTTCAGGATGAGTCGAACGAATACCAGCAGGACAGTCTGTCCGTTGTAGACGCCGACGATTCCGCGCTGATAGGTTACGAAATCAGTAGCCAATCTACGGCGCTCGGAATTGCCAATTTCAGTCAAGCTACTCGAGTGTTGTTGCGGCAGTTGGATAAGTCCACTAAGGGAAACTTGTTCATCGAATTCCAGACGAGCTTTCGTGCTCTGAAGGTGCGTCCGGGCGACATTATCGCCATCACCTACGCGAAAGAGGGATTGACACGAGCTCCATTCCGCGTCGTCAGACTTTCGCCGTCGATGAACTACCAGCTCGTAACGATTCTGGCGCAAATCCATAATGACGATTGGTACAGCGATAACCCGGCGGTTCTAATGAATGCTGGCCGCCAGCCTGCGGCGCAGATTCAAACGCCTCGCCCTCTCATCGGGCTCACCGCTCACAATAGTCCAAGCGGCTTTTTTGAATTTTTCGATTTCGCCGTCGCCGAATCAATTCAGGCGCAGAGCGACGGAACGGCCACGGACATCCTTACGGTCTTGTTTTCGCAGCCCGTCAAGCCACACATGAATTCTCCAAACCTACCCTTGCTGAGCTTGGCGACCCAAACTGGGGCCACCGGTGGATCTCTCGCTGGTGGAGCGAGTTTGTACTACGCTGTCACATCCGTTGACGCTGCTGGAAACGAAGGGCCGCTATCATTTACCGTGCCCGTCTCAGTGCCCCAGGGGAGCAATACCAATACGGTTACCATTACGGGGCTCAGCTTTCCCGTGGGGACCGCATCGTTCAACGTATATAGGGGAACGACACCGCAATTGCTCTATCAAATTGCCCGAAATGCTGAGGTGAGCTCGAGTTATACCGATATCGGCCTTCCACCGCAACCGTCCGGTCCGCCTGATGCCAGTTTTGACCACGCAAACTTCTACTATCGCTATGAATACGCAGGTCCGTTCCCTGCTGATATTTTCTCTGCCATGACGATCGGCTGGAGCGATATGGGTGCCGGCAATGTCAGGTATGCCGGAAGAGTCGTCCGGATTATTGAAGGTACAGGTGCGGGCCAGGAACGCTCCATTTCATCCAATAACGAAACTACCCTGACGATAGCGTCAACCTGGTCGGTTATTCCGGATACGACGAGCGTCTTTGTTATCGCGGACGCATCATGGAGATTCGCAGCTATTTCGAATCGCAGCCCCGTCCACTTCGAGATTCCTTATCAGGCAGGTGCGACCATCCAAATCTCGGGCCGAGCTGCGAATGTGAATAATCTGGAAGCCTCGCCTGACCTGTGCCCCCTGACACGCTGGAGTTTGGGCGGTGAACAAAGTGATGTGGGTATTCCCATGGCCCCTGAATTCGTGCTGGCAGCCTCCGGCGCAGGGGAGTTGACACTCTCCGGAGTTGGATTTGCCGATCTCACAAACACATCCTCCATCACCAGTGGGACGCTCCAGGTCTCCTACTGGAACGAATTACTGACCCCTAGTCCGTATGTACTCGCGGCGCCTCTGGACATGAATACTGATACGGTCCAGCTTGTAAAAATTCCGGTTACGCAGCCCGGCGCGCTGATTCAGATCGGCACCGAACTGATGAGCGTTCTCTCGGTTGAACCGGCCAATAACAGCTACACGGTTGTAAGAAACGCACTCGCCTCGGCTTCCACCACACACAACGCAGGCGACGCAGTGCTTCATCTAGATACCTCGACTTTAATTGTTCCGTTCTCTCCAGGTTTCTTTGAGAACCGTGCTTCCAGTAACTATCTACACATCGCGAGTCTGCCGGATGTCCGAATCAGTGCTGCGGAGTTCTTTGTCACCAACTCGTTCGGCGAGAGCGAGGCAACTCAGCTTTGCTATACCGCAGGTCCTGACGGCGGACTAAGAACTCTTTCAGGTGGACAATTCTCTATCCAGGTGAGCGGGTATCTGGCAACGCAGCAGAACGCTGCTCCGCCTCTTATCGTCGAAGCTTCGCACGCGGTGCGCGACATACGAGCATCGGTCAGCCAGCCGGCCATTGGTTACACGCTCCTGATTGATGTTCTGCAAAATGGTTCGCTTTACTGCAGTCTGGCGATTCCGTCGAACAGCACGACATCCAATCCACTGGTCGATGGCGTCACGCTGCCTCCCTTACAGGAGGGCGCTTCGCTCACCGTGAATGTCACGCTCAGTGTCGAACTTAATGGGCAGACGTCACTGAGTCCCGGCCGGGATCTTACTGTAACCATCCGTCTCTAAGTCGATGCCTGAACAACTCTATAAATTGACTCCGGATCGGGATCTGCAGTGCTACTTTCTCACGCCGTCGGCGATTGCGGCCATGAGCCAGGCGAGCGACTCGGGATTCGTTCTCTCCGGCAAGTGGCGGCAGCAGTTCGACTGGGCAGTGGTCGAATGGAATCGCAATAACGTGTTTGAACATCCCGCTCTTCGGAATTTGCCGAATGGCGATCTTAGTGGCCTTGTCCTTACGTACCAGGAGGCGCGGATCGGCTGTATTCCGATTGAATCAAATCTGGTGCCTGTTGTTGATTGGGATAACCTGCGCATCTGGGCAACACCCGACGGGGGTACGGCCGAGATCATTTATCACGTGCCGCTGGCGCCGCTTGCCGCGCCGGTTGGCGGCAGCGTGCTTTCAGCTTCGGCTACGATGACGCTGGTTGCTTCGCCTGCTGTGGGCCGGCGGGTAGGTCTGGCTCTCCTGGAGGAAAGTTACTCTTACACCGTACAGGCTGGCGACCAGCTGCCGGCTATCGCAGCCGGCATTGCAGCCGATATTAATCAATCCAGTCAGACATTCAGCGCGAGCAGCAACGAGACGTCGATTGTCGTTACGTGGAATCCAAGAAATCCGAATGCGCCATACCAGAACCTTTTCGGGGCCAATGGAAACCGCATCACGGTGTACGGATTCGCTGAAAATGGCGCGGTCGTTTGGCAACAGCCTTCGGCAAGCTTCAGCGGCGGCCAGTTCCCGTCTACGTATCAGATCACCATTGATTTCGGAGCCCTGAAGGCGCAACAGAACATTCCTACCGATCGCATCCGCAAACTGCGCTGGACCTGGGCTGCTGACTTGCAGACGGCCGCTTTCCAGCAGACGGAGTTTCAGGTTCAAGTTTCAAACTGGAGTGTTTCCGGCAACAACCGCCAGTATTCGTTTGCCGGTCCCGGCAGTCGCCGGATCGAGGACACAGATGCTGCCGTCTCGTACAGTGGTTCGTGGTCGCTCGCCACAGGGAATTATTCCGGGAGTAAAATTCACGCCACAACGAATGCGGGTGATACATGCACGGTAACCTATAGCGAAACGGCTCCTCATGAGCTCTATCTCGGAACGCGCCTGCTTGGCTCCGGTGCAACCGTGAATGTTGAGGTCGATGATCAGGCCCCTGTGGCACTGAACCTCGCTGTACCCCAAGAGGATGTACTGATTCGAAGTCCGCTAGGAAGCATGCAGCCAGGGACTCACACCATCACACTGACTCACGGCGGTCCGCCTGGAAACTCGCTCTTCTTCGATTTCCTGGAGGTCGCGTATCCTGCGCTAAGCCTTCCGGATTTCAACCCGCAGACTCAATTGGCTTTGGCCACAGACTGGGACACGTATCACTCACAATCTCTTCCTGCTGAGCGCACGGCCTGGCTGGTGAACAAACTGGGCTTTCAAGGCAGGTTGAACCACTACACAGGCGCTTTATGGTTCTACGAACTGGTGCGAACCGGAACCCAATATGCATCGGCCACTGTGCCGATTACAGACGCGTTCTGGAACGGCGCCCCTAATGTGGGTTTAGCTCTCGCTGCTCCCGGTAGCTCGACGACGACTTTTTTAGGACATTCGATTATTACCGACGATACACCGGAAACAGTGGCCCAAGCACTGGCGGGACTCATCAATCTGGGAACAAACCTGGTTTCGGCAACCGCCGCCGGCAATCAGCTTACGGTTACAGCGCGGGCTATGGGGAGAGAAGGGAACGAGATCCAGCTTCAATTCGGGCCTGTTATAGATGGGCAAACACTTGCCTCCGTCTCAGCATCGACTCTGTTGAATGGTGGTGTGGATGGTGCCGTGTATGACCTGGATGCGACGGATCCGTTGAACAGCGCGCTGATAGCTGTTGCTGACTACTGGCGCACGGATCTGAGCGCGACACCGCCCATAAACCGTGCTGCCCGCGATTGGCACAGCGCGTACTTCGCGGCCTTAAAGAGCTACGGAATCGAAGCAGTAGCTTCGTTCAGCATGGAATTGATGAATGCTGACCCTTCCGGGGCCGCCGGCATCGCTCAGTGCTATGCCGACGGAACCCCGGTTGTCTTGCACACGCCCTCTGTACAGACCAACTTCTCGCCTGCCTCGCTTGCTTTCTGGACGCAGGTGTACGTCGAAATGGCATCGCTGCAGAATGCTGTTGGGCTTGAGCCATACCTGCAATTCGGCGAAGTCCAATGGTGGTACTATCCCAAGGCAAACGTCAGCATGCCATTTTACGATGCCTACACGCAACAGCAGTTCAAGGCACGGTACGGCGTCCCGATGCAAACAATTATGAGCAATACGGTCGACCCCACAGCTTTTCCGAACGAGACTGCTTTCCTTCCTACGTTGATTGCGGCGTACACATCGGCAATTCGTGGCGCGGTAATCGCTCAGTTCTCCGGGGCCCGCTTCGAAGTGCTCTATCCTACCGATACGAACGACAGCCCGCTCAATGAGCTGATCAACTATCCGACCGCCGACTGGACGCCGGCAAATCTGGCCTGTCTGAAAACGGAGAGTTTTACGTTCACGTCCGCGAACAACCTCGATCAAAGCGGGTATTCGATGGGTGTGAGTGCGGCCAAAGGTTTCCCGAACGGACAGCGCAGTCATCTAATTGGAATCAGTGATGCCTGGACGGCTTGGAAGAAAGAGGCGGATATCGCCCAGTCTGCAGGACTGGAATCGGTCGTTTTATTTGCGCTTGATCAATACTGCCTGGTCGGGTATGCTCCGCCCCCGTTTATTAACAACAGCCGCAGCGTGCGCCTTGCAAGATGACCGGCGGTCGACAATTTCCGCGCGCCCGTTAAGATAGTCGATTCATGATCTATGCCATTACGGTGTCGCTTGTCATTCTGTTGTTGTGTGGCATAACGGCTTATAAAGCGACGCAGGTTAAGAACGAGACAGACTTTCTCGTTGCGGGCCGGACCCTAAGTTGGCCGGTGCTGGTCTTCACGCTGCTGTCGTCCTGGATCGGGGCTGGAAGTCTGCTTGCGGGCGCGGAGAATGCCTACAAGAATGGGTTCGTCGCGCTGTGGCAGCCGCTGGGCGGCTGGATCGGGTTGCTCGTGATTGCTCTGATCGCAGGAAGGGCGCGCCATTTCGCGCAATTCACAGTTCCTGATCTTCTCGAAGCCCGCTACAACTCAACCGCCCGCGTTCTTGCGACCATCGCGATCGTCATTTCGTACACAATTATTACCAGCTATCAATTCATTGGTGGTGGCGACATTCTTCATCTGATCTTCCCGCAAGTCCCGCGCACAACCGGACTCTACATCATTGCGGGCTTCGTCATCTTCTTTACGGCAGCGGCGGGTATGGCGTCGATTGCGTATCTCGATCTCGTAATCGGCTCGTTGGTTACGTGCACGGTCATCGTTGCCGTGCCTGTGCTGCTTTCACGTGCAGGCGGCTGGCGCGTGGTGCACGATTCGCTTCCAGTCACTCACTTTGAAGTGCTTGGAAACTACAATCTGGCCGGTGCGATCGGGCTGGCCTTGCCTACGTTTCTGCTCCTGGTCGGTAACCAGGGCATGTATCAGAAGTTCTTCTCTGCGAAATCTGAAAGCGACGCCCGCAAGTCTGTTATCGGCTGGATCATCGGCACGGTCACGCTTGAAACACTGCTCGTCGCAGTAGCGGTGATCGCGAGCGCAAAGCTGCACACCGACCGTCCGCGCGAAATAATTCCGCTGACCGCCCGCGAAGCACTGCCGAGTGTTCTTGGCGCCATTCTCCTCGGTGGGGTCTTCGCGAAAGTCATTTCGACAGCCAACAACTATCTCTTCTCGCCTGCGACCAACCTGATCCATGACGTGTACGAGCGCTTTATCGACCGTCATGCCTCACAAAGGAAAAAGTTGATCATGTCGCGTGTGATCGTTATTTTGCTGGGGGTATTCGCGATTCTGCAGGCCACCCAGTTTGAGTCGGTGTTGAAGGCCTCGCTTTATGCGTACACCGTTTACGGCGCCGCGGTCACTCCGGCGGTGATGGCCGTGTTCTTCTGGCAGCGAACGACGACGGCCGGAGCAATCAGTTCCATCCTGCTGGGAACCGTTATCACCGTCGGTTGGGAATTGGCACAGCAGTTTGGTCCCCGTACCTGGCAAGCGCATATCGGGGGAATAGACGCGGTATATCCGGCGCTTTTAGCGTCCTGCCTGAGCTTGATTCTGGTCAGCCTCGCTACCCCGGCGCCTTCCGCTGCCAAATTGGCAAAACTGAATACTAAAATCACTGTTGAATGATTACGGATCGCATCCAAGAGGCGCTGCGCGAAAATTCTCTCGATGGCTGGCTGTTTTTTGATCATCACCGGCGCGACCCATTGGCGTACAAGATTCTCGGGATTCCGGACGAGATTCAACCGACCCGCCGATGGTACTACTTCGTTCCCGCGGCCGGCGAGCCACGCAAACTAGTCCATCGGATCGAGAGTGGCGCGCTCGACAGCCTGCCTGGCGAGAAACAGTACTACGCAAGCTGGGTAGATCAGCAACAAAAACTTCATCAGGTGCTGACCGGAAGCTCCCGCATCGCAATGCAGTATTCACCGAATTGCGCGATACCTTATGTTTCGCTTGTCGACGGCGGAACCCTCGAGCTGGTTCGAAATGCCGGTGTCGACGTCGTCAGCTCAGCTAACCTGATTCAACTGTTCGAAGCGCGCTGGACTGATGAGCAATTGGAACAGCACGTCGAGGCAGGGAAACTTGTGGACCAGACTCGCCGCGCGGCCTTTGAGTTCGTTACCGCCCGGCTGCGCGCCAAGCAATCGATCAGCGAGTACGAAGTCCAGCAATTCATTCGTAAGCGTTTCGAGGATTCAGGACTCATCACGAATCACGGGCCGATTGTGGCAGTCAACGCAAATGCCTCCGATCCCCATTACGAGCCGAGCCGGGACCGCACTGCTCACATTCAACCGGGGGATCTGGTTCTGATCGACCTTTGGGCGAAGCTCGACCAGCCAGGTGCGGTTTACTACGACGTGACCTGGACGGGTTTTTGCGGCGAATCGATTCCTGAGAAGATTCAAAACGTGTTCGAAGTTGTACGCGACGCCCGAAAGGCCGCATCCGAATTCGTAATAGACAGGACAAATTCGGGTCGCGAAATCGCCGGATTCGAAGTGGACGATACCTGCCGCGGCTATATCGAAGAAAAGGGATACGGCCCATATTTCTTTCATCGAACCGGCCACAGCATCGGGACGGAGGTGCACGGCACGGGAGCGAATATGGACAATCTCGAATCGCACGACGACCGGCGCATCATTCCGGGCAGTTGTTTCTCTATCGAACCGGGCATCTACCTGCCGGATTTCGGCATCCGTTCGGAGGTTAACGTGTACGTGGGAAAGGATTTTGCTACTGTTACAGGCGAGGAGCAGCAGGATCTCGTGCTGATCTAAACCCCGTCAATTCTGTGGGATACATCGCATCAATAATTTTGATTTGATGCGGCCTGGCAAAGCGTTTTACCTTTTAGTATGGCGACTGCTAGTTTGGAACCCCCCGCTTCTCTAGTCGGGCTCCTCCACCGTATCAGCAACATCGTCAGCTCCGAAGTTTCGCTTGACGAGATGCTCGGCGAAATCGTTGGTCTGACGGTGCAGGTCACTAACTGCGACGCGTGTCTCGTTTATCTCATGGAACGCGAAACGAATGAGATCGTTTTGCGAGCGTCACAAGTACCTCACCAGGCCGACCTTGGAAATATTCGGCTTAAGGTCGGCGAAGGTGTTACCGGATGGGTTGTTGAGCACAGGTCTGTCGTTGCGCTTCCATCTAACGCCGCGGCCGACAGCCGCTTCAAGCGTTTCCAAGCTCTCGTTGAAGACACCTACGAAGCCTTCCTTTCCGTGCCGCTCGTCAGCGGGGGCGAGGTGATCGGGGTCATCAACGTCCACCACCGTGAACCGCACCACCACACCTCGGACGAGATCGCGCTGCTGACTTTCGTCGGCGAGCAGATGGGTGGAGCGATCACGAAATCCTACCTGGCGGAAGAGAACATCCGTCTGCAGGAAGAGACGGCCGAGATGCGCCGGCAACTTGAAACACGCAAAATCGTGGAGCGGGCCAAAGGCATTCTGCAGTACCGGCACAACCTCACCGAAGAAGAAGCGTATTTGCGGCTCCGAAATGAAAGCCGGCGTCTGCGGCGCCCCATGCGCGAACTCGCCGAAGCGATCATTCTTTCCGAAGATCTCAGCAGGAAGAGCGAACGGCTGCAGTAAATACGAGTCTGCCGCTAAAATTGTAGTTGCGGCCAGAGAACCTACCCCCATTCCACCCCATCTGGCGGAATCCGCACCTGCTCACGATTGCCGGCAATTTCTGGCGTCGGGAAATCGATCAGGTGCGGTTTCCCGCTACCCGCCAACAATACCGGATCGACAGTAAAACTACGATCGTCGCGTACGAACACCAGCCTGAAGTAACAGCCCGCGGCCAAATTGTCTTCTTGCATGGTCTGGAAGGCTCGGCGCATGCCGGATACATTGCAAGCTTCGCTCAGGAAGCACTGGTGCGGGGTTTCGGGGTGCACCGGTTGAACATGCGTACGTGTGGAAACACGGAGGAGCTCTGCGAAACGATGTACCATTCGGGCCTTACCGCCGATACGCTGCATATCATCGAGCGGACCCGGGAGCGCGCGATCGGGCCGATTTTTCTGGCCGGGTTTTCACTTGGCGGGAATGTGGCGTTAAAGCTGGCGGGTGAATTTTGCCAAACGAAACTCTCTCACGGGCGTAGTGGCCGTCTCCACACCGATTGACTTGGCCGCCTGCGTCCGCGAGATGGATAAACCATCAAACGCACTGTATTCCCGCCGATTCTTGAGCCGTCTGCGCGGCCGCGTTCGGCGAAAAAGTGTGCTCACACCGAATCTTTACAGCACGGATGGCCTAAGTGACGTGAAAACGATCTGGGAATTCGATGACCGGTTCACTGCGCCGCTGTTTGGCTTCGGAACAGCGGCGCAGTACTATGAGACACAATCGGCCGCTCGATTTCTCGATGCCATTCGCGTGCGGACGCTAGTAGTTGCTGCTAAGGACGATCCGATCGTTCCGTTCGAAGTCTATAATCATTCAGCCTTCCAAACGAACCCGGCGCTTGAGTTGCTCGCTACAGAACACGGCGGCCATCTCGGATTTATTTCCCGGCGGAAGCCCAAGTTCTGGGTAGATAGGGCGGCGCTTGATTGGATGGAAGGCGTTCTGCGGGATGGCGAGCTTCAGGGAACAAAGGCCGATGAAGTCGCGTTTCCCTAGGGAGGCCTGTGGCAATTACCAGAACCTATCGCCCGAGCGCTTCCTTTTGGGAAGCGGCCCGGATCGCAGCCGATTCGCTGAACAAGAATAAGCTGCGCAGCTTTCTCACGCTGCTCGGGATCATTCTAGCCACGACGACCCTTATTTCCGTGACCGCGCTGATTCACGGCATGAACCTGTACATCGCAACCAAGGTGTCGAACATGGGTGCGGACGGATTTCAGATCATCCGCATGGCGTTCGCCGGTTTCGATCCGAAAAAGCTCATGCTGATGTCAAAGCGTAATCCTCAGATTCGGAAGGATGAGTACGAGTTCGTCCGCGAGCATGCGACTTTGCTGCGGGGTATCGGCATTATGAGCTCGCGCAACGCCCGCGTGATGTTTGAAGGCCAATCGGACGAAGGCGTCACCATCAACGGGATTACGGCCAATATACTGACGCTGAACAACATTCAGGTCGCGCAGGGCCGCGGTATCAGTGATAGTGAGGAGCGACGGCATGCAGCGGTGGCTTTCATAGGGAATGACGTCCGTAAGCAGTTCTTCGAGAACCGGGACCCCATAGGGAAAACAATTCAGATTGACGGCTTCCCAGTTGAAATTGTGGGAACAGCTAAAGAACTCGGCAGTGTTTTCGGACAATCGCAGGATAATTTCGTCATGATTCCCGCCGATACGTTCTTCAAAAAGTACGGGACATCGCAGGGCATGAACCTCGTTGCAAAGGGGAGGGATCAGGAGCATTTGCAGGAAGCGATCGACGAAAGCCGAATGCTGATGCGCGTTTTCCGTCATTTGCGCCCAGGGCAGGATGACAATTTCGCGATTATTTCCTCCGATTCGTTCGTGAGCTTGTGGCAGCGGCTGACAGCAGCTATTTCGGCGACGGCCGTGGGTGTTGTTTCGGTTTTTATGGTCGTAGGTGGGATCGTCATCATGAACATCATGCTGGCGGCGGTAACCGAGCGAACGCACGAGATCGGTATCCGGAAGTCGCTCGGTGCCCGGAGAGTGGATATTCTGCGGCAGTTTCTGGTGGAATCGTCGATGCTGGCGGCATCGGGCGGTCTGATCGGAGTCATTCTGGCCTGGATTATTTCGACTCTGATCCGGACGGCTGCCTCCATTCCGATGTCGTTACCGATCACCTCCGTGATCCTCGGAGTCGGGCTGTCAGCGATTGTCGGGCTATTTTTTGGTATCTATCCGGCCTCGCAGGCTTCAAAACTGGATCCCATTGAAGCGTTAAGGACCGAGCGATGAACTGGCTGGCGGTTGTGAACGCGATGTCGCTTGCGCTCCAGACGATTCGGGAGCACAAGTTGAGAGCGGTGCTGACCGTGCTCGGCGTGGTCATGGGGACCGGAACCATCATCGGGGTGGGATCGATCCTGACCGGGTTGGACTCGACGATTGCGAACGCGATTGAAAGCTTCGGTCCGAACACCATCATGGTGTTCAAGTTTCGCTTTGGGTTCCGAAGCAATCAGTTGAGCGGAGAAGAGCGGACACGAAAGCCGTTAACGTATCAAAATGCCATGGACATTCAGGGCCATTGCGACGCCTGCCAGGGTGTGAGCACAATTCTGCTATCGCCGGGAGCGCTTACAGGCGCGATCATCGACGCGAAATACAAAGGGAATGTGATCTATGGCGTAAACATGAGCGGCGTCGGGGCGGAGTATGCCAGGGGCGGCCAGGTAGATATTCACCTCGGCAGGTTTTTCACGGAAGAGGAAAACCGCAGGCGCGCACCAGTAGTCGTAATCGGAGCGGATCTGGAGCATGGTCTTTTTCCGGACGGCCATCCGATTGGGAAGCAGATCCTGGTAAACGGCCAGGAGTATGAAGTCATCGGCTCTATGAACAAGCCGCCGGCCTCGCTGTTCGGGCAGCCGGACAATCGCGTTCTAGTGCCGTATTGGACCATGCAAAAGGACTACCCTGGCGCGCACGAGAACTTCCTTTCGGTTACGGCGAAGCCTGGATTGATGGCCAGGGCGGAGGATCAAATCCGCGTGATTCTGCGAATCGACCGGCGCGTGCCTTACAGGAAAGAAGACAATTTTGCGATTTCGACCGCCGAGCAGATGGTGAGCGATTTCCGGCAGATCACATCCATGGTGGCGTTGTCGATGGTGGTATTGAGCTCGGTCGGGTTGTTGGTCGGCGGCATTGGCGTCATGAACATCATGCTTGTCTCCGTGACGGAGCGCACGAAAGAGATTGGCATCCGCAAGGCGATCGGCGCGCGCAAGTCGGACATCATCCTGCAGTTTCTGTTAGAGGCGGTGGTCCTGACCGGCCTGGGAGGTATTGCGGGAATCACTTTCGGTTGGCTCGTTTCGCTGGTTAGCCGATTGGTGTTTCCAAGCTTGCCTACAACGGTCCCGCTGTGGGCAGCCGCGCTGGGATTGATTGTCTCCGCAGGGACGGGCCTATTTTTCGGCATCTGGCCGGCGATGAAGGCGGCGCGGCTCGATCCGGTGGAAGCTTTGCGCTATGAATAGCTCAGGCGTTCGCCTTTGCCAATATCTGCTGGACAGCCCGGTGGGCTTCGAGGATCGACATCCGGTGATCCATGATCCCCGAAAGGTCTGAATTGGCAAACGAGATCCGGCCGTAGGGGTGGTTTCGGATCACTTCGCCGGGTGCCGGCTGACCATCCTTTCCGAAGAAGAAGCCGGGTTGGGGGCTCAGATACGCGTGGCCCCAACGGTTCAGAATGATGCCAGCGACGTCGCGATTTGCATCGAAGCCCGAGCGGGCAAACAGTGCGTGGAACTGTTCCCGGATGCGCCGCTCGTACTCGCGGAAGGAAGTGGAGAGCAGTTCGTTCCGTCCCCGGATTGCCTGCTGCTCCAGGGTCTGCCCCGGATAGGAGAACAGGATTTTCAGGTTAATCACCGTCGGCGTGTCGGGATTAATCGTGGACGGGTCTGTGCCGAAGGTTGCCACTTTGCGCATGGCCAGATAGTTCCCGATGCCCTCAAACCACTGGCATTCCGTCAAGCCGAGTTTGTACAGAAAACGCCAGTTCCGGACTGCCACGTTGGCCATCAGGCATGGCGCGCGATGGAACTGCGCATAGGCGTCGCGGCACGGCTGCGGCATGTCACGCACAATGTGCTTCGTTGTCCAGCCTCCGCCTGCCATGATCACCGACCTTGCCTGGACGCGGTACAGTTTTCCGTCTTTGGTGTAATCAACGAGTACCGATTGGGCACGCTCAGGGTCGGTGTTATGCCTTACGGAAATCGCGGTCGTGCCGGTGCGAATCCGCACAGCCTGTCCCATGCGGTCGAGGGCGGGGAACTGGACCTGTCCCCGGCAGATTCCCTCCATTGTTTCAGGACCCGTGATTGCGTCGGGCACTAGCGTTTTGAGCATCAGCCGCGCTATACCAGTGTTCCCTCCCGGAAACATCTGTGCACCTTCGCTGTACTTCCAAGGAAGCAACACGTCGGCTGCATATTCACAGTAGGCAGACAGGACATCGGCGCCCAGCCCCGAGCCGCCGCCGGTGATTGGTGACAGGAAGGTGCGGATGGTGTCGGCGCTGAGGCCGTATTTTTCGACGAGGTGCTGCTCGATAGTAATGCCATCGAGGTGGCGCGAGGCGGCGTCGCCATGCACTTTCGGCTGGTACTGATGGGTTGAAAACGGCTTGCGATCTGCCTGGCGCATGTTCAGCAATTCGCGCCTGGCGCGCTCGGGGATCGGCGCGCCGGCGAGCTGCTTGCCCCACGGATCAATGAGCCACAGGCCTTCGGGGTGCCCAAACTTTGCTCCGAAGAAGAACCCGGACGTTTCGCCGCCTACCGGATACGGCGCCGTCTCGAGGCTCATGGAGGGCTGGGGCCCGGACCATTTCTGGTACTGAAAGTCGCTCCACTTCAGGCCGATGGAATCGTAAAAACTCTGGAGGAAACTGCCGTCGAGGGGCGGAAAGCAGGCAGCGGATCCCTGATGGATCATGAGCCGCCGCCCATCGACGTTGAACTCGTTACGCTTTGCCTCCCCTCCAAAAATAGGATGATTGTCGATAACGAGGCAGGTCTTATGCGGCCCTGTCTGACGAGTAAAGAATAGCGCCGCAGCAAGTCCACTGATGCCGCCGCCCACCACTACGCAATCGAACTCCTCGTGCGTCTCGATGGGTACGACCGGCTTGTGTTCGAACGCACCGTCGCGGATCTTATGCCCTGCGGTCATGACGTCGTATGTGTTGCCGTTCGAACTCGCGTAATCCCCTACGCCTCCGTACCCGGTCCAGTCCTCCTCGGCGAGTAACTGCAGAGGCGTAATCTCGCCCAATAGCACGCTACCGGCGGCCAATAACGTCGAATTCAAAAGATCGCGCCGGTCGATCGGGGTGTTCAAGCCCAGCGCGTCATCACCGGATTTCTTCGTTTTTCCGTCCGCCATGAAAATACCGGAACTCTTATCCTATAGGCTGCGTTTTTTCGATCATGGATTCATTCTTGGCTGATGTCCGTCAGGCATTTCGCGTGATGCGAAAGAGTCCGGGGTTCACGGCAGTGGCGATCGCCGCTCTGGCGCTCGGGATTGGCGCCAACACCGGAATCTTCAGCGTGGTCGACAAGGTGCTCCTCGAGCCGCTGCCTTACCCGCAGCCCGACCGTCTGGTGAAACTTGGCCGGAAGTTTCCGCAAGGCGAAGGTTACTCCAATTCCATCCCGAAGTATATGGCCTGGCGGCACAACAATGTCTTTGCTCTGATGACGTTATACGACCAGAGCGGACCCGGGTTGAATTTTTTGCGGGGCGACCGGCCCGAGCAGATCAAGGGTGTCCACATCTCGGCGGATTATTTCAAAGTCTTTGGGGTAAGCCCAATGATGGGCCGGAGCTTCAGTGCAGCCGAAGACTCGCCGAACGGCCCGAAAGCCGCGATTATCAGTGAATCGATCTGGCGCTCCCACTTCGGCAGCGACCCGACCATTATCGGCAAGACCATTACGCTGAACGGAGAACCTTATCCGATTGCGGGCGTGATGCCGCACACCTTCGTCCCTGACCCTCCTGCGGATGTCTGGATTCCTTTGCAAGCCGACCCCAACAGCACCAACCAGGGGCACTACCTTGCGGCGGCCGCGAGATTGAAGCCCGGCATCACTCTAGAAGAAGCGCGCGCAGAGATGAAGCTTGTCGGCGAACAGTTCAGGCGAACCAATCCCAAGTGGATGGACAAAGGCGAAAGCGTGGCAGTTATCCCGATGCGGGAGGCGATGGTCGGCCAAGTGAAAACAGCCTTGCTGATTTTGCTTGGCGCGGTAGCCTTTGTTCTGCTGATCGCTTGCGCCAATGTGGCGAACCTGCTGCTCGCTCGCGGCGCAGCACGGCAGAGAGAACTCGCGATCCGCGCGGCGATTGGAGCGAGCCGCCGGCGCGTTGTATCGCAGCTTCTGACGGAAAGCATCGTGCTCGCGACCGTCGGCGGCGTGGTGGGGTTCCTCCTCGGCGCCTGGGGCGTAAAAAGCCTGCTGATGCTTGTTCCCGGCAATATTCCGCGACTGACGGATCAGGACCACGTTCAGGGTGTGCTCTCGATTCTTGACTGGCGAGTGGGAGCTTTTACACTCGGCGTATCCCTCTTGACTGGAGTCGTGTTCGGTCTCTTTCCAGCGCTCCAGATCTCAAACCCTGATCTCGCCAGCACACTAAAGGAAGCGAGCGGCCGTTCGGCTACCGGCCGCAAGCAGAATCGTATGCGGAAGGTTCTGGTTGGAGCCGAAATGGCTCTGGCACTGGTTCTCCTGGCCTCGGCGGCCCTGCTGATTCGAACGTTTGTCGGATTGAGCAACGCGAATCCAGGCATCGACCCACATAATGTCCTCACGCTTCAGACGTCACTCGCCGGTGGCAACTATTCCACTACGGCAAAAGTGGATAACCTGGTTGTCCAGGTGACGCGCCGGCTGGAAGCGGTGCCCGGCGTACAGGCTGCATCGATTGCGTTGGCTCTGCCCACCGATATTGAAGTCGACCTTCCGTTCAACATTGTCGGCAAACCGCCGAAGGCGGGCAACACGTACAACGGCGACGAACAATACCGCTTCATCTCGCCGCATTACTTCGCTGTGTTCAAGATTCCGCTCCTGCGGGGTCGTCTGCTGAACGAGCGCGATGTCGCGAATTCCTCCCGAGTGGTGATTATCAATCGCGCCATGGCAAAGAAGTACTGGCCAAGGGAAGATCCGGTCGGGCAGGTGATCGTGATCGGAAAGGGATTGGGACCGGAGTTCGATGACCTTCCTCGACAAATTGTCGGAATCGTCGGGGATGTTCGCGAGACGGGGCTCGCCGATGCGGACGTTGGTGTCATGTATGTGCCGCAGAGCCAGCTTCCGGAAGGCTTGACACAGTTGGCCAACAACGTTATCCCGCTTTCCTGGTGTATCCGTTCGTCGATGGATCCGAATACGCTCAGAGCTTCTTTGCAGCGTGAATTTCAAGCCGTCGACTCCTCGCTGCCAATATCCAAGGTGAGGACAATGGAGCAGGTGCTCGTCGAAGGAACGGCGCGTCAAAGCTTCAATATGCTTCTGCTTAGCATATTCGCGGGAATCGCGCTTGTGCTGGCCGCGATAGGAATTTACGGCTTGATGTCGTACGCCGTGGAGCAGCAGACGCAGGAGCTCGGCATCCGCATGGCCCTGGGCGCCAACCGGCCCCAACTGCTGAAACTGATTGTGAGACAAGGCATGACACCGGCACTGATCGGAGTGGCTGCGGGGCTTGCAATCGCGTTCGGGGTGACGCGCGTGTTATCGAGCCTGTTGTACGGGGTTAAATCAGTAGACCCGCTCAGCTTCGCCCTCGTTGCGGTGGTATTGACAGTTGTTGCGCTGCTGGCGACGTACCTGCCCGCGCGCCGTGCCACGCGTCTTGATCCGGTGCTTGCGCTTCGACAGGAATAGTGGAGGCAAGCTTTACGAACGCCGCCGCCGCCAATTCGATCTGCGATCATTGAGGTGGATGGTTGCAGCGCATAAACCGGCGGTTCGCATCTAACAAGCGTGGTGAGCACTCCCAAGTTCCACAGGCCGTCGCATATTCCTCATAACAATACGTTTTCAGGCCGCGTAACACGAGCTCCAGAGACGGCGCGGTTCTTAAGACGCGCGGCCCCGGCCTTTTTTCGCGAGATCTCAAAAGAGTATAAGCGGGAGACCATTCCGCCTGCGCTGCGGCCGATGCCGAAGCTGTGGCCCGATACCGGCCTGCATGCTGCCTGGTTAGGGCATAGCACTGTGCTGATCAAAGCGGATGGTGTCACGATACTTACGGACCCCGTGTTCAGCGCGCGCGTGGGCATTAGTCTGGGGCCACTCACGGTAGGAATTAAGCGTCTTGTGGAAGTCGCGGCACCAGTGAACGATCTACCCCGAATCGATGTGATCCTGCTCTCCCATGCGCACATGGATCACTTCGATATTCCCAGCCTTCGGCAGCTCGAGGATCCAAGAACGCACGTTGTCACGGCGTTTCGAACAGCGGATTTGCTTCGTCCGCGGCGCTACGCGAGCGTGCACGAGCTGCGCTGGGATGAGGTGGTGCGGGCCGGAGCGGCAACCGTGCGCGCCTTTGAGGTTGCACACTGGGGCGCTCGTATGCGGAGCGATGTATACCGCGGTTTCAACGGCTACGTCATCGATGTCGGCCGTTACCGGCTGCTTTTCGGCGGCGACACGGCGTATACAGAATCCTTCAAACGAGTGCATTCTTCGCGCCGCGTTGATCTGGCAATCATGCCGATTGGGGCGTACGATCCGTGGATCCGAGTACACTGTAATCCGGAACAAGCACTCGCCATGGCGAACTACGCCGGTGCAGAACGGGTTCTGCCCGTACACCATCAGACGTTTCAACTCAGTCATGAGCCGCGGCTAGAGCCGATTGAGCGCCTGCTGTATGCGGTGGGACAGGCTTCCGATCGGGTGATTCTGCAACAGATTGGCGAAGAGTTTCACTCGTGACTGTGTGAGCGGATGATGAACGGTCACTGGCGGTTGAAGCCGGACCGGATGGTTTCAGCCGGGTTGCTATACTCAGGTTGATTCATTGCCGGCTGGAGTGGCGGAACTGGCAGACGCACGGGACTCAAAATCCCGCGTTCTTCACTGAACATGTGGGTTCGACCCCCACCTCCAGCACCACGTTAAATTACTTCAATTCAACAAGTTACCGGAAACTCCCTCGACTCCTTTCCGGTCGGCTTCGACGGCTGCCGCACCCAATTTTGCACCCAATTTTTCGCGCCCGGCATGTTTTCGCTTTTCATTTTCCATGTAGCCGCGCATCTTGGCCCCTGCTTCTGTCGCATCCCCTTCGGCCTCGATATCGTACCTGTAGAAGATACTATCTGTCCTGTGGCCGCTGATCTGCATGGCCCGCTTCTTGTCGATGCCGGCGCGGATCATGTTGCGCACAGCAGTACGTCGGGTGTCGTGGATCAAGACATGCTCCAGGCCAGCGCGCCGCCGCGCGTTCTCAAAGCCGGTCCTGGGACTCCGCAGCCGTCTGCCCTGGTACTGAAAGACATATGGACAGTCCTTCGCCCGGCTGCTCAGCGCCATCTTCAGGAACTCAAGCATCTCGGGCATATAGAGCGGCAACGTATGAGGCTCGCCGTTCTTCGTAATGCGCTGCTTCGTCTGCCGATCAAAGCCCGGTATCTTGATGATCGGCTCGTCATCAGTGAGATAGGGAAGCGCCCACTCCCAGCGCAGCTTTAGCAACTCGCCTTTGCGGATGCCCCAGTGGTAGGCAAAGCACCACAGCATTTGCAGATGCGCAGGCAGCTCGCGCATGATCGCCAGATACTCATCGTGGCTAATGAATCCGTGCCTAATGCCAGCCCGTTCATCCAGCCTCTCTAGATCAAATATC
Organism: Acidobacteriaceae bacterium; assembly: GCA_019233755.1. Classification (GTDB taxonomy): domain Bacteria; phylum Acidobacteriota; class Terriglobia; order Bryobacterales; family Bryobacteraceae; genus Bog-105. The sequence goes on along the minus strand of JAFAMD010000062.1, from coordinate 13,019 downwards.
GCCTTCGTCAGATGCCGCTTGCGGGCCAGCACCACCGCTTTATGCAGCCACGATACATGCCGGTTGACCGTGGCATTAGATAGCCCTTCGGCCAGCTTGTCATCGACATACTTCTCAACATCGTTGCTGTCGATGTCGATCAGATCCCGCCCGACGAAGTATGGGTCGATGTGCTTCTTCCACTTGTGCGAGGTGTCGTCGGTAGTCTCGCGCTTCCTTCTTCGGTAATCCGCGATGAGCAGATCGTGTAGAGTCTCCACTGAGAGAGCGACGGGCTGTTTCTTATGCGCGTCCAGCTCAGCCACCCAAGCTTGCAGCGCCTCGTAGGCTTGCTTGCGCGGGTTGTTGCCTTCGACATGAACACGTTTGAATAGGGGCTTGTCGGCCCACTCGGGGCGGTACTTTAGCTGGTACACGCCCCCGCCGCGAGGTACGGCGCTGCCGGTGCCGTAAGCGCGCTTGTTACTCATGGGGCCGCTTCTCCTCAATGGGGAGCGCCCGCTCCAGGATGCGGGTAAGCATGTTGTTCCCGGTGCGGTGCTCTTTGTCGGCTAGCCTGTCCAGCCGGGCTATCATCTCATCCGGCAGCCGAGCCGAAAAGACAGTGCTGAGTTTAGGTGGTGCTTTGGGTGATTTTTTCGCCATGTCGCCGATTGTGTTACATTTAATTACAAATCGCAACCGGCGAATTTTCACCGGCGAATTTTCAGCCCTTTAGCGAATCAATGAAGGCATCGAGATCGCGAATGTCAAACTGTAGCTTGCGGGTAGGTCTGACTGGTATGAGCCTGCCCTGATTTACTAAGTCCCTGATGGCGTCCTCGCTCAAGCCTAAGTACTGAGCTGCCTCCTCCGCTGTAAGCAGCCGATTTGGCCGAAACTGCATCTTCAGCAATCTCTCTGCGACCGCATCTGCGATCCCGTCAAATAGTATGTCCCCTGCTTTTTGCATATTAGTTAGTTCCAATCTCCATCCCGGTGTGTTACTGTTGCCAGCGCAGTAAAGCTGATGTCCTCATCAGTAATGGTCTCGCCGATCAGATCCGGCCTGTCCTGGCAGAGCTTGACCGTTGCTCCGAAGTTATAGGCATCCTTCTCCGTATCCGGTGGCCGGCAGGCTTTGCTGTGGATCGGTCTCAGTCCGCCGGAGAATCCAGTTTTCGCCGACTTCGGTTGCGTCATATTTCGGGCACAGAAATTTCGCGCCTAGCCAGCGGAAGATGTAATCCATAATCGACTTCGCATAAGGAATCTGCGGATTGCCGATCCATCCGCTCGGTTCGAAACGAACGGGCTTCTCGACAAGAAACTTCAGCGGCACTCCATATTGGAGTGTCCGGCTGATTCCCACCGCCATGGAGTCCATCAAGCCGGAGATCGTGGAACCTTCCCTGGCCATGGTAATGAAGATCTCACCAGGAGATCCATCTTCAAACATGCCGACCGTGATGTATCCCTCGTGCCCGCCGATCGAGAATTTGTGTTTAATGGAGTGGCAGCAGCAGTGATTCCAACCGCGTCGGTTTCGTTCTTGCTTTCCGATGCCTGCCTACTTAAAACAGCAGCCGTGCTCATGATCTCCTCCTATGCCGTTTGTGGCTCTCTATCTTCTTCGCGCTTCGACAAACCTCGTTTAACTGGGTGGACTTGTCCGCTGGTTTCACTGTCTTCAAACCGCGCTTATTCTTCCTGTAAATCCCGGATCGGAGGCAGCTTCCACTGCAAGCAAGCCAAACAGCCACATACGAGGTGCCCGCCACGGCAGCCCACGTGAATCCACGCTTCCAATCCGGCATCCATAACAGCAAGACTGCGATTAACGTGAGCGACATGCCTAGGCTGCTTAAGATCCCAATGGCTGCGCCGACAATGACACACGTCATTGCAGCCATGGTAAATAGCGGAATCGAGGTATGCGCCACAGGTTGCCCTCCTTTCGCCTCGCGATCACAGCGCGAACTGCACTCAGTACCGTTGCCGCTGGTAGCTTAAGTGGATCGCGGGTCCAGCCCCGGACGTATGCACGCAGGTTTGTCATCCGTCGGCGAATTCTCGTCAATTCCCGCCCTGGACAGGACGTCTGATGCCCCCAGAGAGGTGAGCCCCTTCCTCGAGTCTTCTTCACGAAACTCTGCTTCGCTTGCCAACATCACTCCTTCGACACAACACAAAAGGATCGAATTGACCGAAGTGTGAAGAGCTCGGGCTGCGATTCCACCCATTCGCGAACCGCTGCCGTCAGGCGAATCGAAGTCGGATGCGCAGGTTCGGGGCCTTGCCGGTCCACTTTCTCTTCGAGTAAGCCGCGGATTAAAACGGAAAGTGAGACTTCGTTCGGCATGTTGCGTTTACCTTCCGTAAACACAGTTGAAATAGGGACGCATCAGCTCCAACACTGCGACCAGCAACCTGCATAGGGAGGCCAGTGCCTCTGCTGGTCAACACAAGGGCCACCGGAAATGCTTCCGCGCGTTTAAACACCGGCAAAGAGAGGTCCTCCGAGGCGCGCCAGCGGCAAGAAACGTTCGCGTAGCAGGCGACACCCTGTACCTGAATCGATTTGCCCTGATCGCTCTTGCCGTGTGGTGCCTCATCATTCACTACGCCCTTACGTCTGGCCGGTTCACCTCTTCGCCGCGAAAACCGCTTGTCGAACTCCTTCAACCCTCGAACCGCGCCCGTTCCGAGACTTCGCACGAGCCATTGATGCTGGCGCAGGCCACGGTTAAGAGCTATAAATCCTCCCGTCTCTGCGGCCTGGCCCATTTGGCCGCCAATGCATCTGTTTCCACACTCGGCGCTTGCGATTTCTCTTCAGCCGCTGCCACTGCTCCGCTATCCAAAGTTCATTCCTCCCTGAATTGCTCTCGGGATTCCTTTCACGAATCACTCACTTCTTTCCGAATAGCCACCGTGTCGCATTGATGAATCCGATCACGAGGCCGATGAAGACTACGGCGCCAATCAGAATGGCGGTTACGGGACGGCGCGCCGCTAGCGCCAGAACGATCAGCAGCCAGGAGAAGATTCCCAATTGCTTGGCAACCGGATGATCAAGCAGCACTGATATCCGCCGTCTTCGTGGCTCTGGTGCTGGGATAAGCCCGCGGACTCCTTCAAGCTGAATCAGCACTTCCTGGGCGGGGTCACTCTGTTGATGGACAAAGCTCTTAAGGTTGGTGACCTCTGCAAGATCGGCGACCAAGTTGGCTCTGTCGAGGATATCGGCCTCCGCTCGCTAAAGTTGCGAACACAGGACCAGAATCTGCTGGTCGTTCCTAATGGGTTGCTTGCACAAATGCAGTTCGCAAACTCTAAATCCCGCAAGAAATGCCTGATCAACCAAACATTCTCACTGCGGATTGAAACAGAGGTGGAACAGCTACGGTTCGTGCTCGATCGCGTGCAGAGCATGTTGGATCAACACCCGGGGATCGAATCGGGAACCTCGCGAATTCGGGTGGCGAACTTTGCCGGCGCTGCCTTTCAATTGTCGTTGTGGGCCTACGTCAACACCTGCGACACCGCACAATTCACCACAATCCAACAGGACGTGATCTTGAAGATAGCGGAAATAGTCGCCGCTTCCGGTACCCGCTTCGCGGCCCCCACACAATTGACGTACATATCTGAAGACACAGGCGTCGACACAGAGAAACCAAAAGATATTGCGCGCAGCATGACCGAATTCCGGACCGGAGACTCCCAGGCAGGGCCCGAACGGACGCGGATGGCGCGTGGCGGAAGGGATTAGGTACGCTTCATGCGCAGGCTGCTTTCGAGTTACAGCAGGGAATCCTTGGTGCCAGGGGTAGCCAGCCCGCTACGCCCACTTAACGGAAGTCAGCTTTTTCAAACAAGTGCTCTGCGTGCAATATTATGGAGGAAAATGATATGGACACGTCAACTGGAACCCTGAAGCAGAAAGCCTATCACGAGCTGAAGGAATATCTAGTGATCACCCTTTACCTTTGGGTGATCTTCGTCCTGTTAGAACTGCACAAATCGGTCGTACTGGGCGAGCGTTACATCGATATCGCACGGCAGAGTTTTGCGATCATTAATGCGCTCGCTCTTGGGAAAGTCATGCTCATTGCCAGAGATCTTCACCTCGGCGAGGTTGTCCATGATACATCTCTCATCTACCCGACCCTCCTAAAGTCGGCGCTATTTTCTCTTCTCCTCGCTGCGTTCAAAATTCTGGAAGACGCCGCCGTCGGTCTGTATCACGGGCGCTCTTTCTCTCAGAGCATTGAGGATTTAGGAGGGGGCACCTGGAGGGGGATTTTTTCTCTGACCGCGATCGTGTTCGTGGTGCTCATTCCATTCTTTGCGTTCACCGAACTTGAAAGAGTTCTCGGCGAGGGAAGGCTGGAACAACTCTTCTTCCGGCGGCGCAAGTTGTAGGCTCCGATTTGTCAGGTTACTAAAGTCACGATCGTCCTGATTGAATGTCGTACACAGACACAAACCAACAAAAATAGACCGCTTCGATGCGCGATGCATCACCTAATTGAGCTGTGAGATGCACCGGCATCGAAGGAGCAACAGCTATTTAGCGTTCCGCGCTGCGGCCTCGGCTGGCGCCAAACTCGCCAGAACCGCGTCGAGGTTGAATGAGGCTGCCTTTTGGCGAGGTGGATACTTTACGAAGTTCTCTAGTTGGGCCGCTACGAGTGCCTGACATTCGTAAAGCTGAGGAATGTGATCGAAAACCCAATCCCAGTATATGTTGGAGTTGAAATCGGCGCGTTCGAACGGATCGCGGCGGAGGTGAAAGATATGCGGAACCCGCAGCTTTACCATCGGCTCCGCCCAAACCTGGGTTGAGGTTGCACGCTGTTCTTCAAACACCAGTTTGTAGTCGCCCACCCGCACTGCCATGATGCCGCCGTCATCGCTGACGTAGAAGAAGTGAGTTCTGGGGCTCTCCTTCACCTGGCCTGTGAGATAGGGCAGCAGGTTGATCCCGTCGATGCATACCTTGAAGGTCTTATTGCCGGCTTTGTAACTGTTGAGAAGCTTCTGGTTTATGTCCGGCTCGCCTGCCGCCGCGAGCAAAGTGGGAAGCATGTCCTGGTGGGAGACGATGCCGTTCAGCACGGTGCCCGCCTTGATCTTGCCCGGCCAGCGCATGAAACACGGAACCCGCCAGGCGCCCTCCCAGTTCGTATCCTTCTGGCTGCGGAACGGTGTATTGGCGGCATCGGGCCAAGTATCGTTCTCAGGGCCGTTGTCGGTTGAATACATGACGAACGTGTTATCGGCGATGCCCAACTGATCGAGCTTATCGAGTATCTGACCGATTTGCTCGTCGTGGGTGACCATCCGATCGCTATAGTCGTCCTGGCCGCTCTTTCCGCGGTTCTTCTCGGCGAGGTGGGTCCTGAAGTGCAGGGCCGTCGAGTTGTACCAAAGGAAGAACGGCTTATCCGCTTTAACCTGCTTCTCCATCCAGCTGAGAGCGGCTGACGTGATCTCTTCATCAATAGTTTCCATGCGCTTCTTAGTAAGGGGGCCGGTGTCTTCAATCTTCTGCGGGCCTACTCGGCCCCAGCGAGGTTCGACCGTTGAGTCATCGTTTTCGGTCGCCCAGCTGTGAAGAACGCCTCTCGGCCCGACCAGTTTTCGGAATTCCGGGTCCTTGGGGTAGTCGGGCAGTTCCGGTTCTTCTTCGGCGTTCAGGTGATAAAGATTCCCAAAGAATTCGTCGAATCCGTGCACTGTGGGCAGAAATTCATTTCTGTCGCCCAGGTGGTTCTTGCCAAACTGACCTGTTGCGTAGCCGAGAGGTTTGAGTAGTTCGGCGATGGTCGGGTCTTCCGGGTGAAGTCCGACGGTGGCCCCGGGCATGCCGACTTTGGTCAAGCCAGTGCGGAGCGGGTTCTGACCGGTGATGAAGGCTGCACGTCCGGCAGTGCAACTCTGCTGACCATAAGAGTCGGTGAACGCGACGCCGTCGTTTGCGACACGGTCGATGTTCGGTGTCCGGTAGCCCATCATGCCACGGCTGAAGTAGCTGATGTTCCACGTGCCAATGTCATCGCCCCAGAGGATCAGAATATTGGGTTGCTTTGTAGCCATATTTCATTTCTTCCTTAGCTCGTTGGTGTTTGCTCTGCCGTTACCAGCCAACCTCGGCCGGGGCAAAAAAGATGCATTGCAAGCCGCATCACAGAAGCTTTCCACGGAGGCGAAGCGAATCGGCCTTGATGATGAGTTTGCTCCGAAGTATTGGATTTACTTCGAGAGGATGACCGTATTAACTCGCAAGGATCTCCAATCGTCCAGATTCGCCCAAGGCATGGGCGACTTAATTAATATTTGGGATTCTCGCAGCGCTAGGTCGCAATATCGGCCGATTCCTATCAAGGGTTCTACCTCTGCAACAGAAGATTCCAACCACGATCGGCAGGCATCGATCGCAAAGGTGACATTCGTTCACAGCAGCCGTCTCGATCGTCCTAGACCGCTGGCGAGCCTAGCCCAATCAAGTCAGGCTGACCCAGAGATGACGCTCGCTCCGGCACCCTCTAGGAGTTTCGTCGCAACCTGTTGGTTCACCGCGTTGTCTGTCTTCGACAAGACTCCGAGGGCAAATGCAGTAATTTTTCCAATTGTTGAAATGCACATTGAGACACTGCACAACGACCTTCCGACCCATCTATAGCCAACCCACGCTAAGGAAAAAGCATCGGCCGCCTCAGGTACCCAAAATCCCTCACGTAGGGAGTAGAGGCGGCCGACTGCCAGTTGTAGACGCAACAGGGTTGACCTCCTGTCAAGGAAATCGCTTTTATCAAGTGACGTAATTGTACTCGGCTTGATCGCTATTTATCGTGCACATCAGCGTCGGCTGGCCCCTCCGGCCACAGTGTTTAAGGAGCCGCACACGCATCTCTCTCCTGGCTCGCATCAGGCGCGATTTGGCGGCCGTAAGTGAGATACCTAATTGCGCCGCGACCTCCCGTATAGGCAACCCCTGGACCTCTCGAAGGAGCAGGACGTCACGCATGAGCGGCGGAACTCGCGAGATTTCCTTCCGCACAAGATTATCGACCTGCTGAGCGCCGAATGTTTCCTCCGGATTCAAGGCCTGATCAATCAGTTCAAGTCGGGCATTCCCCGCCGTGATCTGGTCGATTGAGATGGCGAACCCCGTCTGCCGTTTTTCACGCAGCCGCATTAAGCACCGGTTTTGTACGATCCGACAAAGCCATGCCGAGAAAGCTCCCTCGAAGCGGAAACAGTTCACGTTTTGGAATGCCTTCGCGAAGGCATTCTGTATTTCTTCTTCGGCATCGCTCTGGTTGTGGAGCACTAATAATGCCCGCTTCAGGCAGACCGGGAAGTGGCGCTGAATCAATTGAGTGAATGCGTCTGCCTCACCTCGTTGCGCCATCCGGACCAACTGCTCGTCGGTGGCATCAGCGTATTTAGGGGGCAGTTCAATTCTGTACGTTGCTCTGGATTTCGTTGGGAAGGCAGTCAGTTCTGGGGGAATCTCGCGCTTGCGCCGCTTCATTCTACTTACTCCTGTGCCAAATGCACTGTTCTCGCGGAGCCGGGTCTATGCTTTTTTTCTGTTACTACTTAAAGAAATTTGTGGGTATAGAGAAACTGTCTCTTGCGACAGGTGGCAGAGAGTATTCGCCATGGCCGGCGGATCGCCTCCGGTTTCGGTTTGCGACCTGCCAGACGGGCACGGTTCGCGGCGATTCTTTGCATGACGTCCAGCGGAAATGAACCGGATCACACATTTGGCACATCAATTCGGTTAGGCTTTTGGAATGGCGACAGCCGCTGCGGGATTCGGCAAAGGCGACCTGATTATCGATTCGCCGGGTAGCACCAGCATGTTTGTCCATCTGGAACGCGACCGATACACCCTGGGTCGCTCCTCGGCGAACGACCTGGCTTTTCCTGGAGACCAAAAGCTATCTCGCGAGCATCTCGTGTTCGAGCGCACCACCGAAGGTTGGACCGTTCAGGATCTGGGCAGTCGAAATGGCACTCGGGTCAACGAAGTTCGTTTAACCCAGGTCACCCGTCTGGCTCATGGCGATCAGATCACAGCGGGAAATCTCCGCATCCGCTATGACGCGCTGGGTGAATTTACCGAGGCCAAGCCGCATGAAATCACGTTTTTCGAAGAGGGGTTCACCCGCGCGGTGCCCGCTGTCTCACTGGACCTGAAGTCAGTTCTAGAGACCAGCACGGACGTGGCCGGCCGACCCGCGCTTGAAAACGCGCAACTGAGGGCCCTTGTGCGGGCGGGGCAGGAACTGGCCGGACATGGTGAACTCGAGAAACTCTTTGAATTGGTTCTAGATCTTTCGCTCGCCGCGGTGACGGCCTCGCGCGGCGTTGTGATGACGAATGAAGGCGACGCGGGTTTGAAGACTCGGGCGATCCGAGGCGAGGGGCTCCGCATCAGCACTGGCGTACGCGATCTGGTCATGAGCAAGGGGAGATCTATCCTGATCCGCGATGCAAGGCTGGATCAGGATTTCGGATTCCGCGAAAGCATTCTGGCGCAGGAAATCCGGAGCGTATTGGCGGTTCCGCTGCAGACCAATGAACGCGTAATCGGCTTGCTGTATCTCGACTCGCCGCATCTTGTTCGCGAGTTCACCACTGAAGACCTGAATCTTGTCACGGTGATGGCGAATATCGCTGCTATCCGCATCGAGCATGCCCGGCTGGTCGAGCAGGAGGAGGCGAGAAGAATGCTGGCGCGGGAACTCGAGCGAGCAGCAGAGATTCAGCGTCGGTTGCTACCGTCGATGGCACCGGAAATTGCGGGCTTCGACTTGGGAGGGTATAACGCACCGTGCCGTACGGTGGGCGGAGATTACTACGATTTTCTGCCGTACCCGGATGGACGCGTCACCGTCCTGATTGGTGACGTCTCGGGTAAAGGGTTAGGTGCAGCCCTACTGATGTCGAACCTGCAGGCATGCGCCCATGTACTATTCGAAGATCCGGAACCGTTTGAAACGCAGGTTTGCCGGTTGAACCGGAGCATTGCTGCAAACTGTCCCCGCGATGCTTTCATTACGCTGTTTGCAGCGCTGCTTGATCCGGCTAGCGGTGAGTTGGCGTACTGCAACGCCGGGCATAACGCACCGTTACTCGTTCGTAGTGACGGAAAAATGGAACCTCTCGGGGCTACAGGGCTCCCGCTCGGAATCATGCGCGACGCCGGTTATGAACGGAAGAGCTGCTGCCTCGCGCCGGGCGATGTGCTGGTCTTATTCAGTGATGGGGTGACCGAGGCCTGCGCGTCCAATGAGGATGAGGAATTCGGTGAGCAGCGCCTGGTTGCCGCGGTGCAGCAGAAGCGGAACCACTCTGCCGCGAAGGTGATCGAAGGAATCAATGCGGAGCTCGTGTCGTTCACGCGAGGAGCGCCGGCGGCGGATGACATAACGCTGGTGATCGTGCGCCGTTGCTAGGTCTGGAACACGAGCGCTCATCAGGCCAGGGGCCCAGTTCTCAAAATCAGGGTTCCCGCGGCAATCGCGACGACAGCTTGACAGTCACTTCCTTACTGCTCACAATGATTCGCCGGGAGCCCGGTTGATTCAAAAAGTTGCGGCGGGACAAGAGTTAGACAATTCTTTAAGTTCTTGCTTCACTTGCGTGCATCCTTACCTTTTGGCCTGCATCCTTACGTTTGCGTATAACTTCACCGACAGTATGCATGACCCGAACGCGTGCGATTCATCTATCCCATAAGACCGCGATTCTGGGATTTCGACCGATTTTTCTCTTATGCGTTGGCTGGACTAAAATCAGGGGCGCTCATGTCTCTCGTAACTGGTACAAAACTAGGGCCCTTTGAGATCCAATCGTGGCTCGGTGCAGGCGGGATGGGCGTGGTATATCGCGCGAAGGATACACGATTGGGTAGGGATGTTGCGATCAAGGTGCTACCGGAGTCGTTTGCAAGAGATGAGAACCGGTTGCGGCGCTTTGAGCAAGAGGCACGTGCGCTTGCGGGGTTGAACCATCCGAATATTCTGGCGGTTCACGATATTGGGGAGCAGGGCGGCGCGCCTTATCTGGTTTCGGAGTTGCTGGAAGGACACTCGCTGCGACAAGAGTTGTTGAACGGGGCTTTGCCCACGAAACGAGCCGTGGGTTATGGCACGCAGATCGCGGAAGGGCTGGCGGCGGCGCACGAAAAGGGAATTATTCATCGCGATCTGAAGCCGGAAAATATTTTTGTGACGAAAGACGGCAGAGTCAAGATTCTGGATTTTGGGCTGGCGAAATTGGCGAAGCCGGAGGAGGCTGCGGACGACAGTTCAAGGCTCGAGACCGTCGCAGAGAAGACGACGCCAGGGATGGTGCTGGGAACGGTTGGCTACATGGCGCCGGAGCAGGTGAAGGGCGAGAAAGCCGATGAGCGGTCGGATATTTTCGCGCTGGGAACCATTTTGTACGAAATGCTCTCAGGGAAGCGAACGTTCCGGAAAGACACTTCTGCGGAGACGATGACGGCGATTCTGAACGAGGAGCCCGAGGAACTTACGTCAGCGGGCAAACCGATCGCGCCGGCACTGGAACGTATCGTGAGGCGGTGCCTGGAGAAGAAGCCGCTGCAGCGGTTTCAATCGGCGCGGGACCTGGCATTCAACCTGGAGGGAATTTCCGGCACTACGTCGATCAGCGTGGCGCAAGCGGCGACGACAGCGACAGTTTCGGGGAGTAGCTCGCGCAAGTGGCTTTTCCCTATCGCCGCGGGTGTGCTCCTGTTCCTCGCGGGAGGAGTGGTGTTGGTGGATTGGCTGCGCCATCGAGGAGTCGCAGTGTCCACACAACCGATATATCACCAACAAACGTTTGAGCGCGGGTTGATCTACGCTGCGCGATTCGCACCCGACGGCCGGATGATCTATTACAGCGCGAACTGGAATGGCGAGCCGGTGCAGGTGTATTCGAAGGAACTGGGTAGCCCGGAATCGCGAGCGCTGAATCTGGTCAATTCGACGTTGTTCGCGGTGTCTCCTTCCGAGATAGCGATTTCGCTGGGATGCAAAGACCGGTACATCGGAGATTGCCAGGGCACGTTGGCGCTGGCTCCGGTTTCCGGTGGCGCGCCGCGCGAGGTCAGTGAGGATGTGATTTCAGCGGACTGGACGACGGAGGGCCGCGAGATGGCGGCCATTCGTCAGTTTGCCGGTAAGTACCGCGTGGAATTTCCGCGTGGAAAGGTGATTTACGAGAGTGACCATCCTCTCGGGTACGTGCGGATCTCGCCGCGCGCGAATGCTATTGCATTTGCAGAATACTCGGGCATATTCGGCGATGCTGCCCGTGCGATGGTCGTGGACCGGAGCGGCAAGGAAGTCACTCGCCCGGAGGCTTTCGTCAGCCTGGAAGGGATAGCGTGGCCTCCTTCGGGAGACGAGGTGTGGGTGGGAGCCACAACGCAGGAAGGCTGGGCGGATGCGATCCATGCGCTGAGTCTAAATGGCCAACGGAGGATTGTCCTGCGGCTGCCTGGGATGCTGCGGCTGCACGACGTATCGCGCGACGGGCGAATTTTGTTATCGAAAGAATCGTGGCGGAGCGAGATGCAATTCCGCGGTCCGGGCGACAAGAAGGAACGCCGCCTGTCCTGGCTCGATTACGCAACATTGACGGATCTCTCGAACGACGGCGGAGTGGTGGCAATCGAAGATTGGGGAGAGGCTTCTGGGGCATCGCCCCTCGCGTACGTGCGCAAAACGGACGGGTCGCCGGCTGTAAAACTTGGCACGTGGTCTGCCCCCGTGCTTTCACCCGACGGGAAACGTGTGTTAACGATTGAAGGCGCGGAGGTGGGCAATATGCGTCTTGCCGTGATACCGACTGGAGTGGGCGAAACGCAGATGCTCAATCCCAATGGAATCCAGACGTATGCTTCGCTGGGCTGGATGCCCGATGGAAAGGCGGTCTATTTCGCGGGAGACGATGGTAATGGATGGAGAGAGTATGTCTATGACATCGCGAGCGGCAAGATTCGAGGCGTGACATCCGCGATAGATGTGAGGCCGGCGCATTTGGAAACCCACCTAGTTTCACCGGATGGAAAGTACGTGTTCGCGCGAAATTTAAATGGTCAGGGAACACTCTATCCGCTCGCGGGAGGAGCGTTGCAACCTATTCCTGGGTGGTTGGTGGAGGATATCTGGATCAACTGGTCGGCGGATGGGCACTCGGCCTATGTGTATCACGACGACAAGGCGACGGCGGAGGTGTACCGCCTCAATCTTTCGACAGGGAAGAGAGATGTTGTGGGAATGATCGGCGTCAATGATCCCGCGGGGGTGACTGCCATCGTGAACGTGCGGATGACGCCCGACGGAAAGACGTATGTCTACTCCTACAACCGAGAACTTTCGGATCTATTTTTGGTAGAAGGAGTGCGCTGAACTCACGCCCGGGCGCCAGGCTCGGCCCTACGAGGCCGGTGCGCCGCTGGATTCCGGCGGAATGAGCACAGTGCCTTGTTGAAAAATGGGCGGGTGGACCGCACTGTCGAAAAGGTGGTTGCCGCCGGTAGTCGGCATTTGGTTATGGGGAGGAGAATGGCAATGTCACCGGGACATAGCAATTCGCCCGCCGCTGGCGGGGTTGTTCATTTCATCAGTGATCGTGTTCACGCCGCTTTCCTGCAGCAACCAAGAGAAGCCGGCAGAGACTCAGCCACCGCCCATCGCCGAAACGTTCGCGACGGCAGATGACGCTTCCAAAGCGCTGGTGGAAGCGGCCAAGTCGGATAATCGTGAGGCGATGTTAACAATCTTCGGCGCGGGTGCAAAAGACCTCATATACTCGGTGGTCCGCAACAGGATGAGGAGTCGTTTGCGGGATTTGTATCTGACTACGAAGCGATGCACCGCTGGCGCAAGTTGGACAACGGAGGTGAGTTGCTTCTGACTGGCGCCGATAACAAGGCTTTCCCCATTCCACTGAAGAAGAATGCTGCGGGCCAGTGGTCCTTCGATGTGGAGGCCGGCAAGAAG
>JAFAMD010000007.1 GCA_019233755.1 Acidobacteriaceae bacterium | reverse complement strand
GGATACGTTGCACCTGCGGAGTCCGGAAGTAGTCCCAGGCACCCAGCAAACAGACGCCTAGCAGCGGCGAAATCGCCACGCTCGTAACGGTGCTGATCGCGGATGAGATCTGCTGTCCGCGGTTGACGGTTGCTGTCGCCTCTTGTTCTTCTGTACTGGTTTGAGCGAAGATCGAGCCTCGCAGCAGACATGCCAGCAGAAGAATCAACGCCAAGCGACGCCGCGCGTACCGGCTCATAGACACCGCACTTCGACAGAATTCTATCGAGAAAACCTGTCACGAGCCGGGTCAGCTCAACCTGCTGCTCCAGCACGCGCCTTGCGGACGCCATCTGCCAGATCTTCTACGGCGGCTTCCGGGGCGTTCTTCTTAACCGAAGCAATGCCTCTTTCCATGGAGCCACGGGAAGCATACACCTCGCTCTTCCCTATGACTTCGTTGTTTGCGGAACGCAGCACGAAGTGCGGTTTCCCCTCAGGGCCGGTCTTTCTTTCAAAGCGGTCATCCAGTTCCGCATTGTGCTTGACCGACGCAATTCCCTCCTCCGCACCCTGCTTGTTTTCATACAACTGGCTGGTCAGTATAACTTCGTTGTTACCTGCTTTGAGGTTAAACATGAATTTCCCGTTGGAAGACTTCTTTAACTCGAATTTTCCCGCCATTTGGACCTCCAAAGAATCGCAGAACACTTAGCCGCGATCCGGGCAGATATTCCCGCCCTTGGTCTCAGCCGAGATTCTAAGACTCGCTGGCGAGGGCAGCGGATTTATTTCTTTCACGCCAGTCGCGGGCGTTAAGTCTCTAACAGAGGCGCAGTAAACATCGTTCAAAGCGATTGGCTGAAAAAAAAGAAATCTAAATCCACGTCGCTGCTATCTGATACCAGGAGGTTTACAATGTCGTTCCTGGCATGGATCATCCTGGGCTTGGTCGCAGGATTCATCGGCAGCAAGATCGTTAACAAAAGAGGGGAAGGGTTCTTCCTCGACATTATTTTGGGGATCGTGGGCGCGATTGTAGGGGGGTGGCTGTTTCAGTTATTTGGCGCTTCGGGTGTCACCGGGCTTAACATCTATAGCTTGTTCGTGGCGGTGATCGGAGCCATCGTGTTCCTTTTGATCTATCACGCTATAGTCAGGCGGCGCACCTGATAAGCCGCGCACGCGCACGTCAAGTGCGTGCGGTTCTTTCTTTTTCCTGATCGAAGCTCTCGAACGTCTGGCCCGCTTCCGCGAGGCGCACCAGCAACGGCGCGGGCGACCACAGATAGGGCCCGTGCTGCTTTTCGAAGTCCCGGATGCACGCGAGGACGTTTTTCAAGCCCACGGTATCGGCATGAAACATCGGGCCCCCGCGCCAGGCGGGGAATCCATAGCCATAGATGTAAGTGATGTCGATGTCAACCGCACGCAGCGCGATGCCCTCCTCCAAAAGACGTGCGCCTTCATTCACGAGCGCATAAATACAACGGTCTACAGTCTCTTCACTGGTAACCTGGCGGCGCTCGATGCCGGCTTCGCGCGCGGTCTTCTCAATCAGTTCGGCTACTTCCGGATCGTGCGACGGCTTGCGGTTCGCATCATACTTCGACCATCCTGAACCTGTTTTCTGGCCATAGCGTCCCATTTCGTAGAGCCTGTCGGCGACCAGCGGTTTGCGGACGCCGGGCTTCTCAAATCGTTCGAATTCCTTATGGATGGCGTGACCGACGTCGATGCCAGCAAGATCATCCATCGCGAGCGGGCCCATGGCCATGCCAAACCGGTAGAGCGCATCGTTGACCTGCTCCACGGACGCTCCTTCCTCCACCAGAAACTGCGCCTCCCGCAGGTAGGGCGCAACCATGCGGTTGCCGATGAAACCGAAGCAGTTTCCGGCCAACACGGCCACCTTTCCCAACCTCTTGGCCAAGGCCATTGAGGTCGCGATCACTTCCTTACCGCTGGCCTTGCCGCGCACGACTTCAAGCAGCTTCATCACGTGCGCCGGGCTGAAGAAATGGTTCCCGATCACCATCTGCGGACGGCTGGTGGCAGAGGCGATCTCATCGACGTCGAGGCTGGACGTATTCGAGGCAAGAATGCAATCCGGCTTGGCAATCCGGTCAATCTCGGCAAAGACCTGTTTTTTGACCGCCATGTTCTCGAACACGGCTTCGACGATAATGTCGGCCTGCTCGAAACCGTCGTAACTGAGCTGAGGCGTGATGAGCGCGAGTCGCTGATCCATTGCGTCCTGCGAAAGCTTTCCCTTCGCAACGCTGTTGGCATAGTTTTTGCGAATGGTCGCCATGCCGCGATCGAGCGCTTCCTGCGCGGTTTCTTTCACGATGACGGGAATGCCCGCGTTGGCGTAGGTCATGGTGATGCCGCCGCCCATGGTCCCCGCGCCGATGACGGCCGCCCGCCGAATGTCGTAGGTCTTTGTATCCTTCGGGATGCCCGGAATCCTGGAGACGGCGCGCTCGCCGAAGAAGGCATGGATGAGCGCCTTCGACTGGGACGAGAAAAGGCACTCATTGAACAGCTCGGCTTCGCGCTTGCAGCCTTCATCAAATGGAAGTTTTGTCGCGGCTTCCACTGCATCAATCGCGGCAAGCGGGGCGCGCAGACCGCGGCCGCGTTTACGCGCCTGCTCGCGGGCGAAATCGAACACCATTGGCATCGCATCGTGTAATTTCTCGTTGCGCTCACGTGTTTTTGGAGCAGCCTTGCCGGCTACTTCGCGGGCAAATGCAATGGCGCCTTGAAGGAGATCGCCATCGACGATGCGGTCCGCAATGCCCGCCGCCAGCGCGTCCTGCGCTTTGACGGGTTCGCCGGTCGCGCACATCTCGAGTGCTTTGATGACGCCTGCCAACCGCGGCAGACGCTGTGTACCGCCGGCTCCCGGAATGAGGCCCAGTTTCACCTCGGGCTGCCCGACTTGAGCCGTGGGTGCGATCACGCGATAGTGCGCCGACATGGCCGTTTCGAGCCCACCGCCCAAGGCCGTACCGTGGATGGCGGCGATAACCGGCTTGGGCGAATCTTCGATGCTTTGCAGGTAGGGCAGGAGGGTGAGGCGCGGTTTTTCCCCGGAGACGATCTTGCCGAACTCGCGAATATCGGCTCCCGCAATGAACGTGGAGCCTGCGCCAATGAGTACGACGGCTTTCACCTGGTCGTCGGCAGCGGCCTGCTGAATTGCCTTTTGCAAGCCTTCCGGCACGCCGGGGCTGAGCGCATTCACCGGCGGGTTGTCGATAGTGATAACGGCTATGTCGTCCTGACGCGTGTATTCGACGAGTTCGGGCATGAAATCCTCCTATGTAGGTATATACTGTTCGTGCTCACGAGCCGAAGAAGATGCCCATGAGAGAAGCAGTAATCGTCGCAAGTTCGCGCACCGGCCTCGCCAAGTCTTATCGCGGCTCGTTCAACATGACACGACCGGAAGACCTGGCCGCGCATTGCCTGCAGAGCGTATTGTGCAAGGCCCCGAAACTGGATCCGGCAGAGGTTGAAGACGTGATTCTCGGGTGCGCACAGCCGCACGCATCGCAGGGCATGAACGTGGCGCGGCGCTCCGCAGTCCTGGCAGGATTACCCGTGACGACCGCGGGCGCAACCGTCAATCGATTCTGTTCCTCCGGATTGCAGGCGATTGTTATGGCCGCGCACGAGATTATCAACGAGGGCGCGGAGGCAGCCATCGGAGGGGGCGTCGAGAGCATCAGCATGGTGCAGCGGGACATCAATCCGCACATCGAGCTTCTGCAAAAGAAACCCGGCTTGTATATGGAGATGGGCGTCACGGCGGAAGTAGTGGCAAAACGCTATGAGATCAGCCGGCAGGCGCAGGACGAGTACTCGCTTGCGAGCCAGCAGCGAACGGCGCGAGCCCAGCAGGATGGGTTCTTCGCAGACGAGATCGCCCCGATGACGGTCATGATGGCGGTGATCGACAAGAAGACCGGTGAGAAAGCGGGAACCAAGCAAGTCACCTGCGATCGCGACGAGTGCAATCGTCCCGATACTACGCTCGAAGGCCTTTTGGCCCTGAAACCGGTGTTCGATCCCGCAAGCGGACATGGATCCGTGACGGCAGGGAATTCGTCGCAGCTTTCCGACGGAGCGTCCGCTACGCTGCTGATGTCGCGTGAGCGGGCGGATCAGCTCGGCATTCCTTACAAACTTATTTACCGTGGGTTCGTTGTAGCAGGATGCGAGCCGGACGAAATGGGTATCGGTCCGATCTTCGCCGTGCCCAAGCTGCTGGAGCGCCACGGGCTCGAAATCGACGATATCGATCTCTGGGAGCTCAATGAGGCATTCGCCGTACAGGTGATTTATTGCCGCGACCAGCTCGGGATCCCGATGGAGAGACTGAACGTCAATGGCGGATCGATCTCGATCGGGCATCCGTTCGGCGTAACGGGATCGAGGATGGTGGGTACGCTGGCGAACGAACTGGCGCGCCGCCCGGGTTCGAAATACGGTGTGGTGACGATGTGTGTCGGCGGCGGCCAGGGCGCCGCCGGGTTATTCGAAGCGGTGCACTGACCGCCGTTTCTTCTTCCCCTCGAATTTGCCAAACGAACTTTCCCTCCTGGGGAACCTTCTCTCAACACTTTTTCCCTTCGCAACGTATATGGACTGAGAGCTTCTGCATGGCAGTTCCGTGGATGGGCCAATTCATGGTGGAGCAAGGACTCCTGCGTCAACTCGTCAGGAATGCGAAGGCGGGCGACGCGGCGTCTTTCGAGCGGATCGTCATTTTGCACGAGCGGATGGTTCTGCGGGTAGCCCAGCGGCTTTTGATCAACCCTGAGGACGCCAAGGACGCGGCCCAGGAAGTGTTTATCCGGCTGCACCGCACGCTTGATCGTTTCCATGATGACAGCGAGTTGGGGCCCTGGCTGTATCGCATTACGGTGAACATCTGCCGCGACGCGATGCGGCGGGCAAAACAGACGCTGCCGCTCGGAGCCGCGCAGGATCGGCTGCACGCCGCGCGCAATCCGGAGGAATCGGCCGCGGCGGCCCAGCAGTATGAAATGGTGCTGGCGGCGCTTGGGGAATTGACGCAGCGGGAGCGCGAAGTGATCGTTCTTCGGGACCTGGAAGGATGCGCAACAAGCGAGGTGGCCGGGATTCTCGGATCGTCGGAAACCACGGTCCGTTCGCAGCTTTCGACCGGGCGGGTGAAGATCAAGAACTATGTCGCGGCTCGACTCGGGAGGTGGAAACATGAAACACGTCCGTGAAGAACAGCTGGCGCTGTACGCCGGCGGCGACCTTGCGTCCGAAGAGGCAAACACGGTTGCAACTCATCTGGCGGGTTGCCCTGCGTGCCGGGGGGCGCTTGCCGAGTTTCGGGATGCGCAGGCGTTTTTCTGTTCGTCGGCGAGAGAACCGGAGGCGGGGGAGCTTTACGATGTCCGGCAACGCTTGGTTGCCAAGCTGGAGCGGAGAACGCAAGGCGAAAGACGTTGGGTTTGGCAACTGGCCGGGGCTGCAGTCATGGCAGCAGTAATTGTTTTGGCGGTCGCATTCGAACACCGGCCTGCTGTCTCGTCGAAAGCCGAACCAATGGTGGCGCGGGCGGTTGCACCTGAACTACCAGTTGCCCCGCCGCCCGTCCAGCAGCCGGTCGGGATGCGACGCGTGACGGCTCACACAAGGCGTTCAGGGCACAGGGAAGCCGGTATCCGCTCGGTATCGCTGATTGCGCGAGCAGATCAACCGCCGGTCATTCGGATGACGACTGCCGATCCGAATGTGGTGATTCTGTGGCAGTCGAGAGAAGGACAGCAACAATGACCAAAACCGCAATGCTCGTTTGCCTGGCGCTATGGACGGGAATCGCAGGCGCCCAGACCGCTCCTAGCGCGTCCGAGGCTCAGCCGACAAGGATCACGAAGATCGTTCGGGTGCGGTATGCCAATCCAGAGAAACTGGCCCATTTGGCCGGACCGGGAATGCCGGTAGATATCAACGCCGACAACGCATTGCAGGCCATTGTAATAAAGGGCACGCCAGCCGCTGTTGCCACGGTGGAGCAAACCATTCGCGAGCTGGATGTTCCGGCGAACGTGCAGACGTCCAAGGACATTGAGCTGGTAGTCTCCATCCTTGGGGGATCCAGCAAACCGGACTTCTTCCGGGGCGGCGAAGTGCCGGAGCCCGTTGCGCCGGTTGTGAAGCAGTTGCGGGCGGTCTTCCCGTATAAGAATTATCAGTTACTAAGCTCCATGCTGCTGCGCTCGCGCGAAGGGGAAGCGGCCAAGAGTGACGGCATCATGCAGAGCTTCGCAGGTGCTCCGAACGGCTACCCGACCACCTACACAATTCAATACGGCGGCGCCAGTGTCTCGTCCGTGGAAGGAAGTCCGACGGTGCACCTGCGGAGGTTCGGCTTCATTTCCCGTATATGGGTGGCAGCAGGTACGCCCAGCGCTTCCGAGACACGGTCGTTCGACGTTTCCATCGAAACCGATGTCGATCTACGAGAGGGGCAAAAAGTCGTCGTGGGAAAAGCGAACGTCGAAAACGGCGACTCTGCTCTGTTCGTGGTGCTGAGTGCGCGATTGGTGGAGTAGCCTACATCAGGACTCACTGCTCGGGCCAGCCCTGGTGAATCTTCGGCCAAGAGTAACTCAAATCGTCTAGCTCCCCCTTCGCCGCCGTCGATGCCTCGGGGACGTAAGTTGCCGTGATTTGGCGAAGCTTTCGGACGGTGTACGCCAAGTCGAAGTTAGATGCTTTGACCGTGGAAGCGAGTATGGCGTGTGCCCATTGCGCATCATCGCATCCCTCCCCTCTGTCAAGCAGGATGTCGATAATGCTGTCTGATATCGATTCACCCGGCTGGGGTTTGTAGTCCGGGTGCGCGCCAGTTAGGACGGCGGGCGTGCTCGCAGCCCATGTGTCGTAGACCGTCCGAAGTACGCCCGAATCCCGCACCAGGAAAAAAACTGACCGATTGCCGATCTGCCACTGGCCACCACGACCGGTCATGCCCATTCGCGCGAGGCTGCCACGCCGAATGCTGGTTAGGTAATAAATAGCGACAACGGCTGCGTTAACGTCCCCGCGCAAGACGTTCTCCACCCGCACAGTGATCCTGCAAAGCTGGATCGGCTCATCAGGATACCAGCGCGAAGGATGGGGATGGCCGACATACGCGTGCTTTAAGATTTGCCCGACGATAATGACGGGCGCAGACGCCAGATTCACCCTATATCCTGGGTCTCGATACTCAACCAATGGAGGAGCGCTCTCGCAGCTGGTATCCAGAATCGCCGAAGCTGCGAGAAGAACGAAGAGCACTCTCAGAGCCGTAGGCCGTCGGCCTGCAGAGCATGATTGAGCGGCGTGCCGAACATAGTGCTCGGCACGCCGCCCCATTCAGGCCGCAACCACGATCGTGTAGTCGTGGCGCTCATTGGTCGTCGGGAGCGCAAGCGTATCCTCGCGCTCGCGGCGAGCTTCTATTAGCTTTCGCGCGACGTCGCGCGCGATCTCAAGTGTTTCAGCGACGGTGCGGCCTTGTGCAACCAGGCCCGGCAGCTCATCGGAACTGGCAAGATAAAGTCCTTCCGGCAACTCTTCGACTTGAATCCGAATCGCCAATTCCATACGCCCCGCCTAATCCCCCGCTGCCGGCAGCGACGATTGCGAAAAATCGTCCTCCGTCACGCCGTAGTGGGACCGGGTGCCGCGGACGCGGTTGGAGCCGGGCCACTCCAGGCGCAGATCCTGGCAGACCTCGTCCAGCATCTCGATTGTCGTGGTCCGCTGTTCCATCGCGAAAGCCGTGACCAGGAGGTTATCGCAGATGAGATTGATGACTCGCGGAATGCCACGGGAGCGCTTATAAATCTCCTCCAGGATCTCGGGCGAAAACACCTTGGGATTCGGCATGCCGGCCCGGACCAGCCGCGTATGCACGTATCCCGCGGTTTCGTCCGGCGTCAGCGGATCGAGCGAACAGCGCAGCACGATGCGCTGCTTAAGCTGGCGCAGATTCGAAGCATCGAGCTTGCGGTCGAGCTCCGGCTGCCCTGAAAGAATGATTTGCAGCAGCTTGCCCTGGCGGTTCTCCAGGTTTCCGAGCAGCCGGATTTCTTCGAGCACATCCCACTCCAGGTTGTGCGCCTCATCAACGATGAGAACAGCGGTGCGACCGCGCTCGGCCTGCTGGATCAGCAGCGTGTTCAGAGCGAACAAAACATCGGTCTTTGACTTGCGATCACACTTCAGATCGAAGTCGTAAGCCACCATTTCGAAGAACTGATCGGGCGTGACCCGCGAATTGAAGAGAAAGGCAAACTCGAATCGCTGCGAATCGAGATAGTCGCGCAGGCATTCGAGCATGGTAGTTTTTCCGGTACCGACCTCACCGGTCAAAACAATGAATCCGCGCCGGCTCCGCACGCCATAGATCAGGTTGGCAAGGGCCTCCTCATACTGGGGGCTACGGTACAAAAATTCCGGGTCGGGACTAATGTTAAATGGATTTTCCGAGAAGCCAAAGTACGCGTTATAGATCGCGTTCTGCATTCAGGCCTCCCGTCCTTGCGTGAGATGGGATACAAACAGCCGCTCGGAGACGACTGTACCATCTAGATCTCATCATACGGAGAATAGACCGGCATTTGCCATGCCGAAGTACATTTCTATTTCGGGAAACAGTACTAAGTACTAGTAGGGAATTCCCGAGCCAGCGAGTTCCAGCTTGACCCAGCCGGGCAGGGCGGAGGCTTTGCCGCCCGAAAAGACGATCCGGCGCGTTTTCGGGAACGGTACGCTGTCGCGGATGGCCCTACCAATTGCCGGCACGGTACGCAGAACTTTGCGATAAGCATCGCTATCCGTATCAAGGAACGCACTCTTGGCGACGAAGCCGCCGCCCCAGCCCAAAGCGAGCAGGCAGGTGAGCGGCTGGTCCTGTGCGCCGGCAAGTTCTGCCTTGAGGCGGTCTACCGTCTGCCGAAGGCCCTCGAGTCCGGCGCTTTCCGCAAAGCGCGCGTGCAGTTCGAGCTGGGCGGCGGCATACTGATTCGCTGCATGGATGATCTGAGCGGGTTCAGGAACCGAGCGCCAGCCCAGGGCACGGGCAACATCCTGGTTCTCGAAGAATTTGTGCTCGTCCCAGGCGCCGGTGAATGCGGTACCGGGGACGGCCATTTCGGCAAACACAGCGGTGGATTCAGACACCCGCTGCGGAGGTACGCTGCCGCGTCCGGCCACCTTCCAGACAAGCTGGGGATTGCCGCGTTGGCGGGTATCGAGGGAGGCGGCGCGCGTCAGATAAACCTTAAAAGCCGATAAGGGCGCAGGCTGGCTGTCCGCGAACCCGACGATCTTAGCTTGAGATGCCCCGGCAGCGTTTTCAGCGGCTTCGACGGCGCGGCGCGGAAGCCGGTCGCTGTCGAGCGAGCCGGCCAGCCGCTCAATGGTTCCGGCAGACCAGCGTGAGAAGACGAGGCCGGTGCGTACCGCGCCTTTCAACGCGGAAGCAGGCAGATAGGGACCGTTCACGCTGGCGGCGAAGGTCGGAATAAATAGCGATTCCGAGGGCGCAGCATTCCAGATTGGGGTGGATTCGGTACTCTCGAACGGGATGCGGCGCTGCGAAAAGTTTTGCGCGAACCCGCCCCAGGAAGCAAAGTCGAGCTTGGTTGCCTTGCGGAGCTGCGCAAGATAGCCATCCAGCCGCGGCCCGCGGGCCAGCAGCCGGAAGATCCGGTTCTGATCGAGAACGTTGACCTGATCTTTCCACACCATGTAGTCGATGGGGGAAAGCTCGCGGCCATCGCCGACGAGGAGCGGCGTGAGCGCAGTCACTTTATAGTTCATGCTCGGGCTCCTGGTTTGATTGCGGCTTATCAGACGGCTCTTCGGCAACGGTCTCGCCGGGCTGAGCTTCGGTTGATTCGGCTGCTTGCCGAGTCTCGGGTTCGGCTGGTGCGGCTTGCCCGGCAGGTTCTTCTGCGCGAGCTGGTTCGGCTGCCGATAGAGCCTCCTCCGGTGCGGGTGCTGCTTCGACTGCGGGCTCTATCGGTTCGGCTGGAGGCTCTATCAGTTCGGCTGGAGGCTCTATCGGTTCGGCTGGAGGCTCTATCGGCTCGGCTGGAGGCTCTATCGGTTCGGCCGGGGGCTCTATCGGTTCGGCCGGAGGCTCTATCGGTTCGGCCAGGGGCTCGGGTGCAGGTTGCGGCTCTTCGCCCGCAAGAGGCTCAATGGCCTCCTCGGCCGCCGGCTCTTCGACTTGCTGCGGTGGTTCGGGCTGCGCCGCGATCACCGGCAGCTCCAGCGCGAGCCCGAAGCCGGCCCGGAAGACCGGGTGGGCAAAGCCCGCAGGCGCTACGTCCACGGCAGCGCCTATCGGCTGGACAGTCGAGGCCAGCACCGATCCTTCACCGACCATGCGGACGGATTTCTTTTCAATACCTTGCCCGACAGGGCTCTCGATGCGACCGCTCCGGACGACCAGGCTGTAGTCTCCATGCGCCCAGTCGATCTGATCGGACGCGGCAGGTGAATAGAGAGACAGAAGCCAATACTGCGAGCGTTCGACGTCGCCATCTGAAACGGTGTTACCGTTGCGCGACAGGCGTGCAATTTTCGGCAGCAGCATGCCGGGCCATGGCCCGTGCTGAAATTCCGGGGCTTGGGCTTGCCCCCATCCCGCGGAACGCCGGCCGCCGAATCCGCTATCGGCGAGCAGCCGGAAGGCGGCCTGTACCCGATCACTCCAGGTTGCTTGGGCGTTGGCATCGGCGAAAGCCGCCAGCCCCCATAATCCGGCGCCGGCTTCGAATTCGACGCATGCGAGGGAAGCGGTTTGATGAGATACGCCGCTCATGCGGTCGACCGGAGCGCTGCTGCGGGTCACCGCGCGGAACGGGCTGGAACTCGGGCGGTCGCGACGTAACAGACAGCCGCTTTCAGGATCGGGCAACCACTGGTCCGCCAGAATGCTCTGCCCGGCGAGCAACGAATCAATGACGGTAAGCGGAACAAAGCGCGCGACCTTCCAGCGAATCTTAGTAAGAAATACAGGGCTGGGAGTGGTGACCAGGTTTGCGGGCGGCGGCCACAGGGTAGTCGGCGGAATGGCAAATAACGTATCGCCCTGAAACGGGAACAACGAGCTGAATGTTACGACCGGTCGTTCCGCGCGCGCCGTTTGGTCGAGCCATTCCTCCAGAAAGCCGAGCTGGCGCATGGCGAGTGTAAGGGCGGAGAATAGGCGGTCGCTTCGATAGAGCGTATCGATACGATCGCGTCCTCCGTCTTCAGGACCATAACGCCACGGCCCGAGCGGCCGCAGGCGAATCAAAAGCGCCGGCTGCATTTAGGCAAGTTTCTCTGCGAAGTCCTCGGTGCTCGCGAGCTGCTGCAATTGAGCGAGATCGGCATTAGAGAGCAGAGCGGCTTCGGCAGCGCCTTTGGCGTAGTAGTCTTTGCCGCGCCAGGTGAGGTTGATACCTGTAAAGGAAATGCGCCCGTTGCCGCGGCTGCCGCCACCGCCCAGAGCGTCGTCTTCGAGCAGCCGCAGTCCTTCAGCCATGCGGGCCAGCAGCGGTTTGTCTTCCTCACAGAGCACGTCGAGAACCATGCGCACGCGGAAGCGCGCGCCTGCGGGAACACGCTCAAGCGTACGCGGATTGGCCTGCGAGGTGATGCGGTCCACCGCGTTTTCGCTCTTCACTTCGGTGAGTTCATCGTCGAGGTTCTCGCGCATCTGCGGGGTAATGCTGTCAACGACAAGTGGCGCGTCATAGACGGTGAGGCGCGCGGGGGTGGCGGCCGCGGCTTCGATGGCGTCGCCGGTCACACGCTCCATGCGCCCGGGATTGCGGCCGAAGAGCACGCAGACATCGTCATCGGGGCGGTCGCTCTGATGAATCCGCACTTCCTGTCCCTTGCGCTTCGAAAGAAATACGAGCTGGCTTGGCACCGCAAGGCCGAGGGTCTGCTCGAGCAGCGAACGCAGGCGGCCGCGCAAAGAGCTGCCGGGAATATAGGGAATGCCGAAGGCGTCTTTGACGACCGGATTGTCGGCACCGCCGATTTCGAGCGAGCCCTTGCCCGCGCCGATGTGCAGCCCCGTCTGGCACACGATTTCTGCTTCAAGCACCAGCTTCCCGAGAAACGTCAATTGTGTCTCTGCAGTGTGAGAACTCATCGATAAATATCCTGTATAACGCCTATTCGTTGTACGCAATGATGGCTTCGAAAAGGTCGCGGAAGCGCTCGTAGCCACGGGTATCGTTCTTGCGCGTAACCTGCAGCAGCAGGCGCTCGAGGGCATCGAGACTGCGCAGCGAATGGCGCGCAATGGTGTAAGCGAGGCGAGCGCGAACCATCACGAACTCATGCTGGCGCTCGCTTTCGGGTGCGCGGGTCGCGCGCCGCACTGCGTTGTAGAGACGGCGAAGCTGGCTCTTGGTGCCGGAATCCATATCCCGCATGCGGCTAACCACGACGTGCGCCTGGTTGTCGAGATAAAGACTGTCGGCAATCAGTTTGTCGAGATCGACTTCGGGCGCACCTTCGCCGCGCCGCTCTCCGGGACGACCACCACCGGGACCACCGCGCTCGCGGCCACCCCTGTCGCCGCCGCGATCTCCACCACGGCCTTCGCCCCGATCATTGGGGCGTCCACCGCCTCCCCGATTCTCGCGCGGCGGACGGCTCTCACCGCCGCGGCGTTCTTCGGTTTTTTTCTCTTCAATCTCAGCCATTTTCTAATCCTTTTCGCGTTTCGATCGCGGCCGCTTCAAGCGTTGGCGGCGAGACGCGCCCATTCGAGACCGACACGGGCCGAGGGACGCAGCTTAAATCCAGCGGATCTGGTGCCTAGTAGATTCGTGATCACCGAATTGCGAATACTGGCAAATTCCTTGCCCCGCGCCTGCGGGATCACCCGGGAAAGACGCATGTAGGTGCGCCACGGCCTATCGACACGGACCGCCTTCGCGCGGCGTCCGGCGCGCGCCGAAAACGCCTCCCGGTATACAGACGTCAGGTCGTTGATGAAATCCGGCGGGAAGCCGTAATCGCGCGCCAGCCGTACGAGGCCGTTTTTCAGTTCCTCAGCATCGGCCAGGCGCTTCCACTCCAGCGTGCGCCCGAAGACGTGCAATGAACCGACCTCGGTCGACTTGGCGGCACGCAATGCCGTGCCCGCATCTTTGAAGACGGCCGAGACCGGCGATTCGGTCTCCGGAGCGATCTCAATGGCCATCGAGATCGTTTTCGCCTCTACCCCGGGCAGCGACTGCAGATGCTGCTCGATGAACTTCTCGAACAGCCGCTCCAACTCACGCGCGAGCAGAACCAGCGCGTCCCAACTGCCGATGACGGCGAAATCATCGCCGCCGCGATAGAGGATTGTAATGCGCCGCCAGAAGTCGGGCATGGTACACAGTACGGCCAGCTCGCCGGCAAAGAATTCCTTAAACAACGCCGAGAGGTGAATGTGATCTTCGATCGACGCCGCACGCCGCAACTGCTGATCGAAGTGATCGACGTCGCCTCGCAAGATACCCCAGCGCACGCTGCCTTCAGCGCGTCCGGCGAGTTCTTCGAGTGAGCTCCGCGTATTGCCGTCCTCATCCATCGCGAATCGCCTGGGGAACAGGATGCCTTCTTCCTCTACGCTCGATTGCTCTCTGAGCGGCCAGGAATACTGGCCGGAGTCCCAGCCGATCTGCGCGGGATGCTCATTCGACCAATGGACCGCTGTGGCAGACGCCAGGTCCGCGCCCAGGAAAGAGAAGTACGAATCCGCGTTCGTTGCAGATGCGTCTGCGAAGGGCGCGAACGTGCCAGGAACATCCCCAGTATTGGCGAGCGGTGCGGCAATCTTCGCTTGCAGGGCATCGTCCAGCCGCTTACGCGCCACCGGCCAGGAGCCCAGATTTTCGGTGCTTGCCCAAACCAGGCGAAGGGTATCGCCCGAAAGCTGACGAATATCCTCAGCGGCGCGAGTCAGGAATTCGTTAGCGCGCGGAATGTCTTCTTCTGCGAGAACCAGCAGGAACTGCTCCGCGCTGCTCGAACCCAGGAGCATGCGGGAGAGCTTCAGTTCGGCAAGAAGCGCGCGGGGAAGGACTTCGCAGATCAGGGTAAGCCACGCGCAACGACCGGCCAAGTCGGCTACCTGCTCGGATTGTCCGAAGGAGTGACCGGAGAGGAAATCCTCCGAGCCGAGCATCTGAGCTTGCAGGAAAACTTGCAGCGACATGGGCGAAAAGGTCGTGGCGGCCCTAGCACTACCGGGCTGAGCGTGTTGAGTGAACGCTCTCAGGCTAGCACAGCAGCCCTTTCCGAGTTTTCGCCTGCTCGTAGCTTTCAGCGCTCAGCGTTCAGCTATCAGAAGATTATGAGGGATTTCCGGGGACTGAAGGTGTGGCAGAAGGCTCATCGATTGACGTTGGCCGTCTTTTCAAGGCGCGCACAACGGCCGGCAAAACGGCCTGTGCGCTCATCAGATCACGTCTTGTTTTCCGCGGGAAGAACTGTACGGTTTAACCAGTCAGCTCCGGCGCGCCGGCTCCTCGATCCCGGCCTACCTCGCTGAGGGTGCGGAAGAAAAGGGAGTGCCGAGTTTGCGCGTTATTGCTCGATTGTTATGGGATCGGCGAGCGAGTTGGAGTATCACCTGCTGCTTGCCAGAGATCTGAAGTTAATTAAGCCCAAGGACCCGGTGGAACTGTCACAGTGTGCCAGGGAGTGAAACGGATGCTTACCGCGCTGCTTCAGAAAGCCGAGGGCTGACCGGCTGGCGGCTGAGAGCTCCCGTGATGGCCGAAAGCTCTCGTCGGCAAGCGTACGCCGCTTGTTGCCCCTTCAAAAATAGATTTCAATCCTTGGCTAGAATTGGGATACCGATGAGCACGGTTCGAATCGCCCTCGCCAATATCCAATTCCCTGCGACTCCCGACGAATCGATCATGTTGGCCGAACAAGCTATCGCTCAAGCGTCTGCCGATCGTGCCGACATCATCTGCTTTCCGGAATGCTTCGTTCCCGGCTACCGAGGCATGGGGAAGACAGTGCTGCCTCCTGACCCTGTATTTCTCGAACGCGCCTGGTCCGCCATTGCAGCGGCCGCCGCGAAGGCAAATGTCGCGGTTGTTCTCGGCACAGAACGCGTGGTCGATCACGCCCTGTTGGCAACCGCACTCGTCATCAATCGGGATGGAACGATCTCCGGCTTCCAAGACAAAGTCCAGCTTGACCCCACGGAGGAGGGTGCCTATTCACCCGGTTGTGGGAGGCGCGTTTTCCAGTCCGGCCCGTTGACATTCGGCGTTGCGATTTGCCACGAAGGATGGCGCTATCCGGAAACGGTCCGCTGGGCCGTCCGGCGCGGCGCGCAGATCGTGTTCCACCCTCATTTCCACGAAGCCGAGCCCGGCGGTTACCGGCCATCGAGTTTTGCCGATCCCGCGAATTCATTCCATGAAAAAGCAGTCTTGTGTCGCGCTGCCGAGAACACTTGCTTTTTCGCAACGGTGAACTGTGCAAGCGCCGGGTCGCCGACGACTTCAGCGGTAGTGCGGCCCGACGGGACGCTGCTCGCCTACCAGCCCTACGGCAAGCGAGGTCTGCTCCTCGCAGACATCGACCTCACTGATGCCACGGGTCTCCTTGCGAAACGCTACAAATCTATTTAGATTCTCTCAGATAGCTTTCAGGCATCAGCGTTCAGCTTTCAGCTATCAGCTATCAGCTATTAGATTATGACGGATTTCCGGGAACTGAAGGTGTGGCAGAAGGTTCATCGATTGACGTTGGCCGTCTTTTCAAGGCGCGCACAACGGCCGGCAAAACGGCCTGTGCGCTCATCAGATCACGTCTTGTTTTCCGCGGGAAGAACTGTACGGGTTAACCAGTCAGCTCCGACGAGCCTCTCCTCGATTCCGGCCAACCTCGCTGAGGGGTGCGGAAGAGACGGCAGTGCCGAGTTTGCGCGTTATTGCTCCAGTGCTATGGGATCGGCGAGCGAGTTGGAGTATCACCTGCTTGCCAGAGATCGAAGCTAATTAAGTCCTAGGATCACATGGAACTGTCGCAGCGTGCCGGGGAGTGAAACGGATGCTTACTGCTGTTTCCGTTGAAGCGCACAGGCGCTTTGTGCCGTTGTGCGCTGTTAATAAAGCTGAAGGCTAACTGCTGATGGCTGAAGGCTATCTGACGGCTATGCTGGAGGCATGATAGTCCTCGTCACAGGAGCCACATCCGGTTTCGGGTTGGTTACAGCACGGCTATTTGCGAAGGATGGCGCAAAGATTATTGGCACAGGGCGGCGGCGGGAGCGGCTGCAAGCCCTGCAGAAGGAACTGGGCACTAACTTTCTTCCGCTGGCATTTGACGTGGGCCGGCGCGATGAGGCCGAAAGGGCGCTCTCAAACCTGCCGCCGGACTTTGCGGCGGTAGACGTGCTCGTCAACAATGCCGGGGGAGCTGTCGGTCTCGATCCGGCACAGCAGGCTAACCTCGACGACTGGGATGCCATGATCGACAGCAACGTGAAGGGCCTGGTATATTGCACGCGCCTGCTGTTGCCCGGAATGGTGGAGCGCAATCGCGGACACGTTATTAATATCGGGTCCACAGCCGCGGAGTGGCCTTATCCCGGCGGCAACGTGTACGGCGCGGCAAAGGCATTCGTTCACCAGTTCAGCAACAATCTGCGTGCCGATCTGTTGGGCACGGCGATTCGCGTAACAGATATTCAACCCGGGCTGGTGGGCGGAACGGAATTTTCAGAGGTCCGGTTCAAAGGCGACGCGAAGAAAGCCGCTGCGGTGTATGAAGGCACCCAGCCGCTCATGCCGGAGGACATCGCAGATGCCGTTCACTGGGTTGCAACGCGGCCCGCACACGTCAACATCAACACGTTGCAGCTCATGCCTGTGTGTCAAGCCTTCGGGCCGCTGGCGGTGAAACGAAATAAATAGCGGTAGTCAGAAGCCGCGCTGCGGGCGATAGCCTGGACGGGCGCGCACTTTGTACTTCTTCATATCGGCAGCGGTGAGATCCACACGGATCGTGCGGAATCCGTCGTTCGGATTGGGTTGCGGATAGTAGGTGACGGTATAGCTGTTGCCCAAATCTTCGCGAATCGATTCGAATGCCTCAACCTGCTTCTGCCACGTCTTGGCGAAATAGCTCTTGCCGCCCGTGTTGGTTGAGATGCGCTTGAAAATGGAGCTCGAAACCGGATCCTTGCTGACCTCTGAGGTGGAGATCACGTAGATGGGAATACCTTCGTCTTCGGCAACGGCGCGTACATCATCGGGCGCCACCATGCTGGCGTTATCAGGACCGTTCGAGAAGACGATGACCACTTTCCGCCCCGGCACCTTGGCGGCATCGCGAAGAGTGAGCAGGAGGCAGTTGTAGAGAGCAGCATCATCGCCCGCCACGGCTCTCCGCAGGCCGTCGATCGCTTGCGTCCGATCGCGGTTCAGCGGGACCGCGCGGTTCAGATTGCGGCTGTACGTATAGACGGCTATGGAATCCGAGCGGTCCAGACCCCGAATAAAGTCAGCGATCGCATCGGAAGCGTACACAAAGCCGCGGTACATATAATTGCTTGTGTCGAAAAGAACGAAGACGCTGGTGCCGGCGGAATCGGCGCGCAGTACCGTGGTACTGGGGTTCGGCGGGACACCATCGATGGCACCAGCCTCCGTATTGCCCGAATGGAGGGGCCGCGTTTCCCCGGTTGCGAGCACTTGCAGAGGGGCGTGATTGCCTTCCGCAAACGTCGCCAGCTTTTCGGGAATGTCGTCCTCAAAAACCTTGAAGTCTTTCGGCTTCAGGCCATTCACGTATTTCCCTTTGGTGTCAGTGACCGAGAACGTCAGGACCACCATGTCGACTTTCACGCGGAAGGTCGTCTGATCGGGTTCCTGCGCCCGAAGCCAGAAAGCTGCGCATACACCAACCGTCGCAGAGATACCGGCAATGCGAATGTATTTGTTCACAGGTCCTTCCCCTATTTTTTGGCCTCTAGTTTTCTTAGCCCCTAGTTTTCTGAGGCACGCGCGACCATTTCCCCAGTGCTGTGCTGCCTGACATTAACCGTAAGATTCTGTAATGACCGTAACAAGGCGGGCCAATCCTCTAAGTGCGTGGCAAAGATGTTCTCGATAGCAGTGCGGTTCCACATCGGCACGTACACATCAAGCTGGGATGCCGGAATTCCGGCCTCATCCGCGAGTGCCGCGTAGAACAAATTGTTCGATTCCCAGCTCTCCGCCAGAATGCGGCTGGAGTAACCCATTAAAGCCGGGAACGTTCGGAGATAGAGCAGTCCCGGGCGATAGGAGTGCGTGAGGGTCGGCTTGGGTGTCCCGAAGGCCCGCCCAATCGCGCACGGCGTCAGCTCCGGATCGCCCTTGGCTGCCATGGCGGCCAGCTCGACACTCGCAACATCGGGCGTTACATCTTTCAAAGCGGGGTCGCCGGCGAGCGTGTAGAGGACAGCCGGCGGAATCTCGGCAACGGTGTTGGCGAAGTCTCCCGCGTTGAGGTGATCACTAATTGCCTGCACTTTCGCCGGGCTTGCAAAGCGGTGAAGCGAATCGATCACGCGCGGCTGGAGCTCCGGATTCAGCGCCGCAGCAGCAAGCAGCGCGCGCCCGCGCTCCATATGAAGCGAGACCCAGCGCAACTGCTCCGGCGAGACGTTTCGCCATCTGGTCACCGTAACCTGGACAATCATCTGGGGCACGAAGTCTGACCAGATGAGCGCCTGCTCATGCCGCGGCATCAAAAAATTCTGCTCCGATTCCGCAATAGCGTAAGGCAGCGCGATGAGCGAGCCGCTAAGTCTGCCCCCGGCGCTCGCCGGCCATCCCGTAGCCGCGACTGCCGTGGTGTGCCATAACGCCGGCGAGCCTTCGTTGCCGATGAAATCGTGGCTGCGCACAAACAGCGGATTGGCCAGCAGGAGCTGCGCACCGGCGGGCGCGTAATAGCTGTACAGGAAGCCCACCATGGAATCACGCAGCATTGGCGCCAGGGCCGCGCGAGGGTCCTTATCCGGGTTCTTTGCTAACGCATTAAGATTCACCTTGAGCTCCTGGTCCACGTGCCGCTCGCTCCAATAGCCGACGCTAAAGGCGGTTCGTTCGTCACTCGAAAGAGATCCGCGGAAAGCGCTCGATTCCTCCAGCCGGCTCAACTGATCGCGCATACGGGCGAGCGCCTTCGGGTCGGGCGTCCCCTTGGCTGCTGTGTCGGCAATGAT
The DNA here is from genome assembly GCA_019233755.1 of Acidobacteriaceae bacterium. Taxonomy (GTDB): domain Bacteria; phylum Acidobacteriota; class Terriglobia; order Bryobacterales; family Bryobacteraceae; genus Bog-105. The sequence goes on along the minus strand of JAFAMD010000007.1, from coordinate 30,719 downwards.
AAACAGACTGTCGATTGAGACCAGCCGCTGCGCGTCAAATACCCGGAGAAAATTCTCCGCTGGAGATCGGAGGCTGGAGCCATCGCCGTGCAGTTTGCCGACGAGCAGTTCGACGAACTGCTCCTGGCGCGAACCGGAGGTTGTCCCGCCGGCAGCCGCAAGCAGCACATCCAAGCCGTTCCGGCCCGCCTCGAACACTTCGGTTTCCTGCTTGATGTGCCCGAAAGGCGCGATCAACTTCGCGAAGGTGGCATCCTGTTCGTTCAGCGGAATAGAGTTCTGGCGGCAAAGAATGCGCCAGAGCTCGACCAGCGATTGAACAGTGCCCAGGGTATCGGCCTGCAGCAGACCCGGGTGCATAGTGCTGCTGGCGGCAAACACGTCGAGATAGTGGTTGATGGATGCTTCGCTCAAGGTGGGCGAATCCGCGAAGACCGCGTACTGCGAACCGAAGCTCCGGTAATTGTTTATCAGCCGCGACGCAAGCTCGGGCGATATCGGCTTGGCGCGATCACGGTCGATGTCGTTGAGCGCAAGGAAAATCTGCAGCGGCTCGTTCTCGACCGTCTTGCGGCTCAAAGCAAACAGAGCTTCAATCAGATCGTCTTTGGTTCGCCAGTTCGCCGCAGAGCGAGTTAACTTGCCGTCGTATTTGCCATGCGGATGCTTGATGAACAAAGTGCGCCACACATCAACGTTGCCCGGAATGTGCGGCTCGCCATCCGGATCAATACGCAGCGAAGTCGTGAGCAGCATCAGCTCGGTGCTTGAACGGAAGACCGGACGCGCCGGGCCGGGGCTCGTGATTTTCCCGCGCAGCCCATCGTAATTACGTTTCATCCGCTCCGGTTGAGTCAGGTACTCTGCCGTGGGGCCCGCGATTCGCGAAAGCGCGTCGAAGTAGCTGGCCAGCCAGCCGTCGTCGGTCGAAATCAGTTTTTCGAAGAACGCACCTGGATTGTTCGGCGAAGCTCCCACCAGCGATGCCCATGCTTTCGGCGAGCCCGGCACCACGGCTGCCCCGTTCCTGATCTGGAACATGCCGCCGAAGAAATCGAGCACGTGGGCATACACTTTAAGCTTTGCGGGAGGCGCCTGTGCGCGAAGTGCTTCGGCGGTTTCGCGATCGAGGTGCGACAGGCCGAGGTAAAGCCGGCAGAGAGATGGATCAGAAAGGAATGCGTCGATAAAATCGCTCTGCTTGCCGAGCGCCGCCAGCCAATAGTTCGCGTTGTAGAGAACCGGTACCGGCGTAGGCGCGTAAGCCAGCTCAAACTTGTGATTGGCGCGGAGGTCCTGTTCGAGCTCGGTCAGCGGGAAGCCCGAGTCGATGGTCAGGAACGCTCGGGTCGGGTTCACGGTCTCAAGCACGATATCGCCGCCGCAGGAGCCACGCATCCGGTAGCCGAGAGCTTTCAGCAGATCGCCGGTTTGATCGCTGTCGCAGGTTGGAATTACGATCTTGTGGTCCCGGTTGGCCATGGCCTGCAGTTCGCGCGCCTGGGCGACATAGCGAATCAACAAGCGCAGGTACTCGGTTTGCTGAAGGAGTTCATTGCCTGACGCTTCATACCCGTTTGTCACCACGTTGCGCGCTAAAGCAGGAAGCAGTTCTTCGGGCGCGAGATCGGGCGTCAGGGCGGCCATGCGAGCGAAAGAGCTCAACGGACCCGGAAGCATAACTACGGAATACGGCGGTTTGGCTGCACTGGCGCCGGGCGCCGACAGGTCTGTGCCGCCTGCTGCCCGATATTGCACGATGTCGCTCGCCAGATCTCCGTTTTGACCGTTCATGAAATCGATCAGTACGGCTTGCCTGAGGGCCAGCTTCTGCTTGGCCGGATCCGTCTCAATGGCAGCCCATTTGAGGTAGGCCTCGCGGCAGCCGGGATCGTGATGCCGGTCCAGAAACTCGGCCAGGTATTGTGCCGCGGCAGGGTTTCCGGGCGTCCCAACTGCTTGCTGCAGAAGCGACTTGGCGCCCGCCAGGTCACCCGCCGATTCGCGCTGCATGACCTGTTCCTGAAGGTCAGGAGCATCACTGGGCACGGAAAAGGCAGGAACGGAGGAAAGACAGGAAAGAAAAACCAGAGGTACAGCCGTGCGGATGGACCGCGCGACCAGAGCAATCAGCGTCACGACGTATCGCCCCCCAATTAGGTTTCTTACTCTACCATTTGCGAAGTGACGCCGGGTAGCAACTCGCAAGATTCCTTTTCGCGTAACTTTCTTGTAAAAAGCTACTATTGCTTCCGATCGCCCTTCGCGTGAACGAAATTCAGCCTTTCAGTGGATGACCGCCAGTGGAAATAGATTGAGATTTTCTTGCCGGGGAGCGTTTCGGAGCGCTGCTAGGCGTGAAGAGTGTTTGGTTTAGGCTGCGGAACTGTGGAGATGCGCCGGCTATGCAGCAGGAAGCCGATTCCGACAACCAGCAAACCGAGCGCAATCCACTGTGTCAGCGAGAAGGGGCCCACCAGTGACTGCTCATGCACGCGGAAGAACTCGATGATGAACCGAGCCAGCGAGTACAGAACCAGATAGAGGCCGATGACTTGGCCTGCGGGGTGGTTCCGGGTAGCCCGCCGATAAAGGATCGCAAAAATAAGCAGGTCCGCCGCAGATTCGTAGAGCTGGACGGGGTGAAGCGTTTTGCCGAGCGGAACCGGCGCCGCAAAGTCAGAGTGGAAGCGCACACCCCAGGGAAGATCGCACTCTCTGCCCCAGCAGCAACCGGCGGCGAAACAGCCCAAGCGCCCGATCGCCTGCCCGATAGCGACGCCGGGCGCGAACACATCCATGGTGCCGAGTACAGGCAACGCATGCTTTCGCATGTACCAAACGGCGACCAGCAGGGCGGCAATGAAGCCGCCATGGAAGACGCCCGCGGCCTGCAGCGTTCCGAGTGTGAAGATCTGGCCGGGATTCGCAATGTAATCCGGCAGATCAAAAAGAAACATGAACAGCTTGGCGCCGATGATTCCCGCGATGGCACAGTAGACGGCCAGGTTCGTAATTTGTTCGTGAGGGAGACCCGCGCGGCGGGCGAGGCGCGTAGTAGCGGTCAGTCCGGCGAGGAAGCCCAGCGCAACCAGCACACCGTAGGTGGGGATATAGAACGAACCAATTTCGATGAGTTTCGGGAACATGTTTGCGTTACTGCTTCTGTGTCAGACCTGCCGGCTGCCCTATATCCTTACTGCGCGGACGCGAAAGGTCGATCACCAGGAGGATCGCCCCCACTGTAATCGCGCTGTCAGCGACGTTGAACGCCGGGAACGACCAGGTGCCGTGATAGACCTCAATGAAATCCGTTACAGTGCCATAAGCCACACGGTCGTATAGATTTCCGAGCGCTCCGCCAAAAATCAACGCGAGCGCCGACCGTGTCACCGGGCCTATCAAAGTGGTTTTCCGGCCCCAAAGTGCAGTTGCAACAAAAATAAGCACCAGGCCGGACACCCCTATTAAGATGCCGGTACGCAGCCAGCGGTTGCCGTCCGCCAGCACACCGAAAGCCGCACCAGGATTTTCCGTGTGAATGATCCGCAGCCAGCCGGGAATCACCGAAATGGTGTCGAGCAGGGTTATTCGCGTCTGGATCAGGATTTTGGTGACGCGATCGGCCGCCACAATGAGCAGCGCGATAAGCACCGGCCCCAGGTGCCACCAGAGGCTGCGCGAATACACCTCCTGCCGCACTTTAAGTCAAAAACTCCGGCAGGATGCGGGCGCACGAGGCGCACACGGTTGGAAATTCGGGATTGCTGCCGACGTCCAGCGTGTACTTCCAGCAGCGTTCACACTTATCTCCCCTTGCCCGGTCCACACCCACTTCGATTTCCGCCGATGCGGAAGGCTTCAATTCTAATTGAGACACAATGAACCAGGTCGGCAGTTCCTCGGCATGTTTCTGCAGCAGTTTGTACAAGTCGCCGCCGGCTGCGAGGCTGACGGCTGCTTCGAGAGAGGAACCGATTACCTTGTCTTCGCGGGCGCGGTCAAGAGCCTTCAGTACCTGGTCGCGAACCGGAACCAGTTGTTCCCACTCAGCCGCTTCTTCACGTTGTGGATCTGTTAGGCCTTCGACCAGTTCGTCCGGCTGCGGCAGGAAATCTATGTGCACGCTGTCGGGCGAGCCCGCAGGCAGCGTTGTGTGCCGCCAGATTTCTTCGCAGGTGTAAGAAAGAATCGGCGCCAGAAGGCGTACCAGCGCATAGTTGAGGCGGTAGAGCGCGGTCTGCGCGCTACGCCGCTCGCGAGACGCGGGACCGGCGGTGTACAGATGATCGCCCTTTGACACATCGAAATATAACGCGCTCAGGTCAGTGATCGCGAAGTCATAGACCGCCCGGTAGACTTTGTGGAACTCGTACTCCTCGTACCATTTAAGGCACTTCCGTACGAGGTCCTCGGCGCGCACCAGGATCCAGGCGTCCATGCCGCCAAGTTGTTCGCCGCCGATTGCGTCTTTGGCAGGATCGAAGTCGCCAAGATTTCCGAGCATCCAGCGGAAGGTGTTGCGCAGCTTGCGGTATGCCTCGGAAAGACGGTCCAGAATGACATCCGACATACGGACGTCTTCCATGAAATCCACCGACGCTACCCAGAGTCGCAGCAGGTCCGCACCCTTGCGCTTGACGATCTCTTCCGGCTCGATGGTATTTCCCAGCGACTTCGACATCGCCCGGCCTTCGGCATCCAGCGTCCAGCCGTGCGTGGCGCACTCGCGATACGGCGATTGGTTCTTTAATCCGACTCCAATCAGCAGCGAACTATGGAACCAGCCGCGATATTGATCGCCCCCTTCCAGGTACATGTCGGAGGGCCACGGCAGGCCATTGGCGGAAGTCAGGACCGCCAGATGGCTGGAGCCTGAGTCGAACCAGACGTCGAGAATATCCGTTTCCTTACGGAAGCTGGTACCGCCGCACTTTGCGCACACGCAACCCGGACCCATCAGCTCGGCCGCTGTTTCCGAATACCAGACATCGGCCGTGTGCTGCCGGAATTTGGCGATCACGTTTTCGAGAACGCCTTTGTCGGTAAACGGCTCGCTGCAGCTTTCGCAGTAGAAGACGGTAATCGGCACGCCCCAGACGCGCTGGCGCGAGATACACCAATCAGGGCGCATCGCGATCATGTTCGACATGCGCTCTTCGCCCCAGGAAGGGTGCCATTTCACGGTTTTGATGGCCTCAAGCGCATGCTCGCGCAGGCCCTCGCGGTCCATGCCGATGAACCATTGCTCCGTCGCACGGAAGATGACGGGATTGTGACAGCGCCAGCAATGCGGATAGCTGTGCTCCAGCCGGGCCTGTCCCAGCAGCGCGCCGTGCTGCTGCAGCAGCTTGATGACAATGGGATTGATCTCCCAAACCGTCTTGCCGATCAGTTCTTCGGGAAGCTCTCCCTTGGCGCCCTCCGCACGGAAGATGCGGCCCGTTGCGTCCACCGGGCAATACACCGGAATGCCGTAGCGCTGGCAGATGACGAAGTCGTCCTGTCCATGACCCGGCGCCGTGTGCACCGCGCCGGTGCCCTGCTCGAGGGTGACGTGGTCACCGAGCAGGCCGACGGATTCGCGGTCAATAAAAGGATGGCGGAACACCGCACCTTCGAGCTTCACCCCGGGAAAGCGCGCGATGACGGTCTTGTCCCAACCGAGCGTTTCGGAGAGCTGGTGCAACAGTCCTTCCGCAACGATCGTGATGCCCTGCGGCGTATCGACTGCAACATATTCAAATCGCGGATTGAAGCTGATTGCCAGGTTAGCGGGAATCGTCCACGGAGTCGTCGTCCAGATCAACACGGACACGTCGCGCCCGGCAAGAGCCGGGTCGAGCACGCCCGGGTCCGAAATCATCTTGAACCGGACATAGATGGAGGCGCTAGTGTGATTCTCGTATTCGACTTCGGCTTCAGCAAGGGCGGTGCGGTCCTTAATGCACCAGTGAACCGGCTTCAGCCCTTTGTAAACGGAGCCGCTATGCAAAAAGTCGACGAAAGCCTGCGCGATGACCGCTTCGTATTCGGCGCTCATCGTGAGGTACGGATCTTCCCAGCGGCCCAGAATGCCCAACCGCTTGAACTCGGTGCGATGAATATCTACGAACTTCGCGGCGTACGCGCGGCAAGCGGCGCGAATGGCCGCGACAGACATGGTCGCTTTCTTCTTGCCGAGTTCCTGGTCTACCTTGAATTCGATCGGCAGGCCGTGGCAGTCCCAGCCAGGCACGTACGGCGCATCAAAGCCCGCCATGGTTTTGGACTTCACGATGAAGTCCTTGAGGATCTTATTAAAAGCGGTGCCCAGGTGGATGTTGCCGTTCGCGTAAGGCGGCCCGTCATGCAGGACATACATGGGGCGGCCTGCGCGAGCTTCGCGAATGCGGTGGTACAGCCTGGCCGATTCCCACTGCTCGAGCGTCTTCGGCTCTGCCGTGGGCAGGTTGGCCTTCATTGCGAAGTTGGTTCGGGGCAGGTTGACCGTTTTCTTCAGGTCAACAGTAGATGCTTGCATGGCCTAGCTTTCATCGTAGCGGACGGCACTACGGCGCTATCGATGAAACGTGACGACGTGCTGCCCGGCCGGCAGGATCACTGACTCCTCGCCACCCGCCTCCCCCGGCTTCCCGTATTGCGCGCCATCTACCTCGATCGAACTCACTTTCGATCCGAGCAGCGCGATGGCCCGGCTCGCGCTCACATAGGAAAGGTCCACTTCTTCGCCGGCCATCGCGGCCGACCGCACTTCGCCATTGAAATCTGCTATCCGGACCGCCGGCCGCGCGACGCCTGTTCTGAGGGTATGCCTGCCGGCAGGGACGAACACAAACCGATCGTTTTGTAACGGCCAGACCTTGCCGTCTACTTCTACCGGGCCTTCCCATGCGATCCTCGTCAGCGCGGGTGCGTCCACTTGAATTTCATCCGGTGCTGTGTCCTGCACCTTGGCGAGCGACGCCGCCACGGGCAGTAAGGCGAGGTCCTGCTTTTCAATCGAATTCTCGAAATACAGCGCCACCTGGCCGAAGGATGCCGCCGCCCCGTGGACGAGTTCGAAGAGCTCCGTGCCAGTCTGCTTCCTGGTCGGATATACGTCCTGATACCGTTCCACGACATTGATATCGATCCCCAAACGACTGCGATCGGCCGTGAGTTCCTGATACTTGCCGGCTAATTTCGCATAGCGCTCCGGCCCCAGATTCCACAAGGTCGCCGGATCCTCCACCAGCAGTGTGCTCGTGTGAGACTTAACAAGCGGCAGGCTGCGCGCGGCGTCGGCCCCCAGAGCATCGCGAATGCCGGGCTCAAACCGGTCGTCTATGTGTGTCAGAACAATGTCCAGATAAGGCTTCCGCAGCTTCGCCATATCCATGACGTCCAGCCACTCCTGTTGCATCCGGACCGCGAGTTGAGCACGGAAATCAAGGAATTTTCGAAGCTCCTCCGGGTGCGTTCCGGCGGCATGCGCTGAGCCTGTCTCGAACAGCTCCCTGGGATCGAATCCGCCCACCTGCGTGAACTCCCGCCGCACATCGTCATTCATCGGTGTGAAGCGTGCCGGGTTCGACGCGCCTTCGAGCGACTCGAAATACAGTTCAGCCACATTCACGCCATCCCAATCGAACCGCTCGAGCAGGGTATTGATCTCGGCCGCTGCTTCTCGCTTGCACTCGGCATTCTGGAGGTTCATCAGCTTTCGCCAGTCGAGCTGCGCGTCCTGCCCGAGCGCCGTTTTCTCGCGCCATTCAGGATGATCCGCCCAAAACTTCCCGCTGACGTGCGGCAGTTCCAGCCACGCATAAACCAGGATCGCGTTACGGTGACATGCCTCGATTAATCCATCAAGGTATTGATCCTGTGAAGCATCCGCCTCCATGTTGTGCCAGGCAGCAACATGCAAAACGCTCACGCCCGCCTGGCGCCAGCGGCGAGCCAGGTAATCCGGGTCGGCCCGGATGCGATATGCGGAATCGAAGAATGCCCACAAGCCGATGGTACGCGCCGGCATGACCAAGCCCAGATCTCGAAGCGCCTGCGGAATGTAGGGGTACCGCTCTATGCCGGTTGCCCCCGGATTCGTTGCGAGCCAAAGAATCGCACCATGTGCCGTGCGCCTTCCCGCCAGCACCGGTACGTTGTTCCACTTCTCGGTGGCAAAAACCTGGAAGCCGGCCGGCAAATTCACGGCATGAATCGCTTGTTCCTGTTGCCAGACGATCTGCATTTTCGGAGCATGCACGTCCCGGATCTGGCGAACGGCCACTGTCGCCGGCTTTTCGGTGATCCCGAGGCTTTTGGCCGCCGGACCTGTACCTTCCACGATTACGAACTGACGCTGCGCCAGGCTTTCCGCTTCGGAACTCGCGCCGGCGCCAAGCACGACGATGTCAGCGTCTGCCTTCGAGGTTTGCGTGATGCCTAAAGCGCCAAGAATCTTTCCCCACGCCGCCGCATCTGCGCCGTCCATCCGGAATGTCGCCGCGCTACACGCTATAGCTGACGCCGCCAGCAGGGCGGCCAACGAGCATCCGCCTCGCATCTTCATTTCGTAATCGCGTACCAGAGGCTCACGCGGATGTCGTTGTAATTCGGCCGGCGCGGGTTGTACTGGTTATCGAGATAGACGCCGCGCAGAAAATCGGCCGAGAAGTAAACGTTGGGCGGCATCAGCGGAAGATGCAGTTTGATTCCCGGCCCCAGCTCCAGCGTTTCGGCCCAGTACTGGTTCTTGATGTCGTGCACGAGATTCACATTGAAAAGGGTTTGGAGCGAGGCGCCTTCGCCGAGCGCGAAAGTCCGGCCGGCTCGCTGCTGTGAATAAAAGAGCCAGTCTTTGTCGAACCGGCTTACATAGATCGCGTCCGCCGTCGTCTCGTAAAAGAGTCCGCTTCTGGTGCTGCCCAGCAAGTGTCCGAATCCTTTCGCGAAATTGAGGCCGCCACGGTAATCGGGAATCGCCGCACCCACGTCATGCCGGAATGGCAGATATTGAACCGCCTCGCCGGCTTCCGCCCATCCCGTCAAGCGATGCCAGGTCTTCGATGCCGCGCCCACACCAAAGATGAACGAGCTTTCAGATAAATACTGCGGGTCGGGGACATGCGCATCCATCGAACTCTTCACGTCGCCCATGAACCGCGCGGACACATAAAGCGAAACCAGACTGTTCGCCTTCTTCATCCAGGGCAGCGGGACTGTCCGCTTCACCTGGCCATAGCTGAAAAGATCGCCCCAGCGTGAAGAGTACATAGGCAGCGTCCAGGCAGTAGTCACCGGCTGCGCGTCTCCGTTGAGGTTGTGATAAGCCTTGGCCGCTTCCGCCGCGATCACCGGATCATGGGCATGGCGTGCGCGATTAAACCACACCAGAGCCTCGGCATCGTCTTTCGATTGGTTATAGGCCGAGCCCAGCTTCAGCATTACTTCCGAGTCGTCCGGGTTCTGTTCCTGCGCCTGCTGCAGATACTTAACGGCATCGCGCAGATAGCCGAGCGCCAAGCTCTTCTCGCCCATCGCCTTCGCGTCCGTCGCCGCTGCTGCGCCGGTGCGCGCCACCGGCTCGGTTGCCGGCCGCAGCAGAGCATCCAACTGCTTACGCGCTACTTCATCGCGCGGGGCAATCGCCAGCAGCCGCTGGAACTGAGCCACTGCCTCGGTGTCTTTGTGCATTGCCAGGCAGAGAAACGCCAATTCGCGGCGTAACGCTGTGTTTTGGGGATCGAGCTTCAACGCATTTTCAAATTCGTATGGATACGGGTAGCGGGCATCCATCTGTTCCCGGGCAAGTTCGGCCGTGCGCGCCTGCGCGGACCGCGAAGCCGCCAGCAACGCCGAGCGTGCCTCTTCCATTCGTCCAAGCTCGCGCCAGACGCGCGCCAGCGCGAGCAGCAATTCGCTGTTCTGCGGCTTCAGCTTCCAGCAGATCTCATACTGCCCGGCCGCCAGCGCCAGTTGATCGCGCTCCTCCGCCAGTCGCGCCAGCTCCTGGCACGCGCTGAACATCGTAATGTCATTGGGATTCGCCGCGTTTGCCAGCGCCTGCTGCCATCGCGCGATTCCCTCCTGGAGCGGCTTGTCTATATTCTCGAAAGCCTTTTCCGCCGTGGCGCGTGTCGCCGGCGAACCCGTCTGCCGGAGGCCGTCGAACAACCGCAGCGCTTCCACGCGCTTTCCGGTTTCATAGGCGAGAAAAGCATATTCCAGCGCTGCTGTTTCGTCGTTTGGGCTGAGCTTCAGCGCCGCCTCGAACTCATCCCGCGCCTCCGCGTTCTCACCCGCTTTCAGCAGGGTGTACGCGAGATCTTTGTGCGCTCCGGCGTTCCCCGGCTGTTTGCCCAGCGAGGCGCGAAACAGCGTAATCGCGCTGTCGTAATCCTTTCGCTCCAGCGCCTGGTAAGCCTGATTCAGCTCGGCGTCGCCCGCTTTCTGCGCATAGGCGCAACTCGCCGCGGCAGCCATTATCACGACCGCCCGGAGGCATCTTCCTTTGCCGAATCGAGTCAACACGCGCCGTGAAATTAGTAGTCCGGCGCGCACGAACTTCTCTCAGGCGAATGGCCTCCGCCCATGCTTCCCGCGATAAATTGAGAGGGTACTTCTATGGCGCGCTTTCCTGGTGTCGATTACCTGCAGTTCGATTCGCTTCTCAACGAACAGGAGTTGATGGTCCGCCAGACCGCGAGGCAATTCGTGGACGACCGCCTCATGCCAGTAATTCGCGAGGCATTCAACTCCGCCACGTTTCCCAAGGAGCTTATCGCCGAAATGGGCCGGCTGGGCTTTTTCGGCGCGAACCTTGAAGGCTACGGCTGCGCCGGGATGAACAACGTGGAATACGGTCTCATCATGCAGGAGCTCGAACGCGGCGATTCCGGCCTGCGCAGCTTCGTCAGCGTGCAGGGCGCGCTGGTGATGTATCCCATTCACGCCTTCGGCTCAGAGGAACAAAAGCAGCGGTGGCTTCCGCTTCTGCAATCCGGTGAGGCAGTTGGCTGCTTCGGCCTTACGGAACCCGATTTCGGTTCGAATCCCTCTGCCATGCGCACGACCGCGGAAAAACATGGCGATGCCTGGGTCCTGAATGGCGAGAAGACCTGGATTACCAATGGCTCGCTGGCCGATGTCGCCGTCGTGTGGGCCCGGACGTCCGAAGGCATGCGGGGTTTCCTCGTCGAGAAAGGCACGCCCGGTTTCTCTGCCAGCGACATACACGGCAAGCTGTCGATGCGCGCATCTGTTACATCCAGCCTGCACTTTGCCGGCTGCGCTGTTCCGGAGGAGAACCAGCTTCCGTGCGCGAAAGGTCTCAAGGCAGCGCTCGCCTGTCTGTCGCAAGCGCGCTTCGGTATCGGCTGGGGTGTCATCGGCGCCGCCATGGATTGCTACGAAACCGCCCGCGGCTACGCGCTGGCCCGCAAGCAATTCGATGAAAAGCCGATAGCAGGGCATCAGCTTGTGCAGGAAAAGCTGGCCTGGATGATTACGGAAATTACCAAAGCCCAGCTACTGGCGTTTCATGTCGCCAGGCTGAAGGATGCCGGCAAAGCGGAGGCCGCCCACATTTCCATGCTGAAGCGGAACAATGTCGCCATTGCTCTTGAATGCGCGCGGCTTAGCCGCGATCTGCTAGGGGCCAACGGCATCATGGACGAGTACCCGATTATGCGGCACATGTGCAACCTGGAAACGGTGAAAACCTACGAGGGCACCGACCATATCCACACGCTCATAATCGGCGAGCGCGTCACCGGCATTCCGGCCTACCGCTGAACTTATTGGAACCGGCGCTCCATCTCGGCGTGCAGCTTCGCCACACCCGGATCGCGCTCCACTACGGCGGCATAGCGCGCCCAGAACTCGTCCGCTGCGCGGGAGGCGGAAAGCAAGGCTTTCGTATCCGTAATGAGCTGCTCGAAATCCCGTTCCGTCGCCGGCGGCTTTTTAGCAGCCAGCGTCTCGTCGATCTGCACCAGCAGCGTGGTGATCGGCCTTAGCCAGGCAAACCAGTTGTCATTGATAAGCAGTTGCAGGAAAGCGCCCGGCGAGCCGATCGGCCCGTGCACGATCTCGTAAGCCGTTCGTTCAGAGTCGAGCAGCGCTTTGTGCAGGTCGAGCAGGCTCTGCCGGACCTCGGTTAATTTGGCTCGCGCCCCGTTGGCGCCAGCTTGGGGTAACTCCATTTCGCTTTCAGATTAGCGCGGGCCGGCCGCGGGCGCAGCAATCTCGGCTCCTACTTCTTGACTTCTGCGCTCGCCTGATCGATCTTCAGCAGAGTCTGCTTCAGCGCGTCGGCGTCCTTAGCAGTCGGATTCAATTGAAGATAAGCGCGCAGGTGATTCGCCGCCTCGGCATAATTGTCCTTCTGCAGCGAGATCTCCGCCAGCATCCTCTCCGCCTCCGGATACTTGTGCGCGGTGTCCAGCTTTACGAGAGCCACGGCACTCTTCTGTGCCTGGTCCAGGTCGTGCAGATTGTAGTAAGCAATCGCGCTGTACCAGAATGCAGACGGAAATTCGATTGGATTCAGGTCGATCACCTGCTTGCTGTAATCCACCGCGTCCTGCCATTTGGCTCGCGAAGCCGCGATCAGCGCCAGCCGGCTATACGGGCTCACATATTTGTTGTCGGCCGCCACGGCTGCGAGATAGGATTTCCTGGCGTCATCCAGCCTGTTTTGCCGCTCCTCTATCTGGCCTAATGCGTACCATGCAACCGCATACTTCGGGTAGAGATCCACGGCTGCTTGCAGATGTTTCTCTCCTTGCTCCAAGTCGCCTTTCTGCGCGAACTGCAGGCCCTTTTCGTAATTCTTTTGAGCCTTCTTCGGCGCCTCGGCAGTAGTCAGACTGATGGTTGAGCCCTTTACGTTTGCCAGCCGGTGCAGGACGATGATCCCGACGTCAGGGTTATCCATCGTATGCCAATTCGCGAGGTCTATCGAATCAGAGACGTACCCGGGATACGCCGCCCGCAGCTCGCAATTCCACAGCGGGTTCATTCCCGCGCCCCGGCCGATGCCTGAACTGTACACGCCGGAATTGGCGCCTCCGTTCGTCATCGGATTCCTCGAAGAGCCCGGCATCTCATCCGAGGCGTCGGTGTCCATCGCCTGGTTGTTGCCGACCTGGAACGAGAACCGGCCTTTCCCGTCGGTATGGGCCTCCAGGCGGGCGCTCCCACCGCAGACGCGCTCAATTCGGATGTTTGGATTTAGTTCGCTGCCGTCGTCGAACTGTACCCGCCCGCTCAGGAAAATCGGCCGGTTGTAACCGGGTGCATTCAACCCCCCGGTCGAGGTTCCCATCCCCGTTCCCGGGATGGATCCGGTGGTCCCGCGGCTTCCGGCCCCACCAACCGATCCGGCGCCGGTTCCTGTGCCCCCGGGCGCCTTCTGGGCAATGAGCGGTCCTGCCTGCAGGCCAAAAAGCAATGCGACTGAAAGAGTTACGAAATGGCGGTCGGTCCGGATGAACTGCATGGAACCTCCCTTGGTGTCATCGAGTGTCTCACAAACCGGGCAGGCATGATTTCTGCTTGCTTGTAAAAGTATTCCTCAAAACTGCCCGCCAGAACGCGTGTGTTCGCCGCCCTCAGGGGAGGTGTTCGATGGCGTAACGTAGGGCGGAAAGCGAGCAGCGCCGGACGCGACACTGTTCCGGTTTCGCGCAACGCCCCGGCTCTTAGAGTCATTAAAAGACTTACGCGGAACCGCCGTGCGGAAAGGCGCTGCTCAATATACGGTCCAGCGGGTACAAGTACCAGGATTATCAGCACGCTTCTGCTGCGGTTCCTATAAACCAACAGGTGCGATATGCATACGCCATAACGATGACTGGGTATTTGCATCCATATTATTGGATGGCATGTGTTCAATGGATTGCTAAAGCTCGTCGGCGCAACCGGCGATCTGGGAATATTCGGCGCAAAAGCTACACGCGGACTCTTTCGTCCACCATTTGAGTTCGAAGAACTGACTCGCCAGATTTATGAGTGTGGTTCGAAATCGGTTCCGCTGATCGCGTGCGCAGGTCTGGCCCTCGGTGTGGTCATGGCCATGCACTCTGAAGCATCAATGAGCCGCTTCGGAGCGAAGGCCTTGGTTCCCGAGGCTGTCAGCATTGGAATATTCCGGGTGCTCGGACCTCTCGTCACCGGCCTGCTGGTCTCTGGCCGGGTAGGCGCCGGCATAGGCGCGCAGCTCGGGGGGATGCGTGTGACACAACAAATCGATGCGCTGGAAGCGCTGGCTGTCGATTCTTTCAAATATCTCGTGGTTACCCGCGTTCTGGCCTGTATCGTAGCCTTGCCGGTGTTGACATTGGTCATGGATTTCTCCGCGATCGCGGGCGGCATGTTGCTGGATATGGTTGTGTCCCAGGTGTCTCCGCAACTCTTCTTGAAAGATGCATTCCAGGCGCTGAGCATGAATGACTACCTGCCCACGGTGCTCAAAACCACTGCATTTGGTCTTATCATCGGAACGGTCTCCTGTTTCCTCGGTTACAACACCAGTGGAGGCGCCACCGGTGTCGGACAAGCATCAACCAGAAGCGTTGTTTTCTGCTCCCTGTTGTTGATTCTCATCGATATCATTCTCGTCAAGCTTTCCTTTTTCTGGAGCGCCCAATGAGTGGTCCAGCGAGTAACGGCGTGCAACGCGGCCCGCCTCTGCAACCCGCAGCGATCCGCCTTGACCACGTGTTCAAATCCTTTGACCGGAATGAGGTTTTGAAGGATGTCTCGATTGAAATTCCGCACGGACATGCATTCGGCCTCCTCGGTAGAAGCGGAACGGGAAAGAGCGTCACATTGAGTCTAATGATCGGCCTGATTCCGGTCGATCGCGGCGCCGTTCTGATCGAGGGAAAGGACCTGCAAAAACTCAGCCGGGAGGATCTCCTCGATGCACGCAAACGGATCGGCTTTCTTTTCCAGCAAGCAGCCCTGTTCGACTCCCTTTCCGTTCGCGAAAATGTAGAGTTTCCATTACGCAGGCACACGAAAAAGCGCGGAAGCGAAATCCGCGATATTGTTCATCGCAGCCTTGAGTCCGTAGGTCTCGAGCACGATGCCGATAAAATGCCCGCGGCGCTTTCCGGCGGTATGCACAAGCGTGCCGGTCTCGCGCGCGCTCTGGCGCTCGACCCTCCCATCGTTCTGGCTGACGAACCGAGCAGCGGCCTGGACGCGATTACCGCCTCCGAAATCTACGATTTGCTGCACAAGTTGAGAGAGCGCGGCAAAACACTGGTCGTAGTCACGCACGATGGAAGCGGTGTGCGCGGCATTGTTGACGAAATGGCCGTGCTGGATCAGGGCCGCATCGTTGCATGCGGCACGGCCGGCGAGCTGGCGGCCAGTGATAACAAGCTGGTGCATGAACTCATAAGAGGGGAGGAGAGATGAAATGAAGCCGACTCACAGCATTCTGGTCGGCGCCTTCCTCATTGGTGGGGTGGTGCTGTTTGGCGTTGGATTATTTATGATCGGCAGTCAAAATAATCTGTTCTCCCATACATTTGAAGCCTATGCGTATTTCTCCAAGATGAACGGTTTGACGAGCGGCGCCCAGGTGCAGGTGTTTGGTTTTAATGCCGGTTCCGTGTCTCGTGTCGAAATCCCGAAATCGTCCGGTTCGAAGTTTCGGCTCACTCTCAAAATCGACCAGAAATTCCGCCCCCTGGTCCACGACACTTCCGTTGCCAGCATTCAGTCACAGGGCATGGTTGGAGATGAGTTTGTTGAAATCGATCCGGGCGGGAAGCAGGGCTCTGTGTGCCGCGATGGATGCACCATTCAGAGCAAGGAGCCGATGAGCATGTCCGATCTCATGCAGGAAGGCAAGGGCGTCATGGAAGCATTGCAGTCTACCCTGACCTCCGCCGGTCTCGTGGCGAAGAATGCCAACCTCGCTTTGGAGACTTTTGACGCGCGCGGTAAAGCGGGTGAATCCGGCGCCGAGGCCGTAAAACAGACGACGGTTGCTGCGCAGCGTGCTGTCACAAATGTCGCGGAAGATGCCGACGCGCTCAAGCACAACTTCTTCCTCCGCGGCTTTTTTAAGCGCCGCGGTTTTTACGACCTTGAGGAGATGAGCGCCGAGCAGTACCGCAAGAGCGATTTCGTTAAAGAGAAAAAATCGAAGCGGGTCTGGCTCGCCGCGGATAAGCTGTTCACTCGATCACACGGCACCGAGGAATTGAGCGAACAGGGCCGCCGCGAACTGGATCGGGCAATGTCGGATTTCGTTTCTTACCTGCCCAATAAGCCGTTAATGGTCGAAGGCTACGCCGATCACGGCACCCCGGCTGAGGAGTATCGCGAATCGCAGGAACGTGCCACACTCGTTCGCGAATATCTGATTAGCCGCTTCAAACTGAAGCCGGAGAACACCGGCGCCATGCCTCTCAACGATTCACCGCCTGAACAAGCTGACAAGCGGAGTTGGGACGGCATCTCTCTCGTACTGCTGACCTGACCGATGGCCGATGCCAGTTTTGAACCGTAGTGCGCGGAACGGCGTGATGGCCGATTTTCACCAATCGGGACTCCCCGGTGTCACGGTTTCACTCAACTCAAAACTGGCCCGCAAGAACGCGTTTTCGCTGATCGGGTGGCAAGTGTTCGATGGCGTAACGCAGGGCGGTTCGTGGAATGGTCCCGTAGTGCTCTTTGAGGAAAGCGAGCAGCGCCGGACGGGACACTTTTCCGGTTTCGCGCAAGGCCCAGCCCACCGCTTTGTGCATGAGGTCGTGCTTATCGGGAAGGAGCGTCTGGGCGAGACGAAACGTATCTTCGATTTCGCCGTTTCTGATCAGCATCAACGTCGAAACGATAGCGATGCGCCGCTCCCAAAGGCTTGGTGAGACGGCGAGCTCATCAAGCACGGCGCGCGGGCGCATTCGCAGGTGCTCGCCTACGATATACGGCGCGGAGGTGTCGACGAGATCCCAGTTGTTTATGCGCGCGGTGTGAGCGAGATAGAAGCGGAAGATTGTCTCGCGGTTTTGTTGCGATCCGGCCTCATATTGATCCACCAGGATTTCGAGCGCGGTGAAGCGGTGCTCGCCAGCAGGCGCGCGATGTCTTCTAGAGGCAGGAATCGATAGCGCCGGGCGAGCTTGCGCTGCAGCGGAACACGGATACCAAGAAACCGGTCCCTCGCCATACTGGCCTTTGCCGGTCTTGAAGAACCAGGCATGCGCTTTGGCGCGTTCCGGATCTGCCAGCGCAGACAGTTCCAGCTCGAGCTGCCGCCGCGTGAGGCGCCTGGGTGCGGACGCGGCGGCATGCATCAATAGCTCTCCCTGACTCGCTGAAACGAGGGCTTTAGCGCGTCGTGTTCGCGCCGGGGATGTCAAGAAGCTCGATTTCGAAGATCAGCGTCGCACCGGGGGGAATGCCGGGCCGGCCCTGATCGCCATAAGCCAGGTCGGAGGGGCACACGAGTTGAGCTTTGCCGCCGACCTTCATGTGCTGCAGGCCTTCGGTCCAGCAAGGAATTACGCCGTTGAGAGCGAACTCCGCGGGTTGGTTGCGCTTGTAGGAGCTATCGAATTCGGTGCCGTCGACAAGCGTGCCGCGGTAGTTGACCCTCACCGTGTCGCCGGCTTGGGGTGAGGCGCCCGTGCCGGCGGTGAGTTCGCGATATACCAGACCGGAGGCGGTTTTCACTGCACCAGACTCGGCGGCAGCCTTTTGGACATACGCGGCGGAGGCATCTTTTTGCCGTTGCGCCACACGAGCGCCGCGTTGGTTGGCAAGGCTTTGGATTTTTGGCCCCCAGGTTTGAATATCCTCAGCGGGCTTACCCACGGCGGCGTCTGTCAGCGCGCGCTTCAAAATATCGAGCTCGGCAGGAGTCAGGTCGAACTGGGAAATCGATCGCGAGATGGAAAGCCCAAGAGCGTAGATGGCCTTTTCGTCGTCGGTGGTCAAGGCCGGGGCCGGATCGGCCTGAGGCTTTGCCTGAGCGGGTTTGGATGTTGCCGGCTTGGCAGCAGCTGACTTGGCGGTTTGTGGATGTGTAGCAGTGGACTGACTCATAAGAGCGACTGGCAAAAGAACTGGCAGGAAAAGCAGCAAACTACGCATCTGTTCAGGCTAGCATCGGTAATTTGTGTGCGGCACTTTAGTATGCGTGGCGCGGCTTACTTGGCTGCGCCTTCTGCCGTTAGTTCACCGCAGCTTCTGACACCGGGGCAGTCGCGCAGAGCGTGATGGAGTCTGTCCGGATCTTGTCCCAGTCCTGCAGCGCCAGGCCATGCGATTCAAAGAATGCGCGGATTTTCGTGGAATTCCAGCCAAACACGTCTTCGAGTACAGGCACGAGAACGCTGCAGGCATTCTCACTGAGAATGGTGCGCCGGGCGATGGGCGTCAGGTACTTGTTCTCCGAAACTGCAATCGTGAGACCGTCCAGGCGGTTCACATGCAGCATGACGTGGACGTCGGAGCTGCCATCGCCAACATAGACCAGGCTGTCGTGGCCGATTCTCATTTGCGCTCTCAATTGGTCGACCACGGCGACTTTTCCATACCCGGCTGGCAGCCGCACGATCGACTCGATCTCACCGGACTCGCCGTGATAGCGAAAACGAGTACCGTGAATGTTCTCCGGAGGAAGAATTCCTTCGAGCGCCGACTGGATCACCTCCTCGGGTGCAGCCGAGACAACATGGAACGAGAACTCATTTCCGTCCAGATCGCGAAGCATCGTGGAGAGCAGGTCGATGTTTTCTTTCAGACGGATTTGTTTGCCGACAGCGGTGAGGTCTTCTTTGCGCACGCGGCGGAATTCGGGATCGTGCAGCAGCAGGTAGGCGAGTTCGCCCCCCTGCTGCACCAGGTGGATCTCTGAGAGCCCCGCCACTCGCTGTTCGAAATCATTCAAGCCCAGCAGCTTGCTGAGAACAAGGCCAGAATCGTTAAAGCTCAAGGTTTGATCGAAGTCACTGACGAAAAGATACTGTTTCTTGGATGAAGCCATACGTTTCCTCCTTTTGAAGGCATGGATTATGAGGTATGAAGTTTAAGGAAAAAGCTGTTGAAATACGCGTCGGAGAGCAAGCTGATTGATAACGTGCTTCCTAACAGCGCGGGAGGAAGGACATTCGTTGTGCGACGTCCATGCCCCTATTTTAGCGGCAAACGGCGGCATTGCGCTGCCCTCCGGATGAAAAGCTGTCATATCCGCTTTGCCGTGAAGCGAGGGCGAACGCTGTCTTTCCTACAATCAAGACATGGCCGTCAGTGCTGTTGCTGAAAGCGTTTTAACGAAGTATGAGCCGGTAATCGGACTCGAAGTGCACGTGCAGCTGGGCACGAAGACCAAGATCTTCTGTAGTTGTCCGGTAGAATTCGGAGCGGCTCCGAATACAAATGTTTGCCCGGTGTGTCTCGGACTGCCTGGCGCGCTGCCGGTGCTGAGCCGGCAGGCGGTGGAACTCGCAATCGATGCGGCCATTGCACTCCACTGCAAGGTGAATCCGTTTTCGCGGTTCGCGCGAAAGAACTACTTCTATCCCGACCTGCCGAAGGGCTATCAAATCTCGCAATATGATCAGCCGCTGGCGGAACACGGATACCTGGATGTTCTTACGCCCGCAGGCAAGAAGCGCATCGGTGTGACACGCGTGCACATGGAAGATGACGCGGGCAAGAGCATCCACGACGGGTTTAAGGATTCCGACCGCTACACCTACGTCGACCTGAACCGCTCCGGTACACCGCTGATCGAGATTGTCAGCGAGCCGGATATGCGGTCACCGGATGAGGCGTATGTCTACCTCACGGAAATAAAGCAAGTACTGCAATATATCGGCGTCTCCGATTGCGATATGGAAAAGGGCCAACTGCGCTGCGACGCCAATGTTTCGGTGCGGCTGCGCGGCGAGCAGAAGTTCGGAACAAAGGCAGAAGTGAAGAATCTGAACTCGTTCCGGTTTCTTAAGATGGCGCTGCAGCACGAAATCGAGCGGCAGGTTGAACTGATTGAATCCGGCGGCAAGGTGGCGCAGGAGACGCGGCTGTACAACGTGGAGACGGGCCGGACGGTTGGAATGCGCAGCAAGGAGCAAGCGCACGATTACCGCTATTTCCCTGAGCCGGACCTGGTACCGCTGCGCGTAAGCGAGCACTGGCTACACGAGGTCAAGAACCGGCTTCCTGAACTGCCGGCGGACCGGCGCGACCGTTTCATGAGCGAGTACGGCATCCGCGAATACGATGCACAGGTATTGACACTCACGCGCGAGACCGGGGACTATTTTGAGGCCGCCGCGAAGGCAGCCGGCGATGGCAAAACGACCGCGAACTGGGTAACGGGTGATCTGATGGGCCTCTTGAAGGCTGCAGGAAAAGAGATCTCCAACTCACCGGTGAAGGCGGAGCATCTGGGCGAATTGGTCGCGCTCATCAACAAGGGCGAGCTTTCCGGCAAGCTGGCCAAAGATATTCTGCCTAAGATGTTCGAGACCGGCGAAGCGCCTTCCGTGATTGTGGAGCGTGAAGGGCTGAAGCAGATCTCGGACACGGGCGCCCTCGAAAAAATTGTCGATGAAGTGATCGCGGCGAACCCCAAGCAAGTGGAACAGTACAAGGCCGGGAAGACCGCCGTTATGGGCTTTCTGGTGGGGCAAGTCATGAAAGCAAGCCGGGGGCAGGCCAACCCGGCCGCCGTGAACGAAGTACTGAAGAAGCGGTTAGGGTAGCCGGGACGCGGAGAAACTCATTTCTTGAGAAACGGCTAAACACGCGCCGTTTGTAGCAGTTGCATCCTTATATTCCCCGACACGCCAGAGTTGTGTCTTGACAAAGGCAGCAAACTGTTGATACGTATGTCTCGGCAAGAACCACGACTCACATATCAGGGTGCTTATGAAAAAGCTGTTACTTGGATTCAGTCTGGCAGTTGTCCAGACTTTTGCTCAAGCGAGTAGTTCCGCTCCGGCCGCACCAAACCCGAACCCGCTCAGCGCCTCCGCTAAGCACCTCTACGGCATGAGCAAGAACGTCATATTGAAGTCAGCCGAAGAGATGCCGGAAGAAAACTATTCGTTCAAGCCGGTAGGAACGGTTCGAAGCTTTGGTCAACTGGTCGGACACGTAGCCGATGCCCAATATGAATTTTGCTCGACCGTGGTCGGGGACGGCAAGCAGTCACCCGGAATCGAGAAGAGCAAAACCAGCAAGGCCGACCTCATCCAGGCTTTGAAAGACGGCTTCGCGTATTGCGATCAAGCCTACAACGGTATGACCGATGCGCATGCTGCTGAAGTCACCAACTTCTTTGGACATAGTTCACCGAAGCTCACCATTCTCTTCTTCAACATCGGTCACAATATGGAGCACTACGGAAACATGGTGACGTATCTGCGGATCAAGGGTTTAGTACCACCTTCGAGCCAGCAGCAATCGCAGTAATTGCGATGCGCCGTACGACCGAATTACGGCGCATTCACTTGCCGGGCCGAGTGCTACTACTTCTGCCTTATTTGTCTGCCTTCGTCCTCAGGACCCCGTAGGCTCCTGATGCCCTACTCTCCAAACCGCAGCGGACCGCCATACCCGGTCATCTCCAGATAGCCCACGCCTCTCACCGCGCGCCTTTGCACTTGGCCCGCATAACTTACGGCTCCTTCCCAGTAAGTCGGCGTGATACCGTTCCCGCTATACAACTCCTGGTCTTGTAAAGCTGTTTGCTCGGAAAGTTCAATCTGCAACGAAGGGATAGAAATCTTCCACGAAATCGGATAGCGCGCTCCCGAGCGAGCGCTTCGCCAAACGGCACCCGGTGTCAGCGAAAATTGCGACACATCCAAGAAGTGCGATTTGCCTGCTGCATCGACGAACGTACCGGACGAGTACAAGCTTTTCTCCCCGGACTTCGTGCGCAGTTGATACAACATCAGCTCTTCGTTATTGTCCAGTTGAATGGCGAACCAGTCCCAACCCGCGAGATCGCGGTCGAGCGGTTCACTGAAGTATTCGTGATCCATCCAGGCAACGCCGTTGACCGCAATGGGACTGCCGTTCATCTTCAAAGCGCCGCTGGCACGCAGGCGTGTGAAGGAAATATAGTGCGAGCCGGCGCCAGGAAGTGGGCCTTTCTGGCTCACGCCGTTGCGCCCGTTGATGACGGCCTGCTTTTGCGGCGTCAGGTCGATCTTAAGCGTAAACCGGTCGCACACAGCTTCAAGGTGCTGGGTCCCAGCCGATAGAGAATTCCAGCGTACCTCCCAGTTCCCGTTCCAATAACGTTGCTGTTCCAAGCTCGCGCCCGAAAGACCCGGACCAGCGCGATTCAGCCGTTCCGTGTGGTAGAAGCTTCCGCCATCGATATCGCTCAATGCAAGGTGCGCGAGATATACCTGATCGGGTAACCAGACCGCATCCTCGGAGCTTCGCGCTTGCGGCGGCAACGGAATACCTTGGCGGAAGAATGTAAGTTCGAAGCCATAACGGTGACCATCCGCCGCGCGCAAGTTACCCGTGTAATACCACCATTCGGTCCGGTAATCAGGATGGTTGAAGTAATCACGCGGGAATTGAAACTGGTAACCCGGCAACGCCTGCTGCCATTGCTGCGCCGAAGCAGCGCACGCCAGAAGCAAAAGCACCGCGCCGAGCTTATTCTTCATGAATCACCTCGATCGGGTTCATGCGAACGGCAGTTTGCCCGGGATAAAGTCCGGCGAGCACAGTGGCGAGATAGATTCCGGTCAGCGCAGCCAGTAGCAGCGGGACCGGCCAGTGAAACTGAATCGTCCAGCCGAAGGATTGCTTGTTGATGACGAAGATGAGAATAAGCGACAACGCTGTGCCTAACAGCAGGCCGATGCCGTTCGCCAATAATCCCAGCAAGCCGGCCTCGCAAAGAATAATGCGCCGGATCTGCGGTTTCGCCGCTCCAAGAAAACGCAGCAGCGCAAATTCGCGGCGGCGGTCGATCACCATCGCGAGCAGCGCCCCCGCAATACCCATCACTGCCACGATGACGGCCACAGCCTCTAGTGCATAAGTGATCCGGAACGTCCGGTCAAAGGTAGCGATCGCGCCTGCTCGGAGAGTTGCGTTCGAGAATACCAACACGGCGCGGCCGCCGATGATGCCGTCGATCTGCCGTCGCACAGCAGTTATGTCTTCAGAAGGCTTCACATAGACCGCTAAGTTTGAGACCTCGGGATCAGGCAGGTACCTCATAAGGGTGTTCCAGTCGACCACGATGTATCCGCTCTCTGCCGCGTAGTCGTAGTACACCCCCAGCACGGTAAAGCGGCGCTCAGCCCTTGCCAGCGGCAGCGTCAGCACGCTTCCGGTGTGAACGTTGTGTTTGTTGGCGAATGGCTCACTCACCACGGCGTAGTCTCCAGCGGAAAGCCGGCGCAAGATTTGATCGCGATTTTCGCCGGGCAGGAATTTCGTGCTTGCGGAAGTTTCGAAAGTGGTATCGGTGCCGGCAAGCGTGGCCGGCAGACCCTGATAGGTGATCGGGTAAGCGCGAAAACGATCGACCGCTGAAACGCCGGGCAGCTTCGCAATCTGCTCCGCGATCTCGAGGCTCATGGTCGGGTGCTGGTCGATAGCGGATAGTCCGGCCGGCCGAAGGTAAAGGTCCGCGCGAAGCTGGTCATTCATCCAAAGCGAGACGGTTTCGCGGAAACTGCCAACCATAATCCCGACGCTTGCAGTCATTGCGACCGCAATCGCCAAGGCAGCCGTGAGGATCGAAGTACGCCCGATGGAGCCGCGCAGCGAGCGCATCGCGAGCAACGCCTCAACTCCGATGAGTCTCTCGAGAAGACTGCTCGCTGTCCCGGCAAACAGGGCGACCACGCTGGGAATAATGGCAGACGTACCGGCGATAAGAAACAAAACGGCGATGTAGGCGAAAATCGGCTGGCGATGGACCGGGGGTAAATTCGTGAGGCCGGCGCCCACGGCCAACAGAATGATTGCCCAGGCGACCATCACGCGCGATCGGACGGCCGCAACGTATTCCTCGCGCCCGCGCGCCATGGCTTCTACCGGAGCCACGCGCGAGGCCTCAAACGCAGGCGCCAGCGCAGCGAGGAGTGAAACCGCGAGGCCTAAGCCGACCGCGGTCAACACGCCGAGTGCGGTGAACTCGATCGGCGCAGGCTGACTGCTCACATACAGCGCCTGCACGGTATTGCCGATGAGGCCGACAGCACCCACCGCCATCGCCCTTCCGATGACCAGACCGATGGCACTTCCCACGACACCGAAAAATAACGCCTCCGCCAGAAATGCAAAAGTGATCAAGCGCCGGTCGGCGCCAAGGGCACGGACGATGCCGATTTCGTTTCGCCGGCGAACCACTGAAATCGAAATCGTGTTGTAGATCAGAAATGCGCCCACAACAAGCGCAATGTAGCTCAGAATGCGAAGATTCCAGCGAAATGCCGCCAGCATCTTGCGGTTTTCTTCCGTGCGCGCGCCCTGCGGCTCAACGCTCAGTGAGGACGGAAGCTGCTTGCGAAGGTAGTCGGTCCAGAACCCGAGCGTTTGACCCGGCGGCACGCGGACGCCGATACTATCCAGCTTGCCGGTTTTGCCGGTGGCCTTCTGCGCCAACCCTATGTCGGCCACGATCACGTTCTCTTCACCGATCTCGCCGTTCTGCGGCTTCAGAACGCCGGCGACGGTAAAGTCGTGCAATGCATCGTTGATCAATAACCGGACGTGGTCGCCTTTGTGCAAGCCAAGTCTGCTGCCAACCCAGACGGGATCTCCGGTAGTCAGCAGGTCAGCGGCGTGCGATAGAGCGCCCGGGCGAATTTCGTCCTGCGCATCGCTGCTAATGAGGTCCAGACCAATGAACGGCAACGCTTCGCCTTTGCCGTTGAGGAAAGCGAACTTCTCAATGCGCGGAGAGAACCGGAATGCATACGGCAACTGCACCAGGCGCCCAAGCAGATTCTGGTCGATGCCGCCGGTATTTGAAATCAGGAGGTCATCCTTGCCAGTGAGCGATTCGAGCGAGGAATGAAAACTCCCGGCCGCGGCTTGCCCGGCCAGGTCGATTGCGATCACAACTCCAACGCCGAGAGCGACAGCGAAAACAGTCAGCGCCGTTCGGACGGGTTCCCGCAGAAGCGGCCGCAGGATGAGCCGCTCAAAGAGTAACCAGCCGGAGTTCATCGGAGTACGGCGGTGTGTTCCAGCCGGCCGTCACGCAGTTGGAGGACACGATCGGCCAACGCAACGTTCTCGTTGCTGTGTGTGGCCATAATCAGGGCAACCTCGAAGTCATGTGCCGCCCGGGTGAGCAGCGCCAGGACCGTTTCGCCGGTTGCCGTATCCAGGTTGCCTGTCGGCTCGTCGGCCAGCAGCAGCTTCGGATCATGCACCAGCGCGCGGGCGATGGCCACGCGTTGCTGCTGGCCGCCTGAAAGCTGATGCGGAAAACGGTCTGCGTACTCCTCCATCTCTACGCGGTAGAGACGCTCTCTCGCGATTGTTCGCGCGTTGGGTGTTCGCGCGAGCAGCAGGGGCAGCTCCACGTTCTCCACCGCGGTGAGGGTATGCAGCAGTTGGAACGATTGGAAGATGAAGCCCACTCTTTCTCGGCGCAGCCGCGTAAGTGCCGCGTCGCTGAGATTCGACGTGGCCTGACCGTCGATGAGTACTTCGCCCGCGGTCGGGAAGTCCATCGCGCCACACAGATTCAACAGAGTCGACTTGCCGCCGCCGCTCTTACCTACGAGCGCCACGAATTCGCCACAGTCCACTGTGAGCGAAACATTGCGCAAGGCCGCTACCGGCGCACTTTGGGTCCGATACACCTTTGAAACATTGCGCACTTCGAGAAGCGCCATACAATTTCAGGATCTCCTACGCCAAGCAGCGGACGGGCATTTTTTCGTCCGTTACACTCGGAATGCGTGGCTAAGATTCTCGTTACCGGAGGAGCCGGCTACATCGGCTCTATTACTCGCTACTTTCTCGAACAGCATGGCCATTCCGTCATCGTGGCCGACAACCTTTCCCGTGGGCATCGCGAAGCCGTGCCCGAGAAGATCCTCAGGGTTATCGATCTTCATGAAACGGACCGGCTGACAACGCTTCTGAAGGAAGAACAGGTCGAAGCCGTCATTCACTTTGCGGCATATATTGCGGTGGGCGAATCCACCCAAGTGCCGGAGTTGTACTTCTCGAATAATGTCAGCGGCTCGCTGTCGCTGTTCGAGGCAATGCTGAGCGCGGGTGTAAAGCGTCTGGTGTTTTCTTCGACCGCTGCCGCGTATGGTATTCCAGACAAGGTGCCGATCACGGAAGATCAGACCATCGCACCCATCAATCCTTACGGCGAATCGAAAGTGATGACCGAAAAAATCTTGGAATGGCTCGATCGTTACCGGGAATTTCGTAATATCAGCCTGCGCTACTTCAACGCGTGCGGCGCGGAACCGGCCGCCGGACTGGGCGAACTGCATGAGCCTGAGACGCACTTGCTTCCCCTCATTCTGCGTGCTGTCCAAACGGGCAAACCGGTGACCGTCTTCGGCACTGATTACCCAACGCCCGACGGCACTTGTATCCGTGACTATATTCACGTCAGCGACTTGGCGGAAGCGCACGTCTATGCCGTGGAACATCTTCTCAAGGGCGGCAAATCGGACGTTTTCAATGTAGGTACCGGCCACGGCCACTCCGTGAAAGAAGTGATCGCGGCGGCGGAGGCCGTCACCGGAAAAAAAGTTCCGCAAACCATCGGGCCGAGGCGCGAAGGAGACCCGCCCAGCCTGGTCGCGGATTCGAACAAGCTGCAGCGGGCGTTAGGCTGGCGTCCCAAGCGCGCCGAACTCGAACATATCGTCAGCGATGCCTGGCAGTTTGCCCAAAAGCATCCTCACTGCTGAGCCGCAGGACTTACGCCAGAACCCCGATAGCTCGCGAACCATCGAAGCCGGGGAAAACGGTCGCGATCTCGCGATTTCCCATCCGTTTCATCACCAGCTCCGCTAGAACGCTGCGGAAATCAGTGGTGACGTTGAGGTCGCGGCCCTCGTAGAGTTGCTCCGGCGCCAGACCGGGCCATTGTCCATGAACGCGGCCGCCGCGCACGCTGCCTCCCAATACGAACATCACGTTGGCATGGCCGTGGTCGGTGCCGCGGTTTCCGTTTTCTTTTACGGTACGGCCGAACTCCGACATGGTAGCCACCGTGATATCCGCCATCCGGTCGCCCATATCCTGCGAGAACGCCGCCAGCGCATCGCCAAAATCCCGCAGCAGGTTTGCAAGCTGGCCCGTGTGCGGCTGCCCGCCCACTTCATTGACGTGAGTGTCCCAGCCGCCGACGTCCGCAAACGCCACTTCCAGGCCCACATTCGCCTTGATCATGCGAGCAATCTGCAGCAGACTCTGCCCCAGCCGTCCGCCGGGATATTTGGCGCCATTGGCCGGCGTGTAGGGTGCGTTGCACAGAGATTGAACAGTTTTGACCGCCTCGAACGTCTCGCGTGCGGTACCGTTCAGCACGGTATCGGTTGAAGTCCCGTACATCGTCTCAAACGTTCCGGCGGCGCTTGCATCCTTCACCTGAAAGTCGTTGAGGTTGCCCACCGCGAGCGCTTTGTTCGTGCCGCGCAGGGTGCGAGGCAGATCAGGGCTCAAACTCACGGCACGCAGCGGGGAAGGGAACCGCTCCTCGACCAGCGCGCGGTTGAGCCACCCATCATAGGTGGCCTTCAACCCGGGTGTTCCCGATTCCATGTAATCTTGCGCGTCGAAGTGCGAACGCGTCGGGTCCGGCGAGCCGACCGCTTCCACGATCGCGAGCTGCCCGTTGTCCCACAACGGCTTCAACGAATGAAGCGCGGGGTGCAGCCCGAAGTGGCCGTCGAGGTCAATCGCGGCAGCATCCGTTCCGTCGGGGCGGGGAATCGCGATGCCGGGCCGGAGCGAGTAATAATTCGGCTCGCCATGTGGAATGACAACGTTCAATCCGTCGACCGCGCCACGCTGGAAGATCGTGATGAGGATCCTTTTACGTTCGCCCGGCCCGTCTTTGGCATAGACAGCGCGAGAGAGCCAGGCCGGCGCGGACCCGATGCCGACCATCGCCAGCGACGAGTTCTTGAGAAACAATCTGCGCGAAAGCATGAGGTTGCTCCTGTACCGCTAGTGTCTTTGGAACTCCGGTGAGCCGAGCGCCAGGCCGGCAATCAGCGCCGGCAGCCCCGGTTGGGTGTCTTTTGCATTTCGTGCCAGATCCACCTGCGGCTGGGCGGCAAACGTCTTTCGAATGGCCGCCTGTGTCGGCCCGCTCGGGTTTTGCTGCAGAACCAATCGCGCTAGTTTGAGAGGGTCTTCCTCTGCGGTGCTCTGCCATTGCGCCGTATTCACGGTTACACCCGGCACGCAGTTGTGAACCAGAGCAAGCGCGAAGTTCATGCGATCAAGCAAGCCGGCGGAGCTGACCCAATCGGCATTCGCACTCGAATAACCGGTCGGTTCCACCTTGCCGTACAGCGGTTCGCCAAGCTTCTGCAGCTCTCTTGCCAGCAGAAACGCTGAGGTCACATCGGCGTTGGTCGCTCGCACCGCGCTTACCACCAGTTCGAATGGCGTCTTGATTTTGGCCTCATAGGCGCCTTGCGACCAGAATTCGGGCGAACGAACCATCGTCTGCGTCACCTGCCGCAGGTCTCCGCCGCTTTTGAGGAAAGTTTGCGTCATGCGGTTCACGAGCGATGGCGGCGGGTCGTCCGCCACAAAGCGCCGCGCCAGTTGGAGCGAGAGGTGGTGCGCCGTGGCCGGGTGATGCGCCAGAATCTGTAGCACTTCAAGCCCATCGCTCATCCCGCCGCCGGCAGGGATGATATGGCCGAGAACCGTCTTCTGGCCCTTGTCGTGAACCTTGTCTTTATATTCGAAGCCCCCGCCTTTCTGCTGATTCGCAATCGTCCAACCGGTGAAGCAACGGGCCACTTCTATGACATCTTGCTGGGTATAGCCGCTGTTCACGCCGAGCGTGTGCAACTCGAGCAACTCGCGTCCGTAGTTCTCATTCAGGCCGTGTTTGCCGCCGCGTTTGCCGGGGGCTGCCGCGCCGGCTGGAGGCGGAGCAACCGATTGCCAGTTGTCGAGATAAAACAGCATGGCCGGGCTCTCAGCGGTCGCCAGCAGCAGATTGTAAAACGTATCGAAAACGTGAGGACGAATCGCTTCCCGCTCGTAGGTGGGAATCAGGTAGCGGTCGGCTCCCTTGCCCTGGAAAACGTTGAAGTGATTGAACCAGAAGTCGACCAGCAGTTCTTCCAATTGATGATTGCTGTAGATGGCCCGCAGCAGCTTTCCCTCGCTGAGATCGTTCGCCACGACATTCTGCGGATTGATGGAGAGCATCAGCTCCCGGCGCAAGGGAACCGGCGCGGCAAGGAAGAGCTGCCGCCTCTCGGCCGGACGCAGCGCCCAAACGAAATCACGCTGCTTCTGGGGCGGAATGGCGGCTAAAATCCGCCGCCTTTCTTCCGAGGCGCCGGCTTTGAGCACGGCAATCTGCTGCGGAGTCAGAATGTCATCCAGTTTTGCTTTGAGATCCAGGTCCGAATCGTCATTCGGGTCATTCGGCGTGGCCGCAGACTTTCGGACATATCGCTCAGCCAAATGAAGTACTACCGCGCGCACCTCGGGATCTTCCGGCAGGTTGCCTTGCCCGCGCGCCACCGCCCGGATCCACTGGGGCGGAGGGTAGTGAACGTATGTCTCGCGAATGCTCATCCGCAATGATTCGAGCGGCGCCAGGCGCTGCTGCAGCTCCGGATTCTCGGGAACACGCTCGGGATGTAGCTGCAGCTCCAGCCAGTTGCGAAGTCCCAGGTGCTGCAAGGAATCAAGGTCGCCAGGCTTCGGACCGAACGTCAAACGCTCCAGCGCGTGAAAGAGCTGCTCGTCTTGCGGCAACACTTGGCTGAAGCGGACGTATTGAGGCGGATTCGATTTCGCTTTGATCTTCTTGGGGTTGAGGAGGCCGGCTGCGAAGATCGGCTCAACCAGCAGAGCCAGTGCGATCACGATCAGTATGGTTGGCTGGCTCCGTCGCGTCACATTGTTTTAAACGCACCGCGACCGATTTGGTTGACAACCGATTATTGGTTTTGGAGTAGGAGGAGATTTGGGAGAACTGTGGAAAACAGGTCGTCTGGAGCGGGAGACGGGATTCGAACCCGCGACATCAACCTTGGCAATATAGCTGTCTGTTGACAACCAAGAACTTATGCGTCAACTGCGGTGCGTTTTGGCAAAAACAGCCATTTAGTTTCAACAAGTTACCTCCAAGTCGCGCTTAATGGATTAAACGGATTAACCGCGGCGCCCATCCGAATTTCAGCCGGTAGGGTCTAGATTCCTCGCTTCACTCTGCGCAGACAAAGTTGGCGCAAACACTGAGGTCGAGGATGAACAAGAATCGAATGCTCGGGAGTTCCCCGGGTGTCGTCAAGTGCGGCTCGATGGAGCGGGCCGGAACAATACTTCGGCAGAGCTTTCGCGAGCTGATCGTGTCCAGGCGCACGATTGAGAAGTCAAAGGGAATCGAGCTGGTTCGTATCAAGCGGGAGCAATCGAACCAGGCGCTCTGCTTCTGCTCAAGGCCCTTCGTACTTTGCGGATTGCCCGTGCGTCGGCTTCCAAGCGACCAACTTGTGTACCAACGTCGGAACGGCCAGTTTGTCTTGCAA
>JAFAMD010000003.1 GCA_019233755.1 Acidobacteriaceae bacterium | reverse complement strand
TTGCGGAGGAATTGCTGGATAACGCTGTTCAACATGGGTCCGCGCCAGACAAGCGGTTTGTCGCCGGGATTCAGAAGCGCCATCGACATCAGTCTTACGCCGTGCGCCTGGAGGGGTTGAATGCGCTGGCCGATGGCGTGCGGAACTTCCTGAATGCCCATCATCAGGGGCACATTGGGGCCGTAGACATCGGCATCCAGCAGGCCAACTTTGTGGCCAAGCTTCGCGAGGCTGATGGCGAGATTGACAGCGACAGTGGTCTTTCCGACGCCGCCTTTCCCAGATCCGACTGCGACGATGTTCTGGACGCCGGCGATCGGCAATTTCGGCGCTTGGCCGGGAGCGTTTGGGCCCATACCTCAAGCTAACATCAGGCTCGCCTGCGCCTTAAGATCGAACCCGGCGAAGTCTTTCCGCTGGTATTTGGGAAACGCTGCAGCCGCAATCATCGCGGCGTTGTCGGTGGAGAGCCCGGCGGAAGGGAAGTAGAACGTAAGGCCTTCCTGCCTTGCGGCTTGCCTGCGGAGACCCGCATTACACGCGACGCCGCCGGCGACAATCACGGATTCCGCGCCAATCTCTTCAGCGGAGTTCGTAGCGCGCCGGAGTAATTCCTCGATCACTGTGTGCTGGAAACTCGCGAGCATATCCAGGGTCGGCTGCGGTGTGGCGGCGAGCCACTCGTCGAAACTCGCGTGCTTCATCTGTTTGCGGCGATGGATCTCATCGGCGACATCGTGCTGCTCGGTCCAACGGAGTACCGCGGTTTTGAGGCCGCTGAAACTGAAGTCGAGGGGATTGCCCTTCATTTTCGCGAGGGAGAAACGCACGCCCTGGGGATTGCCGAAGGGTGCCAGGCGATCGATGACCGGGCCGCCCGGGTAGCCATAGCCGAGAAGTTTGGCAACCTTGTCGTATGCTTCGCCGGCGGCGTCGTCGCGTGTTTTGCCGAGCAGCCGGTACTCACCTAGCGCGCGGATCTCAAACAGATGCGTATGGCCACCGCTTACAACCAGGGCGAGTGCCGGGAACGGAATTTCGGAATGCTCCAGCAGAACCGAGTGGATGTGCCCTTCTACGTGATTCACCGCGATGAGCGGAAGGTCGCGGGCAAAGCAGAGAGCCTTGGCATAGGTCACGCCGACAAGCAGCGAACCGACCAGCCCCGGACCTGCAGTGACAGCGACTGCGTTGAGGTCTTCCAGCTCGAAATCTGCTTCCTGCAGGGTTTGACGTACCACTGGAACGATTGCGCGCAAATGCTCACGGGAGGCCAATTCAGGTACCACGCCGCCATATTTTGCATGCGTGGCAAGCTGAGATGCGACCACGCTTGAACGAATTTCACGCCCGTTAACCACAATTGCCGCAGCCGTCTCGTCACACGAACTCTCAATTCCTAAAATATTGATTTGCAAGTCTCTGATTTTCATTATGACCTTCCGGAAGAACTCATCGCTCAAGAGCCCAATCCGGAGCGGGATACTTCCCGCATGCTCGTCGCGTCGCGGGAGAAGAATCGATTCCGCGACGACGTTTTCAGCAATTTCCACACGTACCTTCGTCCAGGTGATTGCCTGGTCCTGAACAACACGCGGGTTTTTCCGGCCCGCTTGCATGGTAGGCGCAACACGGGCTCGGGAGCGCAGGTGGAAGTCTTCCTGCTGCGCGCTTTGGATGAGGATGAGACTACCTGGAACGTGCTTGTCCGACCCGGCAAGCGATTGAAGACCGGCGATCACATTGTTCTGGATGGGGACCTAGCGGCCGAAGTAATCTCGCACGGCGATCACGGGGAGCGGGTCATACGATTCGCGGGCCAAGAAAAGATCGGTGACGCCCTGGCACGCATTGCAGAGACTCCGCTGCCGCCCTATATCCGGAGGAAGCCGGGCCCAACGGATGTCGAGCGATACCAGACGGTATTTGCACAGAAAAAAGGATCTGTGGCGGCGCCAACCGCAGGCCTGCATTTCACGCCGAAAATGCTCGACAACTGCCGGGCGGCGGGCGCGGCGATCGCCTACGTGACTTTGCACGTCGGCTTAGGAACTTTTGCTCCGCTCCGCAAGCAGAATTTGAACGAAGTGAGGCTGCATGAAGAGTATTTTGAAATCGCCGAACGAGACGCCGAGGTGATGCGACGGGCCACCCGGCTGTTTTGCGTGGGAACCACCAGCGTGCGCACGGTGGAGACCGCGTTTCTCCGCGGTGGACTGCAGGCTATGCAAGGCCACACAAACGTGTTCATCTATCCTGGCTTCCACTTTCGTGGAACCGGGGGCCTCTTAACGAACTTCCACCTGCCGGAATCGAGCCTGATCATGCTTGTTGCGGCATTTGCGGGCCGCGACCTCACACTAGCCGCTTATCGCCACGCGGTAGCGCAGCGCTACCGGTTCTTCTCCTATGGTGACTGTATGCTCATTGAATAGCCAGGAACCGGCGGTAGGCGCTGAGTCCGTCGGCGACGTACGACTCGAGCGCAACACGCCCGTCCTCGGCGGCGCGAGGGTCGGCGCGGAGGCGGCGGCCGACACGAGCGATATCCAGCACGTTATCCACATCGGCCTTCCAATCGGCGGGAGCCCAATCGATGGCACTCGAGACCACAGAAGCGACGCCCTCTGCCACTCCATCGCCGGTGACCATGTTGAAGGATTCCGTATAACTGGGCTGGAGCAGGAGATGCATACTGGCGACGGTCTGGCGGAAGTTGGGCCACGATTGCCAGCCGTTCATAACGAGCGTGACGCCGGGCAAGCCGCTCAGCATCTCTTTCAAAGCCGCGAGGATGCCTTCGCCGCCTTCCGCGCGGCCAGCGGAAACCCAGAATTCGAGGGGTGCGCGCAGATGGCGCGCGATTTCGAGTGCCGCGCCGGCAGCGCTCATCAGGTTTTTCAAAGGACGCGTGGCGCCAAACGCCGCGACGCGCAGCGCGCTTCCGCTAAAGGGTTTCGATTGTGGAACGGCGCGGTCATCCAGATAGTACAGATTGGGCAAATAAGCGCAAGGCACGCCAAACGCAGAACGGACCCAGTTGCAGAAGCGCCGGCTGTTCCCTGCAAGGTGGACATTGGCGTTCCCCATTTCGAGTTCCATTGTTTCGCGCATAAGCCTGACGCCGTTCCGGTCCGCCTGCAGGAAACCGACGTTCGAGTGGCAGTTCACGGTGAAATGCGTGTCCGGGAAATCGCTTGCTAATGCTTGCAGTTCGAGGGTCGGGATCCAGGGTGCAGAGATGATTACATGTCCGGCCGGCGCAGACTGCAGCCTTGTTCGCAGGTCACCGGCGCTGAGGACAGGCCAGACAGCGGTCCGGATGCCATCGCGGCGCAGCACCTTGGCGGTATTGATGGCGGCGACGCCCAAACCGATGTGACTGATGTTCCGGTTCGCAGCGAAATTCTTGTAAGCGAGCACTACGCTCATGAGTCAGGCCTCCTCTAGTGGCGCATTTTCATCGCCGACTCAAGGATTCGTACGCATGAGTAGCAGCCCGCGCCAATTCGGGCGACTAAACGATTGACTCAGATGAAGAAATAGTTCTTCGCGGATCTGTGATGACCCGGTAAGCCCGCTCTTTCGAGGGTCCTACGATCAGCCGAGGTTGGAAACGGGCGGGAGTTCCTGATTCGGCAGATAGCCAACGAACTGTTCAAGAATGACGTTGCCTTTGTACTCGATGTCCTGATGAATTCCGATGGAGGTGGTGTAGTAAACGAACGCTGTAGTTTCCTTGAGTTGTCCAAAGAACTTCTCAGGCTCGGTCTTTGGTTCTTTTTCGTTCTGCGAAATCTTCTTCAGCAATTCGATCTGCTGCTCATGGCTTGCCTGCGAAAACGATTTGCTGAACATCGTTTGCGAGATCTCGTTGACCGCCGCGAGACCATTCCGCCACGACGTCTTGTCTTCAGGGAGAAACGCCTCTGCCACGGTCTTGTCAATGAATGGCGCCACGCCCGCAGCGTGAGCGCCAGGGGAATGATCGTCGGTCGGGATGATCAGCTCTGTCAGCGTGTCCAACATGGCGAACTCGTCTTTCGTGAAGAAAAGAGGAGCTCCCGGTTCGGGCGCGGCGAGCGCGAGCGGTCCGGCGACCGCGGCCGCAGTGAACAACTTGATGAGATCGCGCCGGTTCAGATTCGTGTCCATCAGATCTCTCCCTTCTTAAGCTGATCGGCCAGATAGTCACAGGAGCGCCAGCACAGAGCCATGATGGTCCAGGTCGGATTCTGAGCGGAAGCGGTGACGAAGCTGCTGCCATCCACCACGAAGAGGTTCTTGACGTCGTGCGATTGTTCGTACTGGTTTAGAACCGAGGTTTTGGGTTCGTTGCCCATACGGGACGTTCCCAACTCGTGAATGGACCACCCTTCCGGCAGTATTCTGCCATCGGCCGACAGGATTTCGAACTTGGCCGCTTCAAACATCTCCCGGCCGGTCTTGACCATGTCCTCGCACATCTTGCGCTCGTTCTCGCAAAACGTGTAATTGAAGCGCAGCACGGGAACGCCCCAAGCGTCTTTCATCTCCGGATCGATGCTTACCTGGTTCTCGTAGCGGGCGAGCACTTCGCCGAAACCGCTCATATCGATGGTCGCACCGGCGTAGCGGCGGACGTTCTTCTTATACTCTTCCCCGAAGCCCGGGGTGTTGAACGCGGTGCCGGGGATCATGGTGCATCCCGCGCCGCCTTCGAACCCATAGCCGCGAATGAAGTCGGGTTGGCGGCTGTCGATGTTGCGGTACCGGGGAATGTAAAAGTTCCCGGGCTTGCCGTCATCGAGCGTTCGGGGCTTGCCTACCAACTCAGGCATGAACCCGGAGATGGACGGCCCCATGACGTGTTCGCAGAAATTGTGTCCCACGTGACCGCTGGAGTTCGCAATGCCGTTTGGATAAGTGCTCGATTTCGAGAGCAATAACAGGCGGGCAGATTCGAGGGTAGAGGCTGCAAGTACGACCACTTTGGCCTTTGCCTGATAGCTCTTCTTTGTTTCGCTGTCGAGGAAGGAAACGCCGGTAGCTTTGCCTGTGTCCTTATCGACGGTAACTTCGTAGACCGTGGAGTTGGGGCGGAGCGTCAGGTTTCCCGTATCCATTGCCGGGCGAATGAGGCCAGTGGGAGAATCGAATGCGGCGTGAATATCGCAGCCGCCGACGTGCCGGTTGCAAGCGCCGCGGCTGTAGCAATGGCTGCGGTACTTGTTGTGCTTCAGGGTGTCGGTGGCGACGCCGGCCCGATAGGGAGTGAGCACGCGGTTCATGCCCTTCAGCGTCTGGCGGAGATGCATTTCCGCGTAGGTCAGCCTGATGGGCCGCATAAACTGGCCATCAGGCATCTGCGGCAGGCCTTCAGGAAAGCCCGAAACACCGAGATAGCGATCAACCCTGTCATAGTAGGGCGCGATGTCGGCGTAGGAGATGGGCCAGTTTTCGCCCCAGCCGTCGTGATCTTTCGCTTTGAAGTCGTAATCAGACAAGCGCAGAGCGAGGCGGCCCCAAATGTTCGTCTTGCCGCCAACTGCACGCGAACGAACCCAGGCGTAACGCGTGCCGGTATACGGATTCTCCTTTTCATTCACTACGAGGGTCTTGCTGTAGTCCGAAAAATTCCAACCTTGAACGTAGGATTCGACGTGCGGGAAAGGCGATTTCTGCGTGTAGTCCCGAATGTTGTACTCGTTCACAGTGAGCGCGTGGTAATCGGGCGGCGTGCGGCCACGGCGCGGATGATCGTAGGGCCACTGCATGGAGTGCAGAATTTTGCTCGTGTCCTGCTGCTTGCCGGCTTCGAGAAGAAGCACCTTCAGTCCGTGCGACGTGAGGACGTGCGCGGCCATTCCGCCCGCAGCACCCGAGCCGACCACGACGGCATCATAGGTCGTTGTCAGATCCGCTGTCGGGCTGTTTGTTGTAGGAAATTGAAGAAGCATCCGGTCTTCCTGATTCAGATTGTATTCCCTCATGCTGAAAGCCGTGCCGGCTTACGTGCTGTTCCCGGATGAGAAATCCCTAGTGTGGGCTAATCTTCGATTTCCTTGGTCTCCTTTGCCGCGACGATACGAACAATCTCGCCTTCGACCAGCGAGTCGGGGGGATTGGCGATCACCGAAGCATTGTCCGGAAGCCCGGCAACAATTTCGATCGTGTTGCCAAAGTCGCGGCCGACCGTCACCGGCAGAAGATCCACCTTGTTGCCGTTTACGATGACCGGCACGCGAAGACCTCGAGCGCGAAAGATTAGCGATGTTGAGGGGATGATCAAAGTCGTACCTCTGGGCCGGATTTTGAAATGGACCTCAGTGTATGCGCCGGGGAACAGAAGCCCGGTGGAATTGACCACATCCACCTCCACGAGCAGGGTGCGGGTGTTCGGATCGAAGGCGTCTGCCGTGCGAACGAGTTTGCCGGGGAAGCGGCGGCCGGGCAGCTCGGGAAGCGCTAGGTCCGCCTGCATGCCCGGAACAGTGTCGTGCGAGTACACCTGGGGCACCTGAACAAAAACGCGCAGCCTGTCGATGGCGGCAATATGGAAAAGTTCCCGCGCCTGGCCACCGGCGGAGCCGGAGTTAATCAGTTGGCCTATATCGGTATTGCGCGCGGTGATGACGCCGTCGAACGGTGCATAGACCTTTTCGAAATCTACCAGTTGTTGCAGCCGATCGACGTTGGCCTGGGCCGACTTGACGGTTGCCTGTTGTGCAGCAGCACTCTGAACTGCATTATCGACATCCTGTTTCGCTACGGAATCTGTCTTAAACAGATCGACGTAGCGCTTCGAGGTGATCTGGGCCAGCGCAAGGTTCGCCTGCGCGGTGGCTAAGTCGTGCTTTGCCTGCTCGAGCTGCTGATCCACTTCGGGACTGTCGATTTCAGCGAGCAGTTCCGACTTCTTAACGTGGGAGCCGATGTCATGAGTCCAGCGCTTCAGATAGCCGTTTGTACGGGCGAAGATGGGCGCGTCCACAAACGCCTGAATGTTACCGGGAAGCACGACCTCTTCGGCAGGGTTTCCGCGAGTGGGACGAAAGACGGTGACGACAGGCTCGGCGGCGCGCTCGGTTTCCGCGCGAAGCGCCTTTTGCACTCGCACCCGGGGGATGATTCCGGAGGCAACAACGGCCGCAACGATCACGAGCACGATCACTAAGCCGAGGATGATTCGAAAGCGTGACATGGCGCCGGCTATGCCGTCCTCCGCCTGCTATGGAGCAGGCTGAAGAGCACGGGGACAAAGAAAAGCGTAGCCACAGTGGCAAACAACAGACCGCCGATCACGGCGCGGCCGAGGGGCGCGTTCTGCTCACTGCCCTCGCCGAGCCCCAGAGCCATCGGCATCATACCGATAATCATGGCGAGCGCCGTCATCAGCACAGGCCGGAAGCGGGTGAATCCCGCCAGCAGCGCCGCATCCGCCGCGGAGTCGACATCGGGAAGCTGTTCCTTCGCGAAGCTGACCACCAGAATGCTATTCGCCGTTGCCACCCCCATGCACATGATGGCGCCGGTGAGTGCCGGGACGCTCACGGTTGTATGTGTCACGAAGAGGAACCAGACGATGCCTGCAAGAGCAGCCGGGAGAGCAGAGATGATGATGAATGGATCAAGCCAGGACTGGAAGTTGATCACGATGAGCATATAGACGAGGACGATGGAGAAGGCCAAGCCGCCAATCAGGCCGCGGAAGGAGGAGCGCATGGTCTCGATCTGGCCGCGCACAATGACGCTCGAGCCGCGGACGAGTTTCGCCTTGTTCTTGTCGATGATCTGATCAATCTGACGGGCGACGCTTCCGAGGTCGGTACCCTCTACAGAACCGTAGAGATCGATGACCGGCGCGATATTGTAGTGCGTCACGGTCGCGAGTCCCGTTCCGCGGCGAATTCTGGCAAGACTCGCCAGGATCTGCGAGGGATAACCCGGAACGGCGATGGGAATGTTGTTGAGAGCCTGGAGGGAATTCGTTTGGTATTGCGGCGACTCTGTAGCGATGTTGTAGCTGACGCCGTTTCGCGGATTCAGCCAGAATGTGGGAGCAGTCTGAAAGCTGCCGCTAAGGGAGACCAGAACGTTCCCGGCGATGTCGCGGGCGCTGTAGCCGACCTGATTGGCCTTGGTGCGATCGAGATCGACAAATAGTTTGGGCTGGTTGAAGGGCTGCTGGATACGCAGGTCCGTCGTGCCGGGGATCATCTTCACCTGCTGCAGGAGCTGATCCGCAAAAACGCGATTTGCTTCCAGATTACGCCCGAAGACCTGAATGTCGATTGGAGCGGGAAGGCCGAAGTTCAGGATCTGGCTCACCAGATCTGCCGGCAGAAAGTAGAAGAGTATTCCGGGGAATTCTTCGGGCAGGCGACGACGGAGCTCCTGGACGTAGTCGTCCGTCGGGCGATGATGTTCAGAAAGAGAAACGAGAATGTCGCCATCGGCGGGACCGATCGTACCGTTGTTGCTGTAGGAGGTGTTCGTTCCGCTGTAGGGGAGTCCGATGTTGTCCAGGATGTTGACAACTTCGTTTGAAGGGACAATCTGACGAATGCGGTTTTCGACCTCGTCGAAGATCTCGGCTGTGTCCTCAATCCGAGTGCCGGTGCGGGCGCGGACATGCAGCCGGAATTGACCACTATCGGAGGAAGGGAAGAAGTCCTGGCCAAGCCATGGGATGAGCGCAAAGGAGGCGAGGCACGCCAGGAGAAAGCAGGTAGTAAAAACAGCGCGATAACGGATGCACCTCTCGAGGATGGAACGATAGCCGAGCCGCACCTTTTCGAAGCCGTTCTCGAACATCAACTGCAGACGAGTGAACGGATTGCGCAGATTGGCATGGGACAACGCGTCGTGATGCGAGTGCCCCTTGAGAAGGTACTTGGCCATAGTAGGCACTATGGTGCGCGACAGCAGATAAGAAGCGAGCATGGCGAACGACACGGCCTCGGCGAGCGGAACGAAGAGATAGCGCGCCACGCCGGTCAGGAAGAACATCGGCACAAACACGATGCAGATGCTGAGGGTGGATACGAACGCCGGAACAGCAATCTGCGCGGCTCCGTCGAGAATGGCCTGCTCAATCTCCTTGCCCATCTCGAAATTGCGATTGATGTTTTCTATTTCGACCGTGGCGTCATCGACCAGGATGCCTACAGCAAGCGCGAAACCGCCGAGAGTCATGATGTTGATGGTTTCGCCGAGCGCGCTGAGCGCGAAGAGCGAGCATAGGATCGAGAGCGGGATGGAGATGGCAATGATCAACGTGCTGCGCCAACTGCCCAGAAAGATGAGGATCATGACCGCCGTCAAGCAGGCCGCTATTACCGCTTCGCGGACGACGGCCTTGATCGAGGCACGCACGAAAATCGACTGGTCGGCAATGGGCGTGATGCGCAGTTCAGCCGGCAATGTCGCGGCGATCTGCGGCAGCATCCGGTGGATGCCCGCGATGATGTCGAGGGTGGAGACGTCTCCCGATTTCAGGACAGTCATGAGCGAGCCACGCTGCCCGTCGGAGCGCACGACGTTCGTTTGAGGCGGATAGCCGTCCCGTACGTGCGCGACATCGCGCACATAGATGGTGGTTCCGTTCAGACTCTTGATGGGAAGATCATTTAATTCGGCGACACTGGCAGGACTGCCTTCGATCTCAACGTCGTACTCCAGCGTGCCGATCTTGGAAGTGCCGCCGGGCAGGATAAGGTTCTGGTTGCCGATGGCGTTCACAACATCGGACGGCCCGAGACCCTTTGATTGAAGCGCCTGCGTGTTGAGATCGACCATCACTTCGCGCTGCTTGCCGCCGTACGAGTAGGGAATGGCGGTGCCGGGGATCGTCACGAGCTGCGTGCGAATGAAGTTCTGGCCCAGGTCATTCAATTGCTGTTCGCTGAGACCACGGCCGGACAGCGCAAGCTGAATGATAGGCACGGTGGACGCGTTGTAACTGATGATCAGCGGCGGCGTAGTGCCGGGCGGCAACTGCTTCAACTGGGTTTGTGAGATGGCCGTGACTTGCGCGATGCCGGCGTAAAGATTCGCGTGCGGCTGGAAGAAGATCTTCACTACCGCAATGCCGTTCATCGATTGGGACTCGATGTGCTCGATGTTGTTGACCGTCGTGGTTAGAGCACGTTCGGTGATATAGACAATGCGGTCTGACATGTCCTGCGCGGACAGGCCGGCATATTGCCAGACGACGCTGACGACGGGGATATCGATGTTAGGGAAAATATCCGTCGGCGTTCGCGAGATAACAACCGGCGCGAGGATGAATAACATCAACGAAAGGACGACAAACGTGTAAGGGCGCCGGAGTGCGAGGCGGACGATCCACATAAATGGCTCCCTAGTGCTTAGCCCTTAGCGGGGCGAGAAATGGCTATAGAACTTCGCAAGATAGCGGGCGACACTATCATTCGGCTCAGTTGATACACGGGTGTAAGGAACAATTATGATCCATCGTGTTCGAAGAACTCACGACAGCACACGCAGGACACTCAGGCGCGGGCCGGCTGGTCTTTCGGCGGGATCCTGCGTTTGGGACGGCCCTTTCGAATCCAGTTGTGAATGGAGTACGCGCTGCCTGCCAGGCAAATCAGGATGAAGGCGATCATGACGTTCTTAAAGCCCTCGGAGTTCGACCAGCGAATGATCGTCCGGCCGAACTTGATTGCGAGCGCGCCCAGGATAAGAAAGCGGACCGCGCGGCCAGCTGCCACGACGAGCAGGAGGCGCCGGCGCGGGTAGTCCAGCGCGCTGTTAACGGCTACCACCATCGTGAAAGGAAAGGGCGGCGGAGCAAGGCTGCCAACGATCAGAGCCGCCGCGCCTTTTTGCCCGATCTTTCTCCTCAGGCGCTCGTATCGTTTATTGCCCGCGAGTTTGCGGATGCCCTCCTCGCCCAGCCTGCGTGCGATGAGGTCAAGGAGGAATACGCCCATGACGGATCCGGCTGCCGCCGTGAGGACAACGATCGGGTATCCGTCATGATGCCGTGCAACGAGAGCCACAACCAGAAGATCATTTCCGAAAGGAAGGAACAGGAACGAAGAGTCCAGAATTCCCATTATCAGCGGACCGAGGTAGCCGAGATGAAAGAGAAACCGGAGCAGGTAATGGAAGAAGCCGGACAAGATTCCATGGGTCCAGCCGGAGCCGGGCAATCCACGTTTCTTAAGACTGGCGGGGGCTCAGAAAGGTTGCTGTGATAACGTTTCCTTCTTGAGAGACGCGATAAGGAACCGAGTCCTTTGCGGAGGTCTTATGAAATACGGTCGTACTTTGATGCTAGCCGTTTCAACGGCTTTGCTGGCGGGAATCTTTGGATATGCGGGAAGGGTGAAGGCGCAGACGGCGCCTGAGCCGCTTCCGCCAAAGCGGGTTGCGCACATCCTGGTGATCGGCGCGACAAAGGGCTTCGAGCACGACTCGATTCCGAACGCGATGGCGACAATCTGGCAGATGGGCCACGACACGAAGCTGTGGGAAGCGACGCTTCGGACTGATTACGAGCTCCTTACGAAGAAGGATCTTGGCGGCATGAACCGCAAGAACCTGAATTACTTCGATGCGCTGGTGTTTACCTCCCCGACGGGCAACATGGACCTGCCCGAGGACCAGAAGCACGACATGCTGTCCTTCATCCATGATGACGGAAAAGGGTTCGTAGGAGTTCACGCCGCGCTGGATTCCAACTACGACTGGCCGGAATACGGCGAGATGATCGGCGGGTGGTTTGACCAGCATCCCTGGATGACTTTCAATGCCCCGATCATCAACGAAGCTCCTGATTTCCCCGCAGTGCGGCATTTCCCGCATGCGTTCAACAAACGCGACGAGATCTATCAGGCGAAGTCCTGGTCGCGCGATAAGGTGAACGTTCTGTTGAGCCTGGATGCTTCGAAGCTGGATTACAACAATCCGCGCGTGCACCGGACGGACCATGACTTTGCCGTTGCCTGGTCGAAGATGTACGGCAACGGCCGGGTGTTCTACTCGACACTGGGCCACACCACGGAAGCGTGGGACGATCCTGACATTAAGACGATGTATTTCGAAGCGATCAAGTGGGTTCTCCACATGACCGACGGAAGCACTGCTTCTCATCCCAAAACCGGGATGTAGTATCTGTCAGACGATCGTCACGAGATCTGAAGCTACACGCTTGAGCTGGCCGCAGGCTGCGTAGATATCACGCCCGCGCGGCTTGCGGACAAAGCAGGGAAGCGAGCGGCGGAGGATTTGTTGAAAGCTGTGAACTCGCTCCGGGTCGGGTGTTTCGAAGGGAATGCCCGGGCCGGGGTTCAGAGCGATCAGGTTCACTTT
Organism: Acidobacteriaceae bacterium; assembly: GCA_019233755.1. Classification (GTDB taxonomy): domain Bacteria; phylum Acidobacteriota; class Terriglobia; order Bryobacterales; family Bryobacteraceae; genus Bog-105. The sequence goes on along the minus strand of JAFAMD010000003.1, from coordinate 26,947 downwards.
CGAGTTCAAGTGTGAAAGCAGACGGACGACGCGGCGGGCATCAGCATCCGTGTCGTTTACGTTCTTTAGCAAGACGTATTCGAACGTGAGCTTTTCCCAGGGGCGCAGAGGGTATGCCCGGCAAGCTTTCATGAGATCCGCAAGGTGATATTTGCGAGTGATCGGCATCAACTCGCGGCGCTGCTCCTCGTGAGAGGCATTTAGCGAGATAGCGAGCTTGGGTCGGATTTCAGCTCGTCCCAGTTCTTCGATTTTGGGGACAATGCCGGAGGTCGAGACCGTGATTCGCTTCTGCGATATGCCGATGCCCTCGGGGTCTGTGAGGAGCCGGGTGGCTTTGAGGACATTGGCGAGGTTGAGCAGCGGCTCGCCCATTCCCATCATGACCACGTTCATGCGGGTGTCTGTCGCTTTCAGACCGTTGTGGCGCGCGACATAAAGGACCTGGCCGACGATTTCGCCCGCGGTGAGATTCCTTTCGAGCCCCATCAATGCGGTAAGACAGAACCTACAATCCACCGGGCAGCCGACCTGGCTTGAAATGCAGATGGTGTCACGACCCTCCTCAGGCATCAGGACGGCTTCGACGGTTCGATTGTCTTCCAGGCGGAGCAAATAGCGGCGCGTTCCATCGCTTGAATCGTAGCGATGCTCCGCTTCCGGCAGACCTAGCGGGAGAGAGGTAAGTAATTGATATCGAAAGGCTTGTGGTAAAGTGGAAATATCCGACAAATTCGCTACTTGTTTTTTGTATAGCGCATCATATACTTGTCGGGCGCGGTAAGCAGGTTGCTCCGGGCCGAACAGGCTCCGTAAGTCGGAGAGATCCATCCCGATCAGCGTCTCGCCCTCAACTACTTGCAGCATCTGGTTTTAGTGTATCGTCGTGTACCTTGGAAAGGCGTGTCCTATGGTTCTTGCTAGCCCTCACACTCGGATAATTGAGAAGGCTGCCCTGCCTAATGGAATTCGAATTGTGACGGAAGAGATGCCATATGTGCGCTCCGTTTCACTAGGCATCTGGATCGGTAGCGGTTCGCGCATTGAGCGGGGGCCAGAAAACGGAATTTCGCATTTCATCGAGCACATGGTCTTCAAGGGCACCAAAAACCGGTCGGCCGAGGAGATCGCCCGATCGGTCGACTCGGTAGGGGGCGGACTGGATGCGTTCACCAGCAAGGAGTTGGTCAGCTTCAATACCAAGGTCATGGATGAGCATCTACCGCTCGCCCACGATATTCTGGCCGACCTGGTTTTGAACCCGTTATTCCGCGAAGAAGATATCGAGAAAGAAAAAGGCGTGATTCTTGAAGAAATCAAGATGGAGGCCGATCAGCCGGAATTCGTGCTGCACGAGACGTTTATCAGCAATTTCTGGAAGGGGCAGGGGCTGGGTAAGCCCATTCTCGGCACAAAGGAAACGGTGAAGAAGTTCTCTCAGCCGATGCTGTTTGACTACTACAATCGAGTCTATACGCCGAGAAACATCCTGATTACGGCGGCCGGTAATCTGGAGCACGATAAGATCGTCCGGCTGGTGCGGGATCACTTTGCGGGACTGCCGGACCGGGGCAGTTTGCCCGCTGAAGCTGTTCCGCGGGCGCATGCTCCGATTGTGCTTAAAAAGAAAGAATCGCTCGAGCAGGTGCACGTTGCGATGGGCGTTCCGTCGTACCCGCTGGCGCACGAAAGCAGGTTCCCGCTTTACGTGCTGAATACCGTTCTGGGCGGCGGTATGAGCTCTCGCCTGTTTCAAAATATCCGGGAGAAACAGGGCCTGGCGTACGCGGTTTACTCGGAATTGAACCTTTTCAGCGATACCGGCTGCTTCAGCGTTTACGCGGGCACGGCTGTTGAAACGGCAAAGCAGGTGGTGAGCTCGGTTGTTCGGGAACTCAGGCTTTTGAAGGACGAGTTGATCGGCGAGGACGAGCTGCGGCGAGCCAAAGATCATCTGAAGGGTTCGCTGATGCTCAGCCTGGAATCGACATCGAGCCGTATGTCGAACCTGGCGCGCCAGGAGCTCTATTTCGACCGTTTCATGTCACTTGATGAGATGTTGGAGAGCATCGAGGCGGTGACCCGCGACGAAGTGCAAAGAATAGCGGCCGAGTTCTTTACTACAGAGAACCTGGCGCTGGCGATGTTAGGCCGGCTTAGCGGGATTGAAGTTACCCGGGACGATCTGGTTTGCTAACTGCATCGAGTGCAGTAATCTTTTCGTCGAGATACTTCAACGAGCGCTCGAGGAGTTCGCGGTAGCGAGGATTCGTGGCGGTCGCCATGTCTTGCAGAACTCTGGTGCGAGAAAGCTGAAGGCTTTCACGCGCGCGTTCAGCAGCGATTTCCCCCGCGTGGCGCTGCGGAGCCTGCGTTCTACGACGCTCCCCGGCAGCCTCTATCTGCGACTCCACGGCTTTGCTTTCCCAGCCGCGTGCCATACCTCCAGCTTCCCATAAAAATTACGACGCCAACGGTTGCGCAGCGGCTTGCGCGAATTGAGCTATGCCCTTCCGGCGGTCAGGATATTCTCCAGTTCTTTAAGCCTGGGTTCCTCGCCCAGCACGATGAGGTAATCACCGCCGCAGACCATCGTCTCGGGTGGAGGGTTGAAAAGCATTTCTCCCTTGGACCTTCGAATAGCAAGAACAATCAGTTCACGGCCGACGTGAGCCTCTCTCAGCGGCTTTGAAATCATTGAGCTTCCCGGCGTAACGCAAACCTGCTCCATCATGATTCTGGGACCGACGGGGCCGGTTGCGAAGTCCAGAAACTCAACCACGTGAGGACGAACCAAGGCGTGCGCCAGGCGATGCCCTGCCATCGTGTAAGGCGCGAAGACAGTATCTGCACCCGCGCGGCGGAGCTTCTCCTCCGATTCCTCCTCAGAGGCGCGAGTCACTACCGTGAGCTTCGGATTTAGCGTTTTCGCAGACAGAATGATGAACAGATTCTCGGCGTCGGTCGGCAGGGCTGCGATGAGACCGCGGGCGCGCAGCACGCCGGCTTCGCGGAGGCTGTTATCGCGCGTTGCATCCGCCACTATGGCGACCATACCGGCCCGGGTGGCGTTTTCGACGCGCTGCTCGCTGCGGTCGACGACCAGGAAGGGTTTCCTGGCGCGCTGCAGCTCAAAGGCTGCGTTACGGCCGACGCGGCCATACCCGCACACGATGTAGTGATCCTGCAAGTGGTCGATCATACGCTTTTTCCTGCGCCTCCCAAACCGGTCCTGTAATTCGAGTTCGATGATAATTTGCGTCATGGCGCCGACTGCAAGAAACATCGCGGTTACGCCGAAGAAAATTACAAACGAATTGAAGATGCGCCCGGCCCGGGAAAGCGGGTGAATCTCCTGATAGCCCACGGTGGTGATGGTGGTCAGCGTCATGTAGAAGGCATCGAAGTAGTCGAAGCCATCTATGAGCCGGAAACCGACGGTGCCGGCGCAGAGTATGAAGGCAAGAAGGGTGGCTATAACCAGGACCCGGCGCGCGACGCGGTGCTTCATACGAGGTGTTTACGATAGACCGGCACAGCCGGTGTTCAGGCCAGCCCGGCTCCTGGCTGGTATTCTTTTGATTTAAGGCCATTTTCTCTCCGCCCGATGCACTTGCGCTATTCCACTCCGCACGGAATTACCGTCACCCGTACGAGTTCTAAGGTTCCTTATGCCAAGGGTTTAGGGCACATTCTGAAACAACTCGATACCAAGCGGGGCATCTACCTTTCCTCCGGATACGAGTATCCGGAAAGGTATTCGCGCTGGGATGTGGCAAGCGTAGCGCCGCCGATTGAGATTGTGGGGCGCGGACGAACCTTTCTTCTGCGCGCATTGAACGAGCGCGGGACGATATTGCTGAAACTGCTGTGGCGAGTGCTGGCAGAACATCCGCACTGGGAGCGCTGCGAACCCGGATCTGAGTGTCTGACGATTGTCCTCAAACCGCTCGAGGAGCGGTTTCCCGAAGAGGAGCGCAGCAAACAGCCGTCACCTTTTTCGATCCTGCGGAGCCTGGTAGAGGAGTTCCGAAATCCCGACGATTCACGGCTTGCTCTGATCGGCGCGTTCGGCTACGACCTGCTTCTACAGTTCGATCCCATTCAGCAGCGCCTGCGGCGCCAAGAACAGAAGGACCTTCATCTCTTTCTCTGCGACGACATTTACTTCATGGATCGCAAGAAAGAAGTCATCGAGCGGTTCCAGTATGAGTTCTCCGCCGAAGAAGGCAGCACAGCCGGTTTGCCTCGGAAGTCGCCGCGCGTGACCCAGATGAAGTCAGGCGGCGAGCAGGGCGAAATCGTTTCCGATCATGTTCCCGAAGAGTACATGGAAAAAGTGGAGACGGTAAGGGAGGGCATGCGGCAGGGCAACTACTACGAGGTGGTTCTGCGGCAGACATTCAGTGCTCCGTTCCGGCAGAGCCCGTCTGAGCTGTTCCAGCGTATTCAGAAATCCAGCCCGAGCCCGTACGAATTTCTTCTGCAGATGGGCGATGAGCAGTTGATCGGCGCGTCGCCTGAGATGTTCGTGCGCGTGGAAGGGAGCCGCGTCGAGACCTGCCCGATTGCAGGAACCGCGCGCCGGTCGGGAGATCCGCTGCGCGATGCCGAGAGCATCCGCGAGCTGCTGAATTCGACAAAGGAAGAATCAGAGCTGACAATGTGCAGCGACGTGGATCGCAACGATAAGTCGCGGGTCTGTGTTCCGGGGTCGGTGCGCGTCATCGGCAGGCGCCTCATCGAGTCTTACGCAGGGCTGTTCCACACCGTCGACCACGTGAAGGGCGAACTGATGGAGAGCTTCGATTCGCTGGATGCGTTCCTCACCCATATGTGGGCGGTGACCATCATCGGAGCGCCGAAGAAGGCCGCAGCGCAAGCCATCGAAGACCTGGAAAAAGATGCGCGAGGCTGGTACGGCGGAGCAGTCGGAATGTTGAGCCTCAGCGGCGATATCAACACCGGCATTACCATTCGCACCGTTCACCTGAAAGATGGTATGGCGCGCTATGGCGCCGGCGCCACTTTGCTCTACGATTCGGATCCGCGATCGGAAGATCAGGAGTGCCGCCTGAAGGCCACAACTTTCTTCCGCGCTCTCTACCCAGCCGTTGCTTCAGGCCCTGAGCATCACCAGATGCGGCGCGTGGGCGAAGGCGTGCGCCTGTTGCTGGTGGACAATGACGACTGCTTCATTCACACGCTGGCGAACTATGCGCGGCAGACGGGCGCAAGCGTTTCCACTTATCGCTCGAATATTGCGCTGGAGGCGATCGACAGCGAAAGGCCCGATATCGTTCTGATGTCCCCCGGGCCAGGCCGGCCCGAGGATTTCGGCGTGCCTAACCTGGTGCAGGAAGTGGCCAAGCGCGGCATTCCGATCTTTGGCGTGTGCCTGGGCCTTCAGGGCATCGCTGAGGCATTCGGCGGAACACTGAATGTGCTCAATTATCCGATGCACGGCAAGGGTTCGCTGGTGATTCATCACGGACATGGAGTCTTCCACGGCCTGCCTTCCCCGTTCCGCGTAGGCCGGTACCATTCGCTGTGCGCGAACCGGGACACATTTCCCGCGTGCCTGGAGGTTACGGCCGAATCGGAAGACGGCATCATCATGGGCCTAAGGCATCGCGAGCTGCCGATTGAAGCAGTGCAGTTTCACCCCGAGTCGATTCTTACACTGGAGCGCGACTGCGGCCTCCTTTTGATGGAGAACATGATCGGCACATTCGGCCGGGCCGCGGTGGGAGCGGAGCGACGCTAGCGCTTGTCTGAGAATCCGAGTGTTGCCGTCATCGGCGGCGGACTAGCGGGACTGGCAACTGCGGTGGCTCTCGGTTCTGCCGGCCGGCCGGTTACGGTCTTTGAATCGCGCCCGTTTTTGGGTGGCCGTGCGACATCCTATCCCCTAAACACCGCCGACGAAGCAGGGCCGACCATTGATAACTGCCAGCACGTTCTCCTGCGCTGCTGTACGAATCTTCTCGATTTTTACCGCAGGCTCGGAGTGGCCGACCGTATCCACTTCTACCGCGACTTCTACTGGATTGAGCCAGGCGGCCGGACTTCCGTCATGCGACGCGGGCTTCTGCCTGCGCCGCTGCACTTTACCGAATCGTTCGCGAAGCTGCGCTTTCTTTCGCTGCGAGACAAGATGAGTGTTGCGAGCGGGCTCTTGTCAGTGAAATATGAGTACGGAAAACGCACCGACCTTGACCGCATCACAATGCTCGACTGGCTGCGCGAGAAGGGCCAGACACCGGCGCTCATCGACCGGTTCTGGCGCCAGGTGCTGGTGAGTGCGATCAATGAAGAGCTTGACCGCATGGCGGCGATTCACGGCCTGCAGGTCTTCTATCTAGGCTTCTTGGCAAAAGCCGATGGGTACGAAATGGGTGTTCCCGCGGTGCCACTTGGCGAGTTGTACTCTGAGAAAGCCTGGTCGCGGTATGAAGACGTCAGATTCCGTTTCCGCGCGCCAGTGCAGCAAGTGCGGATCGAAAATGGCTCCGTGAGCGGCATAGAGGTGAACGGAGAGCGAGTGGTTGCCGATGCCTATGTGTTGGCTGTTCCCTTCGAGCGCGTGGCTGCACTGGCTCCGGGGATCGAGCTTGATCTTTCTTCCTTTACTCACTCACCGATCACCGGCATTCATTTGTGGTTTGACCGCCCGGTGACCGATCTGCCGCACGCTACGTTGCTGGATCGAACAATTCAATGGATGTTCAATAAACACGAGGGGCGCCACATCCAACTGGTAGTCAGCGCGTCTCGCTCGTTGACCGACATGCCGAGAGCCGAAGTGATCGAGCTGGCGTTGAACGAGCTGAAAGAGTTCTTTCCGAAAGCAGCCGAGGCGCAGTTGGAGCGCGCGCATGTTGTGAAAGAGGTTCGCGCAACTTTTTCGGCCGGGCCCGGTATCGAAGAAAAGCGTCCGGTGAGCAGGACGACCATCCCCAATTTGTTTTTGGCCGGCGATTGGACCAGGTCCGGCTGGCCTGCCACGATGGAAGGGTCTGTGCGAAGCGGCTATCTGGCAGCAGAGGCTGTGCAGGAGTATCTCGGGCAGCGCCAGCACTTTCTGCTGCCCGAGATCGCGTAGTACCGACTAGCGCTGGTTGGCCTTCAAAATCTTCTTCCGAAGACGAATCGATTTCGGTGTCACTTCCACCAGTTCGTCTTCCTGGATGAATTCGATCGCCTGTTCCAGGTTGAGGATTTTAGGCGGCACCAGGCGAATTGCTTCGTCCGATGTGGAGGCGCGCATGTTGGTGAGTTTCTTCTCTTTGACGATGTTCACATCAAGGTCGGCATTGCGCGCGTTCTCACCGATGATCATGCCTTCGTACACGTCGGTGGCGGGCGCAATGAAAATCACGCCGCGTTCCTGCAGGTTGTAGATGGCGTAGCTGGTAGCCACGCCGGCACGGTCGGCGACGAGCGATCCGGTGGGCCGCATCTCGATTTCACCCTGCCACTCGATGTAGCCGTGGAACAGCGAATTCATAATCGCCATGCCTTTGGTGTCGGTGAGCATCTCGCTGCGCAGCCCGATCAGACCGCGGGAAGGGACGTGGAACTCGAGGCGTACGCGGCCCGACCCGTGGTTGATCATCTTCGTCATTTTGCCCTTGCGCGAGCCCATCTTCTCGATGACCACGCCGATGAACTCTTCCGGGCAGTCGATGACGAGAAGCTCCAGCGGCTCGTGAAGAACGCCGTCGATTTTGCGGGTGAGGATCTCGGGTTTGCCCACCTGCAGCTCATAGCCTTCGCGGCGCATCATCTCGATCAGGATCGCGAGCTGAAGTTCGCCGCGGCCCATTACCTTGAACGAATCGGGCCCGCCTGCCTCCTCGACACGAATCGAGACGTTGGTGAGCAGTTCTTTGTCGAGACGATCGCGAAGGTTGCGCGACGTGACGAATTCGCCTTCCCGCCCGGCAAACGGCGAGTTGTTGATGGTGAACGTCATCGCAATCGTGGGTTCGTCGATCTGGATTCTGGGCAGCGGCTTAGGGGACTCGGCGCTCGTAACGGTTTCGCCGATGGTGATTCCTTCCACGCCCGCAATAGCTAGAACATCGCCGGGTTTACCGATGGTTTCATCCACCCGCTTGAGACCTTCGAACGAATAAAGCTTGGTAATGCGCGTCTTCTGCAGCGAGCCGTCGAGTTTGGCGACCGCGACCTCGTCGCCATGCCGCAGCGTGCCGTTGAACACGCGGCCGATCGCCAGCCTGCCCAGATAGTCGCTGTAATCGAGGTTCGCAACGAGCAGTTGCAGCGTTTCACCGGAGTCGCCGCCAGGCGGGGGTATGCGCTTCAGAATGGTTTCAAACAACGGCTGCAGAGTATCACTCTCAGCTTCGGGATCCAGCTTCGCAATGCCGGCCTTGGCGTTGGTATAGACGACGGGGAAGTCGAGCTGATCTTCCGTGGCATCCAGGTCGATGAAGAGATCGTAGACCTCGTTCAGGACTTCCTGGATACGTGCGTCAGGGCGGTCGATCTTATTGATTACCAGAATAGGCGGAAGCTTGGCTTCGAGCGCCTTCATCAGGACGTAGCGCGTCTGCGGCAGCGGGCCTTCACTGGCATCCACCAGCAGCATCACGCCGTCGACGATTTTGAGGGCACGTTCCACCTCGCCGCCGAAATCACTATGCCCTGGAGTATCAACAATGTTGATTTTGGTTCCGTGGTACCGCACGCCAGTCGTTTTGGCGAGAATCGTGATTCCTCGCTCGCGTTCGAGTTCGTTGGAATCCATGACGCGTTCGGCCACTTCCTCATTGGCGCGAAAAATTCCACTTTGCCGGAGCATGGCGTCGACGAGCGTTGTCTTGCCGTGGTCAACGTGCGCAATGATCGCAATATTGCGTGTGTCGATCGATTGATTTTCTGACATTCCTAAAACTCCATGGTCTCATGCGGATCTGTTATTCCTCCCGTTTTCGGCTGTTGTGAGAACCTGTAAGCGGAAATGACGCCAGACGAACCACTTCCCACCATTGTCATCGTGGGACGCCCAAATGTCGGGAAATCGACCCTGTTCAATGCGATTCTGGGCGACCGGCGGTCCATCGTCGGCGACGAGCCGGGCATCACTCGCGATCGCATTTACGGTGAGGCCGAATATCGCGGCAAGCGGTTCGGTTTGATCGATACGGGCGGCATCATTCCGAACGACGCCGCGCTGATTCCGACCCAGATCCTGAAACAGGCGCAGGTTGCGCTGGAGATGGCTTCGCACATTCTCTACGTAATTGACGGCCGTACCGAAATAACCGCGTCGGATCGCGATCTCGCCAAGCTGCTGCGCCCTTTGGGCAAGCCGCTCACGCTGGTCGTGAACAAAATCGACGCAAAAGTTCGGGAGAATCTGGTCCCCGAGTTCTACTCGCTGGGTTTGGGCGACCCTTTCGCGATTTCTGCCGAACACAAGCTTGGCCTTGACGATCTGCTATCGCATGTCACAGAGCCGTTTCCGAGACCTGAGCCAGAAGCGGAAGAGAGCGAGGCCGGTGAAAGCGAAACTCACCAGCGGCGCATCAAAGTTGCGATTATCGGGCGGCCGAACGTCGGAAAGTCGACGATGCTGAACGCGCTGGTCGGCGCGGAACGTGCCATCGTTTCACCGATTGCGGGAACTACGCGCGATGCAGTCGACGAAACGGTTCAAGAAGGGAATACCAGCTACCGGTTTGTCGACACCGCGGGCATCCGGCGCAAGGGCAAAACGACAGAGATGCCAGAGAAGTTGAGCGTGGTTATGGCGCGCCGGCACATCCGAATGGCCAACGTGGTGCTGCTCATGGTGGATGCCACGGAAGGTGTGGTCAGCTCCGACGCAACGATCGCCGGCTACGCGCATGAAGAAGGGCGGGCGGTAATCGTTGTCGTGAACAAGTGGGACGCAGCCGAAGGCAAGAGCAAACGCGCGTTTGCCGAGGCCGTTCGCGATCAGCTAAAGTTTCTCGACTATGCTCCGATTCTCTTTGCTTCCGCCAAAAATGCGGAGGGCATCCGGCGGATTTACTCGACGATACGACATAGCTTTGACGCTGCTTCGAAACGGATTACGACGGGAGAACTCAATCGCTTTGTAGAGACGCTGAAGTTTGAGAGCGATATCAGGGTCTACTACATCACGCAGGCTTCGGTTCGGCCGCCGACGTTCGTCGTTTTTACAGATCAGGCGGATAAGATGCACTTCTCCGTCGAACGATTCCTGATCAATCGATTGCGCGAGCAGTTTGGATTCGAGGGAACGCCGATCGTCATCAAGACAAAGCGGCGCTGAGCAGGGCGCGAAAAAAGCGCTCTGTTTGTCAGTGAATCGGGAACTGCTTGACTACGACATTGTCGTTATCGTCGAACACCCGGACCGAGACCGTCTGGTGCTCCTTCGCATTGACCTCATAACTGAGCACCTGCGAGTCGCTCACCAAGCTCACCGGCTGAAGAACGATCCAGTCACCGCCGTCAATGGAGTACTCCGCCTTGTCGATCCAGCTCAGCGCATCCTTTGCGGTGAAGTGGAGAACGCAGCCGGTGCCGTTTCTGGTGATGGAAACCTCATTCAACTCCGGGGGCGTATTGTCAATCGTGAACGGGTCGCTTTCGAGTGAAGACGTCAACGCTTCAGAGGGTATGTTGGCCGGCGCGTCGCTTGCGGTTACGCGAACGGTGTATTCGCCGTCAGCAAACGCCGTGGTGTCGAACGCATAATAGCGGTCCTGCAGTTTGTCTTTCAGGACCTGCCAGAAGGTGTCGCCTTTCCGTTTCAGTTCTACTTTGTAGATCAGAGAATCTCCGTTTGGATCGCTGGCGTTCCAACGCGCTGTAACGAATCCCTTACTGTACTGCAGGGTCGCACTTCCGCTAGGCTCCAGCGACGGGGCGCCCGGGGTTGGCTTTTTTGCGCCGATGGCCGGCATCGTCAGCGTCAATGGAGATCCGGACGCGGCGACAGATCTCTCCAGAGGAGAGCTGGTTGGCGCCTCGCGGTAGTTGAACGGCGCTATTTCGATTGCGTTTACTTTGGGCGCGATATTTCGCGGCAGATAAGCGATGTCGACAGTGCTGAGCTCGGGCGATTGGCCCGAACCCGATCGGCTCAGCACCAGGCGATACTGCAAAAAACGCGCGGCCGGCGATTGAATAGAGCCGCCCAAATCGGATACGGCAACTCCGCTCCACCCGCTCCAGCTATTTTCCGGATTATTCAGGTTGCCGCTGCGTGTTTCGACGGCAATCGCGCCGCCGTTCAGATCCGAAGTAAGGTGAATTTTGCCCCAATGCGCGAAATCGTTCGCGTCGAGAACTTCACTCTCGAGCGTCCCGCTTTCGGCGATCGACGGCCCGATAGAGTATACGTTCCCGACGTTGCCGGTGGCGGCGTAAATTACACCATTACCGCCAGGTAGGAAAGCCGTGACCTGGGTCGGCGGAGCGTTGAGAAGGTCTGTTGACAACTGGTCGGAATCCACGCGATAGATAGTGCCTTTGTTGCCGGTGCCAATGACCGGTTTGCCGGCTGAATCGAACGCAATCGCGTAGATAAGATCGGACGGCGAGTTCCAGATGCGTTCTGCAAACCCATCTTTCTGGATTCGGTACAACTCGGAACCGCCGCTGACCGCTGCACTCAGAGAGCCGACAGCCGGCGGCAGCCCGGGAGGCTGAGAGCCCTGGCGCTGCGTACCAGTCGAAGTTACGGGCGGGGGACTGGACGGAAGAACCGGCGATGGGCCGGTGACGGAGACTCCGCTTGGCTTGCTTCCAATCGCGGCAGCATAGATGACGCTGTCATGCTCAGCGACGGCGGTTACTTCCCGCTTATTCGCCTGGTACAAAACAAAACCCTTGCCCGCGGGGGTGATACGAATGATCAGGCCGCCGGGTTCGGTGCCGGCGATCAGGTTGGCGTCCGCATCGACAATCATTGAGCGCGCGTGCGTCTCCTGCGTGTCGTAGAACTTCGCGCCGTTCCCGTCCGGGCCGACTTTATAAATGATTCCCGAGTCTCCGGTAGCCACGAAGAGATTGCCGGCCCGGTCGAAGGCCATCGCCCAAATATATTTGCACTTGGGATCAAAGAACAGCTCCGGCTTGCCGGACTTGTCGATGCGATATACCTTGGCATCGGGAAGCACCGCGGCATACACCCGGTCTTGCGCATCCACTGCCAGGGCGTGCACCTCCAGGCCGGTCAATTCCGCCAGAACTCTCGGCTTGCCGTTGCGCGGGAGTTCGAAGACTTTCGTGCTCGCTCCCGTGGGCGCGCCTCCGGCGTAGTAAAGCGTCCCTTTCGAATCTCGCGCCAGGGCCCAGAGATAAGGCACACCCGTACTGTCGAGTTCCTTGAACTCTGGAGAGAGGGTGATATGCCCGTCACTACGTATGGCGAGGTTCTTCGGTGTTCCACGGAGAAATTCCGCCTGATCGGATTGTTCCCAAACGCGCGTATCGACAGCGAGACAAAGGGGTGGTGCGGCTGCGAGCAGTACGAGAGCCGCGGCCCGGAACGGGCCGGAATAAATGCGCATTAGTGTATGGTTAGACCTTTAGTTCACGTATACCTTCAGCGAGTAGTTACCGGTGACGACCTCGTCGAACGGGACAGAGGTCTGCTCGCGGGCGCTTTCAGGTGAACTGACAAACTCATGATTCGTGGCCCGGCCGCTTTGCATAACATTCAGCACGGACGCCGGCAGACTGGGAAGGACCTTCTCATCGGAGTAAACAGTCGGCTGCGATTCGATGAGTGAAACATACAACCGGTTATTGCTGCGTTCCTCATTGAGCATCGCTACCGTCTGCGGAGTGTCCTCAATACGATTGAGCGAACTTGCAATGTTCTGAAAACGGCTGAGCGTATCGGCGTCGCTGAACAGAATCTCGTGTTCGCCGTGTCCCAGGCCAGCTGGGATCTTTACCTTTACGGTGCGCTCGATGCGTTCGCCGCGGTAGGGCTTCAGAAAAACCTTCACAGGAACCTCGGTACCCGGTGTCACTTTGTTATCGGCGATCCAGGCGGATTCGATCTGCGCAATGCGGCGCTCCGGCAGCAGGTCCACCGTTACGTTCACCGCATCAAGCTTCGGCAGCTTATTCGAGTTCACAAAAAGCCTGTTGAACTTATCGCCCCACCAGCCGGCAAGCAGCATCGGCGTCGGAATCGGCGTTTCGGCCGGGGCCTGCATGGTCGTCAATTCGATGCGCTGCTGCCCCTGCACCTGCAATTCGCCGTGCAGACGGTACGTAGCTTCTTCGGAAAAGTCGTTCAAATTCGATAGCGAGTTGAAGAGAGTCGCCATCATCAGGTACGGCGTCCACTTCTGGTCTACGAACACATTGAAGTGGAAATCGCGCGACTTCCGGATTGAGTTTGCGCGATCGAAAGAACGCACGTGCATCGTGACCGGGATCATCTGTGCGGTTGCGCCGAGTTCGCCCTCGATGCCGCTGTGGCGATCCTGCCGCAGCGCTCCCACCACCTCGGTTGCGTTCCCCATTTTCGTCGGCTGATAGGAGGAAGCCAGTGTCGTGATGATGCTGTCCTTGGCGATCGGCATGTCCACCGGTCCCAGATTGAACATTGGGTGACCGAAGGCGAGGACACGCTTGCCGTCGTTGTACGTGACCGTTCCGCCGCCAGTCATTGTCATGTCACCGGAAACAAGTACCGCAGCGATGCTCTCGCCAGGCTGCATGGAGGTGGCCCAATCCGTGGCGGGCGTGGTGGAATCGAGGTCGCCGCCGGCGCCGCCCTGGGCAACCGCCAGACCGAGCTGGTTGAAAATAGGCGCAAATTCCTTAATGGAGTCGTCCGTGAAGCCCGACATGGTGATTGGCGTCGCGATGGGCGCCATCATCGGTGTCTCTGGTAGATTACCCGACGAACTCGCAGCCATCACGCGCGCCAGCAGTCCCTCCGGCAATGGCCGGGCTGCATCCGCTATCTGAACCTTATCCGGCGTGCGGCTGTCGGACGGCCGGCTCTGGTCGAATTCCTTCACATCCAGCATCAACTGGATCGGTGTAATACCGCAGATCGCATCGGGCGAAAAAACGCTGAGCCGGAGCGAAATAGCGCCGAGCAGCTTGCCATCAATGTAAACGGGGCTCCCGCTCATGCCGCCGGCGACATTCGTGCGCGAAGCTTTGCCGGTAAGTTTGGCGACAATGATGTCCTGCTTCGGCCCCCAGGCATTCTGCCACACCCCGATGATTTCCACCGGCATCGGCTCGGGCTTGCTGCCCTGGAACACCGTCCAGGCCACGCCTTTCATTCCGGGTTTAACATCGCTTTCGGGAAAGAGCTCGACTTGGCCCGCCTTCGGCGCGATGGTCATGTTGGGAACGGCAGTCTCCGAGAACGCCGGTAACAAAGAAACTGAAATGAGGAGAGACAAGACAACGGCTCGTCGGAGCATCGATACCTTCCTGGAATACTGGCTACGAGGGTGCTGGGTCGACCTGGATCAGTCCCCGGTTGCTCTTGATTATCCCCCAAACAACGCTAAGCCCTGCTGTGGAGGCGCAACCAGCAGGCTGACAATGTTTTGGATGGGTCGATGCTGGGTTAAGTTTCTCTATCGTTAATCTATTTTCATAGTGAGGAGTTTCCCCTCGTCAAACCTCGTCCAAAAACATCCAAGTTGTAGACTGAGAAGGTTGAACTTTCCGGGAGACAAATATGAAACGCCACACATTGACGTTCGCGAGTTCCGCATTGCTTTGCGCTTCACTGGCAGTTGGTTTGGCAGCCGGCCAGAAACCCTCCAAGGGCGATCCGGCAAAAGGGAAGGAGCTCTTCGAGCAATGTGCCGTGTGCCATAACGTCGACACTGACGAAACGAAAATGGGCCCGTCTCTAAAGGGTCTTTTCAAAAGAAAAACTTTGAAGAACGGCAAGCCGGTGAACGACGCCAATGTACTGGCGCAGATTAACAACGGCGGAAACGGCATGCCGGCGTACAGCGACATGCTCTCGGCACAAGACAAATCCGACGTTCTGGCCTACCTGCACACCCTGTAAACGAACTATTTGACCGTCCGCGAACTTTTTCACCCGTCTGCTAAAGTGAAAGAGTTCGCTAGCGTCCCCATCGTCTAGCCCGGCCTAGGACACCGCCCTTTCACGGCGATAACAGGGGTTCGAATCCCCTTGGGGACGCCAAGTCAACTGCGCTTTCAACCGGCGTCTCGTCAGCGATAGCAACCTTCCAACCCCCACATTGTTCCAGGCTGTGGTTTTTCTAGTTTCCGGGTACGAGCATAGCGTATTCGAGAACTGGCCCCGCACTGCGGCGCGGTCCTCCGAGCAGTCGCTGCGCCGCAGTGCTCGCTTTGCGAGAAGTCAGTTTATTGGCTCGGAGTCGAGATCGACCTGGAAAACGAAATAGTATTGCCCATGGCAGCGGATCTTGACCGTCCGGTCGTTGTATCCCGCTCCGCACACCTCGACTGGCGTCCCTTCCGGCAAAGTTTCGATCGCGCCGAGCCGTGCCGAGCCATCTCCGGGGCCTGGTTCCAAGTGAACAGCCGACAGCCTCCGTGGCAACTGGCAAGTCCTCTCGACATGAATCGCGGAGGGAATATTAATCTCCTCGCGATTGAGGGTAAGCGGTTTGTAGCTCGCCATAGGTCTCCCTTCTCCTTTGCGTAGCCGCGTTTGCCACACAGCGCCGCTATTGCATGCAGAAGTCATGCTACTGGAATGCGTGTAATCGTAATTGTACTGACTGGGGCGGTATGAAGGGAAGTGTTTTTATACTCGAAGAACAGGGGAAATCCTCGGCTAAAACTACTAGTTTCAAGGGATTACCCTCTCGGTACTGGGGGAACCCGTGGTACGTCCGTTTCCCCTATTTGTAGGCTGGAGGCTCCTGTCCACGCAAATATAGATCGGTTTTGTCGAGCCAGTCCTGCCGTGGCGGTGTGAAGATGTCGATGTCGACAGTGTCCTCGAGGGCGGTCGCCGAGTGCGGGACATTGGGAGGAATACAGAGAAATTCGCCCGCCCGAAGCGTGATCTCCCGGCCGGCAATGATGAAGTGTAGGGCTCCCGACTGGACGTGCGAGATTTGTTCGTTGTGATGATGGTGCATCGGAACCACGCCGCCCTTCTTTAGGAGTATCCGCGCGACCATCACCTGATCGCCTACCACGAGCTGACGCTCCATCCATGAGTTCACTGACTCGACCGGCACCTTGTCCCACTGGATGTATTTGACTTCGGCCGTCCTGTTGGCCTGCGCGGGCTTGACGTTCTCCATGGTCAGACTCCCCTATACATTCCACCATCAACCAGCAAAGTCTGTCCCGTGACGAAGGACGCACGCTCCGAAGCGAGCCACACAACCGCGTCGGCCACCTCCTCCGATTTGCCCAGCCGTCCCAGCGGGATTTGATCAATCCATGCTTGTTCGATCTGCTGCTCTGTCAGGCCCGACGCAGCGGCGCGGCGCGCGGAGAGCTCCTTCAGACGCTCCGTCGCCGTGTAGCCCGGGCCCACATTGTTCACGGTGATCCCATATTTGCCGAAATCATTTGCCAGGGTGCGGACCAGGCCCAGGATGCCAGTCCGAATGGCATTTGAGAGGACGAGTTGAGGCAGCGGCTGGCGAACCGTGATGGAGCTGAGCGTTACGATGCGTCCCCAACGCCGGCGCTGCATGTGCGGAATCACGGCGCGAGCAAACACCGCGGCACTTCGCAGATTGAGGCGGAATGCGTCGTCCCACTCCTCGTCAGTCGTCTCCAAAAAGTCTCGTGCCGGCGGGCCGCCGGCGTTGGTGACACAAACGTCCAGGGAATCGAAGATGCGGCTAACGTCGGCCACAAACCTCTGTATCGCGCCGCTATCGCGGACGTCGATGGCGCCGGTGTGGACCTGGACGTTGAAGCGCGCCCGAATGTCGGCCGCGAGATGTCCCAGTTCGTCCGCGTTGCGAGCGCATAAGGCGAGATGCGCGCCCTCCGCCGCAAAGGCCAATGCCGTAGCGCGGCCCAAGCCCTGACTCGCTCCGGAAATGACGGCAACTCGATTTCTGAGGCCTGTTTCCATGAGATTACCTCGCCCACCGCTGAGAGAGCTCTTTTATCCGGCGGACCGCCTCGTCCAGATTCTCGAGCGAATTGGCGTAGCTGAAGCGAATGAATCCTTCTCCGTTTTCGCCAAACGAACTTCCATCGAGTCCCGCCACTCCCGCTTCCTGCAACAGCAGATCGGCGAGATCTTTCGAGCGTATGCCGGTCCCTTGGACGTTTGCAAACGCGTAGAAGGCGCCGCCCGGAAGGGCGCAGCGAAAGCCGGGCACTTCGTTCACCGCCCGGCAGAATGCATCCCGCCGGCGCCGGAATTCGGCGACCATGCTGATTACGTCATCCTGCGGGCCTGTGATGGCGGCGATGGCTGCACGCTGCGTGAATGTCGCCGCGCAGGAGTTGGAGTTCACCATGAGCTTGTTGACCGCTTCCACGAGCGATGGCGGCATCACGCCATAGCCCAGACGCCAGCCTGTCATGGCGTACGTTTTGGAGAAACCGTCGAGGATGATCGTCTTTTCGAGCATTCCGGGCACACTTGCAATCGAGAACGGCGGCCTTTCGGTGTAGTAGATGCGCGAATAGATCTCGTCTGAGAGCACAACCAGGTCACGATCGAGAACGAGTTGGGCCAGTTGGCGTAGGTCTTGCTCGGGGATGATACCGCCAGTCGGGTTTTGCGGTGAATTGAGAACAATAAGCTTCGTGCGCTCCTTGATCAACTCACGCACACGGTTCAAATCGAACGAGAATCCCGTCTCCTCGGTCAGAGGGATGGGAACGGGTGTCGCGCCCAGGAACCGGATCATCGAGCGATAAATGGGAAATCCGGGGTCGGGATACAGCACCTCATCACCCGGCTCGAGGAGCGCCAGCATGGGGAAGAAGATGATCGGCTTACCGCCCGGCACAACGCATACGTTTTCCGTTCCCACGCTGACGCTGCGGGTCTCGGAGACATAGCCGGCAATGGTCTCGCGCAGTTCGGGCAGGCCTTGGGTGGGTCCGTAATGCGTCCAGCCTTCGTCCAGTGCCTGTTTCGCCGCTTCGACAATGTGGGCAGGAGTTTTGAAATCGGGCTCACCGATCTCTAGATGAACAACGTTCCGGCCGCCTGCTTCGAGTGCGCGGGCCTTGACCAGAATGTCGAAAGCGGACTCCACCTCAATCCGCTGCATTCGTTCAGCGAGCTTCATCAGCTCTTATTCTCGACTCCCGTTGAGGTTACTTCGATGCTGGAAAGCGAAACGGGAACCTTGCGGTTCCCGTTCGTCGCGTCGATCGTGTTCGACCCTAGAGTTGTAACGAGTTGGTCCCCTTCTCAACGGGGTGCCTTCATTATACCCGCCTCGCTCAGCTGATCTTCTCAGCGATGGATTTAGCCTGCACAAACTGCAGCAGGTAGTCGGGCCCGCCGGCCTTCGAATCTGTCCCGGACATGTTGAATCCGCCGAATGGATGCGCCCCGACCATTGCGCCCGTGCATTTGCGATTGATGTACAGGTTGCCTACGAAGAAGCGCTTCCTGGCTTTGTCTGCTTTATCCGGATTGTCGGTAAAAACCGCGCCCGTCAGACCGTATTCGGAATCGTTGGCCAGTTCGAGGGCGTGGTCAAAATCCTTTGCCTTGGCAACAGCCAGAACGGGGCCGAAGATCTCTTCCTGGAAGATACGGGCCTTGGGGCCGATATCCGCAATGACAGTGGGCTTGACAAAGTACCCTTCGCCGGGACCTGCTTCACCGCCTGCGATGAGGCGCCCTTCCTTTTTGCCCGCCTCGATGTAATCCAGAATCGATTCCTTCGCCCTGGCATTGATCACCGGACCCATGTAGTTCTTGAGATCATCCGAGGGGCCCAGGCTGAGCGTTTCGACCTTGGTCTTCAACGTGTCAAGAAACTCGTCGTAGATCGCTTCGTCGACAATCGCCCGCGAGCAGGCCGAACACTTCTGCCCCTGGTAGCCGAAAGCCGAATAGAGAACACCCAGAGCCGCCTGCTCCAGGTTCGTCTCGCGGTCGACAATGATGGCGTCTTTGCCGCCCATTTCCGCGATGACACGCTTGATCCAAAGCTGTCCCTTCGGCGTTTTGGCGGCGAGTTCGTTGATATGGAGACCGACATCGCGCGATCCGGTAAACGAAACGAAGCGGGTCTTCGGGTGCGCGACCAGCGTATCGCCGATAACCCCGCCGCTGCCCGTTACGAGCGAGAAGGCCTGGGGCGGCACGCCGGCTTCGAGCATCACTTCGGCGAACTTCGCTGCAATGGTGGGAGTGTCACTGGACGGCTTGATGACCACGGTGTTTCCGGTCACGAGTGCTGCCGTCGTCATGCCGACCATGATGGCCAGCGGAAAGTTCCATGGTGGAATAATCACACCCACGCCGAGCGGCAGGTAGGAGATCTCGTCGCGCTCACCGGCCAGTTGCACCAGAGGATCCGGCTTGGCCAGCTTCAGCGCCTGGCGCGCGTAGTATTCGCAGAAGTCGATGGCTTCCGAGACATCCGCTTCGGCTTCCGCCCAGGTTTTGCCGGATTCGAGAACGAGCCAGGCGTCGAACTCGTACTTACGCTCCCGAAAAATCTCGGCAATGCGCAGAATACACTCAGCGCGCTGCTCGAACGGTCTATCTGCCCAAGTCTGGAAATAGGCATATGCCTTCTCGATCGCGTCGTTTGCGTCCTGTGCGGAGGCTTTCTGGTGGATGCCCACGACCTCGGAAGGCCGGGACGGATTCAGCGACTCCAGCTTCTGGCTGGAGCGGCGGCGATCGCCGGCAATGAAAAGGTCATACTCCTTGCCGAACTCGCTGCGAACTTTTGCAAGGGCGGAGCGCATTGCTTGCGCCTTGTCCGGCTGGTTGAAATCGGTATACGGCTCGTTCACGAAAGGAGCGAGTTTGGTGGCGATTGTTGCTACGACAGGCATTTGTTACGGTTCCTATTGGATGCGGCCAAGCGGCGGTTAGATCCGCTCATCAATGGTCTTCTCAGCGATCTGGCGCCCGCGCTCGAACATGTCGGCAGCATCTTCGGCGATCTCGCGGCCGCGTTCATAAAGCTCACGCCCTTTTTCGAAGAGCTCCTGTCCCGATTCGAGGAGAGTCTTGCGCCCGCGCTCCGCCTGGTCCAGCAGACGGCGCCTTGTATGCGTACCGCGTTCCGGTGCGATCAGCAAAGCCGCGCCGGCTCCGAGAACAGCACCAAAGATAAACCACCCAAGAACTGCTGCCTTGTTTTCGCGTTCCATGGTTTCCCTTCCGTAATCATTCTATGCTCTGCCCCTGGTTTGGGAGGCGTGCATAAGCAGACCCGGCGGCTACCGGAAGGCGTTGATCCATGCTGTATTGCCGTCCGTGAGAAATGTGACGAGGCCGTGCTGGTCGGTTCGGAAGATGGCGGCGTGGTGTTCTGCCAGCCGCTCCAGCACGTCGGCGTGAGGATGATGGAACTGGTTCTTGTAGCCGTCCGATATAAAAGCGAACTGCGGCTGGAGTTGATCGAGAAAGGCCTCCGTCGAGGACGTCCGGCTGCCGTGATGGCCCACTTTGAGCAGTGTTACCGGACGAAGTTCGCCGCTGGCAACCATGTCGGCTTCCACGTCGCGCTCCGCATCCCCTGTGAGTAGTACGCGCTTGTGGCCATAGGTGATCTCAAGGACGAGCGAGTCGTTGTTCTGCGCGGTCTCACCCGGCACATATTCGGGAGAAGGCGCGAGAACGCGCAGCACCGCTCCCCCGATCGCGACGGGACGGGATGAACGGGTCAGGTGCACAATTCGCACGTCGTCTGTCAGAGCGTGCTGCTCGACGCCTCTCCATTCGGGCGTCGCCGGCTCCGCACCAATCCACAGCGCCTTGGGCCGGAAGTTATCCAGGATGGTCGGCATCCCGCCCATGTGATCGGAATGGCCGTGAGTCAAGGCGGCATAGTTCAGATGCCGGATGCGGCGGCTCCAAAGATAGGGGGAAACGACGTCTTCACCGATGTCCATCTGCGGCTTGCGGCGCATGCGCTCGGCGCCTGGAAAACCGCCTGCATCCATCAGCATGGTCTCGCCGTCGGGGAAAACAATCAGCAAGCTGTCGCCCTGGCTCACATCGATAGCGGTGACCTCGAGCATTCCCAGCCGTACGAGCGGTTTCCAAGGTTGCCAACAGATCGTGGCGAATAAGCCTAGCGAGGTGACAACGGCTGGAATGACGACAAAACGCCAATGGCGGATTGCCACTGCCAGTAAAACAAGCGAGACGGCGAATGCCAAGGAAATCCAGAGCGGAACGGCAGCCAGGCGCCATGCCGGCTCCAAATGGACGTGCCATCCGGCCACCAGTTCCGCCCAATCGAGCAGCAGCCGGGTGATCCCGGCCAGGAGAGGCCAGCCGGTAAGGATCGTGGCGAAACCGGCGGGCACGACCAGCGACAACAAGGGAATGATCAAGATGTTCGCCGAAAGGCCGGTAATCGAAAGCCGGCGAAAATAGCTGATCATCGGCAATGCGAGGCCGAACTGCACACACGCCGAAACAATCACCGCATCCAGCATGAACGCGGCGAGGAGGACCCCTCGCGTCACCACGGTTTGAGCTGCCGCCGGTGATAAAGGCGTCCATAGCCGGAAGGTTTCCGCAAGCAGCCGAAACTCCACCCGCCAGGAAGCGGCCCTCATTTCCACCTGCGGGTCGTAGCGGAGCTGATCAAAGCGTTTCACGGCTTGCCGAAGCGGCTCGGTGACCCGTTCCATTGCCGGGATGGCGAAAGCAGCGATAGCTGCAGCGGAGAGGAAGGACAGCTGAAAACTGGGATCAAACAGCTCGTCAGGAACAAAGAGCAGATAAGCGATGCCCACCGCAGCAAGGATGTTCAGAATCCGCGTACGGCGAAAGAAGTAGCTGGCAATGAGAAACAATGTGAACCCGCCGGCCGCCCGCACCACGGGTGAACTGAACCCCGAGACGAACGCGTACAGCCAGCAGGCGAGCGTAGCGACGCCGAGCGCGGGCAAGCGCCGAAAGCGAAGCAGCCGGAATAGAAACAGCAGGCTGACGGCGAGCACTGAAACATGCTGCCCGGAGATAACCAGCGCGTGATAGGTGCCGGTTACGCGGAAGTCACTCGTCCATCGCCGTTCTACGCCGGCGGTCTCTCCGAGCAAGGTAGCCTGAAGCAGCGCTGAAGTATGCTGGTCATCCGGGTATAGAGCGGCGAGCCTGGCCAGGGCCCAACTGCGAACATCGTACAGCCAGGCAATCGGCTTCGCACCGCAACTGCCGGCCAGGATCCGGATATCTCCCGGCCCGCTCACCGACCCCGTCCAGTAAATGTGCTGTGCGGCCAGATAGCCGGCGTAGTCGAAGGAATCCGGATTCTGAAAGTTCCGTGGAACGCGGACTTTGGCCGCCGCTTCGATCCTCTGGCCGTAGCGAAGGGTAAGCGGACCATTGGCCTTGAGCGCGACGGTGAGGCGGATGGCGGCCTTCGGTGTGAGAGCTAGCGTAAGCTGCTCGCGGGAAGGCGAGAAAACGGGCGGGTTGGTCACGCAGCCCTCCAGCAGCACGACTTCCTCATCCTCGGCGCTCATTCGGGGAGCCCGGCCTTGCCGATGAACGATTTGGGTTCCCACCCCCAGGAGAAACAGCACCGCACATCCCGTGATAAGGCGGAGCCTGCGTGCCTGGCTGCTCGTATAGCAGGCGGTCACACTAGCGCCGGCAAGCAGCGCAGGGACCCGGAGGTCGTGCAGTTCGAAATAGTAAAAGTGTGCCAGCAGAATTCCTGCAGCGAGAGCGGCACAAGGCAAGACTAAAGGCTCACGGCGCACACGGTGTTAGTGTGGATTCCCGTGTGGTAGTTCTCCTGGCCCCGTGTGCTGGTTCTCCTGGATTGGAGCAGCCGATTCCGCATACCTTGTAATTTCTTCCTGGTGGGGTGTTTTCGCCTTGACAGAGGCGCGGATCTTACCGCATACTGAAGAAAATTTAATACCTTGCCGCGATGCGGTTGAGTACAGAGCCGGTCATCGCGGTCACAGTGAGTTTTCTTTTATAGAGTTCTCCCAGCGCGGGTCTTCGTCAAAACTTCTCCTCCAACCCAAACTAAAGGCTGATCGAAAGATATTCGGTCAGCCGGTTTTTTTGAACCGGATGTGTGGTGTCCGCGCTCTAAACCGACGGTGTTACCCGGAAAATACCGGAGAACGCCAGGATTTGTGTTAAATAAGGTGCCCTAAAGATAACAATTTAATCGGCAAAGCGAGTCTGGCTTGTTGACACGCCAGGCGTTTCGCCTTTAAACTAAAAAAGTTTGGCGAGTTGATTCTTCGGCCTCCGCGCTACCGTGCCTGAGAACGAGCTGATAGCAGTGAGTTCTCCCAAAGGCATCCGGCCGGAAGTCGGGCCCCGCTACTGGACCAATACGCTCTCCGGTATCCCCGGCGGTTACATTGCATCCGGCATGGGCCACTACCCGAAGCAGTTACCCTCGCGGTTGAGGCTGGTGAATAACGCTATATCAGTCTCCTGGCAGTAATCAAATGCAGCCGGTTTCCTGTGATTCCGAGCCTGCGCAGGTCTGAAGCCTGGTTAGTTAACGTCCCGAAAGGGTTATCGATTTTTTTAGGTGTTCGCGCAGTGTGGCGTACGTCCGCGCGCGAGCCTATAGAAGTTTTTCTTAGTTTCCGAGAGAGGATATCCGTGCCGACCTTTAATCAACTTGTGCGCAAAGGCCGCAAGCCGACCCGGTACAAGACAGCGAGTCCCGCGCTGCAGGCGTGCCCGCAGCGACGCGGGGTTTGCACTCGCGTGTACACCACAACTCCGAAGAAGCCGAACTCGGCCCTCCGCAAAGTGGCTCGCGTCCGTCTGACGAACGGAATCGAGGTGACCACTTACATTCCCGGAGTCGGGCACAATCTGCAGGAGCACTCGATCGTGCTGATCCGCGGTGGCCGTGTAAAAGATCTTCCTGGTGTTCGTTACCACGTGGTTCGCGGAACACTCGATACGGCCGGCGTAGCCAACCGTAAGCAGGGTCGTTCCAAGTACGGCGCCAAGCGCCCGAAGGGTGGAGCCGCAGCCGCGCCCGCCAAAGGAAAGAAGTAGGTAGGGATAGGGAAATATGCCGCGCCGTAGACGACCTGAGCCAAGAGAAGTTGTTCCGGATCCGCTGTACAACTCGACACTGGTGGAGAAGTTCGTGAACTCCATGATGTGGGACGGGAAGAAGACCACCGCGCAGAAGATCTTCTATCAAGCGATGGATACCTTGCGTGAGCGGTCGGGAGACGATCCGCTGAAGGCCTTCAAGAAGGCAGTTGAGAACGTGAAGCCGGTGCTCGAAGTAAAAACCCGCCGCGTGGGTGGCGCCAACTACCAGGTGCCGGTCGAAGTTCCGCAGAATCGCCGGGTAAGCCTGGCTTTGCGCTGGATTATCACCAACGCTCGCCAGCGCCCGGATAAGAGCATGGCTGACAAGCTGGCCAACGAATTGAACGATGCCGCCAATATGCGGGGTGGCGCTGTGAAGAAGAAAGACGATGTGCACCGCATGGCGGAAGCCAATAAGGCTTTTGCGCACTATCGCTGGTAGTTGTTGTTTCGAAAGTTTGAGTTAAGGTTATGCCTCGCACTGTCCCGTTAGAAAAAATGCGCAACATCGGCATCATGGCGCACATCGATGCCGGTAAAACCACTACGACCGAACGAATTCTGTACTACACAGGCCGTACGCACAAGATCGGTGAAGTGCACGAAGGCACCGCCACCATGGATTGGATGGCGCAGGAGCAGGAGCGGGGCATCACGATTACTTCGGCTGCTACGACCTGCCAGTGGCACGACATCACGATTAACATCATCGATACACCTGGTCACGTCGACTTCACTGCTGAAGTGGAGCGCAGCCTGCGTGTGCTCGACGGCGCCTGTGCGGTGTTTGATGCCGTTGCCGGCGTGCAGCCGCAGTCGGAGACTGTGTGGCGCCAGGCCGACAAATACGGTGTTCCGCGTATCTGCTTCATCAACAAGATGGATCGGGTGGGCGCGGATTTCTATCATGCCGTTGAGACTATTGTTGACCGTTTGAGTGCCCGTCCGGTGCCGATCCAGCTTCCGGTTGGCGCTGAGGATCAATTCAAGGGCATCGTTGACCTGGTGAAGATGAAGGCACGCATCTGGCGCGACGAAACGCTGGGCGCCAAGTACGACGACGTCGAAATTCCCGCCGAGCTGCTCGACAAGGCAAAGGAATACCGGGAGCGGCTGGTAGAAGCGGTTGCCGAATCCGACGACGCTCTGTTCGAGAAGTTCGTCGAAGGCAAGCCCATTAGCGAGCAGGAGCTGGTTGCCGGTATCCGCAAGGCCACCATTGCGCAGAAGATTTTCCCGGTAATCTGTGGCTCTTCGTTTAAGAACAAGGGCGTGCAGAATCTGCTGGATGCGGTGTGCGATTATCTGCCGTCACCGATCGATATTCCGCCGGTGAAGGGTACGGCCATCGATAACCCCGAACAACACATGGAGCGCAAGGCGAGCGATGCCGAGCCGTTCTCAGCCCTGGTCTTCAAGATCATGACTGACCCGTTCGTCGGCCAGCTCTGCTTCATCCGCGTGTACTCGGGCAAGCTGAATACCGGCGACAGCGTGCTCAACGTCAGCAAGGGCAAGAAGGAACGTATTGGCCGCCTGGTGAAGATGCACGCCAATAAGCGTGAAGAGATCCAGGAAGTGCTGGCGGGCGACATTTGCGCAGCGGTCGGTTTGAAGCAGGTGGTAACCGGCGACACGATCTGCGACGATGGCGCACCGATCCTGCTTGAATCGATCGACTTCCCGGCGCCCGTGATTCAGCTCGCCATCGAGCCGAAGACCAAGGCAGACCAGGAGAAGCTGGGCGTCGCCATTAATAAGCTGGCGCAGGAAGATCCGACGCTGCACGTCGCGACCGATCCGGAGACGGGGCAAACCATTCTCTCGGGCATGGGCGAACTGCACCTCGAAATTATCGTCGACCGCATGCAGCGCGAATTCAACGTTGCAGCGAACGTCGGCAAACCGCAGGTAGCCTATCGCGAGACGATCCGCCAGAAGGCCGAGTACGACTACACCCACAAAAAACAGACCGGCGGCAGCGGCCAGTACGCGCGCGTGAAGCTGCGCGTGGAACCGGATCTCGAAAAGGACTTCGAATTCGTCAACGCCGTGACAGGCGGAAACATTCCGAAGGAATTCATTCCGGCGGTGCAGAAGGGCGTGGAAGAGTCGCTCGAAGGCGGCATCCTGGCGGGCTATCCGCTGAACAACGTCAAGGTGACGGTGTTCGACGGCGCCTATCACGATGTCGACTCATCCGAAATGGCGTTCAAAATCTGCAGCTCCATCTGCTTTAAGGAAGCTGCAGCGAAGGCCAAACCGGTACTGCTCGAACCGGTGATGCGTGTGGAAGTCACGGTTCCGGAAGAGTACATGGGCTCGGTCAACGGCGACCTGATTTCACGCCGCGGGCGCCTGGAAGGAACGGAAATCGCGGGCGGCACGCACATTATCAAGGCCATGGTTCCGCTGTCGGAAATGTTTGGCTACGCGACCGAGCTTCGCTCGCGTACGCAGGGCCGCGGCAGCTTCACGATGCACTTCGGACAGTACGAAGAAGTGCCGAAGAACCTGGCGGAAGAGATCATCAACCGCAATAAGGGCGGGATCGCAACCAAGTAAGCACGATAGGGAGACGTAAAGGACATGGCGAAAGAGAAATTTGACCGCAGCAAGCCGCACGTCAACATCGGGACGATCGGGCATATCGACCACGGCAAGACGACGCTGACGGCGGCGATCACCAAGACGCTGGCGAAGCACAATCCGAAGGTAAAGTTCCGCAGCTTCGAT
>JAFAMD010000064.1 GCA_019233755.1 Acidobacteriaceae bacterium | reverse complement strand
CCTGCGGATGTTGTTACACCAGCCCGTCTACCCACTGTGAGGCGGACGGCAGCGTACTTAGTCTGACGTTGCCGATCGAGCGTGTCATCGACGGCAAGTACCGCCTGGAACGGCGGATCGGATCAGGCGGCATGGGTGCGGTGTACCAAGCCTCTGACCTTCGCCTGGACCGCGTTGTTGCCATCAAGGTGATGACCGGCCGGCTGTTTGGGAACAACGCCGCACTGCGCCGCTTTGAACGTGAGGCCCGCGCCGCCGCACGGCTTCAGCATCCGAATATCGTGGCCATCTACGATTTCGGATCGCTGCGCGGAGACGGTGCCTATCTCGTGATGCAGTTTGTTGCCGGCCTTTCCTGGCGTGCCGAAATGTTGCGCATCGGCCAGATCCGGCCAGTGAGAGCAGCGGGCTGGTTCGACCAACTCTGCGAGGCGATGTATTGCGCCCATGCAAGCGGCGTTGTCCATCGCGATCTCAAACCGGAGAACGTCCTTATTTCGGGCGCTAGCGGAGGTATGGAAAAAATCACCGTGCTCGACTTTGGGCTGGCGAAACTTCACGCTCTTCATCAGACGCATGAGCCGGTTCTCACAACCGAAGATAGCGTTGTTGGCACTTATGGCTACATGTCGCCTGAACAGCGCAGAGGTAAAACTGTCGATTCGGCAACCGACATCTATGCCATCGCCGCCATGGTGGCTGAAACCTTGACCAACTGCAGACCTCCCATGTCCGGAGCATCGCGTAAGTGGCTCCGCAGGGCCCTGCGGAGCCACGAGCCCTCGCCTGTGGTTACCGAACTCGTGAAGCTCCTGAGCAGGTGTATGGCGGACCTCCCTGGGCAGCGCCCAACAATTCAGGACCTTCGGCGCGAGCTCATTCCTTTACTCCGCGCCTGTCCTTCTCTGGTGAATGTGAACCCGGTGGGCACAGGCAGTGACGCGGCAACTATACCTATCTAGCGGCCAAAAGTGCGCCAACGGCCGTGACCGCAAGGCATCCCATCGGGCGATCTGCCACGATGAAGCTATATGGCTCTACTGATTCATTACCTGAAAAAACACTGGCCGCTAGTGGTTCTGGCGCTTGTGCTTGCAGCGGTGAACCAGATTTTTTCGTTGCTTGACCCTCTGATCTTCCGCTATATCATTGATCGCTACGCGACCAGGTTCCACCAGTACACAACCTCGCAGTTCATCGAAGGTGTGAGCCTTCTCCTGGCCGCGGCGGTCGGCGTCGCCTTCGTCTCTCGTGTGGCAAAGAACTTCCAAGACTATTACGTAAACGTCGTAACGCAACGAACCGGAGCCGAATTGTACGCCGACGGGGTCGAACGGTCACTTTCCCTGCCGTACGCGATTTTTGAAGATCAGCGCAGCGGGGAGACGCTGGGCAAGCTACAGAAGGTCCGAACGGATGTTGAGCGCTTTATTACCGCCTTCGTCAATATACTCTTTACCGCGACAGTGGGGGTTGTCTTTGTCACGGTCTATGCTTTGCGCGTCGATTGGATCATTGCCCCTGCGTTCCTCCTGACGGTTCCTTTACTCGGCGGAATCAGTTCCGTGTTGAGCCGGAAAATCAAATCGATCCAGAAGACGATCGTGGCCGAGACCGCGGCGCTGGCGGGCGCGACCACTGAATCGCTTCGCAACATCGAACTGGTGAAGACTCTCGGCCTGGCGCGCCAGGAGGTGAACCGACTGAATGCGACAACCGGCAAGATTCTGAAGCTGGAGCTCAAGAAAGTACGCTACCTTCGCAGCCTCAGCTTCCTGCAAGGTACATCGGTCAATCTGCTGCGGACCAGCATTTTGTTCCTGATGCTGTACCTTATCTTTACCCAGCGCATTACTGTGGGGGAATTCTTCTCGCTCTTCATCTATTCGTTTTTCATTTTCGGCCCGCTGCAGGAGCTGGGAAATATCATTAACATCTATCGTGAAACCGAAGCCTCCTTGAACAATCTGGAAGAGATTCTGCAGATTCCACCGGAACCAAAGCCGGAAAGCCCGGAGCCTTTAGGAAACCTGAGGTCGCTCGAATTTGAACGAGTCACCTTTGAGCATAGAACCGCAAACCGGCCTGCGCTGTGCGACGTGACGTTTCGCCTATCGCGCGGCGAGACCGTGGCCTTCGTCGGACCTTCCGGAGCCGGCAAGACGACGCTCGTGAAGCTGCTGGTGGGGCTGTACCGGCCGCAGCGCGGGGCAGTGTACTACAACGGCATTGAATCCGATCGCATCGATCCGGATGAGCTGCGTGCGCAAATCGGCTTCGTCACGCAAGATACGCAATTGTTTTCGGGGACGATTCGAGAGAACCTGCTCTTTGTGCGTCCGGATGCGACCGACGAAGAGTGTCTGGACGTATTACATCGCGCTGCTGCGGACTCACTGCTTGCGCGGGCGGATAAGGGCCTCGATACCTTAATCGGAGAGGGCGGCGTAAAGGTGTCGGGTGGAGAAAAGCAGCGGCTCTCGATAGCACGGGCGCTGCTGCGAAACCCGCGCCTGCTGGTCTTCGATGAAGCCACCTCGTCGCTGGACTCCATCACCGAAGAGGAAATTACGCGTACGATACGCGAGGTGGGCCAGCGGTCGGACGTGATGACCATTCTCATTGCTCACCGCCTGTCGACCGTAATGCATGCCGACAGAATTTATGTGCTTGAAAGAGGACGGATCGTGGAGCAGGGAACTCATTCCGAGCTCGTAGCCGACACCGGTCTTTACTATGCGTTGTGGAGGCAGCAGATTGGAGAAAGCACGGTCGAGACGGGGCCTGCGATCGTGGGTTAACAAGCGGCACTTTATAATGAATCTCGATTTCATTTCATGTCCAATACGATCGATCAATATCGTGAAGCCAAGACCAATTACCTGAAGCTTCGCAACCAGGCGAAAAAGGAGCTGCTCGCAAAGTTCAACGAGCTCGCCGGCGAATTGGTGCAACTGCAGCGCGAGCTTCTGGAGGATTTTGGAGAGAAGGTTGCCATGCCTTCGAAGGCCCACAAGCCCCGATCGGTAAAGGGTCAGAAATCGGCTGAGAAGAATGCTCCCCAGCAAATGTCGGCCGCCCCTGTTTCCGCAAAGATTATGGGCATGCAGAAGGAGATCGAGAAACAGAAGAAGAAACTGGCTGACGCACAGTCGGCTGGAAAGCCAACCAAGGCAATTGAGGACCGGCTCTATGAATTAGAAGACGGTCTCAGGTTGGCCCAGGGAAAGTGAACGGGCTCGAGTTTCAGTGGGCGTGCTTATGGCGGGTCTGTGGTCTTGAACGTTCACGGCGTTCTGACGCGGAGATAGACCGGCCCTGCTTTCTCGTCAAGAACAAGTGATGCGTACTTTCCATTGTTCAGGTTTGGAACAATCGGCCCTCCCATAAGATCGCTGGTGGAAATGAGTTGATCGTGTTCAAACCGCAGCTCCGGTTGAAGGTACGGCTGATCGTTCCAGACAACGAAGACGATGTCCTTCGTTCCATTGAGCCGCATCGCATGCACTCCATAGGGTAAATCGCGGAGCATCCCGGTGTAGGTATGCTCTCGTGCAGCCGTGGTGAGTGTGCGCAACGCTTTCATGGCCGGCTTATCGCTATTATCCTGAGCGAGAAGGCCAAAATTGTGCTCCCGGTTGAGCGGGTCCGAACCGTCGTCGCGCAAATCGTACCAAACGGCAACCGGCAGGCCGAGCGCCCACACTGTGAGACACTCGCGCAGGCCCAATACTGCCTGACCTTGTCGGCCGATTTGTCCATGGCCATCAGCCCGCGAATTCGTGGACAAGGACATGGATGACGAATAGCCCCACTCGGTGTCCCAAACGGGCAGGCTGAGACCGTTCCGCCGGATAAGAGCTTCGAGCAGCATCAGGTCCGGTATCAGCGTCTCAGGTCCGGAGTCGCGATACGGATGGACACCGAGGGCACTGGCCTTAGCGGCCGAACTGGACTGCAGCAGGCGAGTCAAAAACGGGAAATCGAGTCCCGACGTTCCGCCGGTGCTGACCACTGCAGATTTGTCTTCACGGCGGATGGCATCCAGCGCTGCCCGCAGCAAATCGGGATAGAGGGCAGGATTGGGGAGGAATTGGCGCCCATTGGGTTCGTTCCAGATTTCGAAACGTGCTCGATGACCCCGAAAGTGCGAAACCGCTGCTGCCGCAAAATGAGCGTACGCGGCGATGTCTTCCGATGACTGCGGTGCTTTTCCACCGTGATCAGGATGTCCGTAGGCGAGAATCCAGAGTACTCCCATATCGCGTGCTTCGAGTGAGCGCATCAACTCGTCGAATGGGGTGAAATCGTAGCGCCCCTGCTTTTCCACCTTCGTCCACAGCAGATCTGTCCGGACAAAGCCGAATCCGGCGTTGCGTGCCAGATCGAGCGCGCGATCATCGTTCAGAGAGTGAATATTGACGCCGAGCCGTGGGCGTAATTGGCGCGCCTCTTCCGGTGCCGCGATTACTGGCACAGATGAGTCCAGGTTGAAGCTGAAATGCGTCGTCGAAAGCAGGCGCACGTCGTCAAACGCCATATCGCCTTCCACCGGCTGTGGATAGCGGGAGTCGGCAAGGACCGAGATTTCGAGGATGGCGCTGTGGAGGTGCCCATCGTTGCTACCTCCCCAGTGCTCCGAAGTTTGGGCCGTGACTGGCACAATGACGCGCTGCCATTCGCCCTGTCTTCGATGTTCCAGGCCTGGGGCGTCCGCGTGAAACTGGAGCGTCTGACCAGTCTGATCTCTGACTCGAATTCCGAGTCGAATGTCAGGCGGCAGACGTGCCCAAAGCGAGAGAGCTGCGCCCGGGTTAACAGGTAGCGGAGATGGCGCCTTCCAGATAGCTTCGACGTAATGACCGCAGGCGTTCACGGTCAGGCAGGTAAAACGGTAAGCCAGGATGGCTGCGTTTCCCCCGCGGCCACGGCCAAGCGAAAGCTCGCCGCTTGCACCAGGAAACTCTGCACCATTAAAGAAGGTCCAGTTCCGAAATGTTTTGGCGTTCTCGAAATTATCTATGAGAACTCCCGAGTCGGGAGATTGCGAAGTACCAGAAAGCGCCAGGACCAATGGTAGAAGAACGCGGAGGCAACCCATGTTTCCTTGTCACAGACGGTTTCAAAGTATGAGGCGGAGATAAATAGCTCCAGGCGTAGGGAAGTCAGCATAGGGTTCCGTGCGTTTGAAGCCGATCCGCTCATACATTTCTAGCGCCTGGCTCATGACCGGCATGGTGTCGCCCAGCATCTCCGTATACCCTGTTTCCCGGGCTTCGCGTATCAGCCACTCCAGAAGAGTCCGGCCGAGGCCTCGGCCGCGAAATTCCGGCCTGACATACAAGCGCTTTGCTTCACATCGATTGGTATCAAGTGGACGCATTGCCACACAACCAGCCGGTTGCGCACCGAGGCGTGCCAGCGCGAGTCTTCCCGCTGGTGCCGCGTATTTTCCCGGTAGCGTCGCCAACTCCGAGTCGAAGTTCTGAAAGGAAAGGGAGAACCCGAAGGTATGCCAGTATTCTGTGAAGAGTTCCTTCACAACAGCGATATCAGCGTCCGAACTTGCCGGATGGATCTGCAGACCCGCTTCGTAACGACCCACATTATCGATACTATCCGCGAAAAACCGAACGACGCCGGCCCGTTGCCGGAGGTTCGTTTCGCTCGCTCACGCGCAGTCGGTATTTTCAAATAAAGCATTCATAATCGCGTTAATGTGCACACGTGAACATTCAACATGCGGGAAATCCGTATTGGCCGCGTTGAAGAGTAGGGCGAGATCCGTTCCGGCGAGGATGATGGCATCAACGCCATCGCGTTCACGCAACTCGTGGGCAAGAGCCGTCAGAGTCGACTTATGTTCGTCCGATCCGACCCCGCTCTGTGCCACCTCGAGATAGGTATTGTGAATCAAAGTGATTTCGTCGGGCCTCGGCATCACGAGTTGCACGCCTTTCAACTGACCAAACAGAGATGTCTCGATGGTGAACCGCGTTCCAAACAAAGCCGCCCGTCGAATTCCTCTGGCATCGATCTCCTCGCTAAGGGATCCCAACAGGTTGACCAAGGGTAACGGTGACATCGCGCACAGTTCACTCACACAGAAATGAGGGGTGACCGCGGAAATCGCGGCCAACTGCGCGCCGCCGGCGTGTAATCGACCGACTATTTCGGCCAGGTAGCGCGCCAACCCGGCCGAATCGCCTGTTCGAACGTGTTCCAGTACCCGGAGCATGTCCGCATGTGCGATGAGTAGTTGGGGCGTGCTCCCCCGTGCGTCGTGAGCCTTCACCAACTCCCTGTAATAGTGAATCGTCGCGCCAACGCCGAGCCCTCCAATCAGCCCCAGGTAGCGGGCGCGGGACGAACCGGTCGTCGAGTTATTGCCGTTGTTCATTAAGATGATCATCGCTGAAAAGGCAATCCTAAACTGAGCGCCATAATTTGTCAGACTATTTGTGCGTTCTGTTGACCTTCTGGATACTGTGGCACAGTGGTGCTAAGCAGGCTGCCACCCGTTAGTATGACTTTTGATCAACAGGTCGATACCGACCCCGGCAAAGAATTGGAACGGCTCCGCGCCCTCGTCGCCGAATTGGAACATGAGGTCGGCGAGCGCGAGCGCGCCAAAGAGATACTCGATCAGTTCTTCACCATGTCGCTCGACATGCTGTGCATCGCTGATTTCGAAGGTCGTTTCAGGCGTCTGAATCCGGCCTGGGAGCAAACGCTAGGCTTTACCGTCGAGGAGCTTTGTGCTCATCCGTTCCTATACTTTGTGCATCCGGATGACCGCGACAAGACCACCGCAGAAGTCAACAGGCTCTCGAAGGGCCACGACACGATCTCTTTCGAAAACCGTTATCGCTGCAAGGATGGAACTTACAGATGGCTCCTCTGGAGCGCCACTCCATCGCTCGACCTGCAACTGATTTATGCTGCTGCCCGGGACATTACTGATCGCAAGAGCTCAGAGGAAAGCATTCGAAAACTAAAAGAAGCGGCAGAAGCTGCGAATCGCAGCAAGAGCGACTTCCTTGCGCAAATGAGTCACGAAATCCGCACGCCGATGAACGCCATTATCGGCATGGCGGATCTTCTCTGGGAGACGCCTTTAAGTGCTGAGCAGCGGCAGTACGTCAGAATTTTTAGGCGGGCGGGAAGTAATCTGCTGAATCTGCTGAACGACATCCTGGATCTCTCGAAAATCGAGGCCGGCCATGTGGAATTGGAAGAGATCGACTTCGATCTGCGTGAGGTCCTCGAAAAGGCTTGCGAACTTCTGGCTGTCCGAGCGCACGAGAAGGGGCTCGAATTGGCCTGCCGGGTACTACCGGACGTCCCGAGTGATCTTAGAGGCGACCCTACCCGCCTGCGGCAAATATTGGTGAACCTGATGGGCAACGCGATCAAGTTTACAGAGAAGGGCGAGGTCGTTTTACGCGTAGAGCGGGACCCTGATAGCAACTATGCAGGCCGCCTTCGTTTTGTGGTGTCGGATACCGGCATCGGCATTCCGCAGGAAAAGCTCGCGCAGGTTTTCGAGATCTTCACTCAGGTCGACCCGTCCACTGCCCGCAAATATGGCGGTTCCGGCTTAGGGCTGTCTATTGCGAAGCACCTTGTTGAACGGATGGACGGACAGATATGGGTCGAAAGCCAGTTGGGCACTGGCAGCACTTTTTATTTCACAGCTCAATTCGGAATTTCGCGCGAAGGCACGGTGCGTCCACCCTGGGGTCCCGTTGACCTCAGACGAATGCGGACGCTAGTCGTCGATGACAACGCGACCAATCGGCTGATTCTCCTGGAGACACTCACGGCCTGGGGTGCCGTACTCACCACAGCGGAGACCGGTGAAGAGGCGCTGGCCGAACTGGTACGTGCAAGCGAAGCCGGCGAACCCTACAGACTCGCCATGCTGGATGGCAGGATGCCCGGAATCGATGGATTCCAACTGGCTGAACATATCCAACGTCACCCGGGCCTGGCCGCTATGACGGTTCTGATGCTGACGTCTGACAACCGTCCCGGCGACACGGCCCGCTGCCGGGACCTCGGTGTCGCCGCTTACCTGATAAAGCCCGTCCAACGCTCTGAATTGTTGGAAGCAATCCAACTGGCGATGAGCAAAGCGCCAGCTCAGTTACCGAAAGAACGTGTAGACGACGATTCACGCCAAGCTGTCCGCCGGTTATCGCTCCGTGTGCTTTTGGCAGACGATTCGGAAGATAACGTCTTTCTGATCCAGTCGTATTTGAGGGATTCAGCCTGTTCCATCGATGTTGCCGAGAACGGTGCAGTGGCGCTTGAGAAATTCCAGTCCGGCAAATATGACGTGGTCCTCATGGATGTGCAGATGCCGGTGATGGACGGCTATAGTGCAACGCGGCGAATTCGTGAATGGGAACGGAAAAATCAGCGAAAGCCAACTCCTGTCATTGCCCTTACCGCCTACGCGCTCCCAGACGAAATCGCAAAGAGCCTGAACGCGGGCTGCACGGCTCACCTCGCAAAACCTATCCGCCGAAAAACATTGCTGGAAGCGCTCGAACCATACGGTGATGCGCCGGCTGCGCACGCCGACAACATCAAAACGGCCGGTGACGTTCAAAAGGATGTCGATTCTCGTTTACAGAAAGCACTCCCCCGTTATCTCGAGGGAAGACGCAACGATATTCAGGTACTCTCAATGGCGCTTGAGCGAGCCGATTACGAAAAAATTGGCAGTATTGGACATAAAATGCATGGTTCGGGGGGCGGCTACGGATTGGACGAAATCACGGCGATCGGCAAACGTCTCGAGCTTGCGGCCGACCGTCAAAACAAGGAAGAGATCGAAGAGCAGATCGCCCAACTCTCGCGGTATCTGGACAGGATTGAACCGGGTCTTCGAGGACCTCAATGATCCGGCTGCCCGGACACCGGCTCGATGTATTTGATCAACAAGACTTCGTTTCCCTTCTGGTTGTAAATCAGCTCGTCGGCCAGGTGCCGGCTCAAGAGAATACCGAATCCACCCGGGCGAAGGCCCAGCCGGTTTCGAGCTTCAACGTGCTCGAATGGAGCATCGGGTCGGTTGGAAACCGCGGCGTGAGGAATATTGTTGAATGAAAAGCCTTCGCCCGGATCCCATACCTTGTATACGATGGCCCTGGCGGTTCGTACGTAATCGACGCGAATTGTCTTGCGTGGATCCGAATGCCCCCCATGCTCGATTGCATTCATGAGAAGCTCTCGAAAAGCAGTGCCAACGTCTTCTCGTTCAAGGGCGGACAGATCGGTCGCCATCTCCCGCAAAAAGGGAATGAGCCGGTCCGCGATCTCCAGCTTGCAAGGCAGTTGCAGCGAAATCCATTCCGGTATGGCTGATAGAACCTCGATGTCACCCGGCAAATCCGGCGCGCCTAAAGCGCGATCGACTATTTCGGTGACGGCGTCGAGAGAAAAGGGTTTGCTGAAATAACTCAACGCGTGATCGCGAAGAGAACTGATGACGGTTTCCGGCGTAGTCTGCGCCGTCATCACGAGTACTTTTGCATCCGGTCGTGCTTCACGAATCCTTCGAAGTAGCTGCAGACCGTCCAGCCCCGGCATCCGTACGTCGGTAATGACCAGATCATAGGGTTCTTTTTCAAGGATCGAAAGCGCTTCCAGTCCGTCGTAGGCGTCCTTAATCATGTACTTCTCGGGCGGCAGCGCTGCTGCGAGCAGATTATGGATATCAGGATCGTCGTCGACGATGAGGATTGTATTCGCGGCCGCCATTCGACACCGAAACTAGCGTGGAGGTTATCACAATTCGCGGGGCCCCCGGACCGAGCCTTGGCTTTTTGCTTCTCCGCGGCTCCAAGAGCGCGCGTAAGGCTAAAGAGACTTGCAGGCTTCGTCCAGGCTTGGGTAGAACCGGAACACCGTATCCAGACGACAGACGTGGAACGCTTGGAACAAGTAGCCGGTCGCGCCAGTAATCCTCATTTCACCGCCCGCGGCCGCAATCTTGTTGTAACTGGCAATGAACCGGCCTATCCCGGTGCTGTCAATCGCAGTCACGCCTGCAATGTTGAAGATGATGGCATGTGTTCCTTCCCCCAGTAGATTGCTGACAAGGGTTGTGATCTGTTCGCTCTCGGGGCCCAACATTACTCTACCGGCGACCGTAATTACAGCCGTTTCCGGCATGATCTGGTGATGGCTGATCTCCATTGACGTGAAACCGACTAGTGTACGTCGTTTGGGGGCTCACTCGCCATCTTGCGGCTCTGGTCAGTCCGCTGCACCATGCGTATGATGGAAACCTGACGCTTGACAGGTGATGGCCAGGTTGAACTCGAAGTGAAGATTCGCTCGGCAGTCGATCAGATACTCGCATACAACCGCCATTTCCCCCGCAGACAGCTCAACGGCAAGCTGGAAAAGTTATCTACCTCGCCGTTCACGCTTTTTCGCACAACGGTTCATCTTTTCGCTCGCGACTTAACCAGCGGCTGGTTTCGCGATTGGCCGCTCGCGGACGCAGAGGGCCCGATTATCGGCGATCTTCACACCGAAAATTTCGGAGCCTTCCGCGCGGTTACCGGTGAAATCGTCTACGACATAAATGATTTCGACGAGACAACAAGAGGCTCCTACGAGATCGATCTGCGACGGCTGATGATAAGCATTCTTCTGGCTGCCCTTGACAATGGTCATTCATTCGGAACTGGCGTCCGGGAAGCAGAACTGGCGGCGCGGTCCTACATAGACACGCTACGTCGAGTGGTCCGCATCCGGGACCGCGGAACATTCGCCAAAAGCGAAGCAACTGAAGTTTTGAGACTGCTTCATAAAGCGAGAGAAAAATCGCGAGCTGAATTCATCAAGACCCTGGCGGTGGAAGCGGAACCCGGGCGGTTTGCTTTCCGGTTCAACGAACGAATGACAGCGGTGAGCCACCGTGTCCAGGAGAAGATCAAAGAGGCGATTCCGGGCTTTCTCGCCCATGTACTCGCGCCACCAAGAGCGCGGCCGATGGAATACAGGCTTCAGGACATAGCGTTCCGCTTCGCCGGCGCCGGCAGTCTGGGGCGTGCTCGCTACGCCCTGCTGTTTGGAAAAGGGTTCAAGAAGCAGGAAGACTGGACCACACTTCGGTTGATCGAGTGGAAAGATTCGCTCAACTCGGCACTCGATTCGCAAACGCCGCAGTTTCACAAAGACCGGGGCCAGCAAGTCTTTATGTATACTCGGGCCTTTCAACTATTTCCAAAACGATATCTGGGCTACGCAATTATGGGCGAGAAACCGATGCAGAGCAAAGAGATCGGTGCCAACACGCGCGCTTCAATCCAAAGGCCATGCAGGACCCGCAACACTTCCAAAAAGCGGCCCAGATTTTTGGAGAAATCACGGCGAGAGCGCACCTGCTAGGCTCAATCGGCGAGTCGGGACCGCAGCGATTCCTAGAAACCGTAAAGGGACGCGAAGATCGGTTCGTACATAAGCTCTTGAGTTTCGCAGTCGCCTATGCCGATCGCACGTTTGAAGATTTTGATGAAGTAATTCGACGGAAGGCGGAGATAGCCGAAAAGTGGGGTCTGCCGTTAACTCCCGCGAGTCCCGAAGGTCCAAAGATCGCTCCAAACCGATAGTACTCTCCTAGGCCGCTATGGCATCGCATTTTTGATACTATACGTAGGTTTACCCAAGTACATGTCCCTATATAGCCGTCTCGGAGTCTCCTCGCTTTGCGACGTTTCTGGCAACGTATTCGTGTCTAGAGGCTGCCTGCCTGTCGCGAAAAACGCCGCTTGCCTGTTCGCGGCGTTTCTCGGTCTTGCTTTGAAGCTCTCTTCGGCAGCCGCGCCCGTACAGGACTTTGGGTTGGTATCGGTGGGGAGCAGCTCGGCTCCTACAGGGGTGACCATCCAGCTCACCCAAACAGTTGCGAACCCCTCGGTTTCGTTACTTTATGGAGTAGAGTTTTCCGTTAGCGGCTGCACGCCATCACAGAATTCAATCGCTTGCAATGTTACCTTCAGTCCCACTGCGCCCGGCTTGCGCCAGGATATCCTTATTGTCAAAGACGGTACCGGCAGCATCACGCAAACGAAGCTTGTCCAGGGAACGGGTTCCGGTCCGCAGATTGTGATAGTGCCAGGGAAAATTGCCCAGCTGAACCTGAATATCAGCGGTGGTTTTGGCACTCCGGCATCTCTCGCCACTGACCAATTCGGAAACGTCTATTTCGCTCAGGGTGCGGCGATCGGTCTGTGGAACAGAAGCTCGGGAACGATCACCACAGTTGCCGGCACCGGCTCAGGAGGGTATTCGGGAGACGGCGGTCCGGCGACGCAGGCACAATTATCCTGGAATCCCAACCTTGCCCCGTGGATGCTGTTGGCAATGTTTACATTGCGGATACCGGCAATAACGTCATCCGTAAGATCGACGCCGCGACAGGCATTATCCGGACGATTGCTGGAACCCACAGTTACCCGACCGCCGGGCCGAACGGAGACGGCGGGGCGGCAACGGCTGCCCGCATTGCCCCAACCTACATTTCTGCCGACGCAGCAGGGAACGTCTATTTCGTCGATCAAGGAAGCTCAATTCGCCAGGTGAATGCATCAGGCAACATAAACACGGTCGTCACCGCAACCACCGCGGGAGGTACTTTGGCCGGTCTCGCCACGGATGCGAGTGGCAACCCCTATATCGCTAACAGCGGCGCCAATATCGTGCAGAAGCTTTCGTCGCCCGGCGCAGTTCTCATTACACTTGCTGGAACCGGTACTGCCGGGTACTCAGGTGATGGAGGCCTTGCTGCCAACGCTCAATTGAATCGCCCGCTAGCTGTGGCGCTCGATGAGGCTGGGAATGTGTACATCGAGGATAATGCAGCGATACGGCGCGTGGATTTCAAACGAACAACTGCGCGGGCACGATTGCAAGCGGGTCTACATGCAGTGTCTCAATGACATTCTCGCCAAGCATTATTGGGCCCGTGACTGCGTCTTTTAGCATCGCAGGCGGATCCCAAACAATCACGGCGGCTGACCTAACGGGCACAGGTGTTATCGCTACTGCGAACGCTGATTTTACGCAAACCTCCGTCGGAGGTTCCGGGACAACCATCTCAATTCCGCTTACAACGGCGCAGATAGGGGCCAACCCGTCGTTCTCGCTCAGATATGGAGTAGACTTCTCTCTCGGTAGCTGCGCTCCGGCTCAGAGCGGCTGTACGCTCTCGGTAACATTCAATCCCAAGAGCCCAGGTTTGAGGCAGGATGCGGTGATTGTTAAAGATAGCTCCGGAGCACTCCTTTTTGAAGCTTTCCTGCACGGCGTAGGTATCACGCCGCAAGTGGCGCTTGCTCCAGGCTTGCTCAAGAGTTTCATCCCTTCTCTGGGTTTTGACTATATCAGGGGAGTGGTCGTTGATCCTGCGGGATACATTTTCGTGGCGGACAGCACAGCGGACGTGATCGAACGGATCAATCCGGCAGATCAAAGCAACATCGTGTATGCGGGCACCCGCAATTATTCCCCAGGAAATACTGGAGACGGGGGGCCGGCCACTAGCGCGAATCTGCAATCAGCCGGTGATATCGCGTTAGATGGCGCCGGAAACCTCTATATCGCGAGCGGTAACGTAGTCCGAAAGATAGATGGAGTAACCGGCATCATCTCAACGGTCGCGGGCGGTGGAACAAATACTGTTCAAGCGGGAATGCCTGCCACGACGGCGAATCTCGGCAATATCACCAGCCTCGCCGTCGACTCGGCGGGGAACCTCTATCTCTCCGAATCCGCGTATTTCCCCGAATCCGCGCTCGTAATCAAAGTGGATGCCGCTGCGGGCACTATCAGCATAGTCGCCGGTTCGCAGTCAAATGGAGCATCCTACGGCGACGGCGGGGCCGCCACGAGCGCCGCCCTCGGTTCCCCGGTGGGCCTCGCTCTCGATTCCGCCGCAAACCTGTACATCGCTGACAGCTCCTATCATGTTGTACGAAAGGTCGATCTCTCGACGGATAAAATCAGCACGGTCGCCGGGACTCCATCCCAAGCTGCTACTGGTGCAGGAATGGGAGACGGTAGCCCTGCAACCAGCGCAAACCTACAGGGGCCGAATGCTGTTGCTCTTGATCCGGCGGGAGATATCTATATCTCTGACGGCGCGGTGGTCAGAAAGGTGAGTGCCGCGACGGGCATTATCTCGACGGTTGCAGGTAGTGCGACCACACTTGTCAACCCATATGGCAATATTCCGCTGGATGGCTATCCCGCAAATTCGGTAACACTACCAAGTTCGTATCTTGCTCTTGATGGATCAGGGAATTTGTACGTTGGAAGCTACGAGATCGTAACGAACGCATCCGCGCTTTTCTTTGGCCAAACTGCGGTCGGGACCCAGTCAACGCCATTGACGCTGACGGTTCAGAATACCGGAACAGATACGCTCCAAATTGCCGGAACACAGTTGCCGGCGAACTCGAACTTCGTTATACAAGACACGGTTACAACCGATTGCTCCCGTCATAATAGTCTCACCGCCGGTGACAGTTGCACGGTCTCAGTTGCTTTTACTCCAACCCAGAGTGGCGCCGTTGCCAGTACGCTGACCGTGACGGACAACAACCTGGGCCAGACAGGGGCGCAGCAGCAGGTAGCGCTTCGCAGTCCTTGGGGTCAGGCAGCTCTGTCGGTCCCCAGCCTGGATTTCGGATCAAGATATGTCGGCTCCTTCTGGTCTTCCAACTTCACCATTACGAACAGCGGAAACCTTCCCGTCACACTCACTCTGGCCCTCCAAGGGGCCAATGCCGGAGACTTCAGCTATCCCACTTACATCTGCTCAGGTTTCAGCGCTCCTTACACAATTGCCGCTCAAAGCAGTTGCACGATTTCTGTAAATTTCCAGCCTACGGCCGCGGGAGCCAGAACTGCCTCGCTCATCATCACAGATTCGGCGGACGCATCGCCGCAAACAGTGACTCTGACGGGTACTGCTCTTGCTGCTGCACAACCTCAGCTCTCCCTCAACGTCACCAGCCTTCACTTCGATGGAACATCCGGCCCTCAAGTCGTGACGGTCACTAACAGCGGCTCGGGCATCCTTTATTTCCGAGCCTTCCTCCTGAATGGCGCATACCATACCGGGTTCTTCCTGTCCGATGGGTGCATCAATTATGAAATAGGTGGGCTGGCGCCCGGGACCTCGTGCAATATTACGGTTTCCTTCACTCCGCCCGTTTCGGGAGGGGTTGTGGACTGGCTCATGCTGAACAACAACGCGCCAAATTCTCCGCAGAGCGTTACCCTGTCCGGCAGCGGCTCATCGCCCGGAACGAACACCCCCCTTCTGTTTGTTCCCGTTACGCCGTGCCGGATCGCTGATACGCGAAACGCCAACGGTCCCTTAGGCGGTCCGGAACTCGCCGCCGCCAGCTCCCGGGATTTCGCGATTCCGGCGAGCGCGTGTGGCATTCCCCCAACCGCGGCTGCCTACTCGCTTAACGTCACCGCCGTGCCTTCCGGCCCACTCGGGTTCCTGTCTATCTGGCCCACCGGGCAGCCGCAGCCCTGGGTATCCACGCTGAACTCTGATGGCCGCGCGAAGGCAAATGCGGCGATTGTGCCGGCTGGAACAAATGGAAGCATCAGCGTCTACGTTTCCAATGCGAGTCACGTAGTGCTCGACATCAACGGTTATTTCGTCCCGGCAGGAAATCCGGGTGGTTCGGGCCTAGCGTTTTTCCCGCTGATACCCTGTCGCATCGCAGATACGCGACAGACTGGTGGTCCACTTCTAGCCCAGACGCGCGATTTTGCCGTCACTGCCAGCCCGTGCAACGTGCCGTCTAGCGCTGTGGCCTACTCGCTTAACTTCACCGCGATACCGCGCGGCTCGCTCGGCTATCTCTCGACGTGGCCCGCGGGCCAAAACCAACCATTGGTTTCGACCCTGAATGCCGCATCCGGCGCCGTAACAGCTAACGCCGCGATTGTCCCGGCCGGTGCGAACGGAGACATTCTGGTTTACTCGAGCGATAAGACCGACGTAGCCATTGATATCAACGGCTACTTCGCGCCGCAAGCAGCCGGCGGCTTATCGCTGTTCACCCTTACGCCCTGCCGTGTTCTCGATACGCGCA
Source organism: Acidobacteriaceae bacterium (assembly GCA_019233755.1). Lineage (GTDB taxonomy): Bacteria > Acidobacteriota > Terriglobia > Bryobacterales > Bryobacteraceae > Bog-105. The sequence goes on along the minus strand of JAFAMD010000064.1, from coordinate 43,874 downwards.
ACGGCCCTCAGCCTGAGCCTGTCACCGGAACGTCTGCTGTGAACATCACAAAGAGCTCTTGTAATGTTCCCTCCAATGCGCAAGCAGTTGTCCTCAATAGTACGGTTGTTTCGCCCGGTGCGCTCGGCTTCCTGAGCCTCTGGCCAACCGGTCAGTCTCAACCGTGGGTTTCGACACTGAACGCGGAAGACGGCGCGGTCACGTCCAATATGGCTATCGTGCCCGTGGGCAACGGCTCCGTTAATGCGTACGCTTCGGACCCAACGCACCTGATCCTTGACATTTCAAGTTACTTTGCTCCGTAGGTAAGGAAGGTAAAGGCGACGGCAGAGTCTTACGGAAAACCGAGGCCAGACTTTGCCGTCGCTGCAAGTCATGTCAAGTTCGGATCAAGCGGCTGCACACTACACTGCCTTGACGCTCTCCATCAATCCGAAAAACCCTTCCGCCAGGGTGGGATGAATGTAGATCGCACCCTTCAGCATCGTGTACGGCTTTTCTGCCAGCATCAGTGTGCTTAGAATCTGCACGAGTTCGCCGCCTTCCGAGCTGAGAATCGCCGCGCCCACTACGAGGTCGGTCTCCGCATCCACCACCAGCTTCATGAAGCCAGCCGTTTCCGACCGCTCGATTGCGCGCGCCACGTTGGTCATAGGCACCTTGCCGATCTTCAGTTTTCGTCCGCTCGCGCGTGCCTGCTTTTCGGTCATTCCCACGCGCCCTAAGGTCGGATCCGTATACACCGCATAAGGCACCAGCCGTTTCTTTGTGCTCAGCTGCTTGCCTTCATAGAGATTGCCGTAAATGATCTGGTAATCGTTGTAGGAAATGTGGGTAAATGCAGGGCCGCCGGTCACGTCGCCGATTGCCCAAACATCCGGCGCACCGGTTTCCAGGCGATCGTTCACCATGATATAGCCCTTCTCATTGGTTTTCACGCCTGTCTTTTCGAGATCGAGATGCCGCGTCCGCGGGCTTCGTCCTGCTGCCAACAGCAGATGCGTACCTTGCACTGTCTGCTCCCCGTTCGCGTCGGGTACTGTCACCTCTATCTCGCCTGCCCGCCCCTCCACCTTCGTTGCTCGCGCTTTCAGCAGAAGACGTATGCCCTCCGCTTCCAGGCATTTCTGCAGCTCTGCCGTCACATCCTCGTCCTCTTGCTGCAGGATGCGCTCGGCACTCTGCACGATCGTCACTTTGCTGCCGAAGCGCCGAAACATCTGCCCGAACTCAAGCCCCACGTAACCGCCGCCGAGTACAACCAGGTGTTCCGGCAGCTCGCGCAGCTCGAGCAGTGTCTCGTTTGTGAGATACGGCGTTACGTCCAAGCCCTTCAGCGGCGGAATCGCAGGCTCTGACCCCGTATCGATAAAAATCCGTTTGCCCTGGAGCGTGTGCTCGCCCACCCGAACCTGCTTCGGTCCGATAAAGCGAGCCTGTCCCCGATGCCATTCCGGATGGCCGGGCTGATCTACTGCTTTCTCCCATCCGGAGCGGAACCTGGCCACCACCTCATCCTTCCGCTGAATAATGGCGGGTAGATCTACCCGTGCATCCTGAGCTTGCACTCCCCACCGCCAGGCGTTGCGGGCATAATGCGCCACCTGGGCGCTCGCTACCATCGTTTTGGTCGGCGTACAGCCCGTATTGATGCACGTGCCGCCGAGCTTGCCGGATTCAACCAGCGCTACCTTTTCCCCGCGCGCGGCCAGTTGCTGAGCCAGTGGGTTTCCGCCCTGCCCCGAGCCGATTACGATTGCGTCGTAGTGCACGATTTCATTTGGCATATAACTGTTCTCCCCAGACTGCGCGGCTTTTGACGCCAATTTCCACTAGCCTTTCTACCGGATGCCGAAACGTTGTTTGACGCGCACCGGTCCACAATTCGTGCACAAGCTCGCCACTTCCAGGTTCGAATGGCGCGCACGCTTTGAAATACGCCGCCAGTCACCAGGCCGATCAGTGATATGAATTCAATGGGGGGTCAAGGAGAAGCAGCTTGCCTTTGCCGGTATTCGCTGTCTATTTAGCATGTTTGCGGGCTTTAAGTAACCACACCCTCTGTCGGCGGCGTCACCTTTCATGCTTGTGAGTGCCTGAATGTGGATTGTTCACCTCGCGTTACGCAGGCCTTATACGTTTGTCGTTTTTTCGGTTCTGGTCCTGATTCTGGGTGCGCTCGCCGCCACTGTCACGCAGAAGGACATATTTCCCTACATCGATATTCCCGTTGTAAGCGTCGTCTGGAGCTATAACGGTCTCACTCCGGACGAAGTGGAAAAGCGCATCGTAACGGTCTGCGAGCGCGCCATGACCACCACCGTGAACGATATCGAGCACATTGAATCGGAGTCGTACACCGGCGTAGCAGTCATTCGCGTCTATTTTCAGCCCAGGGTAAAAGTCGACCTCGCGATTTCGCAGATTACCGCTCTTGTGCAGACTATCCTGCGCGTCCTTCCACCCGGCACGTTCCCGCCGAACATTCTGAAATTCGATGCATCCAGCGTTCCAATTCTCACACTGGGTCTTTCGGGTGAAGGCCTCACCGAACAAGATCTTTTCGACCTCGGTTTGAACTTCATCCGTACACGCCTTGCTACTGTGCAGGGCGCCTCTGTTCCGCTTCCTTTTGGCGGAAAGTTCCGACAGGTCATGGTCGATATCAATCCTGATGCGCTCTACGCAAAACATCTTTCCGCTTCTGATGTTTCAGCGGCCCTCGGGGCGCAGAATTTGATCCTGCCGGCCGGCACTGCTCGCATCGGCAATCTCGAATACCTGGTTAAAACGAATAGCAGCCCGCTTACCGTCGAGGCTATGAACGATCTGCCGGTTCGCGCTTCGAACGGCGCCATCGTTTACATGAAGGACGTTGCCCAGGTCCGGAATGGCTACGCCGTGCAGACCAATATTGTTCGCCAAAACGGGCGCCGATCCTCCTTCCTCGCCGTCTTGAAGAATGGACGGGCATCTACGCTCGATATCGTCAAAGGGGTTAAGAATGCTCTGCCGCGTGTGAAGGCGGATCTGCCTCCTGCGCTTCGTATTACGCCGCTGTTCGATCAATCCATCTTTGTCCGCAATTCAATCGATGAAGTGCTGCGCGAGGCCGGCATTGCAGCGGGTCTCACAGCCCTGATGATCCTCCTGTTCCTTGGCAGTTGGCGCAGCACACTGATCGTCTGCATCTCCATCCCGCTGTCGATCCTCACCTCCATCTGCATCCTGGCTGCGCTCGGTCAAACCATTAACGTAATGACGCTTGGCGGTTTGGCCCTGGCGGTCGGTATTCTTGTCGACGACGCTACGGTCGAAATCGAGAATACGCACCGCAATCTCGAGCGTATCGGCAATCCGTTGGTTCACGCCATACTCGACAGTGCCAGCCAGGTTGCCGCGCCCGCGCTCGTGTCCACGCTCTGTATTTGCATCGTATTCACGCCGGTTCTGTTGCTCAGTGGACCCGCCAAGTTCCTGTTTACTCCTCTTGCCATGGCCGTTGTGTTTGCGATGCTCGCATCTTACTTTCTTTCCCGCACCTTGGTCCCGCCGATGATGCATTACCTTTTGCCTGCTGAAGTGGAGTTGTATCAGCACAGGGAGGGAGAACCGGAGCCAAAGGTAGCTCAAAACTGGGTGTGGCATTTCCATGAGCGCTTCAATGTGCAATTTGAAAGACTCCGTACCCGCTACCGCGCTTGGCTCGAATGGAGCCTGCATCATCGCGCCATCGTGCTTGGCCTGTTTGGACTTTTTGTGGCCGGCTCCATGAGTCTGATCTCTGTTATCGGGCGCGACTTCTTTCCGTACGTCGATTCCGGCCAGATGAAACTTCACGTCGTACCGCCCACCGGCACGCGCGTCGAGCAATCGGAAGTGATCTTTGCTCAAATCGAAGCCGAAATCCGCAAGATTCTTCCGGCCGATCGGATCGAAATGATTCTCGATAATATCGGCCTGCCCGCCAGCGGCATCAATCTCGCGTTCGGCAGCAACGCTACCATCAGCAACTCCGACGGCGATATCTCCATCTCGCTCACGCCCGGTCCGCGCAGAACTCTCGAGTTCACCCGCGAGTTGCGCGCACAGCTTGCCCAAAGGTTTCCGGCAGAGACATTCTTCTTTACGCCCGCGAACATGACGAATCAGATTCTCGATTTCGGTCTTCCGGCGCCCATCGATGTCCAGGTGGTCGGCCGCAACCCGGAACAGAATTACCAGATCGCGCGTAACCTTCTCCGGCAGATTCAGGCCATTCCGGGTATCGTAGATGCCCACCTGCACGAGCAAGTCGCGTATCCCACCGTTGACGTGAACGTGGATCGCAGCAAGGCCGAGCAACTCGGCCTGCGGCAGGCGGACGTCGCCAACAGCACACTCATCTCGCTATCCGGTACGGGGCAGACTGCTCCGAACCAGTGGCTCAATCCCCAAACCGGCGTCAACTACCAGGTTGTGGTGCAGGCTCCGTACTACCGCATCGATTCCTTCGAGGCACTCCAGCGTACCCCAATTACTTCCCCATCGGGAACTAACAGCCAGTTGCTCGCGAACCTGGCAACTCTCAAACGTGATGCATCGGCGATTGTCATTGACCACTACAACATTCAACCCACCTTTGACATCTACGCCGACGTCGATCAGAACGACCTGGGTAGCGCCGCTGATCAGATTCACAGCATTCTGAATCGAACCAAGAACCTGCCCGGTGGCACATTTCTCGATCTTCGCGGCGAGGTTGCGACCATGGAGCACTCCTTCTCGCGGCTCGAACTCGGCATCGCCTTTGCAGTTATCATCGTTTACCTCCTGATGGCCGTTAATTTCCAGAGCTGGCTCGACCCGTTCATCATTCTCATGGCGCTGCCGGGCGCGTTCTCGGGCATTCTCTGGATGCTCTATCTCACCCAGACGACCTTCAGTGTGCCTTCCCTGATGGGTTCCATCATGACCATCGGAGTCGCAACGGCCAACTCCATTCTGCTCGTTGTATTTGCCAACGACGAGCGCGCCAAGAACAAGAATGAACTGGAAGCTGCACTCTCGGCCGGCTATATCCGTTTGCGGCCTGTCTGTATGACGGCGCTTGCGATGATCATCGGCATGCTGCCTATGGCTCTAGCATTCGGGGAGGGCGGCGAGCAGAACGCTCCGCTCGGTCGGGCGGTGATTGGCGGCTTGCTTGTAGCCACTCTCAGCACTTTGTTCATTGTGCCCATCATCTACTCCTTCCTGCGCGGTAAACCGCCGATCAACTATGACGAAAGGATTGACAGGGAGTATAAAGGGGAGATTACCCCAGGGGGAGGGCCGGTCCCGCAGCACGACCGGGCGCGCCCGCAGGAGTCGTAACAATGGCTAACGATCCAGCCGCGGACGTTCCCGAAACGCAGCAGCCACACGCGGGAGACGACGGCCGGAAGAGCGACAATCCGGCGCATCGCCACTCGGCACGCCATTGGGGTGTCTTTATTCTTCTCGTCGTTGTCGCTGCGGTGCTAGTGGTCCTTCTTGGCTGGCTGCCGCGTCACAAACGCGAAGAAATTATTGACCGGCAAGCTAAAGAACGAACCGAAGCGCTTCCGCGCGTAGAAGTCGTGCGCATTGAGCGTGCTCCTTCTACCGATCAGCTCATGATTCCCGGCACCAGCCAGGCTTACACGGAGGCCTATATTTATGCGCGTGCGTCTGGCTATTTAAGCAAGCGCCTGGTGGATATTGGCGATCGCGTCCACGCGGGACAATTGCTCGCCACCGTTGATGCGCCAGATCTGGACAAGCAGGTTGCGCAGGCCCGTTCTACTCTACGGCAGAGCGAGTCCAGCCTGGTGCAGATGCAGGCACAGCTCTACCTCGCCAAAGTCACCTGGGACCGTTACAAGGTTCTGGTTGCGAAGGGCGTCTTTTCCCGTCAGGATGGTGATACGCAGGAAGCGAATTTCCGTGTCGGTGAAGCGAACGTACGTGCCACGGAAAACACGGTCCAGGCCAATAAAGACAATCTTGACCGCTTGCTCGTGCTTCAACAGTACGAACGTGTTACCGCGCCGTTCAGCGGCATCATAACCGCCCGCAACGTCGACATGGGTTCGCTTATCACCGCTGCGGGTGGCGGGCTTGGTACTTCTTCCGAGGCCGTTTCCGGTACCACACAGGCGGCCGCGCAAGGTAATAATAGCGGCGCGCAGGGCCTTTCCGCCAATGTCACTCCGTCCACCGGCGGCGCTCAGGGGGGCCAGTTGTTCTCGATCGCCAGCATCGATCCTTTGCGCGTTCTCGTTTCCATTCCGGAGGCCTATACGAATGCCGTTCAGGTCGGCCAGCGTGCTGAGCTGCTCTTTGAGGGAAGCTCGAATCAGAAGTTCGATGGTCGCGTGACGCGCACATCCTCCTCCATCGACCAGAACACCCGTACACTGCTCGTTGAAATCCAGGTCCCGAATCACAACGGGCGTCTGCTGCCCGGTATGTATGTGATAGCGAATCTCGTGCAGGCCAAGGCAACACCGCCCCTGCTCGTTCCGGGCGAATCCATCGTCGTTCGCAACGCCCGAAACGTAGTTGCGCTCGTCGACGAGAACTGCGCTGTGCATTTTCAACCCATCGTTATCGGCCGCGATTACGGCAATGAGACGGAAGTGATCAGTGGGCTCAAACCCGGCGATATCGTCGCTCGCTCGGTTTCCGATGAAGTGCAGGACGGCGTAAGAATTCAGCCGCAGTTTGTGCATACGCCGCCACCGGGCAGCCCGGCCGGCTCTGTGAAGCGATGAGAGCCTCGATCATCATAGTTCTCGCGTGGCGCCTCGCCTTCGCGCAAGACTCCGCACCATCGGTGCAGACGGTCCCGGCCCAGCCGCCGGCCGCCGTGCTGCAACGCGTCGAGTTAGATACAAGTACTCCGAGAGAGGAGAGTGCGAACATCGCCCGCCGGTCGAACTTTTTCGACTTCCTGGCTCCTTATCGCATTCCGCAAGCTGCCCCGCTGCGGATCAGCCTTGCGGACCGCGCGCGCAGCCTTGTTCACGATGGCGCCATGTACCTGTCGCTCTATGACGCTGTTGCTCTCGCCGTCGAGAACAATCTCGATGTAGAGGTGGCCCGCTACAATCTTTCCATTGCCGGGACCGATGTGCTTCGTGCATCCGGCGGCGGTCTTCTTCGCGGTCTCGACTACTCCGTTGCTGAGAGCCCGACCGGCGTTGGCGGTCCTGGGAGTCCGTTGCTCAATAGCGCGGCATCTTCGGTCACTCCGACCACTCCCACAGTGAATGACCTGACCTCGCTCAATGTGCTGGCCGAAACACAGACGGATCTTTCCGTGCAAGGCGCTTCCGGTTTCGCCGAAGGTCCGCCCATCCCGGCATTCCAGCCCACCTTCATTGGCCAGAACACCTGGTTTCAGCGCGGAAACAATGCTCTCCTAACTACGCAAAATCCTGGCCCTATCGCAAGCAGCTTGACTTCGCCGAGTACGCTCAACTTCATCACGGCCAACTACGCTCTCATCCAAGGGTTCAGCGCCGGGACGCAAGTGGAACTTGATCTGAATAATGCAGCGCAGGCACTTTACAGCACGCAATCGCAATACAATCCCTTCGCCAGCCCTAACACTTCGATTACGGTTAGCCAGCCGCTTCTGCGCGGTTTTGGCCGCGGCGTGAACCTTCGCTTTATAAAAATCGCAAACATCAACCAGAAGATTTCGCGGCTGCTTTTTTATCAGCAGCTCATCAGCACCGTTTACGGCGTCGCCCGCCTCTACTACGATCTGGTCAGCCTGAACGAAAACGCCGAGGTTAAAAAGCAGACTCTTGCGGCTGCACAAAAGCTCTATGAAGACGATGTCGCGCAGGTGGAGCAGGGAACTCTCGCGCCTCTTGGCCTCACCCAGGCCAAAGCGCTCCTCACGTCCAGCGAACTCGATCTCATCCAGGCCAGGGGCCTTGTTCGCCAGCAGGAAGTGATCCTCAAATCGCAACTTTCCCGCCGCGGCACGGCAGATCCCATATTCTCCGAACTGCCGGTTATCCCGACCAGCCATATCATCGTCCCGGAAAACGACGATCCTGTCTCAATCGACGGGCTCGTCTCTGAAGCGTTGGCGACACGTCCTGATCTTCTGCAGGCAACTTTGCAAGTGCAGGGCGGGGAAGTCGCGTTGAAGGCGTCCCAAAACGCTGCTCGCCCGGAAATTGACATCATCGGCAACTTCCAGACACGCGGTGGTTCCGAAGTTCCCTTCATCGCGCTCGGCACACCCGGCAGCGGTGTCATCACAACGCCCGCCGACCTCGGGATTGGCAGTCTGCGGACGTCGCACATCTACCAGGCGGGCATCCAGTTCAGCCTGCCTCTCGTGAATCATGTTGCACAGGCCGATGCCGCCCGTGACCTTCTACAACTGCGCCAGGCGCAAGCGCGTACCCAGTTGCTTGCCAACCAGGTGAGGGCGGAAGTGGAAAACTCGCTGATTGCGCTTCAGACCGCCCGATCGGCGCTGAACGCCGCTATCCAGAGCCGTATCTACCAGGAACAGTTGCTTGATGCAGAAAGAGACAAACTAACGGTGGGGGCCTCGACAAACTTCTTAGTCATTCAGCAGGAGAGTTATCTTGCGCAGGCACGCTCCACCGAAGTTGCAGCGCGCAGCGTTTGGATCAAAGCTCGTGTGGCCCTGGATCGAGCCACCGGAGAGCTGCTCGAAAGGAACGGCATCAGCTACGACGATTCCCTCCGGGCAGAACTTCCTGCGGCTCCGCCCGCGCAGCAGCTAAATCGCTAATCGGTTCGCCAGTGCCTGGAAAGAAAGAAAAAAAGGCGCCGTTGCGGGGCGCCTCAATTTTTGGCTACTTGAATTCCAGAATCTCTTTTTCTTTCGCTTTTGCCGCCTGATCAATCTTTGCGATTTGTGAGTCAGTCAGCTTCTGGATCGTATCGAGCGCCTGACGCTCTTCGTCTTCACTGATCAGCTTATCTTTAAGCATCTTTTTCAGATGATCGTTGGCGTCGCGGCGCGCGTTCCGCAAGCTTACCCGGCGCTCCTCTGCGATGTGGCTCAGCTTCTTTGCCAGATCCCTGCGGCGCTCTTCCGTCAGCGGAGGAATTGGCACCCGAACAATCTTTCCGTCGTTTGACGGATTCAATCCCAGATCCGCATTCCGGATTGCCTTCTCAATCGCGTTAATGGTGGACGAATCCCACGGCTGCACCGTGATCATCGCGGGCTCCGGTACGTGCAGTTGCGCCACCTGGTTCAAGGGAACAGGCGAGCCGTAGTAATCCACGCGTACGCTGTCCAGCAGCCCGATCGAGGCGCGTCCCGTGCGGATGTGGGTCATCTCATTGTGCAGGTCGGCCAGCACCTTGTCCATCTTGGAGCGGGTGTTCGCCTCCACTTCCTTCAAGTTCTTGAAAAGGCTGCCGCTCGGGGCGGATTCTTTTTCCTGTTTCATAAGTCTGCCGCTTCCTGATTAGCGAATGACAGTGCCGATCGGCTCGCCCATCGCCATTCGCATTATATTTCCGTGCACTTTCAAATCGAAGACCGTGATCGGCATGCGGTTGTCGCGGCACATCGCCACCGCGGAAGCGTCCATCACGCCCAATCCTTTAGCCAGGATTTCGGTGTAGCCGACCTCGTCGTACTTCACCGCATCGGGAAACTTCTTCGGGTCTTTGTCGTACACGCCGTCCACGCTGGTCGCTTTGGCGATGATCTCGGCGTGAATCTCCAGCCCGCGAAGCGTCGCCGCGGTATCCGTTGAAAAATATGGATTCGAGGTACCCGCCGCGAAAATCACGGCCCGGCCTTTTTCAAGATGCCGGATTGCGCGTCTCCGGATATACGGCTCTGCGACCTGGTGCATTTGAATCGCCGTCATCACGCGCGTCGGCACTCCAAGCTGCTCCAGGGCATCCTGGAAGGCCAGCGCATTGATGACCGTTGCAAGCATCCCCATGTGATCGCCGGTTACGCGATCCATTTGGTGCGCGGCCGCCGCCACCCCTCGAAAGATGTTGCCGCCGCCGAGAACCAGGCCGACCTGAACACCCGCTCGCGCCACCTCGGCCACTTCGCTGGCTAGCTGCTTCACGCGCTCCGGATCGAGCCCGAATGAAAGAGGCCCGGCCAGAGCCTCACCGCTGATTTTGAGTAAGATGCGTCGATACTTTGGCATGCAGTTTACGGCCGAGACTCGGCCGCAGAAAGTATCCGGCCGGTCTCGTCGCCTGTTCGTCTATGCGAGCTTATCAGTCGGCGTAGCTCACGCTGTCACCGGGAGAGGACTTTCCTGCACGCCTGGCGCGTCGCCTGCATCGCCAACCTTGTACCGTACAAAGCGCGATACACTTACCGGTCCGCCCAGCTTGCTGGATGCGGTGCGAATCAACTCGCCGACGCTCACCGTGTTTTCACGGATAAACGGCTGCTCCAGCAGGCACACTTCTTCGTAGAACTTGCTCATGCGGCCTTCGGCGATCTTGTCGACCATCTTCTCCGGCTTGCCCTCATTGAGCGCGCGCTCGCGCTGAATGGTGCGCTCTTTTTCGAGGACATCCCCCGGCACGTTCTCCTTGCTGACATACTGCGGATTCGCCGCCGCAATCTGCATCGCGATGTCCCGCACCAGCGTCTTGAAATCCGGCTTCTCGGTGGCTTCTGCCGAGGGCGAATGTACTTCCAACAGCACGCCGATCTGTGAGCCCGTATGAATGTATTGGCCGACGACGCCGTTGCCCTTCACTTCATACACGACGAAGCGCGAAATATTGATGTTCTCGCCCAGCTTCGCGATCTTGCTTCTGACCAGCTCGCCAACCGTGACGCCGCCGTCCTTCGTGAACTTCTGCTCGTATAGTGTCTCGTTCGCCTTGAAGTTCGCGCGCTCGGCCTCGGTCACATCCTCCAGCCGGACAGCCTTCGGCCTGGTCGCCGCGATATGAGCGGCCACATCCGCCGCCAGGTTCTGAAAATCCTCCGTGCGTGCAACGAAGTCCGACTCGCAGTTCACTTCCACCAGCGCTCCCAGCTTCCCGTCGCTGCTGATGAACGAATTGATCAGTCCCTGCCTCGTTGTCCGCGATTCCTTCTTGCTCGCGCCCGCAATGCCGCGCTTGCGCAGCACGACTTCCGCTTCCGCCAAGTCGCCGTTTGCTTCCTGCAGGGCCTTCTTGCACTCCATCATGCCTGCGCCCGTGCGCTCCCGGAGTTGCTTTACTAACTGTGCACTGATCTCTGCCATTTCAGTTCTCTTTCTTTATCTTCTCAAGGTGTATAAAAGCCGCTGCTTCGTCGCGTGCGCATATACACACGTTGGGCGACCTGGCCCTTCGAGGCCGGTCGCCCGTCTGTTTCGGTTGCGTTAACGAGCTAGATTTCGTTAACAGTGGTGCTGACCACGTCCTCTGAGGCCTCGCTGCCCGGGCCCTTACGCGGCGGTGTCTCCGGCTCGGCGCTCGTCGCCAGGCTTTCTGACATCAACTGCTCCGCATACTTCGGATCGAGGTATTGCGTATATTCTTCCGGCGTGTGCTCGGCGCCTTCTTCGCCTTCGCTGACAATCTTCTCGGCGGCGAACTCCTGCTCGGTCGCGAGCGAACGGCCTTCGACCACCGCGTCCGCGATCTTGGTCGTAAACAGCCGGATTGCGCGCAGGGCGTCGTCGTTGCCGGGGATAACGTAATCGACCTCGTCCGGATCGCAGTTGGTATCCACCACGGCAACCACCGGAATGCCCAGCCGTCGGGCTTCCTTCACCGCGATCGCTTCCTTGTTCGAATCGACGACGAACAGCATGTCCGGCAATCCGGGCATGTCCTTGATGCCGGCCAGGTTCTGCTGAAGATGCTTGCGTTCGCGCTCCAGCCGTCCCACTTCTTTCTTGGCGCGGCCTTCGTAACCGTTCTCGGCTGCCATTGAGTCGAGTTCTTTCAGACGCTTGATGGACCGCTGCACCGTCGTGATATTGGTCAGCAATCCACCCAGCCAGCGCTGGTTCACATAAAACTGCCCGGACCGCGTTGCCTCTTCAGCAATGGCTTCCTGCGCCTGGCGCTTCGTGCCCACGAAGAGCACCGTCTTGCCCTGCGCCGCCATTTCTCCCACATACCGCATCGCGTCCTTGAAGAGCTTGAGCGTCTTCTGCAGGTCGATGATATAAATGCCGTTTCGTTCGCCAAAGATGTACTCTTTCATCTTTGGATTCCAGCGCTTGGTCTGGTGCCCGAAGTGAACGCCGGCTTCGAGCAATTCCTTCATTGAAATTGATGGCAAATTGCCTCCAGTCAAATTGAATAAGCTGAACCCCCTGGATTCACACGGCCCAAAGCGGAATTTTGTGTGATCTTAGTTTCGTTCAGGTTGGGCGAGGGGTGGCCGCAAACCACCCTTCGCGGATCTTGCTTGAGGAACGGAAAGAACTACTAGCGCTTGGAGAATTGGAAGCGTTTGCGTGCGCCCTTCTGGCCGTACTTCTTTCGCTCATGAGCGCGAGCATCGCGCGTGAGGAATCCGAGCTGCTTCAGCTTACCGCGCAGTTCGGAATTAAATTCAATCAGAGCTCGGGCAATACCGAGACGTGCTGCACCGGCTTGTCCCGACACCCCGCCGCCATCGGCGAGGATCAACACATCGAACCGGTCGGCCAGCTCGGTGGCGAGCAGCGGCTGCCGCACGTAGGCGCGCGCCGATTCGTTTACGAAATAATTATCAAAAGGCCGGTGATTGACGGTGATCGTGCCTTTTCCCGGCCGCAAGAAAACGCGTGCCGTGGCGGTTTTTCGCCGGCCGGTTCCCAACTGTTGAACTAACTTCGCTGGCAACTAATTTCCTCTCTTCTCGTTACGCCTCGACCGCCAGAGCAGCCGGTTTCTGTGCCTGATGAGGATGATGCTCGCCAGCGTACACCTTCAGCTTTCGATACATCTGCTTGCCAAGCTTCGTCTTCGGGAGCATTCCCGAAACCGCCAGCTCCAGCATTCGCTCCGGCCGTGTCTCGCGCATGCGGCGCGCGCCGGTCTCAATCAGGCCGCCCGGATAACCCGTGTGGCGGCGATAGACTTTCTGACCCTCTTTGCCACCCGTCAGCTTGACCTTGGCGGCGTTAACTATAATGACGTGATCGCCCGTGTCGATAGACGGTACGTAGGTCGGCTTGTGCTTGCCCATCAAGAGCATAGCGGCGCGGCTCGCCACCCGTCCCAAAACGGCGTCGTTGGCGTCGATCACGTGCCAGGAACGGACAATTTCGTTCTTGGACGGAAATTCGGTACGCATGGACAGACTTATTCTCTCCGCTCGAAAACTCGAACACTTCAGTCTAACGAATCTGCAATGTGACTGTCAAAGCCGGCTTCACGACACTTTGCCGGGTGTTGTTCCGCCCGGCCCGTTGGGCTTTCGAACGCCAGGTCCTCGAATTTCTGCAGGCGCGAACCTGCGTCAGCCTGGGCTGGTGCGTGGATAAGGTCACCCGCAATACGCGGTCGCGCCTCCGCCGAAAAGGAATACACTCTTTTAGCAGATCTAACGACGCAAAAAAAGGAGTCCGAATGAAGCGCGAATGTACCCATCTCGATCAAATAAAGATCACGGAGACGGACAAGCATGTCTGCGAAGACTGCGTGAAAACCGGTGACACCTGGGTTCACCTGCGGCTGTGCCTGACCTGCGGTCACGTGGGGTGTTGTGATTCATCGAAGAACAGGCACGCTACCGGTCATTTTCGTGCGGTCGGACATCCGTTGGTGCGTTCGATTGAACCCGGTGAGAGCTGGGTCTGGTGCTACAAAGACGAGCTTTATTGCGAAGAGTAACTTTCATTCGCATCCCGCCGTTCATGGCTTAGACTAAGCCCTCTGTTTGGGGAATAATCGAGATTTGGCGATACAGGTTGCGCTGAATCACCGGACGCAGTACCGCTACGACAAGCCAGTTGCACTTGGTCCGCAGTGGATCCGGTTGCGCCCTGCCCCAAACTGCCGCACGCGCATTCTGGATTACGCGCTGAACATTACGCCTGCGAACCATTTCCTAGGCTGGCAACAGGATCCGCACAGTAATTACGTCGCCCGTGTCACCCTTCCCGAAAAGACCCGGCAGTTTGTGGTTGAAGTGGATCTTCTGGCAGAACTGGTCCCTGTAAACCCATTTGGCTTTTTCCTTGAGCCTCCTGCCGAAGAGTACCCGTTCGGCTACTCGCCTGAGCTTACGAAGGCTCTTGAGCCTTACCGCGCAGCAGAGCCCGCAGGTCCGCTGCTCAGGGATTTTCTCATTAGCGTATCGCGCGATAGGCGTGGAACCATCGGCTTTCTGGTTGATTTGAACCGGCGCGTACGGGATGACATCGCGTATCTTGTGCGCGTCCATCCGGGTGTTCAGACTTGCGAGGAAACGCTCGAGCGTGGTAACGGTTCGTGTCGCGATTCGGCATGGTTGCTGGTGCAGATCTTGCGACACCTGGACTTGGCCGCACGCTTTGTCTCGGGATATTTGATTCAACTGGTGCCGGATGAACCGCCGATTGAAGCGGCTGCCGATTCGAAGGATTCTGCTGATCTGCATGCCTGGGCGGAAGTTTATCTGCCCGGAGCGGGCTGGATTGGATTGGACCCCACATCCGGACTGCTGGCCGGTGAAGGGCACATTCCGCTGGCCTGTACGCCGGAAGCCTCAGACGCCGCGCCCATTACCGGCACAGTCGAGCCTGCTGGTGTTGACTTCGGCTATGCTATGACCGTTTGCCGGGTCGACGAGCGGCCTCGTTCCTCAAAGCCGTTCACCGATGAGCAATGGGCAAGAGTGGAACAATTGGCGCTCAAGGTGGACGCGGACCTCGCAGCACAAGACGTTCGTCTGACGATGGGCGGCGAGCCCACATTTGTCGGCCTCGACGAGCCCGATAGCCCGCAATGGTGTGGAGATGCGATGGGACCGCTGAAGCGGAACCGGGCAGTGACATTGATCCGGCGGCTTCGCCAAAAAATGGCGCCCGGAGCATTGCTGCATTTTGGGCAGGGCAAGTGGTATCCGGGCGAGCCGGTCCCGCGATGGGCGTTGTCTTGCTACTGGCGGGCCGACGAAGTTCCTGTTTGGGAAGATGATGGCCTCATCGCGCAGGAAGACCACCGCTACGGGTACGGGGAAGGCGACGCTCTTCAATTCATGGAAGCACTCACGCGCCGTCTTCAGGTGAGCTCGAAAAACATTCTTCCTGTATATGAAGATGCTTTCTACTACCTGTGGAAAGAGAGGCGCCTCCCCGTGAACGTGGATGTTACCGATTCCAGGCTCGCGAACGCGCAGGAACGCGAGGCCCTTGTGCGCGCCTTCGAGGGTGGATTGTCGAAGCCGGTCGGGTATGTGCTCCCCATCCGCAGGCGGCAGCACGACGGCCGGTTGTACTGGTCGAGCCAGCTCTGGTTCCTGCGCCCGGAACGGGTGTTGCTGCTGCAGGGCGACTCCCCGGTCGGCTACCGTTTGCCGCTCGATTCTTTACCCTGGGTCGCGCCGGACGATATCGAGTATGACTTCGAGAGCGATCCATTCGCAGACCGGGAACAACTTCCGCCCCGTCCCGTCCACCGATTCGACCTGTTCGACATTACTCCAGCCGACGATCCGCTGCCGCCGTCACCTAAGATCGGTGAATCCTCGGCGCCGGTCGTGCGCCCCGCGCTTTGCCTGGAGGCGCGTGAAGGCCGCCTGCATGTGTTCTTACCGTACACCTCGAATCTGGCGGACTATCTGGATCTGGTTGCCGCCGTCGAGGATACCTGTCTTTATCTGCAGAGACCGGTGTGGATTGAGGGCTATCCGCCGCCGTCTGACCCGCGCCTGCGCTCCTTCAGCATCGTTCCTGATCCGGGCGTGATCGAGGTGAACCTGCCGCCCGCCGGTAGTTGGAACGAACTGCGACAAATCAACAATCTGGTGTTCAGCGAGGCGTGGCACAGCCGGCTGACAGCCGAGAAGTTCCTGTACGACGGAAGGCACGCGGCCACCGGCGGCGGCAATCACATAACACTCGGTGGGCCGGCCGCGGCAGAAAGCCCGTTGCTGCGCCGTCCCGATCTGCTGCGCAGTATGGTGGCGTTCTGGCAGAATCACCCGTCGCTGTCGTATCTGTTTTCAGGCACGTTCATAGGCCCAAGCAGCCAGTATCCGCGAGTGGACGAGGCGCGCATGGATGCACTCTACGAGCTCGAGATCGCGTTCAGCCAGTTACCGTCCGGCGAATGTTCGCCCTGGCTCGTAGATCGGCTGTTTCGTAACTTGCTGGTCGACATGACCGGCAACACGCACCGCGCCGAGTTCTGCATTGACAAACTTTATCCGCCGGAAGCCTCTGGGTTGCGGCTGGGGCTGCTGGAGCTCCGCGGGTTCGAGATGGCGCCGCATGTCAGGATGGAGCTCGTTGAGCTGCTGCTCATTCGGGCTTTGGTCGCGTTGTTTTGGAAACGGCCTTACGAAGGCAAACTGGTTCGCTGGGGCACCGCGCTTCATGACCGTTTTCTGCTGCCGCACTTCGTCAATCAGGACCTTCTCGAAGTGCTCACGATTCCTGAGCGATCCGGCTATGAATTCGACCCACATTGGTTTCGCTCGCATATGGAATTTCGCTTTCCTCGTATCGGGTCTATTGCGGCTCAAGGCTTGCTGCTCGAGTTGAGGCAGGCGCTCGAACCCTGGCACGCGCTCGGCGAGGAAGCGGGTTCCGGCGCGGCCGCGCGCACTGTCGATTCGTCGCTGGAACGCTTGCAAGTGAAGGTGTCCGGGTTTACTGAATCGCGCTATGTGGTTGCGTGTAACGGGCGAAGGGTTCCGCTTCACCCGACGGGCACGCCTGGAGAAGCCGTGGCAGGAGTACGTTTTCGTGCCTGGCGCCCCCCTTCGTGCCTACATCCTACAATCCCTGTGCATGCCCCGCTCGTGTTCGACATCGTTGATCTTTGGAATGGTCGCTCTATCGGCGGCTGTACCTATCACGTAACGCATCCCGATGGGCGAGTCTACAACGCAAGGCCGGTAAATGCGGCCGAAGCTGAAAGCCGTCGTTCGGAGCGCTTTCAGCATTTCGGCCACACGCCCGGCCCTATGATGGTCCCAGAGGAGGAGGTCAACCCGAGTTTTCCAATGACCCTGGACCTGCGCTGGCCCACCCCTGGAGAGATCAGCCGGCTTGGCACGGCCGTTCCGGTGTCATGATCCCTGACCTGCTGCAAATTCCATTACGGGATCCGACGGTCTACGACGAGCTGTCTGCGGACGGCGTCACCCCCCGGCCGCACTGGGCCGGCTTCGTCGAGTCGCTTCAGGCTATCGGCTCCGAAGAGCTGGCGAAACGATGGGAAAGGGCCGAGCGCCGTATCCGCGAGAACGGCGTCACTTACAACATTTACGGTGATCCGCTCGGGGCAAAACGCCCTTGGAGAATCGACCTGTTGCCGCTGCTGATTTCGGCGGAAGAGTGGCGGTCTATCGAAGCAGGCATCATTCAACGAGCCCGGCTGCTGAATCTCCTGCTCGAAGATCTGTACGGTTCACAGAGGCTTCTCGCAGATGGCTGCCTTCCGGCCGCCCTTCTTTTCGCCAATCCGGAGTTCCTCCGGCCGCTCGCCGGCGTGCGCGTTCCTAGGCAGACTTACCTGCATTTACTGGCAGTAGATCTGGCCCGCTCACCCGACGGCAATTGGTGGGTGATTGCCGATCGCACGCAAGCGCCATCCGGCGCGGGTTACGCACTCGAGAATCGCACGATTGTTGGAGATGCCCTCCCGGACTTGTTTCGAATTGCCAACGTGCAGCGGCTGGCGCCTTTCTTCCGTGCGCAGCGGGATGCTTTGATCAATCTCGCGGGCTGTGATAACCCGCGTATCGTACTGCTAACTCCGGGCCCGTTCAATGAAACGTACTTCGAGCATTCGTATCTGGCGCGCTACCTTGGCTTCACATTGGTGGAAGGAGCTGATCTGACCGTTCGCGAGAGACGCGTGTACCTGAAAACAGTCGAGGGGCTGCAGCAGGTGGATGTGATCCTGCGGCGCGTCGACGACAGCTTCTGCGATCCCTTGGAGCTGCGCGCCGACTCCTTCCTTGGCGTGGCGGGACTGGTGGAGGCCATCGCGGCGGGAAATGTCAAAGTTGCGAATGCGCTGGGCAGCGGGCTCATTGAAACTGCAGCAATCATGCCCTTCCTGCCGGGCCTTTCGAGACATCTGCTCGGAGAAAGCCTGAAGCTGACTTCCGTTGCAACTTGGTGGTGCGGACAGGATTATGAACTCGATTGGGTGCTGCACCATCTCGACGGCGTGGTGATCAAGCCTGCTTTTCCGTCGCGTGGCATGGAGCCCGTGTTCGGGGCGGCCCTTGGTAAAGCCGGGAAGGAGCAGCTTGCGAATCAGTTACGCTCAAGGCCTTATGAGTATGTGGCGCAGGAGCAGGTAGCTTTGTCCAGTGCGCCCGTTTGGGATAGCGGACATCTTTACTCCCGCAGCGTAGTCTTGCGCACTTACGTTCTCAATACCGGCACCGCTTGGACTGCGATGCCGGGAGGGCTGGTGCGTGTTGCCGGATCTGACGGACCTGTCGTATCGATGCAGCAGGGCGGCCACAGCAAGGACGCTTGGGTTCTGTGGGACGGTCCCATCGACACGTTCAGTATGTTGCCGCCGCGCAATCAGCCGATCGAACTGCGCGGGGCCAATCCCGATCTGCCCAGCCGGGCCGCCGACAATCTGTTCTGGTTAGGAAGATACGCCGAGCGTTCCGAAAACATCGCGCGCCTGCTGCGTGCCCTGATTACCCGCGTGCGGCGCGCCGGAGAGGCCGAACTAGGCTGTTTGGTTCGCCTTCATAGTTGCTTTGATTCTCGGCATAGCAAGCTGCCGAAAAAGAGGCGCCCCACCGCAATGGAACTCGAGCAGGAACTCATCTCCTTGATGAGCGACGCCGGCCGGCCCGATAGTCTGGCTTCTAATCTTGCTGAGGTTTACCGGGTCGGCGGAACCGTTCGTGAGCGGCTGTCGGCCGATATGACGCGGCTCATCGGCCAGCTCACCGAAGCGGTACATGTCGAAGAGTACATGCTGTTCGTCGAGTACTCGGCGGTATTGACCGGGTGCCTCGAATTGCTGTCCGCTTTTTCGGGCATGGAACGCGAAAATATCACTCGTGGATCGGGCTGGCTGTTTATGAGTCTCGGACGGCGTCTCGAACGAGCCATGTATTCCGCAAGACAACTGCGCGAAATAACTACCCCGCTTGCCGAGTCCGAATGGCCGCTTTTGGAATACCTGCTTGAGGTTGCCGACAGCGCTATGACCTATCGCTCACGGTACTTTACGACTCTGCAGCCGGTGGCGGTACTGGATGTATTGATGGCCGACGAAACTAATCCCCGGTCGTTGGATTTTCAGTTGAACCATCTGGCAGACTTATACCAGAAACTTCCACGCCATATGCCTGACGACTTGCGGACCATGCGGCACGCGGCGGCTCTGCTGCGCAGTTTCGACTTGCGAGCCATACATTATCCGCTGCCTGGCGCCGCTGAACCGGAGGGCAATTCAGATGAGCGATCCCGGCTGGCACGTTCCCTGCGGGAACTGGAATACTTGCTGCCTTCCTGGTCGAATAACCTTTCGAACACATATTTCAGCCACGCTCGCACCTTCCCGATCACCATAGGCGAATGACTTATCGCATCGTCCACAAGACCACGTATAAATACAAATACCCGGTGTCGGTCGGAAATCACGTTGCATGCCTTACGCCGCGCTCTCTCCCGCATCATCGCTGCCTTCGGAATGAGCTGCACATCAGCCCGTCTCCCGCCACGCGTAACGACCGTTTGGATTACTTCGGAAATCAGCTCAGTTTCTTCACCGTTCAGGAACCGCACAAGCGGCTTGTTGTCGAGGCGCGGAGTGAAGTCAGGATTGACGATCCCAGACCATGGCCCAAGGACTCGCCGCCTTGGGAAGAGGCAGTCCGATCTCTGCCCGAGGAGCAGAGTGCGGAGTTCCTCGAGGCATATCAATTCATTTTCGAATCACCACGCATTCGCCCGGGCCCGCCGTTTGCCTCGTATGCCGCTCAGTCGTTCACACCGCGACGCCCACTTGCGGAGGCGCTTCTGGATCTGACAGCACGTCTTCATGGGGATTTTCGGTTCGATTCGAAAGCGACCAACGTTCGAACTCCGCCGGAAGAGGTCTTTAGAAAACGCCGCGGTGTGTGCCAGGATTTCGCGCACCTGCAGATTGCCTGTCTGCGGTCTCTAAATCTCGCGGCACGGTACGTCAGCGGGTATCTCCGAAGCTACCGAGCTTCGGGGCGCCCGCGGTTGGTGGGTAGCGATGTTTCGCACGCCTGGGTGTCTGTCTACTGTCCGGGCGCAGGCTGGCTCGATGTGGATCCGACCAACAATCTGGTTCCCTCTCAGAACCATGTGACGCTTGCCTGGGGGCGGGACTACGGTGACGTGAGCCCTCTTCGCGGCGTCATTCTCGGCGGTCGCGATCACACGCTGAAAGTGGCCGTCGATGTCGAGCCGATCGATGCGTAGCCGCTACACTCTGCTGAATCTTTTACCGGTCTCCGCTACGAACCGGGGAAAGGAAGAAAAATGCTGACATATCGTCAAGTGTTCAGCATTCGACACCTGAGTCGTCGGGCCGTCGCATGCGTACGTGAACAAAGACGGCCTCCGATTGTTCAACTTCCAGGGGTCGTGTGACTTCATCGGCTGGTTTGCCGTCTTCGACTCCTGCCTGTCGCCAGGCCAGCCATTGCTCGTCAGCCCACTGAACGACTTCGCAGCATGTATAGATGCCTGCGTGGAACTCGTCCAGGAAGCCAAGCACTCTGGCGTCGGCCGCGGCCTGAGCCTCCGTACACCCGCAACGTCGGCAAATGCCTTTTACGCTTCCAAATTCGTTTTCCATTTTTGTCTCTTTCACTACCAGCGCATTGGCTTTCGATTTATTCAGAGCACGTTCACTGCCAAGCTGAATGCCCCGGAGAAGAAGATGCCACATACAGTCCGGAAGACAACGGTCACTATAAAAATGCCGCACACCGGAACCAAAGGTGTTCGAGCGAAATGAAAGATTTGTAAAGGACCAACGTCCTGCGACTAAAGTGTGTGAGGTAACAGGCACCGATCGCTTAGCGTCTCTATCCAAAAAGTAAGTGGCAGTCATTCTTCCCACCGCTAGGCCCTGATGCGCGCACTCGATAAACTGAACAACATTCCGGTCAATGCCCGGCCGATCTCTATCGCCGCAGATGAGCTTGCCAGCGAGCGCTGGTAGAATCTTTGAATTTCTAGCGCGTCCGGGTTCGTACGAACTCACTGAAGCATTCTTTATTCGGCTGCTCGGCCTGATTTATCTCACGGCGTTCGCGTCGCTGTTGCCCCAGGTTGTCGCGCTGCTTGGGTCGCGCGGAGTCGTACCTGCGGTCCGCGTCCTGCATGTCTTCGAAGCAGAATATGGCGGCCGGCCTTTTTCAGTTGTGCCATCGCTCTTCTGGTTCTACCCTACGGATGGTGCGCTGCTGGGCTTCTGCATCGCCGGGTGTGTGGCCGCATTGCTCGCAGTGATTGGAGTGGCAGCACGCGGGTCAGCACTCGCCTGCTTCATCTTGTATCTCTCTCTGGTCACTATCGGAGAGCCCTTCATGAACTTTCAATGGGACGCACTCCTGCTTGAATGCGGGTTTCTCGCGTTGTTTGCGGGCGCGCCTTGGCTGGTGTGGGGATATCGCTTCCTCTTGTTCCGCCTCATCTTCGAGTCCGGCGTCATAAAACTCGCCTCGCACGACCCGAACTGGCGGAATCTCCACGCGCTGCGATACCACTTCATGACGCAGCCCCTGCCTGACCCGGTTGCGTACTACGCCTATCGTGCGCCCGGCTGGTTCCTCGATTTTTCCACGGCCGCAACCCTGGCGATCGAGATCGCCGCCCCCTTCCTTCTGTTCGGACCACGAAGAGTTCGTCAGGCAGGCGCCTGGATACTGATCTCCTTCCAGATCCTGATCGTGGTTACCGGCAATTACGCGTTCTTCAATCTGTTGACAATCGCGCTTTGTGTCTGGGCTTTCGACGATAGAACTTTCCAGCCGTTGACGCCATTGCTCCGCTGGAGCATTCCGCGCGTTCGCTGGCCGCGCGTTGAAGCCTGGAGGGTTGCGGGGAACGTTTGTATCACAATCCTGATGGTGATTGGCGCGCTCCAGGTTTGCGAGGTGCTGGTTCCCGCTGCTGCGCGGCCGCTGCTGGCCTGCGTCAGGTTTTTGCAGCCGTTCGAAGTCGTCAATCCTTATGGCCTGTTCGCGGTCATGACGACCACGCGGCCGGAAATCATCATCGAAGGCTCCGATGACAACCAGAACTGGCGGGAGTATTCATTTCCATTCAAGCCAGGAAATACGCATCGGGGGCTGCCCTGGGTCGCTCCCTACCAGCCGCGGCTAGATTGGCAGATGTGGTTTGCCGCTTTGGGTCCTTACGAATCGAATGTCTGGGTGGCGGGCCTGATGTTTCGCCTTCTCACGGGCGAACGGTCTGTCGAGGGTCTGCTGGACCCGCTGCCGTTCTCGAAACCACCGCGCTACATGCGAGCGGTGCTCTACAGCTACGACTTCACGACGCCCGAGGAGCGTGCCCGAACGGGCGCCGTCTGGCGGCGGGAACTCCGGCGAATTTGGTTTGGTCCGGTTTCGCTCTCTGGAAAGTAGACACGAGGACGTGAGATAAGCTCGTTTGCACAGAGACTTATGAGCACTCCTCTAAGAAGACGGTTCCTTTCCGGCTTGGGCGGCATGGCCGCCGCGATGACAGGCGTTCGTACGGCTAGCGCAGACAACCCCGAGAGTCATGCAACAGTGGTGATTCCGCAATACGCCCGAGCCCAGAATTACCGGTCTCTGAAGCAGTCGAGTTACGACAGAACAGGCGGCAACCGCGATTTCTGGCACATCGCTCCAGGCGAGACTCTGGACGTCTTCAAATCTGATGGAACCGGTGTGATCACGCACATCTGGTTCACCATTGCTGCCAAAAGTCAGGATCACCTGAAGGAACTGGTCTTGCGCATCTACTGGGATGGAAACTCAAAGCCCAGCGTGGAAGTACCGGTTGGAGATTTCTTTGGGCTGAATCTGGGCGAGTATTTCCTATATCAATCGGCGTTCCTGAACTGCTCCTCGGTAAAGGCCCTGAACTGCTATTTCGCAATGCCGTTCCAGCGCTCGGCCCGTATCACGGTGACGAATGACGGAAGTCAACCGGTTGACGCCTTTTATTCGAACATCGACTACCAGCTTGTTTCCTCGTTGCCCGAAGACGCTCTGTATTTCCATGCTCAATACCGTCAGGCCACGCCGAACCATGCCTTGAAGGGGAACGGCAAGAATATCGATGGCCGGGGCAATTATGAGTTCTTCGACGCGCTCGGCAGCGGACAGGTCATGGGGGTCACACTCGGAGTTCTGCAGAACGCAGAAGGCTGGTTCGGCGAAGGCGACGAGATGATCTTCGTCGACGATAATGAAAAACCGCTCATCAACGGAACGGGAACGGAAGACTATTTCTGCGGTGCCTGGGATTTCGGTGGACGGAATGGTGCAGTTCCGTTCGCGAACCTGTACAATGGCGCACCGTATATTTCGCTGCCGGAGCGTACCGGCGGGCGGTACTGCCTATATCGCTGGCATGCTGACAACCCTGTCACGTTCCAGCATTCCGTCAAGTTCACCATCGAGCACGGGCACGCCGATGACCGCGCAGACAACTTCTATTCGGTCGGCTACTGGTACCAGAACAAGCCCTTTACCGATTTCCCGGCACTGCCGCCGGTGGCGGAAAGAATTCCGAAGCCGCATTTGAGCGAATAAAAAGCTTCAGGATGTACCTGTTCGAAATTTTTCGTTCGTTCCTGCCGATGCGCAATCCGATTGGGTTCGGCGCCAGTGACTTTGTAGTCCTGGTGGTCGCGCTGCTGCTGGTTGCGCTTCTGGTTGCCCGCGCGTGGGTCGCGCCCTACACGTCCGAAATTGCCAAACGAACTTTCCCGTGCATGGGCGTGCTCTTCGGACTCCCGATCTTGCTCCGGCTTGCGCTTCTACCGCATTGCCCCGTTCCCATTGCGGCCGGCGCCGACGATTTCGGTTACGTTCTCCTGGGCGACACGCTCCGGCACTTCCGTCTCGCGAATCCAACCCACCCGCTCTACCCCTTCTTCGAAGCGGTTTTCATCCTGCAGCAGCCGACCTACGCATCGATTTACCCGCTGGGGCAGGGAATTGTCCTCGCGCTCGGCTGGTTTATTTCCCATAGTTTCTGGACCGGCGTGTTGCTCTCTGTCGGAGCGTTCTGCGCCCTCTGCTATTGGATGCTGCGGGCCTGGGTGGCGCCGGGCTGGGCCCTCCTCGGCGGCCTGCTTGCCGTGATTGAGTTCGGCGTCCTCAACGAATGGGTAAACAGCTATTGGGGCGGGGCGGTGTCAGCGTGTGCCGGGTGCCTGGTCTTCGGATCGCTCCCCCGGCTGTGGCGATCTGCCCAGGCGCGTCACGGGCTCCTGCTGGGGCTCGGCCTCGCGCTTCAGCTGCTCACCAGGCCATTCGAAACGGTGTTACTCGCCATCTGCGTCGCCGTGTATGTGTTCTTTGCATTCCGGACCAAGCTTATGTTTGTGGCAAGACCGGCCTTAGCCGGTTCCGTCGCAGTTCTTGCCGCGCTTGGCCTCATGCTCCTTCAGAACAAGGCCGTGACGCAGAACTGGACGACCTTGCCATACATGCTAAGCCGGTACCAATACGGCGTGCCCACCACCTTCACGTTCCAGCCCAACCCCGTGCCACACCGGCAGCTTACCGCGGAACAGGATCTCGATTACCGCGCCCAGGCGGCCATCCATGGCTCCGACACCGACACCGTCGCCGGCTATTTCAACCGTCTGGCATATCGGTTCCGCTATCTTCGCTTCTTCCTTCTTCCGCCGCTTTACCTTGCCCTACTGGCGGTCCTGCCGAGCTTGCGGGATTGGCGCTATCTCTGGGCGGCCGGAACAATAGGGTTGTTTGCCATAGGCACGAATTTCTACCCGTTCTTCTTTCCCCATTACGTAGCGGCCGTTACGTGCCTGTTCGTTCTGCTGGCCGTTCGGGGTCTTGAGAATCTCAGCCGGTTGAACTTTTTGCGGTGGCAGGGCGGGGAAGCGGCCGCCCAGTACGTGCTGCTCCTGTGCGGCGTGTCGTTCATGTTCTGGTTCGGTTTGTATGCGTCCGGCAATGATCGCCTCTTACCGGTTACCACTTATCAGCGCTGGAATTTCATCAACCGTGGTGATCCCGAAGGCCGCATTGCAGTTCACAATCAACTTGCGCATGTGCCGGGTAAGCAGCTCGTTTTCGTTCGATATTCTCCGTTCCATCGCTTTCACGAATGGATTCACAATGCAGCCGATATCGACGCCGCGCAAATTGTCTGGGCTAACGATCTGGGCCCGGAAGAAAACGAAAAGCTGCTGCGCTACTTCGCGGGCCGCAAGCCTTGGCTGCTCGAACCCGATGCGCATCCTCCCGCCTTAAGGCCGTATGAAACCGGCTCCGGAGAATTCCTGACAGTACACTGAACTTATCCCTGCTCTTCTCACTTCGTCGAGTTGAGCTAATTGCAACATGCTAGCCACGCGTCTTTCTATCCTGATCCCCGTGTACAACGAGGCCAGCTCGGTCGCCGCTGTGCTTGATCGCGTGGTCGCAGCATCGGCATCGTATTTCGAAGCCGAAAAGATTCACGCCGACCTGATCGTGGTAGACGACGGCTCACGCGATGAATCGTACTTAGCGGTTCAGGAGTTCTCGCGAGCTCGCCCGGAAGTCTGCCTGAAGCTGATCCGGCATGAGACGAATCGCGGAAAAGGCGCGGCCATCCGCACCGCGATTTCGCACGCGCAGGGCGATTTCTGCATCATCCAGGATGCCGATTTCGAGTATGATCCAGCCGACTATCCGCGCATCCTGCAGCCGCTCCTCAGCGGTGATGCCGACGTAGTGCTCGGCTCGCGGGTTTTGAACACTGCCCTGC
This sequence comes from Acidobacteriaceae bacterium, assembly GCA_019233755.1. GTDB lineage: Bacteria > Acidobacteriota > Terriglobia > Bryobacterales > Bryobacteraceae > Bog-105. The sequence continues at coordinate 17,772 of JAFAMD010000064.1, read as the reverse complement.
GCCGTCCATTCGGGTTCTGGCAGGCGTTTGCCAACCGGGCGATCACGACGTTCGCGGGCCTGGCTGCCGGTCTGGATCTCTCAGATGTCGAGACCGGCTATAAAGCTTTTCGTACGTCTCTGGCCCAGACCGTTCCTCTGAAAAGTGACCACTTCGGCCTCGATCCCGAACTCATCATTCAGTTTGCGAAGCGCCACGCGCGTGTGATCGAAGTACCGATTTCATACCATGGCCGCGGCCGCGACGAAGGAAAAAAGATCGGTGTGCGCGACGGGTTTGCCGCCTTCGGCGCCATTCTGCGAAGCTGGCTTTTCAGTGCGGCCTATACCGATCCCGCTGCGGACATGCTAGTAGCGATGTCCCGGGCAAAGCGCTTCAATCGCTGGATGGCCGATACCATCGGCCCATGGATCGTCGGCGAAGTTTTGGAGTTGGGTGCGGGGATCGGGAATCTCACCGTTCTGCTGTCCTCGGGCCGCCACCGCTACATCGCTACCGACACCCATAAAGAACACCTCTACGAGCTGCGATCGCGCGTGGACCATCGGCCGAACGTCGAACTCGCGGTGTGTGACTTCTCTGATCCGGCTGATGCCGAGCGGTTTCGCGAGAGCGCGGATACAGTCGTCTGTTTGAACGTACTCGAGCATGTCGCGGATGACCTTGCGGGCCTCGAAAACATTCACGCCTGCCTCCGCCCCGGAGGCACGGCGATTATTCTCGTCCCGCAAGGCCCGCAGGCATTTGGAAGCATGGATGAGGTGCTCGAACACAAACGCCGCTATACCGTCGAAGAACTGAAAGGCAAGATGGCCGCGGCCGGATTCCAGGTGGAGCAGATTACCTTCTTCAACCGCGCGACGTGGCCCGGCTGGTATCTGAACAGCCGCATTCTCCGCCGACGGACGCTCAGCCGCCTCCAACTGCGCGTATTTGATCTGCTCGTCCCGGTCTGGCGCCGGATCGACAGCCGCCTTCCCTGGCCCGCGACATCTCTGATCGCGATCGGCATCGCCGCGCACTGATGCCAGCCAGCGACCCTGTAGGATTTGCACCAGCCGATTGGCTGCTTGCGTTCCTGGCCGCATTCTTTATCCTCGCGGCGTTCGTCTGGAGCCCGCGGCTTCAGCGGGCAGTTACGGCGCTCGCTGAGAGAACGCGCCGGTGCATGCTGCTGCTTTTCCTGCTGCCCATCGCGCTCCGGCTCCTGCTCCTGCCTCACCATCCTGTTCCTACGCCCGAAATTTACGACGAGTTCAGCCATTTGCTTGCGGCCGATACGCTGCTGCATGGCCGGCTCGCGAATCCGCCGCATCCGCTTCATCAGTTTTTCGAAACCTTCTTCGAGTTGCAGCAGCCGACATACAGTTCCATCTATCCGCTTGGTCAGGGCATCGTGCTCGCTCTCGGCAGGGTGGTATCGGGCGTACCTTGGACCGGAGTGCTCCTCGTCACCGGCGCTTTCTGCGCGCTCTGCTACTGGATGCTGCACGCCTGGGTGACCCCTGCCTGGGCGCTGCTGGGCGGCACTCTGGCCGTGATCGAATTCGGGCCGCTCAGCCAGTGGATGAACTCCTACTGGGGAGGTGCGCTCGCCGCAACCGCCGGGTGTCTGGTCTTCGGAGCGCTGCCGAGATTGCGCGAGCAATGGCGCAGCCGGGACGCTGTTCTGTTGGGCATCGGCTTCGCCATGCACATGCTTACGCGCCAGTTCGAATCTTTGCTGCTTTTCCTGGCGGTCGCGCTCTTCCTTGCGCCGTCTTTCTTCCGCCGCCAGGACTGGCCCGGGCTCTTACGTGTATCGTCCCTGGCGCTGGCCGCGGTTCTCCCCGTAATCGCGCTGATCCTGTTGCAGAACAAAGCCGTCACGCATAGCTGGACCATGCTGCCCGAACAATTGAGCCAGTATCAATACGGCGTGCCGACGTCGCTGACGATCGAACCCAACCCGGTGCCTCACCTGCCACTGACACCGCAGCAGGAACTCGATTACAAGGCCCAGGCGCTGATGCACGGCTCCGGTACTGATACGCTCTCAAAATTCCTGCTTCGGCTGGAGTACCGCGTCCGCTACTGCCGGTTCTTCTTCGTACCCCCGCTCTATATCGCTCTCATCGCGTTTTTCTTCGCGCTCCGCGAGAAACGATTGTTTTGGGTAGCGGCCGCGCTCGCGATTTTTGCGCTCGGCACAAATCTGTTCCCTTATCTGCTGGTTCACTATCTTGCGGCCGTGACCTGCCTGTTTGTGCTGGTCAGCATTATCGGGCTTCAGCAGCTCGGTCGCTTACGCATCCGCGGCATGCATGTGGGCTTTGAAATAGTTCGCGTGCTGGTTCTGCTCTGTCTGGCTGAGTTCGCCGTCTGGTACGCGCTGCACCTCTTCGAAAGCCCGGCGGCTTACCCGGTATTGCAATACGAAACGTGGGATTCCATCAATCACAACAACCCGCGGCGCCGCATAGAGGTGCGGAGCCAACTAGCAGCCATATCCGGGCAACTGCTGGTGTTCGTTCACTACTCACCGCGCCACGTCTATCAGGACGAGTGGGTCTGGAACGCTGCCGATATCGACGCGTCGCGCATTGTCTACGCCCGCGATCTCGGCGCCGAGAACGAGAAACTTATTCGATATTTTCCCAACCGTAAGATCCTGCTGCTGGAGCCGGATGAGGACCCGCCAAGCATCTCGCCCGTCATTCGTACCGGAGAGCAATAGCCGGGTCTACGCGTGTTGCGCGCATGGCTGGAATCAGGGTCGCGCAAGCCGCCACCGTGGTCAGCGCAGCCACAACGGCAGCCATGGCGATGGGGTCCGCAGAGGTTACGCCGAAAAGCAGGCTCGCTATGATGCGCCCGGTAATGAAAGAGGCCAGCACACCCGCGCTCAATCCGGAGATCACCGGCATCAGCCCCTGCCAGAGAACCATCCGGCTGATATCTCCCGAACGCGCGCCGAGTGTCATCCGGACGCCGATCTCGTTCGTTCTTTGCGCGACGGAATAGGAGACCACTCCGTAGATTCCTAAACAGGCCAGCAGCAAGGCCGAAACTGCGAACAGCAGCACGAGATTCATCTGAAACCTTCGCTGTGCCACCGATTGATCCAGCACCTCTTCCATCGTCTGGAATCGTTCAACTGGCATTTGCCGGTCCATCTGCCGCAACACGCCCCGAATTTCGCCGGACGCCGCAGCCGGAGCAAGCGCTGTCCTCACCACAAGAGTCGGCTCACCCCACAATTGCACCCAGTACGGAACATAAACGGTAGGCGAGGGAGGTGTGCCCAGGCTTGTGCCTCTGACGTCCCCTACCACGCCGACCACCTGCAGGAACGGGCGTTCGTCCCCTCCCATGCGAAATCGCCTTCCCACGGGATTTTCTTTGGGCCAGAGTTTGGCGGCGGCGCTTGCCGAAATCATCGCCACCTGACGCTTATACTCCGCGGTCGTGAACGTCCTCCCTTGCCGCAGCGGGATCGCCATGGTTCGAAAGTAATCGGGGTTCACCTGCCGGATATCTGCGAGCGGCCTCTGCAGAATCGGGAGATTCGATCCCTCCACCAGAATCAGATTGTTTCCTCCCTCGCCCGAAAGAGGCAGCCGGTTAATGGTGCCCGCCGAGAGAACGCCCGGCAGCGCTTCCACTCGCTGCAGCATTTGCTGCAGGAACAGGGCCTTCGCGTCGTTGTCCGGGTATCGAATTCGCGGCAGGCTCAGGTCAACCGTGACCAGCCGCTGCACATCGAAACCCTTGTCGACATTCAGCAGATTGACGAAGCTGTGCAGGAGCAGCGCCCCGGCCGCCAGCGACATCGTGCTCAGGCAAATTTCAGCGCTTACCAGCAGGGAACGCAGGCGCCCGCTGGTCCGGCCGGCTGTGGTTCCTCGCCCTCCTCCTTTCATCGCCTCCTGCGGGTCGCGCCGCGCGGAGTTCCACGCCGGCAGAACGCCGAACAGGAGCCCGCAGAAAACCGAGATCACAGCCGTAAAGAGCAGCACGCGCAGGTCGAGGTGTACTTCGTCCAGACGCGGTAAGTCCACCGGCGCTTTGGCCACGATCAGCCGGATGGCCGCATAAGCTATGCCGATGCCCAAAATCCCGCCCGCTCCTGCCAGCGTGAGGCTCTCCATCAGCAATTGCCGCAGCAGCCGGCCTCTACCTGCTCCGAGCGCCGTCCGGATCGCCATTTCCCGGCTTCGCACCGTCGATCTCGTCAGCAGCAGGTTGGCGATGTTCACACACGCGATCAGCAGAACCGCGCCCACCGCCACCAGAATCAACTCGAGCCCGGTCCGCGAGCGGCCGACGATCTGGCTCTCGAGCGGCACCAGTTCGGCCCGCAGATCCGCTTTCTCAGGCAGCTTCTTTACAAAAGCACCTTGCGCCGCGTTCAACTCGGCCAGCGCTCTTCCCCGGGAAACGCCTGGTTTCAGGCGTGCAATGCAGGCGAAATTGAAATCGCCCATGTCGTCCAGTTCGTCGTTGCGAAGGGCGAACGGCTTCCATATTTCGGGCCGCTCCTCCGAAACCGCCATCGCGTAAAGCTGGCTGAGCTTAGGAAAACGAAAGTTCGCCGGAAGTACCCCGATGACCTCGTACGGATTTCCATCCAGCACGATTTTGCGGCCGATGACATTGGGATCGCCGGCAAAATGCCGCCGCCACAGCGCGTTGTCTATGATCACCTCATGGTCATGCCCGGGTTGATCCTCGTGCGGGCGAAAGCTTCGCCCCAGTTGCGGCTGAACGCCCAGCATCTTGAAAAGGTTCCACGAAACCCGGGCGGCGTGAAGTCTTCGCGGTTCGCCAGATCCGGTCAGGTCAAGCGCGTAGCCGGCCATCAGCGCGACGGAGTCGAACGCACGGACATTTTTTCGCCATTCGAGGAAGTGCATGGCATTCACCGGGAGTAGCGGCGGAGCTTGGGGAAAGTCCAGTACCTTCTCGTGAATCGCATAAAGGCGATCCGGATCGCGATACGCGAGCGGCCGCAAAATCGTGTGATCGATCACGCTGAAAATGGCCGTGTTCGCGCCGATTCCCACCGCCAGCGTTACAATCGCAATCGCAGTAAAGCCCGCATTCCTGCGTAGCATGCGCCCTGCAAAGCGGAGATCCGGCCAGAGGGAGTCAAACATACCTGCCTATACGCGCGGTCCGGGTCGGAAGTTCATTCGACCTGATAGAGTCGTTCTGCCATGGCTGGCGAATTCGATGGCCTCGAGCGGCTGGCCTTTGAAAACGGTGAGGTTGTCTTACATGCAGTAGCCGCCGGGCCGAGGGACGGTCCAGTTGTTCTGCTGCTGCACGGCTTTCCGGAGTTCTGGTACGGCTGGCGAAGGCAGATTCTGCCGCTTGCACGGGCAGGTTTCCGCGTGATCGCTCCCGATCAGCGTGGTTACAACTTGAGCACAAAGCCGCGCCCCGTTCGTGCGTATACCCTCCCGAAGCTTACATCTGATGTATTGGCGATCGCCGACCAGGTGGGCTGCCAAAAAATCTTCCTGGGGGGCCATGACTGGGGTGCTGCCGTGGCCTGGAATACCGCCATTCTTCATCCCGATAGAATCGCGAAGCTGGCGATTTTGAACGTGCCTCATCCTGCAGTGATGATCCGTTATCTGAGAACCAGGCCGGCGCAAATGCTCAGAAGCTGGTACATGTTGTTTTTTCAGATCCCGAAGGTGCCGGAGTTCGTTTTCTCCGCGAACAATTTTCGCGTCGGCATACGCGCTCTGGAGCGTTCAAGCCGGCCTGGGACGTTTTCGCCGAACGAACTCGAACGCTACCGCGAAGCGTGGTCCCAGCCAGGGGCGATGCGCGGCATGATCCATTGGTACCGGACGTTGTCCCGATCGCGTCCGACACCGTTACCCGGCAAAGTGCAGGTTCCGGCGCTGATCCTATGGGGTGTGCGCGATAAATTTCTCATGGCCGAAATGGCAAGAGAAAGCGTATACGAATGTAGCGCGGCAAAACTCATATGCTTCGAGGATGCAACTCACTGGTTACACCACGAGGAGCCGGAGAGAGTAACTGCCTTGCTCGCCGAATTCTTCTGCTCAGTGTGCCACTGATGTCGGCGAATCCAGCCCACCTGAAGGACTTTCGTACGTAGCATTCCAAGGAAGGAGTCGCAAAGACGCTTGCGATACTGGGCCGCGTCGAACTCCGTCGAAGTCACTTCGATGAGGCGGAACGTGTATTGCGAGAGGCCGAGAATCGTGTCATGCCGGTAGCCGCGGAGAACCCGATAGAAGCGGCGTTCGTCGGCTTCACCTACGGGTCGTTTCTCAACGTGAGAGAACGCTGGACCGAGGCGCGCACAAAGCTTCTTAAAGTTCTTGCGTCCGCCAACGCCGGTCCTGCCTTCGCCGAAATGCGTACAGCCGCTCTGCTGGAGTTAGCCAAAGCCGATCGCCACCTTCATCTCAGGAAGCACTCAGGTCCTGCACCATATCGAACATCTGGCCGAGCACAGACTCAACCTGACGTTCTGAAATCCGTTTCGGATCGTAGGTGTTCTCGAGGATCAGCCCGGTAAGCAATGACTCGAGCGCCACTCGCTTGAGCTCGCGCGATTCGGATCTGACCTGAAACTGGGCGGGCAGCAGCCCTTCGACGCCGAGCTTTAAGACATCGCGGATTTGCCGGTGCGCGTCGGCGAGGTGTGCCCGCAGGCGTGGGTGCCGGAGCGCGTACAGTTTGAACTCGATGAGCAGAATGGAAAATGCCCGGTCGGCCAGGCGCGCGCTGTAGTATTTACGCAACATGTCGACCTGCTCCTGTTCGGTAGTGCAGGCGTGCATTTTTGCTCTTATGTCGTCCATGTGGGCGGCTGTCTCCTGCTCGATCAGCGCCAGAAACAAATCCTCTTTCGTTTTGAAGTGCGCGTAGAAAGCGCCGCGCGTGTGCCCCGCGGCAGCCGCAATGTCGTCAATCCGCGCTGCTTCGAAGCCGTCGCGAGTGAAAATCCGTCGCGCTGCCTTTAGCAGGCGAAGCTTCATCGCTTGGGTCTTCTGCTGGTGCTTGTTCAGTGTTGCCGCGGCCGGCTTTGGAGCCTGCCGTAAGGTCGATGGGGAAGTGCGTGCCGCCATGATGCCGCGCCTGTACAATTATATGCACAGATGTCGTCAAATGTGATACATGTATGTATGTATTTATTGCGATAGGCACGCAAGAACAAATTGAGGAACGGGTGAGACGCTTCGGCAAAGGGAATTCCTGGCGATTGACATGGACGCGAGTTGCACTGTTTGCATTGCTCGGAGTGTCTATCTTGCCCGGCCAGGCGCCCACCATGGGCACCGGAGCGTCCAGCCCCAGCCGGGTCATGCCTCTGTCATCGTCGGGCCGTGTCATTCAGCCTGGTACTGTCGCTGCGCAGCAATCCGCCGCATTGGGTTCAGGCGTCGGTACGGTCAACAGTTCGATTCAGGTGGGTGGAGGGTTCGCCGGCAGTGTGCCCGATCCGGAGATTCCGAACGGCTCTATCAAGCTGTCGCTGGCCGATGCCGTGCGGTTCGGTCTGGTGGTCAACCTGGGCACGATTACCGCCGACGATTCCGTGCGGGCGGCGCGTGCAGAGCGGCTGCAACAACTCAGCGCGCTGTTGCCGAATATATCCGCGAACGCCAGCGAAACGGTCACGCAAGTCAACCTGGCCGCCTACGGGTTCCAATTCAAGGTTCCCCCCGGCATGAACTTCTCTATTCCTTCCGTTGTGGGTCCGTTTGCTTATTCCTCGCTTCAGGGTGCACTGAGCCAGTCTGTCTATGACCCGGTGCAGCGGCGGAACTGGCATGCGAGCCAGCAAACGGAGCGGGCCGCCGTGTTCTCTGCCAAAGATGCGCGCGAACTGCTTGTGCTGGCCGTCGGGGGAACGTATTTGCAAACGCTGGCGTCGATGGCTAGAGTGGAGTCGCAGCGCGCCCAGGTCGCCAACGCCCAGGCCGTCTATGATCAGGCTGTCGTGCGCAAAGCTGCCGGGACCAATTCAAAGATCGATGTGATGCGAAGCCTGGTGGAATTGGAAACGCAGCGGCAGCGGCTGAGCTCGCTCGAAGCGGATCTGCAGAAACAGAAAATTGTGCTGGCGAGAACCATCGGGCTTCCGCTCGATCGTGAGCTGATTCTTTCAGACTCGCTTAGTTTCAGTCCCGCGGAGGTACCGGCGGCGAGCACTGCGCTCGAAGTTGCCTATAAGCGCAGGTCCGATCTGCGCGCCGCTGAAGCACAGGTGCGAGCCGCTGAGCAAACCCTCTCGGCGGCGCACGCCGAACGGCTGCCGTCCGTATCGCTGGACGGAAACTACGGCGTCCTCGGGCCGAACCCCACATCGACCCACGGGGTCTTCGCGGTAACGGGCTCCATCAACGTGCCGATCTGGCAGGGCGGGAGGGTGAAGGGCGATATTCAGCAGGCCGAAGCGACCCTCCATCAAAGGCAGGCGGAGCTAGCGGACCAGCGTGGTCTGATCGAACAGGATGTGCGCACCGCACTCATCGAGTTGCAAACCGACATGGGGCAAGTTCAACTGGCCGACAACAATCGCGGATACGCGAATGAAACGCTGTCTGAGGCGCGCGACCGGTTCGGCGCCGGCGTGGCGAACACCGTAGAGGTGGTACAGGCGCAGGAACAGGTCGCGAGCGCCGAGAACGACTACATCAGCAGTCTTTTTTCTTTCAACCTCGCGAAGCTGAGCCTCGCCAGGGCCACAGGGGAAGCCGAGAGCGATCTGCCAGATCTGCTGAAGGGAAATCGCCCATGAACAAGCATGACGAACATATCGAGACCCGGACAATATCTATGAGCGAGACATCTGTGGCCACAGAGAGCGAGACGCCACGCGCTGAGGTGCGCGATCGAAACCCATCCGGCGCCGCCGGCGAAACCAAGCAGGCGCCACAGGGACGCCGCCGTGCGTTCACTGTCTTCTTTTTGATCCTCGCGGCTCTGGCGGTATCGGGAGTCGTCTACTGGCTGTACGCGCAGAAGTTCGAAGATACCGACGACGCTCAGGTAGACGCCCATCTGAGCCCGATCGGCGCTCGCATCGATGGCACCGTCACGCGTGTCTATGTGGACGATAACCAGATGGTAAAGATCGGCGACCCGCTGGTCGATCTCGATCCTCGCGACTATCAGGCGGCATTGGATCAGGCCCTAGCACAACTGGCTCAGGCGCGCAGTCTCGTCATTGCCCAGCGTCCGAGTGTGCCGATCACGCAGACGGAGAATACCACCAATATCTCGGCGGGAGAAGCAGACGTGGCAAATACGCGCGCCGGCCTCGCGGCTGCCATGCATGACCAAAAAACAGCCGAAGCAAGACTGGTTGAATCGCAAGCCAACGCGGCAAAAGCCGATGCTGACCTGGCGCGCTACAAGGTGCTTATCGCGAAAGAAGAGGTCTCGCAGCAAGATTACGATCAGGCCGTTGCCGCGGCTAAGGCTCAAGCTGCAACCGTAGCCGCTAATGACGCTTCTCTGCAATCGGCCGCTCAGATCGTAGATCAAAGAAAGGCGCAGATGGCGGAAGCCGAGAGCAGGCTGGCGCAGTACCGGCAGGACGCTCCGGAGCAGATTGCCATCCGACAGGCAAATGTTCAATCGGAGCAGGCAAATGCACAGAATGCCCAGGCACAGGTGGATATCGCTCAACTGAAGCTCAGCTATTGCAAAATTACAGCGCCCGTGCCCGGCATTGTCATGAAACGCTCGGCTGAAATTGGCGGGCGCGTATCCGCCGGTCAGCAATTGCTTACTATCGCGCAGGTGGACGATGTCTGGGTCACGGCGAATTTCAAGGAAACGCAGCTCCGCAACGTCCGCCCCGGTCAGCCGGCTACGATCCATGTCGACGCGCTGAAGAGGGATTTTGACGGATTCGTAGAAAATCTCGGTCCGTCGACTGGCGCGGTTTCAAGCGTGCTGCCGCCGGAGAACGCAACGGGGAACTACGTCAAGGTGGTGCAGCGAATTCCGATTCGCATCCGCTTCAAGCCCAACCAACCGGGCCTTGACCGTTTACGTCCGGGCATGTCCGTTGAACCCAAGGTGCGAGTCGGAGATTAGCCGTGGCCGTTCCTAACACGGTTTCGCATCACGATTGGAAGCCGTCTCATAATCCGTGGATCGTTGCCATGACGGTGACGCTGGCGACGTTCATGGAAGTACTCGATTCGTCGATTGCAAATGTCGCGCTGCCCCACATTGCGGGGTCGCTGGGCGCCACGTACGAGGAGGCGACCTGGGTCCTTACCAGCTACCTGGTCTCGAGCGCCATTGTGCTGCCGGTCTCCGGATGGCTTTCAACGATTATCGGGCGCAAGCGCTTCTACATGTCCTGCGTGACGCTCTTCACGATCTGTTCGCTATTCTGCGGTCTGGCTCCAAGTCTTCCCATCCTGATCATCGCGCGTGTGCTGCAAGGGGCCGGCGGAGGCGGACTGCAGCCCTCGGAACAGGCGATCCTCGCGGACACGTTTCCCGTACAAAAGCGCGGCATGGCCTTCGCCATGTACGGCATGGCCGTTGTCGTCGCGCCGGCCATCGGGCCGACGCTGGGCGGATGGATCACCGACAACTTCAACTGGCACTGGATCTTTTTCATCAACCTGCCGGTCGGCCTGCTTTCGCTCTTTTTGACCTCGCGGCTGGTGGAAGATCCGCCCTGGCTTAGTGAGGAGAAGAAATCCGGAATCAAAATCGATTACATCGGCCTGGCGCTGATCGTCATTGGTGTCGCATGTTTCCAATTCGTGCTCGACAAAGGGCAGGAAGACGACTGGTTTGCTTCGCCGCTGATCACAACGTTTTTCTGCATCGGCATCCCGACGCTGGTGGCCTTCGCGCTTTGGGAGTGGTATCATCCACACCCGATCGTCGACGTTCGGCTGCTCAAGAACCGGAATTTCGGGACCGCCGTGTTCTTCTCGTTCGTGCTCGGCATCGTGCTCTTCGGGTCCACCGTACTGATACCGGAGTTTCTACAGAGCAGCTTGGGGTACACGGCGCAGCTCGCGGGAATGGCGCTGTCACCGGGCGGCCTCATGCTCATGCTCATGATGCCTGTTGCCGGGCGATTGACCGCAACCAAAATCGATCCTCGGCTGCTGATCGCTATCGGGTTTTTAGGCACTGCGATGACGCTGCACCTGATGACGGTCATTTATCTTGGAATCGACTTCAAGACGGTGGTGCTGCTGCGCATGATGCAGGTCGTCTTCCTGCCGCTCATTTTCGTCCCGATCAGCACGCTGAACTACATTGGAGTTCCGCGCGAGAAGAATAACCAGGTATCCGGTCTTTCGAACTTCGCGCGAAACATAGGCGGCAGCATTGGCACGTCCATGCTTTCCACGTTCCTTGTCCGTCAGAATCAGACGCATCAGAGGAACTTCGCCGCCCACACCAGCCACGGCGATCACAATTTCCAGCAACTGCTCGACAGTTTGACCGCGATGTTCGTTTCGCAGGGCAACGACGCTGTTAGTGCCTCGAAGAAAGCGCTCGTCATGGCTTACCAGATGGTGCAGCAACAGGCGAGCGCACTCAGTTTCGAAAACAGCTTCTGGGTAATGTCTGTGATCGTCGTGTGCCTGACGCCGCTCCCATTCCTGATGCGCAGGCCCAGGCCCGGAGAACAGCAGCCGCGCGGAGGGCATTAGGCCCCAAAACAGGTCGTCTTCAGGGCTGACCGATCCGATTTGATTTGCCTGATTTCCGGACGACCAACAAGACACGATTCGCAAACGCTGCGGCGTCTTCAGCTTCGATCCACAGCCAACGGATACTGCCGTTTTCCGCGAAGAATTGCTTCGGGTGGTCGAGGCTTCGCGCCGGGAACCGGGCTGCGTCCGAATTGACGTATTCGTCAGTGTCCCGGCCCTGGGTGTTTCTCGATCCACTCTGAGTGGTCGACAAGGCCACCTTCAAATGGAATGCAAGCCTGCCGCACACGACCCGTTTCTCGTCAGCAGATGAAAGATTGGCAGGGCACCCTATCGAGGCCTACGCTTGCGCCAGATTGGCGGTGGAAGCGGCATTGCCACATCGTAAGTGGGAAGTGTTTACCCGGAGGCAGAGCGACGCCCTCCGAATCATTGACAGGCGATTCGGAAGTAATACACGAGTGCCGACGATTCGCCCGGAAGGTCACCCGAGCATTCGGCTTCCTGGCATGGCTGACGTTATCTTTCTTCTCGCATTGAGGGAGTGAAGGTGATTCCGACCAACAATCCTTCTGGAGTGATGAAACGGCTGACGGTCTGGCCCCACGGTTCCTTTTTGTTTTTTACGAGCATTCGACACCCTTGCAATTCAAGCTCCTCAGTCGCCTTTTCGACACTGTCAACGTCGAACTCAAGCCAAGCCTGTGGCGCAGGAGTTTCGTGGGGCCAAGAGTCCTTACCAAAGCAGGATTGTGCTGCTTGCGAAAGCGGCCATAGAGCGAAACTTTTTGCGCCTTTCAGGGCCTCGGTATGAAGATAACCGTCGTTCTCTTCTTTGAAGCCAATACCAAGAACCTGGTTGTACAGCTTGCGACTCGCAGTTGCCTCACGAACGATCGGACCAAAGCCCGCGATGAACAACACCTTGATATTTCCAATTTGTTCCATAGTGTCTCCTACTTCCATGATGAATCCGGGCTCCGGCACACGCCAGCGAGCAGGTTGGGGCTGGACAGGCTTCAACTTGACGTGTCACAAACCGGAAACAGTCCGGCGTTATCCCCGAAGATTTTCCCCTCGAAGAAAGATGAGGAGCCTTAAGGCGAAACAGAATCGTTTCAGCCGGACCCGCTAAACCGATTCCGTACAATGAGGCGTGTCTGAAATTCTGCCGAGGCTGCGCTTCAACCTGGATTTCATGCCGTCTCCGGACCCCGGCCGTCCGGGTTTGTTCATTCGCGATCCCTATCATTACTCGGACGCGACGCTGCTGGTCCCGCCGCCCTTAGTGCAGGCGCTGGAGTGCTTCGACGGTGTGCAGTCGAGTCTCGATCTGAGATCGGAACTGGTTCGGATTACCGGTGAAATTCAGGTTTCGGATCTAGAAAAGCACTTGTATGATGCGCTCAATGATGCCGGTTTTCTCGAAAATGACCGCTATCTCGAATTAAAGGCGCAGCGCGAGGCCGAATTCGCAACCGGGAATCAGCGGCACGCAGCCTTCGCCGGGGCGGCTTATCCGCAAGACGGCGGCAAGCTCGCGGACCTGCTGACGACCCGCATCGGCGGCCCGCAAAGAACCCCGGCGACAGTTGCGATTGCGGCCCCGCATGCGAGTCCCGATGGCGCGTGGAGCACTTATCGGGCCGCGTATCAAAGCCTGCCTTCTCCCAATGGAGCTCACGATCGCACCTTCGTCATTCTCGGCACCTCGCACTACGGAGCACCGGAACGCTTCGGTCTGACCCGCAAGCAGTTCCTCACGCCATTCGGCACGGCCGCCACCAACGTTGCGCTGGTGGACGAACTGGAATCGGCTGCTCCAGACGCCGTTCGTATGGAAGACTATTGCCACGCAGTAGAGCATTCGATTGAATTCCAGATCGTCTTCCTGCAGCACGTCTATGGTCCGAATATCCGCATTCTGCCGATCCTGTGCGGCCCTTTCGTAAAGAGCATCTACGAGGGAGGCATGCCCGAAGAAAATGACGGTGTCGCACGGTTTATCGACGCTCTCGGCAATATCGCCGCTCGCGAAGGCGGCCGCCTGTTTTGGGTTCTGGGGGTCGACATGGCGCACATGGGACGCCGCTATGGCGATCCGCTGCGGGCGCGGGCCAATCTGGGCGAGATGATGGCCATCGAACAGCGCGACCGGGCTCGCATTGCCGAGATCAGCGCCGGCGACATCCGCGCCTACTGGTCTCTCGTGCAGAACGGGAACGATGATCTGAAGTGGTGCGGAGCATCCCCGATTTACACCTTCATGAAGGCCGTACCCGGAATGAAGAGTGAGCTTCTCGATTACTCGCAGTGGCAGATAGATGCCGACAGCGTAGTCAGCTTCGCCGCGATGCGATTTGATCGTCCCTGAGGGGATCCAAAGCAGCGTCTACTGCTGCTGGCCGCCGCCCCACCAATACCCCGGCCGGGTGAGAATCTTAAGCTGCGGCCGGTTTACCGTAACGCGTATGGTATGAAAGCCGGGTTCCTGCTGCGTCGATTGCGACGGCGCGTAGCTGAGCAGATACTGACTGCGCAGATTCTTGCCGATATCGGTGATGGCATCCTCCAGCCCGTTTTGCGTCCCGAAGCTGTAAACGCGCCCGCCCGTGAAGTAGGCGAGTGCTTCCGAGGTGGATTTTTTGAACAGGTCATGAATGGAGTGGAGAATCGGTGGAACTGCATTGAACCAATTTCCGTCCTCCTGCTGCACGACGTTGGTTTCGCTAACGCCGCTGCCGCCCCCGCGCATGTTCGGCACCGCTTCCGGAGGAACGCCTCCGTTTTGCCGCCCCGGATACCCTGGCTTCTTGAGGAGAGCCGTCACGAATCGGGAAATATCCACCGGGTACACGATTACGTTGTCGAACTGCATGGCGCGCAGCGTTTCCTGCAGGTGCGCTTCGCTGCCTTTGTCGGTGTTGCGGCTCAGCAGCACGATCACGCGGCGCCGCACGTTCTGAGGATCGTGGCGCTTCAGCATGTGATCGGATTCCATTACCGCATCAATCACCCTGGCGGTGCTCGATCCGGCCCGCAGCTTCTGCATGGCGTCGTCGAGTTTGTCCGGGCTGCTAGTGAAATCCTGCAAAACCTGCAAGCGGTGATCGAACGCGAGAATCGCAACGTCTCCGTCGGCTCCTGTCACCAGGCCGTGAACAAGCACGCCGGTCTGGCGGATTTTCGGCAGCATGGGTTCCACGTCGGCATTCGCTTGAATGGCAAGAACCACCGACACGGGCTGCTGTGAGAAATCGGCATTGATCTTTTGCGGATGGTCGTTGTCGAAGACCTCGAAATCTTTGGTAGTCAAGCCGTTGACGTAACCGTGCCCGTCAGGATCGAAAACCGTAGTCGGAACCAATACGTTTTGTGTCTTGACGCGGATGCGGTAGTTGTTGGGGTCGTCCGGAACGTCGTTCGCTGCTGGCTCGGTCGATTTGGGGGTTGCCAGCGGGGCGCTGGCCGGAGGCGACTTAGGGGCAGGCCCGAGCTGGCCGGGCGCCGGCGGAGGCCCCGGCGGCAATTCGCCTGGTGGAAGCGCCTGCGGGCTAGCCGCTGCTGCCACGGCGAAAAACAACGCAATTTTGCCTAAGACGTTGACCAGTTTGGAACTACCTCCATGGGGCCGTTCTCGCATATCTACCTTTAAGGATGTTTCCGCAGGCTCGTGAGTTTCTGCTATGGATAGTTTTGCACCCGAAGTCTTACGCATGCTCGGTTCGTCCTTCCAGAAGTTCGACTATGTGCGGCACCAGATGTTCAATGGCTCCCAGCGAATGCAGAGCGCCTTTGGGCGAGCCTGGAAGATTCACAATCAAGCTTCGTTTCCTTGTTCCCGCCGCCGCGCGTGACAGTACCGATAACGGTGTCTGCTCCAGTCCCTTCGCGCGCATCCATTCGCCGATCCCGGGTATTTCCCGCTCGAGAACGGCACGGGTCGCTTCCGGCGTGTTGTCGCGGGCGCTGACCCCTGTGCCCCCGGTGGTAAGTATAAGGGACGCCGCATGTTGATCTGCCCAGTCTGCCAAGCGTGTGGCGATGGCTGAGGTGTCGTCCGGCACAACCGCCTCAGCGGCAACCGGCCAGCCAAGCGCAGTGCACCGCGTGCGCAGCACGGGACCGGATTCGTCTTCGCGGCGGCCGGTAGTAGCGGAATCGCTCACGGTAAGAATGGCAACAGTGATCACTTGCCGCTCTCGCCTGTGCCAACCTCTCGATGATAATCGCCGGACTTCCCGCCGGTCTTCTCGAGCAGATGAATCTCGCGGATCTCGATCGCCTTGTCGAGCGCTTTCGTCATGTCGTAGATCGTCAGCGCGGCTACCGAAGCCGCGGTCAGCGCCTCCATCTCCACCCCGGTCTGGGCGTCCGTTGCCGCGGTTGCGGTAATCTCGACGCCGTCAGCCCGCAGGTGAAACTGCACGCCCACATGGCTGAGCGGCAGCGGATGACAAAGCGGTATCAGATCTGCGGTTTTCTTTGCCGCCATAATGCCAGCGATGCGCGCGACCTGCAGCGGATCTCCTTTTTTATTGTCCGGAAGTGCCGCAAGCACTTCTGCTGCCATCGCTACAAACGCATGCGCCGTGGCCGTTCGTTTCGTGACCTGTTTTTCCGAGACATCGACCATGGAGACGTCTCCGGCCGCAGTGTAGTGGGACAACTGGTTGCTCATGGTTTCAGCATGACGCGAATCTCGTCACCCACGTCCCAAACTTCGCGATCATGGTCTGCCACGAGGAACGCATTGGCGCGCGCCAGCGCAGGAAGATCGCTCGACCCGTGCCACGCAATGTGACGGAGATGGTTCCCGTCTGTGCAGAGCCGCGCGGGCAGAAAGCGCGTTAACCCGGGTTTGTGGCGGAATGGCACCTCGAACCGCGCTGAAAGCAGCGGCAGGATAGGCTCCGCCAGGCCGGCGAGAATCTCCAAGGCGGGCCGTGCGAAGAGTTGGTAGGTGATGAGGCTGGATCCGGGGTTGCCGGGCAAGCCGAACACGGGTTTATGGCCGAACGTGCCAAATGCGGTCGGTTGCCCGGGTTGCACCCGCACCCGCTCGAAGTGGAACTCGACGTCCAGTTCCCGTAATGTAGGTTTGACAAGGTCATACCTGCCGGCCGAGACGCCGCCCGAGACGAGCAGCATATCGTGTGCGAGCCCTTGTTCCAGTAGCGGTCGCAAATCGTCTTTGGTGTCTCTCGCGACCGGAAGGATGGTGGCGTGCCCGCCGCTCGCATTCACGAGCGCAGCCAGCATGTGCGAATTCGAATTCCGAATCTGGTGAGGAGCCGGCATTTCGCTCGCCGATACAATTTCGTCGCCGGTAGCGAGGATCGCGACCGAGGGCGGGGCCGACACGGTGACCGACGTGTGGCCGATCATGGCCAGCACTCCTACATGGCTGGCATCCAGCCGGGTACCTTCCGCGATCAATACGGCACCCATCACAGCCTCATCGCCGCGTTCGATGATGAACTGGTCGGGATCCGCGGTTCGGTCGATCCGTACCTGCTCTGAAGAAAGCCTGGTAACGTGCTCGATCATCACGACCGCGTCCGCGCCATTCGGCACCGGCGCACCCGTCATGATTTCGAGTGCTTCGCCAGGTGTGAGCGGAGGCTGTTCGAACTGCCCGGCGCGCACTTCTCCACGCACGCGCAGCACGCCGGGCAGGTCGCCGGACCGAACTGCAAATCCGTCGCGAAGCGAGCGGCGCAGGGCCGGGTAATGCCGATCGGCCAGGACGGGCTCCGCCAGAATTCGGCCGTGTACCCGGTCGAGAGACAGGGTTTCTTTTCCCGGTGGACTCGCAAGACCCCGAACCGTCTTAATTACGATCTTGCGCGCCTCTGCGAAGTCGAGCGCCTTCTGCTTTTCCGCGAACTCAGGCACGCTTTGGATTTTACACTTCGATGCCGGCGATCCGCAGGTCACAAGAGCTTTCAGCCGTCAGCAACGGGCGCGCTTGGGGCGCGTTGTGAGTGAGAGAAACTGCTTCGAAGCCCTGGCGGTAGTGGCACAGTGGGAGAAGGCTAGGCGCGGCAAGCTATGGTCGTCTTCCCTTTGGTGCCGTTGTGCCCGCCCGTCA
>JAFAMD010000063.1 GCA_019233755.1 Acidobacteriaceae bacterium | reverse complement strand
TTGCTTCTGACTGGCGCCGATAACAAGGCTTTCCCCATTCCACTGAAGAAGAATGCTGCGGGCCAGTGGTCCTTCGATGTGGAGGCCGGCAAGAAGGAAATTCTTGCGCGCCGAATCGGCCGAAATGAACTGGCGGCCATTGATGTCCGTGCAACGATTGCTTCGGCGCAATTGGAGTACTACGCGCAGCGCCACGACGGCACGCAACAATTCGCTCAGAAGTTCATCAGTGATGAGGAAAGCAAAACGGCTTGTACTGGCAATCGGCGGATGCGCAACCTAGAAGCCCGCTGGGGCCACTGGTTGCATTCGCTACCAGCCAGGGCTACAACCTCAAGCCGGACTCCTATCAACCTTTTCATGGCTATTTCTTCCGTATGCTCGACAAACAAGGACCTGATGCGAAAGGCGGGGCGAAGGATTACATTGTCAACGGCAAGATGACCCGTGGATTTGCGGTGCTCGCGTACCCCGCTCAATATGCAGATTCAGGCATTATGACCTTTGTCATCAATCAGGATGGTATCGTTTACGAGAAAGATGTCGGCAAGACGACCGACCAGCTTGGAGCTGCAATAGCAGGGTTCCATCCGGATAAGAACTGGAAGCCCGCGGGGCAGTGATGAAGTTCGCGTCAGCGACTCCTGGTCCTATGTCCGCGATACTTTAACCAGGCCTATCCATCATTTACCCGAAGATGCTTTGTGCTGTGTTAGCGAGTTAGAAAATCGGCCGGATTTCAATTTGAGAGAGTCTGCAACCCAAATACGCCTCACTTCCTATTCCCGAAATAGAAGTTTAGCGTCAAACCGGCGACGTTCCAGTATGCAGGGTTGCAGGTCGGGCAATTTTGTCGTTGGTAATACGTGTCCAACATGAAAATGTGTTTGTACGGCCATTGGATGCCGGCTGTGTACCATTCCTCATCCCAGGAATTCTTCGATATGTCATAGAACACCTCCGCAGAACCGTAGGGGCTGAAACGGAAGCCATGAAGAAGAAAATCGCGTTCGAGGAACAGCAGGTTCCGATACCTGGTGGAGTACGCTCCGTTCACCCACCGGAATTCGACGCGGTTTCTGTCCTGCAGTAAGAACTCTGAGGGCAGCCGAAAGCTGAATGTCATTTCGACAATGATCCGGTCTTCGTTCTTCACCTTTCCCGATTGAATCGTTCGGAGGAACTCATAGCCGGCGCCCGCGAGAAAATGGAATTCTTTGTCCGGGTCAATGTTCACGAGGTGCGGCAGCCGAATGGGTTTGAATTGATAACCAAGTCCCGCCGATGAATACCACTGCTGGTATGGATAATCAACGCCCTGTTGAACACCACTAAACACGAGCAGACGCAAATGAGATGGGAATTCTATATGCGCATCAGCTTCCGGCCAAACCTGGGCCTCGGACAAGGCGGTCGACGATTGCGCGAGCGCACCGGCACACGAGATCATCACCATCGAAGACGCCAGCAGGGCCCTAAGTAAGACGGACCTGACGGTGGCGCATGCACAAAAAGCGTTCATCTAAGTACTTCATTACGTCCGGCACCTGACTCATTGGTGTGGGGACATTCCCATGGATCTCCATCGCCGCCAGTTCGTACAAGTAGCCGAAAAATTCGCCGAAGCCGTGTACTGGTAGGCAGGAACTGATTCCGGCCGCCGAGATGGTTCTTTCCGAACTGGCCTGTGGCATACCCCATCTCTTTCACCTCCGTTGG
This sequence comes from Acidobacteriaceae bacterium, assembly GCA_019233755.1. Classification (GTDB taxonomy): domain Bacteria; phylum Acidobacteriota; class Terriglobia; order Bryobacterales; family Bryobacteraceae; genus Bog-105. The sequence continues at coordinate 54,713 of JAFAMD010000063.1, read as the reverse complement.
GATCTTGGGAGCCTCGTCGGACATCCCGAGTGCTGAACCCGCCTGCCCAACGGTCGTCAACTCTGTGCGAATCGACAGCTCGCCTGTGATGAAATTGGCTGGAACACGAAGCGCCAGAACTCATTTCCCCACCAATTGACGAACATCAACGATCCAGTGTCTTTTAACATGTTCGTTCCTCTCGACGGCAGTATCGCCGAACCTCTTTCTGGGAAGAAAGCGGGATAAAACGTCTCGTTCGGCTTGATAGAAGTTTGCGGATCGAGACTTAGAATTTTCTGTGGCTTACCTGTCGCAAGAGACAGTTTCGGGAAAATGCCTCTGGTGATGAAATAGCAAACCTGAAAGGGTCAGAGCTGGTATGGTCGCAAGCTTTGTAGGATCACCTGTGTGCGAGAAGGCCTCTGAAAATTCGGGATCACGCGTCACGAGGGAGCTTCAGGGTGTGTTCCGCCAGTCTGCGCAGGGTGCGGCTGTCCGTATTCCAAATCCAGGCTTTGTTCATATTTAGTTCTTACTCTCTCGGCTTGCAAATCAACACAAACGGCTTACTAAGGCTTCCGGTCATCGACAAACACGATATTCGTTTCACCCCGCTCGCGGTCAATGGGCGGCCGCTGCAAAGCTGGATAAGCGCCCATGGGCAGGATGATTACGGATTCATGTGGCTCGGAACCACACGATTTGTATAGATATGACTGCTACAGTCCCAAACCCTACCGGCACGACCGCGGAAACCCGAATAGCGTGGCTGACGATTGCATCAGCCCACACTACAAGGATCGGGATTGGCAATCTCTGTATCGGAACCTGTTTTAGAGAGCTGGACCGGCTCGACCCGAAGCGGGAGACATTTGAGCACTATCCGCATGCGTCCCACCATCCGGGAAGCTTGCTCGACAATACCGTGCGCTGCGTCCAGCGCGATCGTCGCGGCAATCTTTGGATGGGCACAAACATCGGCCTCAACAGGCTGGGTTTTCGCGCGTTCTGCACGATCCGGCAAATCCGCACAGCATCGGCGATAGTTATGTGAATTTCATCTTGCAGGATCGGTCAGGCCGTCGAAGGCAGTCACTATGGCGCGCTTCAGATAATCGTCCGTAGGCCCTGAATCCATTCGTCACAGCCCAGCCGTTCACCACATCATCCTGAGGCTGTCCTTGTTAGCGTCGAATTTCTGTACCGCCTTCGGCTCTCCTCGCGGAATGAGCGCTCACCTTCGGAATCTCGCACTTCACTTGAAGTTGTATGTGACGTACACGCCGGGTCCACTCATATCTACTTGATAGAGGAAGTTTCCGGGGTGATAGTCCACGTAGAGATAGCGATAACCGGCCCCCAATATGAACTTGGGGTTAGTTTGTAGCCGATGGCGCCCACAATGTCATAATCCAATTGCGATCCGGCACCCCAGCCACCGGCATCTCCTAAGATCGTTACGATCAGTTTCGGGGAGAGAGGAAATACGAACGACATGATGTTGCGCTCGCCACTTAAGGTGGCAAAATGATTGGACACGGGTCCGACGACGCGAAGCCTAATCTGTTGCTGCGGGAGCTGTTGAATCGCGCCCTGCGCGATCTGCAAACCTTTATTCAGCGGTTCGAATCCGCTCTGCGCCTCCAAGCTTTTCAGCAATTTGCAATTGAACCAGTAGCTTAGGCGAAGAACGCAAACTTACTGCGATCCTGGCAACGGCTCGGCCCAGGATCGGAACTGGGGCTCGGGTTCCTTGACTGTTCCAGTTGCCGCCCATTCCACGCCTCGTATGAAGGTGGTTGAGAACCCTGGTAGTTCCTGGGCTTTGACGTCATGTCCTAAGGCCGTGTAAAACGTCCTGCCGCGGCCGTAATGAACGGTCCACAGCATCGGTTCGTCTTTGCCTGTAGGATTCATGTCCAGCTTCGGCCATTTTCCCGGCTGAACTGCTGGTGTCTTAGATGGCGCCGGCTTGTTGGCGGGATCGTCATAAGCCGTCGCCAGTACGTGAAGGCCCTCGGCTATGTGCATGTTGTGGTACAACTCGTCGTCGGCTTCGAAGGAATCGGGAAGTCCACGGGTCACGGGGTGATTGGGGTCTGTGATTCGAACGAGAAAGTTATGCCGGGGGGCGTGGCCCGATGCAGGCGGCTGATCCGACCACACGCCTCCAATCATCTCTTTGTACTCTGGCCATGGCGGTTCCATGACCCCGGTCGGAACATGGTGATCACCGAGAACTACCAAGCCGCTGAACGCCCAGTTTGCGCCATGCACGCCGACTAACCCTTTACCGGAACGCACGAAGTCGGCCAGCGCTGCTTCGGCCGTCGGCCCCCAGCGCGGGCCGTTGTAGTCGAGCACCACTACGTCATAGACGGCGAGCGTTGCGGCCGTCATGCCGGTCGGCTCCTCGTTCACCCGCACGTCGAATCGGCCGCTATTCAGCAGCAGTTGCCGCAGGCAAGGTGTCGTGGTACGCCAGTCGTGGTTGTTCTGCCCGGAGAGAATGAGTACCCGGATCTTGCCCTTCTGGAAGAGCGGCAGCCGGTCGGCGACGCTCTGCGGCATCATGGGAACAATCGCAAGCAAGGCAAGAGCAGCGAAAAAAGTGACTCGTTTCATCGCGCGTTATGACACTTCAGAGCCTATCCTTTCAAGAAGCGCCTTGGTGGCCGCGATCCCCTGCGACGCTGACAATTTTTGTCCTTCCCCCGTTGGTTCCCACTCGATTCCTATGTAACCGGAATAGCCACCGGCTTTGACGATTCGGAGGAGCCGCGGCCAGTCAAAACTGACCTCATTTCCATTGGCATCGAAAGCATGCGTTTTCGCATTTACGGCTGTAGCGTATGGCATGAGTTTTGCCATTCCAGCATAAGTGTCGAAGCTAGCTCCTGTCCGGGCCTCGTGACGGCCGTCCGGCTTGATCGCAATGAAGAGTTCCTGGAAGTGCCCCGGGTCCGCTTCAATGCCGGCGTTCCTGCGGTTGACCCGCTGCATTACACTCACCAGCCAATCGGGATCGCAACTGTAGCCGAGATGATTCTGAACCAGCACGTCCAGTCCGCTTTGCCGCGCATACTCCAGCAAGTGTCCATAACCTTCTACGGACGCCTTGAGAACAGCCTCCTTCCGGCCAGGCTTCCCCAGATTTTCCGCATCAAAACCATTCAAGTTAACGCGGATGCCGCTGCAATCGAGAAATCTGCCGATATCCACCCAACGGCGATGTGCTTCAATGGCAGCTTTTTGTTTTTCGCTGTCCAGATCTCCTAATTGCGGCCCGGGCAAATCGACAAGAATGGGGTGATTCACGATGCCGTTAGCGGCGGCCCTTGTTTTCAATTCGTGAAGAAAACTGCGATCGCTCGCCTTGTCTTGCCAGAAAATCGACACATAATCGATCGCGCTCAGCCCAAATTCCTTCTTTGTGATCTCGGCCAAATGGACCGGATCATAATCCCCCGCGCGATAGACACTGTTAAACGAATACTCGCCGAGCGCGATTTTGAAAAACAGCCGCTGCGGCGCTGTTTGCGCGCTCCCCATCCGGCCTCGAAGCAGTTCGAGTGCTGCACATCCCAATTGCCTGATTTGATCGCGCCTTGTAATGGTCGTCATTACTCTTCCGGAAGTGTGAAGGCAAACAGCTTTGCCCCGGCGGCGAGCAGAATGTATTGTTTGCCGTCTATCTCATAAGTGATCGGCCCGTTAGCCATGGTCGCGTTCAGGTTGACGTGCCAGCAGGTACGTCCGGTGCTTGGATCAAGCGCAATGGCGTTGCCTGCGCCATCCCCACTGAATAAGAGCTTCCCGGATGTGGCCAGCAACCCGGAGACCCCGCCGGCGCCGGTCGGGTGATCCCAGACAACTTTTCCGGTTGTTGCCTCGATCGCCTCTATCGAAGACGGACCGGCCCACACGGATTTATCGATACCGCCCCATGCTTCCGGTTTCGCGCTCGTGTCGGTCAGATAGAACACCGCGGCGGAGCGGTCCACGCGGACATAGAAAAGATTCGTTTGGGGATCAAGACTTGGCGGAAACCAGTTCGTGGCTCCGCCCTCGGAAGGAAACACAATCGCCCCGGCCGGCTGCGGATTCTTAGCCGGGTCCGGGATAGGTCGCCCCTGTTCGTCCAAACCCTTTGCCCAGTTATTCGGCACAAAAGGAGCTGTCAGGACATGTTGGCCGTTGGTGCGATCGAGCACGAAAAAATATCCATTCCGGTTCGCCTGCGCCAGAAGTTTTCGATGCTGCCCGGCGATTTCTGCATCGAAGAGCACCGGAGTCTCCGCGGAATCCCAGTCGTGCACGTCATGCGGGGTGGTTTGATAGAACCAGGCCATTTTGCCCGTATCCGGATGGATGGCAACGATCGAATTAGCCCAGAGATTGGCTCCCCTGCGTCCCTGGCCCGCCATCACGGGCTGGGGATTCCCGGTGCCGAAGTAGTAAAGATCCAACTCCGGATCGTATGTGCCCGGAATCCACACCGCGCCTCCGCCATGCTGCATTGCATCTGCATTGGGCCAGGTCTCCGACCCCGGTTGCCCCGGGCCGGGCGTCGCATACCAACGCCATTGCAGCTTTCCGGTCTCAGCATCATACGAATCTAGATAGCCGCGGTTGTCGGTAGATTCTATACTCGGGCTAACAAGCACATGATTGCGGATAACAACAGGCGCCACCGTAGAAAAAAAATCGAGCTTCAGATCGGCGATCTCCACCCGCCAGCGCTCCTTTCCGGTTGTGGCATCCAAAGAAACCAGGTAGTCGTCGGGAGTAACAAAGAACAGCCAGTTCTCATACATGCCCATACCGCGGTTCCCGATGTGTGTGCCACCCCGGCTCGTGGTCGTCCAATGCCAGAGTTCGCGGCCGGTTCTCGCATCTACCGCCCATGCATGATCCGGAACCGTAAAGTAAAGGACGCCATTCACCATCAACGGAGTCGCTTTGATGGCTGAGCCGCCCGAATCATAGGTCCATGCGAGAGTCAAATCTTTTACATTACCAGCATTCACCTGCGTGAGCTGGCTGAAGCGGCGGCCCGAATAGTCGCCATTGTAAGTCGGCCAGTTAGAAGCCAGAGGTTGCAGTAACTCTTTTGGACCCAGTCCCTGGGCTTGGAGCAGGATCACCAGTAGCAGGGTTCCAGTTAGAGCCGGCCAAAGTTTCACTTCAAAGTCTCCAGGTAAGTGGTCACGTTGTGCATGTCTGAGTCAGTAAGATGGCTCAGCAACTCCTCGTGAGCGGCAAGCGGATTCTGTACCTCCACTTTAGTTCCGGACGTCCGCGGAAAACTGTGGTAGCCGCGGGCGTCATACAGAGAGACGTCAAACTCGTCAAGATGCGCCAGTTTTCCCGAGAATGTTTGGCCTGAAGGCAGCGTGATCGTCACATCCGAAAGTTGCGTATCGCCGGTTCCAGATCGCGGCTGGGGAGACAGCCAAAGCTGTTGCAAAACGTCGGCTGGATACTTGGAAGCTAGGCCCGCAAGGTCTCCCGTAGCGGAATGACAGTTACTGCAGTGAGCTGCGAAGTAGCTCTTGCCGGCCGAGGCATCGCCAATGGCCACGTTTTCTACCTTGTAAGTGAATCGAAGCCGGGCATCGCGGTTTCTCTGATGCAAAAACGCCACAAGGTCTGAAATCTGCTGGTCGGACAGACTCGAAAAAGTGGGCATTCCTTTATCGGGTCTGCCGTTGTGAACGACGGGGCCGATCAAATTGCCCTTGTCGTCATGATTTACGAGGACGGAACGGATCAAGTCCGGGCCGCCGTTTCCGCCTGTTGCTTCCGGCCCATGGCAGAAGGAGCAGTTTGCCTCAAAGAGCCGCTTTCCCCGCGCAACCGCAGTCGGATCCTGATTCGGCGGCAGGTTCGGCCATATCTGGCGTAAGACCGAGTCGGGCGGACCTTGGTCTTCCGCCGCCGGTGTCTGACGGGTAGCGGGTTGATTTTGTGCAAGGAGCGGAGCCACCGCAATCATTACAGCGCAAGCGCGCAGAAACATGCGGAACGTTGAACCTACCTGTTTATTGCAACCAAGGCGCATTACTTCAAAACGCCCGTCAGATACCGCAGACTCTCTTCAGCCTGTTTCGCTGTGCCGCATTCCACGGATAGCGCGCCATCATAGTTGCCTTCGCGCAGGATCGAAACAACGCGCGGCCAATCGATCACGCCTTCTCCACACGCGCAACCGACCGGCGTGCCCGTCACTTTCCCCTGTTCGGATGCGGCCTGCTGAACCGATATGTCCTTGGCATGGACGTGAACAAGCTTATCCATCACGGCTCTTAATCCGTTATAAGGATCCGCGCCGCCGAGGAACGCGTTCCCGGTGTCGTAATTCACCTTTAGCATGGGCGAATCCACGAGATTGGCGATACGAAGAAGGCCGTCAGTCGTCTTTGTGATGCTCTGGTGTGGCTCAATGCCGAGGAAGACGCCGTGCCGCTCCGCTGTCTGCAGCACCTTGGTAAGCGTATATTTCATGACGTGAAAGCAATCGTCATCCCCCAGCCAGTCCGGCCGGATGCCTTCATCCGTATTCGCTACCGGGGCGCCTATCGCCGCAGCGAAGCGCACCGCTTTTTCCAGATACGGCACGCTGATCTCGGGCCGCATGAGCGGGCAATGGGCAGACAGGCCCGATGCCTCCATGCCGTAGCGATCCAGGATTTCGCGCATTTCCAGAGGATCGTTATCCATTGAGAACGAATGGAAATACCCCGCCTCGCTCAGCAGTTCCCGGCCGTTGTGAACCATAGGTTCGACGAACTTGTAGCCAATCTGCGCCGCTCGCCGGACGCCCTCTTCAAAAGGCTTGTCTTGCGAGCGGATGAATTCCATGTTTAATCCGATTTTCATGCTGCGCTTCTGCTTTCCGAACAAATGCCCTACTCTTCGAGTCTAAGCGCGGCATCCTTTGCCCATCCTTCAAATTTCTCTGTGTGACAAACCCAACGCGCAACAGAAGGGCGGCAGGAGAACCGGGTCGGAGGCTCGGAGTCCGGCCCTGGTGACTCCGAGCGTTCTTCCCCCGCCCGCTCACGTCACCTGAATGACACGCTGGCTATCTTGGTCGACCAGTCATTAGAACTACAATTGCTGCTGGAACCGGACGTGTAAGCCGCCGAGATCCAAAACAGATTAGCGTCGTTTGGATCGAGGAAGCCGCCGCTGCGCGGGCCGCCCACGGCGTTGTTAGGCGAGCGCGCATAGCAGGACTCGCCTTGTTGGAGGACATAGAACAGCGGGAGCCAGTTGGCTGCGTCTGTTCCTTTGCGGCCCGCAAAGTAAATGCCGACCTGCGCCGTCGGGCCTGATGCGTTGAATACGGCAACTGCATTACCGTACCCGTTGGCAACGATCCATGGCGTGTACACGGAGGCATTGTTCACCCCGAAAGTAGATTGCTGCAGGACCGCTCCGGTCTGCGCGGCGATTTGATACCAACGTAAGCACGATCGCTCCGTGGGGTCTCCGATGATGCGGCAGCCTGTTGTTTGGGCTGTCCATAGCGAATTGCCCTGGTAGACGACGTTGGACAGTCGCGTATCCCATGTGTTAATCAGGGTGGATGTGCCGGCTTGCTGAGCGGGCGGCGGCGCAAAGTAGCGCGCCGTCGGCACATTCATTTTGGTCAATGTGAAAGCTCCCGGACGGCTGGTGTCTAACTGCCACTTTGTAAGCGCGTTCGCGCCATTTGTTCCTGGCGTTTGCGCGTTAAGGAGATAAGTGACCGAGCTGCTGCTGTTGGCTGGAGCCAGAGAAGTGACTAACGTTCCGTCCGCGTTCTTCAATGCCCACCAGTAAGTGTATTGATCGATGTAAGCCGGGCAATTCTGATACTCAACGTTGTAAACGCTTCTCTTTGGGATCACCCACATCTTGACGTACTGAAACGAGCCGTCAGCGAAAGAGCGCATTTCCGCGGTGACTACAATGTATTGCGCGGTCATGGCGATTTGCGGCTCATCCGCATAGAAGTTTGTGTGAGTGCCCGGCAGCACATTGGCGTCTAGCCTAAACGTGCAGTCTGACCGGCCCACCGTTCCCTGCGGAAGATAAGTGGTTCCGATAGTGATCCAGGACTCGCGTTGACTGGGAAGGGTGGCTCCCGCCACTAGGATGAACCGGCCGCCCGCTGCATCGTACGTATATTGGGGTGAGCCGATCCTGAAGTAAGGCGGAAGAAGTCCATTGCCGAAGAAATCGGCCAGGCGTTCCTGGAACCACGACTCGTTCGATCCCTCCTGGTAGAAGCCTACATTCCAATTCACGGCGGCCCTCAGCTCTCCCGAACCTACGGCCAGCGAGGCAGCCGCCCACGGCGCATGAACCGGCGTCGATGCACTCCATCCGGTGTCGGTATCAAATTGCCCGTCAAGGAAATTTATGAGCTCAAGGCTTTCGTTTGATGCTTTGTTGTGAATGCCCAGCGGCCCTGTTGTCCGATGAGCGTCAGCGGTTAGCTGATCGGGCTCTACGACTACCTGATCGGGCTGCGGCAGATCCTGCGCAATACACACGGCTGAAACCAGCAGTGCCAATACAATACTCCTCATTTGTATTCCTCTCCAAATTCTTGGAAACTCAGCGCCGATGCATTGTCAATAGCGGGCGGAAAGCTTCCGATTCTGCCTAAATACGCGGAATCGGAGACCAAATGGGACCAGGCGAAGATGCTATTCGAAAACTGCCAAACCGCCGCGCCCGGCTGTTGGGTCCGGCCGTTGCGAGATGAGGGCTTATCTCAAGGAATTTTTCGTTTACTGCCGTTCGTTGCGGGACGCGGGTGCCGGGGTTGAAAGTTGCGGCTCTTCGCGCCACTTCGCCAGCTTGTCTGGCTTTCCCCAATTTTCGTAGAGGCGAAGAATCCACTCTACTCGATTGTTTAGAGCAGGCTGGCGTTCCCAGGGAATGGTGGCTTTCTGTTGGAGCATGCCTTCATAACCTGACAACAAGAGCGGTTCGGCCTCGGCGTACTTCTCTTGACCCGTTAGGCTGGCGCCCAGCAGGCTTTCGGAGTTGTATCGGACCCACGTCTGAATCCCGGTCTTCTTCTGGCTGTTTAGCGCCTCACGGAGCAGTGGCTCAGCCGCAGCATATTTCTGTTGCTTGAGATAAAGCTCTCCCAAGTCGTTGATACTCGCCATTCTTCGGGGATGTTGCGCTCCCAGCACACGCTGTTGCCGCTCGATCACGCTCACGTAAACCGGCTCGGCCATTGCGTACTTTCCCTGATAGACATAGAGCATCGCCAGGTTATTCAGGCTGATCAGTGTATCCGGATGGTCCTCACCCAATACACGCCGCCGCGCTTCAAGGGCTTTGAGGAACAGTGCCTCGGCTGGTGCGTGCCTGCCCTCATAGAGATAAAGCAATGCCAGGTTGTTTATGCTGATTAGGGTGTCCGGGTGCTCCTGGCCCATCACGCGCTGCCGCACTTCGAGGACTTTCGTAAATAGCGCCTCAGCCGGTTGATACTTACCTTGATCCCGATAGAGCCCTGCCAGGTTGTTCATCGTGCTGAGCGTTTCCGGGTGTTCCGGGCCCAGCACGCGACTTTTCGCGTCGCAAACGTCGCTCAGCAGCCGCTCGGCTTGCGGATACTTGCCTTCATCCCAATAAACGACCGCGAGGTTATTCATGCTGAGCAGAGTACGAGGATGCTCCTGCCCTAAAACGCGGCGGCGCACTTCAACAAGCTTGACGAACAATGTCTCAGCCTCACCATACTTGCCTCTGTGTACATATAGGCCCGCCAGATCGTTCATCGTGCTCAGCGTTTCCGGATGCTCCGGACCCAACAGGCTGCTCCGGATCTGGAGAGCTTTCGTGAAGAGCGGCTCGGCGCGGGGATACTCGCCGCGGTACCACTCCACAAGAGCCAAATCATTCATTGCGCTGGCAGTATCGGGGTGTTCCTGGCCCAGAGTGCGGCGGCGCATCTCCAGAACGCTGCTCAACAGCGGTTCAGCCTGTGCATATTTACCTTGATACCAATCGAGCACTCCCAATTTATGCATGCTGGTCAACGTATCTCGATGTCCGGCTCCCAGCATGTGACGCCGGAGGTCGAGCGCTCGCTCTAGCTGCCCCCGCGCCTGCGAATAGAGACCCAGATCAAGGTACGCATCGCCGATCGTTTGGCGGATGGAAGCCTCAACAAGGGGCTGGCTGTCAAACTTGCCCGCGATCCGCGCGGCAGCCCGGTCGAGAGCGGTGCGCACTTTCAGGTCAGGATCGGGCTTGACATCCGGCCGCGCTTGTACACTGGCGCTTGCCTGTGCCAAGAGATCGCTCTGGAGAAAATCATTGACGGCTGTGGCGGTGGCCGCTTCGTTATCGGCGCGGCGCCGTTCGCGGGTGGTGGCGACGAGCCCGGCGATCAGCGAGAGCGCAACGAGCGCTGTTGCGATCACAGCCGCTGTATGCCGGCGCGCGAACTTGCCGGAACGATAGCTCCAGGACGCCCCGCGCGCTTCGACAGGTCGGCCATCGAGGTGACGGCGGATGTCATCGGCGAATTTCTCAACCGAGGAGTAGCGGCGTGCGGGCTGTTTTTCAAGAGCTTTGAGAACGATTCTGTCGAGATCACCGGCTAACGCACGACGGAGCCCCGAGGGGCGGCCATCGCGTGTCGCACTAACCGACTCCGGGGTAAGGGCGTCCGTGCCCGTGTCGGGATCTGCGGGCAGCGTCCGCCGCACCACAGTGCTGGGCCGAGGCGGATCGTGTTCGCAGATAATCTGGGCCGCTTCGTGTGGCATGCGTCCTTTGAGCTGGTACGGGTGATGGCCAGTGAGCAATTCGTAGAGCAAAACTCCTAGCGAGTAGATGTCAGTGGCCGTGTTCACCAAGCTGCCGCGCACCTGCTCCGGACTGGCGTACTCCGGAGTCATCATCGGCAGGACAGTGATCGTTCCCGCCGGACTGCCGGTGAGCGGGTTCTGCTCCAGAATTTTGGCGATTCCAAAATCGAGCAGCTTGGGCTCACCGTCTTCGCTGACGAGAATGTTGCCCGGCTTCAAGTCGCGATGGACAACGAGGTTGCGATGCGCGTACTCCACGCCGGCGCAAACCTTGAGAAAAAGTTCAAGGCGGTCGCGTGTGGACAGGCGGCGCTCGTCGCACCAGACGTCAATCTGCACGCCCGCGATGAACTCCATGACGAAGTAGGGGCGTCCATCCGGCAAGGCGCCGGCATCGAACAGTTTGGCGATGGAGGGGTGGTCGAAGTGCGCCAGAATCTGGCGCTCCGTGGTGAAATGTTTGAGCGCGTACTCGCCGTAGATACAGTGGCGGACGATTTTCACAGCCATCAGCTTGCGGTAGACTTCGTCCTCGCGAACAGCTTGATAGACAGCGCCCATGCCTCCTTCGGCTATCAGTTGGACGATGCGGTAAGGGCCGAGACTGGTACCTGGCGAGAGCCTGTCGAGTTCGACCGGATGTGCTGGCGCAGCGACTGGCCGCTCGATGAATGTGCCGGAATTGGCAAACGAAACCAGCAGCGATTCCACCTCGGAACGCAACGCGCTATCGCCCTCGCAGGCTTGGTCAAGAAATGCGGCTTGATCGTCAGGGGCGATATCGAGCGCGGCATCCAGGATGCGCTTGACGTGCTGCCACTCTTCTGGCGTCATACAGCCGGGTCGCGAATCGTCGGATTGCGGGTCATTTCGCGGAAGAGCCACGCCCGTGCGGTGTTCCATTCGCGCTTAACAGTAGTGGGCGAAACGTTCATGACTTCGGCCGTCTCATCGACGGAAAGACCTGCGAAAAAGCGGAGCTCCACGATTCGGCCTTGCCTCGCGTCGAGGTGGGACAGCCGATCAAGCGCGTCATTGAGAGTTAAAAGGTCCACGTCCAAGCCCGAATCGAGCGTTCCCGCCAAAGCCGCATCCAGTTCTAGCTTCACTGCCCCGGAGCCGCGTTTCTCAGTGCGCTGAGCACGAGCGTAGTCGACAAGTATTCGCCGGATCATTTGGGCGGCAATGCCGAAGAAATGTGCGCGATTTTGCCACTCGACGTTCTGCTGGTCCACGAGCCGCATGAAAGCTTCGTGAACCAACGCAGTGCTCTGGAGGGTGTGGTTAGAACGTTCGTGCCGAAGGTATGCCGAAGCCAATCGCCGTAGTTCGCCGTAGACAAGAGGCATCAACTGTTCGAGCGCCCGCTGATCTCCGTGGCTCCAACTCGCTAGCAACTGAGTAAGGCCGGGTGCGGGTGCCGAACCCATAACTTTCCCTTGATCATCAATTATCATCCAATCTGGGTAATCTTGAGATCAGGGCGATTCGCCGTGTGGCGATGCGACTATCTCAGAAGCTGATCTTCAGGATCTTACCCCTATTACCAACGAACCATCCGGCTTTCGGATTGGCGAAAGCAACCGCCCAGTATCCGCTCACTCCTGGTATCTGAAACCAAGTCCGGCCCTCATCGGGAGTCCAGGCGGCAGCCCCGGAGTTGAATTTCGGCTCGGTCTCGGCGGTAATCACAACGGCATGGTCGCGCTCGCGATCGAATTGTTCGTCCTCATCGTGGCAGTTGCCCTCGCGGTCGAATTCTTTGTCGTCGTCACGGCAATTGCCCCGGACATAGGCAACGCAAAAAATAGCGCCCTTCACGGGCGGTTTGTTGGTAAGAATCCACGTTTGGCCACCGTCATCCGACGTAGCCGTCTCAGCGGCATCATTTGAGGCCAGATCGCCGCCACCCAGAATGCCATGCCGCGCATTGCGGAACGCTACCGAGATTCCGCCCGCGCTGGGCGAGCTTACTAGCGGAGTATCGTATGCTGTCCACGTGTTGCCGCCATCTCGGGTGGCTAAAATCCTCGCGATTGGTGAGCCGCCCGTCGCAATCCACGCGTTTCTTTCTCCTTCTGTTGTTGCGCAGGTTCCGCTTGCCGCAAAGGAAGCTTCTCCCGGTAAAGCCGGCGGCATATTGGCGGCGATAGACTCCCAGGTCGTTCCGTTGGTTGTCCGGATATCGGGGAAAACTCCATTTACCGAATCGCTGTGCGTGATGCCGCGCCTCGGGGTCCAGAACGCGAAACAGTCATAGAATGCGTTCACGGTCTCATTGGTGAACTGTACTGTCCATCTCGCGCCACCATCGATGGTTTTATAGATTCGAAAATCGGTCGTGTTCGCGCCGACCGACATTAAATAGGCGACCTTGTCGCTGACCCCGTACACATCACGAAATTCCAGACCTTCAGCCCCGGGCACGACTGCGGCCTTCCAGGTCTCGCCGCCATCGGTTGTTAGGACATACGTACCGCCAGTTCCGGCTGCCCATACCACGCGGGAGTTCACCGGGCTGACAGCGATCAATCGCTGCGTAGTGCCGCTCTTTTGCGGAGTGAGCTTGGGTTGACGAACCTTCCCATTTTCGTCTGCGAAAGCGAGAGTTGCTGAGGCAGCGATCAGAAAACCAGCTAGTGAAACCCTTAGCACAGGAACCTCCTCGGACGCGAATCATCGCGCCGCGAAGTATAACAACGTCGCCGTGAACGCGTCAAACTACAACGTTGCCAACTACAACGTTGCCAGCCGTGCCTGCCATTGATTCAACAACTGCTGCCGGTGAACAAGAACCAAGGTGTTCACCTTGCATTTCGCGACCGCCGTCCGCCCGCCGCCGGACTCGTATGATGCTCGTCAGGTCTTGCACCAGCGGGAGCGCGGTTGTCCTTGTGGGACGCGCTCCCGCGCTGTGCTTTTAGAATTCCCAACCGTAACCGAGCAGCTTGTGCAGACCGCCGCCCTGCCAAGTCGGGGGCGGCTGCAGCGCGATGAATTGGGCCCAGATGAGCTCAGCTCTTTTTGACAACTGCTGCTGCACACCGAGCGTGCCTGGTAGCCGCTCCTGCAATTCATTCGGCACGATGTTGTGGATCAGATTCTCATACAACGGTTTAACCCGCGGATCGCCTGGAGTGCTGTCGAGTTCGAGCGATCCGTGCGGTGTTGAGTAGTTGTAGAATTCTTTCTGCACCCGCCCCACGATTTGGGAGGTCAACGGCGCCCAGTGCGCATAGGCTCCCAACTTGCTGTCTTCGAGTCGTAGACCCAGAACATGCAGAGGGGCCAGGTTGAAGTTGACGTAATCGGGTACTATTTCGTCCGTCGCAAAGAGCACATAAGGACGCCCAGGCGCGCTCGAGGACTGCAGCATGGATACCATGTCGTGCCGGTCACCGTATATCGCGGCAAGATTGTCTTGTCTCATCCACTCATTCGTGCCCCGGTATCCGATGCTGACCAGCATGTTGAACAAATCGACGGAAGAAGTCAGCCCGTTCCGAATGATGTGAGTGTCGTCAGTGAATCGGCCGCTGGGATCGACCACGATCAGGGGAACGTGCCAGGCTTCTTCATAAACCGTGGCCATCTTGCCTTGCAGCAGGCCGTGCGCTCCGCAATACTCGCCATGGTCGGATGCAAATACGATTACCGTGTTGTCGACTACGGGATCCGGCAAGGAATGCAGTGCTTTGAGCACTCGCCCGATCTGGCAATCGACAATCTGCATGATCTGCGTATAGCTGTCGAAACCCCGCTGCCAGTAGCTGAAAGGCATCTTCGCGATACCAAAACCCAACTGCACGTGCGGAGGATTCGGATATGGGTCGACGCTGGCGGTATCCTGGGTCGAATCGTCGGTGGCGCCGCCCCATATGCCTTGCTGGAAATCGTGGATAAACACCTGAGTGGATGGTTTGTTCTCCAGCTCCTCCCGCGATTCCCAATTGGGCGGCAGCGTCGGGTACCCGTAAGACTTTTGGGATTTTAGCTCATTCGTGTCCCAGGAGACGGTGGGGGGATTCTTCGGTGTGCCATAGCCGGCCTGCATTTGCGTCAGGTCGTCCGGATTGGTTGCGCCCGAAGCGAATAAGTTGGCGACGGTCTGAAATTCGGTGCCGGCGGGATAGAACTCCCGGTCGTGTGGATTCACCAGGCTCACAGTCAAACACCACGGCTTGTTCAGTGGCGCCTGCTCAGTTAGCCAAGTTACTGCCTGCGAGGCGGAATAAGCGTCATTGTGAAAACCTTCGTCTTCGTTCCCGTACGTCCCCTGAAGATTGAACCCTACGGGATCGTAAAAAGTCGGGTAGTAATCAAAGCCATAATTTTGAAGGGTATTGGTGGCTGAAGAGGGAATTGAAACATGCCATTTGCCAATGTAGGGAGTGGTATACCCGTTCGACTTTAGCAGCTTGCCATACGTTGGATAAGCCGGATTCAACACCGGCATGAGCGCCGGCGGCGACTGCTGGGGAGAGGACGTGATGGTTGTGATTAGCCAGTTCTGCTGCGAATACAGGCCGGTGATCATCACGCCTCGCGACGGCGTGCAGGCGTTGGCGGCGTTGTGATACTCACCGAACTTTACGCCGCGCCTCCATAAGCTGTGGACATGCGGCATGTACCTCTCCAGAAACTCGCCCGGCGACTTGATGTGGTGCGGGAATACTGTCGGATAACGTAATTCATCCACCAGAATGAAGAGAATGTTTGGCTTGTCGCCTGTCACTGGCCTGCGTTCCGGGATTCCTTCGGCTGACGCTTTGTAAAGGCCGGAAAAGATTCCACCCGTAATCGCGGTGGTGGATTTGAGAAAGTCTCTGCGCTTCATATTGGCTGATGAATGCCTCCTAATTTCTGTAAGCAACAAAAGCCGGCGAAACTTGCCATGCCGCTGAAAAGTTTCTTCCTAACGTATCTCGCGATTTTCTCCAATGAAGTTGTTCATTGCTGCTGCGCCTCTTTCCTGCCGCGCAGCTCGCGAAACAGCCACGCTCGGGCAAGGTCCCATTCCCGATGCACCGTCCGCACGGAAATGCTAAGAACCTCCGCGGTCTCTTCAGCCGTAAGCCCCCCAAAGAACCGCAGTTCGACAAGCTGCCTCCTTCTATCGTCGATCCGGGCTAATTTGATCAGCGCCTCATCGAGAGCCAGGATATCCGCGCTGCGATGAGACGCCTGATCCGCCTCAGCAAGCGAGACCAGGAGAGCAGAGCCACCGCGTTTTTTCCGTCCTCTGCTGATTGCCTGGTTCACAAGGATACGCCGCATCATTTTGGCAGCCACGGCATAGAAATGAGTTCGGTTTTGCCATTCCACTGGGTTCCAGCCGATAAGGCGGACATAAGCTTCGTTCACCAGAGCCGTCGGCTGTAGAGTCTCTCCAGGCTGCTCCCGGCTCAGGTAGCTGCGCGCCAAACGTCGCAGTTCCCCTTCAACCACTGGAACAAGCCGCTCGAGCGCCTCAGGATCGCCCCGGCTCCAGGCGTTTAATAACTGAGTAACTTCGCCGGGCGGAGGATGCATGCGCTCAGTGGTTTCACCGGAAATTCTCGATCAGCATCAGATCATTTACTTCCTGATCGAGGCGAGCTGTAAGTAGTCTGCTGCCATCTGAGGAGAGCGCCACGTCGGGATAGTTCCATATTGGCTCTTTATCCAGAGTAAGCAGGGAAGAAACCTGCCGGGTCGCGAAAGTGAAGAAGCGAACGGTCTGCCGCGGACCTTCCTCGCGCGACATAAAATAGATGCCCTCACGTATTATCCCCCACGATCGGAAGATCCGGTCGTAGCGTTCCAGCTCGGGGACCGGCTTCTCAGGGCCGCCCTCCGTGGGCACAGTCCAGATCGCGCCCCACCCCCGTTTCGTGTAGTACAAGAGCTTGCCATCGGGCGATGAAAACGCTTCGCATCCGCCGCCGCGCGTAATCTGAGTTGCAGGGCCGGCCTGCACCGGGATCGACCAGATCTGATCGCTGCCCGACCGGTCTGATTTGAAGTAGATCCGCTTGCCGTCCGGAGACCAGGACGCCATGTAGTTTCCGGAAGTTCCGCTGGTTAGTCGCCGCGGAGAGCCTCCCTCGGCGCTGATGACATATATGTTGGGATTTCCCGCAGCACTTGAATCGAACGCCAGCCAGTGTCCATTCGGCGACCAGCGGGGCGTTCCCGTATCTGGTCCGCCAAACGAAGTCACTTGCACAGGATTGCGGCCGTCGCGATCGCAGATCCATATCTCCTCATTACCGGTCCGCTTCGAGACGAAGGCGATGCGATCATCTGTACCTGAGATGTTGGGGCTATCGTCGCGGCGGGAGGAGACAATGAGCCTCCTTGGCTCGCCGAAATGACGGGGTATGGATCGCCCGGCGAATCCCGCTCCTTCGCTCAAGTAGATGTTCGTATCTTTAAACGACTCGGTATAAATCAGCCGGTCGCCTTTTCGCGAAATGGAAGGGTAGAAAGCACCTTCGAACATTGACCCAAGCCGCCGGGGGGTACCCCCCGCGAGAGAGATGCGCCACAAGCTCTCACCGCCGCCTCCCCGGTTCGACGAGAACACGATCTCCTTGCTGTCGGCTGTCCAGGCGGCTCCGTACGTGGGTTGATGCTCGAAGGTGAGTTGCCGTTCAGATCCTCCCAACGCCGGAATAACAAACAACTCGCGCGCCCTCGGACCGAATGAGCGAGTGAATACGATCCACCTCCCGTCCGGCGAAAAGACTGGCAGGTCATCGAGATGGAGCGACCGACGGGTCAGTCGAGTCCGCACGCCGTTTTCAACGGATATCCGAAATATGCCGCCGGATTCGGGCGGCAAACCGGCGACTGCAAGCGTTTTACTGTCAGGCGACCACGAAACTCCTTCGGCGCCCTCCGTGATTTTGCGCTCCGCGCCTCCACTCGCGGGCGTTATCAAAATCGCGTATCGCATGTAGGGCGTCCGATTGTCCATCAATCGGCAAAATGCAATGGAACGCCCGTCGGGTGACCATGCCGGATGTGTGTCGTCCTGCTGTGCAAACGTTAATCGGACAGGCTCACCTCTTGAGATCTTTTCGATGTAGACGTCACGTTCCTGCCTACCCCCGCTTCCGCCCTGGCCGCCGTTCCAACTGAACACGATTCGCTCTTCGTCGGGTGAAAATGAACCGAAGTCTTTGTAACCCGCGAAGCTGGTCAAAGGGGTGACCTTCGGCGTTCCCTCCTGGGCGGTATTGCCGGACCATTTCGAACGCAAGCGATACAGGCCCACTCCAGCACCAAGCGCGCCCGCGCTGGTCAGGATCGCTCGCCGGGACAACCGAGTGCTTTTGAGATGCTCGGTTGCACGGACGAAATCCGCCGGCTGTTCCCGGAACGTCCGAAGATCCGCCGCCAGGTCGTGCATCCTGTGATAACGGCACTCCCGGTCCTTTGCAAGCGCCTTTTGAATGATCGCGTTCAATCCGGGCGAAGTGAGCGGTTCCGGGTCAGAGCTGAGCAGCGCCGCGAAGACTTCGGCGCTAGTCACACCGCGGAAGGCCGGCTGACGAGCGATCATCTCATACACGACGGCGCCAAGGCTGAAGATGTCAGACCGCTCATCGAGCTTCTGTCCACGCGCCTGTTCAGGCGACATGTAACGCGGAGTTCCCACTACTGCGCCTGTTTGGGTGGCATTGTCGAACAATTCGAGACAGTCTTGGGTGCTCCTCGCCAGGCCGAAGTCGACTATCTTCACGACGCCATCTGGCCGCACCAGAATGTTCTCTGGTTTCACGTCGCGATGAACGATTCCCGCTTCGTGTGCGGCTTCAAGGCCCGAAGCACACTGAAGCGCAATATCCAGAACTTCCTGTATAGCCAATGGCCGCTCGGCAAGCCGGGTTCGCAGCGTGACGCCTTCCACGAATTCCGTGGCAATAAACCAGGTTTCGCCACTCTGGCCGACGTCATAGATGGTTAGGATGTTCGGATGGCTGAGCGCCGAAGCGGCCCTCGCCTCGCGTCGAAAGCGAACGATTCGCTCTTCGTCTCGCGTAAACTGGACGGGCAATACTTTCAAGGCGACGCGGCGGTTCAGCTCGGCATCGTGAGCCAGGTATACCTCGCCCATTCCGCCCGCTCCGACGACAGATAAAATCTGGTAACGGCCGAGCATGTCGCCCACGGCGACTTCAGGACGAGAGAGGTCGCGAATGTGGCGGTGCAGTTCGTCTGGTGAGAGGAAATCTCCGGCCGCCTCTCTCGCCTCGAGCAGCGACTCAACTTCGAGACGCAGATCTTCGTCGCTTTGGCAGGCCTCGTCGAGCATCGCTCCGCGGGCCGCCGGGGGAGCTTCGATAACGCTGTCGTATATCTCGGCAACACGCTTCCAGCGTTCGGCGGTCATGCTGGTGGAAAGATGCCGCATATTCTAGCATCGGTAGCGCGATCCGGCAGCGAGCCTTGAGGATGGTCCGATTCAGCGCCCGAACGCACAACTTACCGGTGTTGGTCACTGCCCCACTGATCGACTATTTGTAGGAAGTTATGCTGGTGCCGATTAGGGCGAAGCGCACATGTGATGAAAACTCACCGATGTTCGCGTGCGACAAACATCGGTGACTTTTTTCACGCCAGGCACATGCGGTTACTATCTCAGCGGATTAGTATGGCCACCTCCATCCGGCCATTTCCGGTTTGTCGGTGCCTTGCTCGTACGCATAGTTGCGGCAATCGATCTGCAGATCGCGGTATCTTTCCTTGGCGTGCGCCCCGATTCTCTGCAGTTTCGGCGTGCGGTCGATCACGTCAATCGCCAGGCTGAAGCGGTCTATCTCGTTGTTGATGGCGAGCTCCAGCGGGGTATTGATGTTGCCCCTTTCCTTGTAGCCCCGCACGTGCATGTTGTGGTGGTTGGTTCGACGGTACGCCAGACGGTGAATCAACCAGGGATAGCCGTGGAAATTAAAGATGATCGGCTTGTCGACAGTAAACAGAGAGTCGAAATCACGATCAGTCAATCCGTGCGGATGCTCTGTGCTGGGTTGCAGCTTGAACAGATCAAGCACATTGATGTAGCGGATCTTGAGATCGGCGAATTCTTCGCGAAGCAACGCGATTGCGGCCAGCGCTTCCTGGGTGGGAATGTCGCCGGCGGACGCCATCACAACATCGGGCTCGCCGCCTTGGTCGTTGCTGGCCCAATCCCAGATCCCGATGCCTTTGGTGCAATGTCTGATGGCGGCATCCATATCCATATACTGCAGATGCAACTGCTTGTCGCAGACAATTACGTTGACGTAATTGTCACTCCGCAGACAGTGATTGGCGACTGACAGGAGAGAGTTCACATCGGGCGGCATGTAAATGCGAGTAACCGCGGCGCTCTTGTTCACCACCACGTCGATGAAGCCCGGGTCCTGGTGGGTAAAGCCGTTGTGGTCCTGCCGCCAGACGGTCGAGGTGATCAGCAGGTTCAGCGAAGAAATCTCTTCGCGCCAGGACAGGTGATTGCAGATCGACAGCCATTTCGCATGTTGATTGAACATGGAATCGATAACGTGAACAAAGGCTTCATAGGAAGAAATGAAGCCGTGCCGCCCTGTGAGCAGGTAGCCCTCGAGCATCCCTTCCATGGTGTGCTCGCTGAGCATCTCGACAACCCGCCCGTCGGGCGCCAGTTCGCCGCCATCAGCATCCTCAGGGAAGTATTCTTCCATCCAGAACTTTTTGCTGACTTCATAGATGTCGTTCAGTTTGTTCGAGGTGTTCTCGTCGGGGCCGAAAACGCGAAAGCGGTCCATGTTCTCTTTCATCACGTCTCGAAGGAACATGCCCAATGGGCGCGTGTTCTCGGCTTCGATCTGTCCGGGCTTGTCGAATTTCAAAGCGTATTCCCGGAAATCGGGTAGGCGCAAGGATCGTCTGAGGAGCCCCCCATTTGCATGCGGGTTCGCACTCATACGGCGGGTGCCGGACGGCATCATTTCTTTGAGTTCCGAAATCAGCTTGCCGTCAGCATCGAACAGTTCCTCTGGTCTTTGCGCGCGCATCCACGTTTCGAGAACCTTCAGTTGCTCCGGGTTGCTCTTCACGTTCGCCAACGGAACCTGATGCGCTCGCCAGGAGCCCTCCAGCCGGTGGCCGCCGGCTTCAGCCGGAGCGGTCCAGCCTTTTGGCGTACGCAGCACAATCATGGGCCAGCGGGGACGCTTTGCAACTCCGGAGCTGCGGGCTTCCTGCTGGACCTTTCTAATCTCCGAAATACAGTGCTCCAAGGTCGCGGCCATCGCCTGGTGCATGCTGTCAGGGTCGGAACCTTCCACGAAGTAAGGTGTCCAGCCGTAGCCTCGGAACAGGTTCTCTACTTCTTCGTGACTGATGCGAGCCAGCAGGGTGGGGTTATTAATCTTGTAGCCGTTGAGATGAAGAATCGGGAGGACGACGCCATCTCGAATGGGGTTCAGAAATTTGCCGACGTGCCAGGAGGTAGCCAAGGGGCCCGTTTCTGATTCTCCATCCCCGACTACGGCCGCGACAATCAGGTCAGGATTGTCGAAGGCGGCGCCGCAGGCATGAGAAAGTACATATCCGAGCTCGCCTCCTTCATGGATTGAGCCTGGCGTTTCCGGAGTGCAGTGACTGCCTATGCCACCCGGAAAGGAAAACTGTTTAAAGAATTCGTGCAGGCCGCTGGCGTCTTCGCTTTTGTCAGTGTAGATCTCGGAGTAAGTGCCCTCCAGGTAGACCGGCCCGAGCACGCCCGGAGCACCATGGCCTGGTCCGGCAAGAAAGATCATATCCAGATCGTCTTTCTTGATTAATCGGCTCAGGTGAAGATAGAGGAATGCCAGGCCCGGGCTCGATCCCCAGTGCCCGAGCAGCCGGTTCTTGATGTGTTCCGGCTTGAGGGGTTCCTTCAGCAGGGGATTGTCTTGCAGATAAATCATGCCAAGGCTCATGTAGTTACAAGCCCGCCAGCAGGCATGGATCTTACGTAAGGCATCGGCACTGAGGGGTGTTCCCTGAATAGTAGATCGGGCGGTGCCGTAGGCACTCAGGGAAGCTCTATCTATCGCTTCTCCAACAGACGGTGAGGGCTTATCCTTGACTTCCATCGGTCTGCTTGCCATTTCTATTTCTCCTTTGTTGCTTCGAAATCACAGTCTTTACGGCTTCGGACGTCCTGCCGCGGACAAAACGGAATCAGCGGCCATGGCCTTCCCCGAAAGCCTGACCCGAGGCAAGTACCACCACAGAGCGCGGTCCTGCCTGGTAGGTGCGGCCCGGAACCGGTTGCGCTGCTTGCCATTCGACGATTTCATGGGGTGGGTCCAGCGCGGTATCGATCCATAGGCGCCATACGTCTCCAGTGTCCGTCAGTATTGGCAGCTCGAAATCGAGCGGTTCCCAATACGTGTTGCAAATCAGGTAAAGCCTCAGCTCATCCGCGGGAAGTTCCGCACTGAGCGCCAGGCTGTGGGAGCAATTGCTCCAATCCGGCTGGTAGAGTTTCACGCCGTGCCACGCCTTTTTTGCATCCCGGAGCAACCGGTTCAGACTCACGCGCCGGCGCTCATGTTGCACGTCCCGCATGAGACGGCGTGCAATCAGCAATGTCACGAACCGGTGCACGTCGGCATGACGCGAGAGCAAGCTCCAGTCAAACCAACTGGTCTCGTTGTCCTGACAGTATGCGTTGTTGTTGCCACGCTGGGTGCGGCGTACTTCGTCACCCATCACAATCATCGGCACGCCCAGGGCCAGCATCGTAACAGTCAGAAAGTTTTTCACCTGCCGGTTGCGCAGCTTCTCCACAGCAGGATCGTCGGACGGCCCTTCTACACCGCAGTTCCAGCTTCGGTTATCGTTGGCTCCATCGCGATTCGCTTCACCGTTTTCCTCGTTGTGCTTGTAGTTGTAAGAGACCACGTCGTTGAGCGTGAAGCCGTCATGGCAGGTTACGAAATTGACACTCTGCTCGGCTTCGCGCTCCTTGTGACCATAAATCTCCGGGCTGCCCAGGAACCGGTCCGCAAAGTGTGCGACGCTATTGTCCGCACTGCGAAAGAAGTCGCGGATATCGTCGCGAAATCTTCCGTTCCACTCTTTCCAACTGTCTCCTATAAAGCTGCCGACCTGGTACAGTCCGGCCGCATCCCAGGCTTCGGCAATCATCTTTGTACCCGCGAGCACGGGATCGGATTCTATATCCCACAGCACGGTCGGGTTCGACATTACCTTGCCGGATGAATCACGCGCGAGGATTGAGGCGAGATCGAAGCGGAAACCATCCACGTGCATTTCCTCAACCCAGTAGCGGAGACTGTCCACGATCATGCGGCGGACAATCGGATGATTCGCGTTGAGCGTATTGCCGGTGCCGCTGAAATTGGCATAGCGGGACCGATCGGCCTCGAGAATGTAGTAGGTGGTGTTGTCTATCCCCCGCAGGCAGATGGTAGGGCCGCAGTGGTCGCCTTCCGAAGTGTGATTAAACACCACGTCCAGAATGACCTCAATTCTCGCCCGATGCAGCGCCTTGACCATATCGCGAAACTCGTCCACCGCACCCAGAGGACCCTGACGCGAGCTATATGCCTGATGCGGCGCAAAGAAGGAAACGGGCGCATAGCCCCAATAATTGGTCCGTCCCGGCGGGCAATCCTGAGCATCGAACTGGAAGACCGGCAGGAGTTCGACCGCGGTAATGCCGAGTTGCTGAAGATACGGAATCTTTTCAACCAGGCCGGCAAATGTGCCCCGTTTATTCAGGGCGACACCCGAGTTGGGATGGGCGGTGAAGCCGCGCACGTGCATCTCGTAAACGATGGTGCGGGAGGAAGGCCGGTTTAGGGGGGTGTCCCCTTCCCAATCGTACGAGCGCGGATCCACGACCACGCTCTTCATAGCCGTCGCGGTATTGTCGCCCGGCATGCCGGCGGCGGACCGGCTGTAGTTTTTCGGAACCACGACAGCGCGGCCATACGGGTCAAGGAGCAGTTTAGAAGCGTCAAAACGCAAACCGCCCTCGGGGTAAACGGGGCCATGAACTCGAAACCCGTAGGTCTGGCCCGGCTGCACACCGGGCACAAATACGTGCCAATAGTGGTACGTGCGATTTGCCTCAGGATCGATGCCGATCACGCGTGCCGGACGCTCATCATCCTCCCGATCAAAGAGGAGCAGCTCTACATTTGAAGCACTGCGGGAGAAGATGCAGAAATTCACCCCGCCGGCAACGAAGGTTGCGCCGAGAGGATGACTGCGGCCGACGTCAGCGACAGCCTTCGCCGTAGTGGATGCTTCCGGCCTCACGAGAGCGTGTTCGACGAGACTCATGAATCAACCTTTATCCAGCAATTCCTTCCTGACCCGGACATCGGCACCCGAACCACCGGGCCGATACGCTTATCACGCCGATCCCATTGCCGCGGCCTGCTCGAGCGCGGCGCCCGCAGGTATCGGACAGGGTTCCAGTTTCCAGATGTCCGCTGCGTATTCGGCAATGGTCCGATCGCTCGAGAATTTTCCGGAGCTTGCCACGTTCAAGATGGCCTTCTGTGCCCATGCATCCGGGTCGGCGTACAGTTCGGTCAGTCGTCGGTCCGCCTCAAGATAGGACCTCAGGTCTGCGAGATGCATGTAGAAGTCTCCGCGTGTCAGTAGCGTGTCGCGCAGGGGCTCGAAGACGCCGCGCTCGTACCGGCTGAAGTGGTCTGAAAAGATCAGATCTAACGCCGCTCGCGTCTCCGGCTCGTTTTCGTAATGCCAGTGAGGGTTGTACCAGCCGCGGTTGGCCGCCACTTGTTCCGCTGTAAGGCCGAACAGGAAGAAATTCTCCTCACCGGCTTCCTCTGCCATCTCGATGGTTGCCCCGTCGCGCGTGCCGACGGTTAATGCCCCGTTCATCATGAACTTCATGTTGCTCGTTCCGCTGGCTTCGTACCCTGCGGTCGAGATTTGATTGGACACGTCGCTGGCGGGAATGAGCTGCTCTGCCAGCGAAACGCAATAGTCAGGCAAAAACACCACTTTGAGACGGCCGCGGACAGCCGGGTCGCCATCAATAGTGCCGGCGAGATTGTTGACGAACTTGATGATGAGCTTGGCTAATTGATAGGCCGGGGCGGCTTTGCCGCCAAAGAAGAATGTTCGCGGATGCATTTCCAACTCGGGGTTCTCTCGCAGCCGGTTGTAAAGCACCACGATTCGCAGGGCATTCAGTAGCTGCCGCTTGTATTCGTGAATACGCTTGATCTGGCAATCGAAGATCGTATCCGGGTCCACCGCCTGGCCTGAGTACCATCTGAGCCAGTCCGCAAACTGCCCCTTGGCCTCGCGCTTAGCTTTACGGACAGCGTCGCGAAAGCTCTTGTCGCCGGCCAACGGCTTGAGCCTGCTCAGTTGACCAAGATCGGTGATCCAGCTATTGCCTATAACTTCGGTGATCGTCCGGGAAAGTGCAGGATTCGAAAGCAGCAGCCAGCGCCGCGGAGTAACTCCGTTGGTCTTATTGTTGAAACGCTCGGGGAAGATCTCCGCCAGGTCTTTGACTGTTGTCTTGCGCAGCAACTCGGAGTGAATAGCGGCCACTCCATTCGTGCTGTGCGAGCCGACAATCGCCAGATTGGCCATGCGAATCTTTCGCCCGGTCCCGTCCTCGATAAGACTCACGCGTTGTACCCGTCCCTCATCACCCGGGAAACGGCTCCGAACTCCATCGAGGAAGCGCCGATTGATCTCATAGATGATCTCGAGGTGACGTGGAAGCATGGTTTCAAACCACGCCAGCGGCCATTTCTCTAATGCCTCGGGCAATAGCGTGTGGTTGGTATAAGCCAGCGTCCTTGTTGTTATGTCCCAAGCTTCGTCCCATCCAAGATGGGCGTCGTCCAGCAGAATGCGCATGAGTTCGGGGACCGCCATGGCGGGGTGTGTGTCGTTCAACTGAATGGCGGCCTTTTCGGGTAGCGAACTCCAATCGGTGTTGCCGCGCAGGAAGCGGCGAACCAGGTCAGCCAGCGAGCAGGCGACCAGAAAATACTCCTGCACAAAGCGCAACCCCTGTCCCATACTCGTGGAGTCGTCCGGATAAAGTACTCTCGTAAGGGATTCGGCGGACAGAGTATGAGCCAGTGCACCTACAAAATCACCGGCGCTGAATTCCTGAAAATCGAAGTAATCGGGGGCGGCCGCGGCCCACAGCCGGAGCGTGTTAATGGTTTTGCCGCCGTAGCCTACGACAGGCCGATCAAAAGGGATACCGAACAGGCTGGACGGACGGCCTGGTACGGGGCGCAAGCTCCCCCCGCGCAGCTCGAAGGAGCAGTTCAGCCCGATTTCTACCTTCTCATTGGGACGCGGCACCTCCCATGGGTCCGGGCGCCGCAGCCAGTTGTCCGGGCGCTCCTCCTGCCAGCCATCGCGGATGCACTGTTTGAAGATGCCGTATTCATATCGGAGGCCGTAGCCCATGGCCGGTAATTGCATGGTGGCGGCGGATTCGATGAAACAAGCAGCTAAGCGCCCTAGCCCTCCGTTACCGAGTCCCGCGTCCGGTTCCTGCTCCAACAACTCGATCCAATCGATATTCTTCTGGCGAGCGGCATCCTTTACTGGCGAGTCAAGGAGAAGATTGGTGACATTGTTGGCGAGCGATCGGCCGATGAGAAACTCCATTGAGAGGTAGTAAAGGCGCTTCGGGTTCTGGCGCTCGTAGGTCTTCTCCGTTAGTACCCATCGCTGCGAGAGCACGTCCCGCACGGAGTGGGCGACGGCTTCAAAACGATCACGTGGCAGAGCGTCGGCCAAGTCAATCGCGTTATCAAAGAGAAGATGACGTTCGTAGAACGAATTGCCGGTTCCGGCGAACGTAATCGGACCGCATCCGTACTGATCAAGAAGCGTCGAGATATTTGAGGATACTGCTGATACGGGGGATCCAGAGACCGTCTGCTTGCTCATTTCAATCCTTTCTGAAGCTGAACAGCGACAAGGGGTCAGAAGTTAGTCATTAATTGTCTTGATGACAAGTTTAGAATTGCCCATACACTAACAATTCAATATTTCTCGGGTATGAATCGTCTGTTTTTCATCGTGGCCTGATCATCGTAGGCGCCTTTGGTGGAGCGTTTGGGTAGTGTTACCTGCTCCCTGGGAGCCTGCTTATAAGGAACCAGGCTCAAGAGGTAGGAGATGCAGTTGAGGCGTGCCCGCCTCTTATCATCCGATCGCACGATGTTCCATGGCGAAATCTCGGTATCGGTCGCATCCATCATCAGGTCGCGGGCCCGGGAGTAGTTATACCAGCGCGAGCGGGCCGGCAAGTCCATCTTGCTGAGCTTCCACTGGCGCAGCGGATCGTCTCTGCGTGCCCTGAAGCGCCGTTCCTGTTCCTCATTGCTCACTTCGAGCCAGAACTTGAACAACATGATTCCGCTCTCTATGATGAACTTCTCGATCACCGGACAGAGGTCGAGAAAACGGTCATGCTCCTGTTTGGTGCAAAACCCCATGACATATTCCACTCCCGCGCGGTTGTACCAACTGCGATCAAAGATGACAATTTCGCCTGCAGCGGGGAAGTGCTCTGCATAGCGCTGCATGTACATCTGGGTTTTCTCACGATCAGAAGGAGCGGGAAGCGCCACTACCCGGAAAACACGCGGGCTGACACGCTCCGTGATCGCTTTGATGGTGCCGCCCTTTCCCGCGCCGTCGCGGCCCTCAAAGACAACCATAATGCGCAGGCCCTTATACTTCACCCATTCCTGGAGGGTGCAGAGTTCAGCTTGAAGATTGCGCAGGTGTTCTTCGTAAACTTTTCGTTTCAGCTTCTCACCGGCCGTGACGCTGAGTTGCTTCTGGTTCGCCATGATCGAGCCTCCTGGCTATCCCGACCCCTTACTGTTTCCGGAAGCGCCACGCGCTGATCGAAAACAGAACGATTGCGAACGCCGCCAGGGCTGCCAGATTCGGCCAAAGCGCACTGAACGGCGCGTCCTTCACCGTAACGCCCCGAACGATCGCCACCAGGTAGCGCAACGGGTCCAAATACGAGAGCTTCTGGAAAAAGACCGGCATGTTTTCGATGGGCGAAGCTGCCCCCGAAAGCAGCGTGATCGGCGGATTGACAAAGAACGTAAGCAACTGCGCCTGCTGCTGCGATTTCGAGACGGTCGCCAGCATCACGCCGATCCCGATCCCGGCCAGCGCGGCGCAGATTCCGGACACCACGAACAACCAAAACGCTCCCCGGAGCGGCAGGCCGAAGACAAGCATGGCAACGGCCAGCGCGATGAACAGAACTACCATCAGCAGCACAAAGACCGGCGAGGTTTTGGCCAGCAACATCTCGCCTGTCTGTGCCGGCGTCATCAGCAGTTGTTCGATGGTGCCGGTTTCTTTTTCCTTCACCGCCAGGGCCGAGGCGACGAGCGATGCGTTGATGAACATAAGGATGCTCATGATGCCTGTGACGTAAAACCATGACGTCTCCAGACCCGGATTGAAAAGAAATGCAGAGCTAACCTCGACCGTGCCCGGCGAAACAGCGGGATCGAAACCTTTCGTGGCATTGTAATTGTCCACGGCCGCTCGCAGATAACCCTGCGCGATCTGCGCCGTGTTGGCGTCCACGGCGTCGATCAAAACCTGTACACCCGCAGTCTGGCCGCGTGCCAGACTGCGGCCGAAATCCACAGGGACCACGACCAGCAGGTCCAGCTTCAAGTGGTCCATCGCCGTTTCCGCCTCTTCGATGCGAGAGAAGCGCTCCGTCACGGCGAAATTCACGTTTTCGCTGAGCGAGTTGATGAAGTTGCGGCTTTGCGGAGTCAGGCTTTCATCCACGAAGCCGATCCGCAGATCGCGAACCTTGGGATTCAAGGCGTACCCAAATATGACCAGAACGATTGTCGGCGGAATAAGCAACTGAATGACCAGTCCCCGGTTGCGCCGGAGCTGCTGGACTTCTTTGGTGGTCAGCGCCAGGTAACGCCTTACGAACGGGGGCACTTGAACCTCCTAATCCTTGAACTGCATCTTGCGCATCTGGATCACGCTCCAGAGGAAGAAGAACGTGCTCAGTATCAGGAGCGCGATTATCGGCCGAAATGAAGTTATCCATCCTGTGTTCCGCAGGAGCGAGTTGCGCACGATCTTTACGTAGTGCGTCGCCGGCAGAATATAGCAGATCCAACGAATTCCCAACGGAATATTGCGAACCGGAAACAGGAATCCCGAAAGCAGCAGCGAAAGCAGGAATGCGCCCAATTGCACGCCCTGGATGGCGGAGCTTTGGTTGCCCGTAGCGTTACCCAGCACTATGCCGTAAAGCACTCCCGCGAACAGGTAAAGCACCGTGGCCACTAACAGCACAGCCGGGTTGGTGGGTATCCGGTAACTGAAGACCGCCATGCCGAGCACAAAGCAAATGACAAGCTCTACGAGGCCGATGATGACGTAAAGCAGACTCTTGCCCAGGACCCACTGGGCGCCAGTCAGACTGGAAGCGTAGGCCTGAATGATTGTGCCCAGCTCATACTCTCGTGCCGTCGCCAGCGCTCCGAGCAATGCCGGGAAAAGGACCAGCACCATGCCCAGGGCGCCCGTGCCGAAGAAGACCGGGTTCGACAATCCGGGATTGAACCAAAGCCGCTGATCAAGATTGACAAGGTTCGGGGTCGGCCGCCCAATAGCGCTGCTCTGTCCGAAGCTCGAATTGAGCGCTTGCGCGATGTTGCCCAGCGCTGTGGCCGCGTTCGAGTCCGTGGCATCTATCATAAGCTGGACAGTCGGCCCGGTGCCGCGCAAGGCATCCCGCTGAAAGTTCTGGGGAATAATCAGCGCGGCCTGACCTCGCCCGTTGATGAGCGCCCGTTCCGGCGACTCGCTGGGCGCACGAGGCGTGATCACAAAATCAAGGGCTGCGCCATAACCTTCGAGATACGTCCGGCTGAGCGGCGTGTTGTCGTAATCGTAGACGAGAAGCCGTATATTACGCAGCCGCAGGGACTGGCTGAAGCCGTACAGAAGCATCAGAACGAGGGGCATCAGCACGGAGAGCATGATCAGCAGCTTGTCGCGCCGGAACAGCATCCATTCTTTGTTGGCCTGTGCCAGGACCCTCTTCATAGCGGGATCGCCTCTCTGCGCGATTCGATCAGGGAAATGAAAACGTCTTCCAACGAGAACCGTGCGGGATTCCAGGCGATCACGCGGACGCCAGCGCTCTCCAGTTCAGCAGCCGCTTCCTTCTCCTGTGCGTCGTTTTCTGTCACAAGGTGCAGCTTGTCGCCGAACAGCGATACCCGCGAAGCACCGAATTTTCGTTTCAGCGTGGTGAGCGCGAGCTCCGGCTGGCCTGTTTCGATCTCGGAGAGCGTTCCTTTCATATTGGCCTTCACTTCGCTGGGCGATCCATGCGCAATAATCTCGCCGGCCACCATAAAACCGAGCTGGTTGCACTGCTCGGCTTCTTCCAGGTAGTGAGTCACCACCAAAATGCCCGCTCCCCGATCGGCAAATTCGTTGATCATTCGCCACATGGCACGCCGCGCAAGCGGGTCCACGCCAGACGTCGGTTCATCCAGAAAGATCGCCTCCGGCTCATGCATTACGGCTGCGCCGAATGCCACTCGCTGCTTCCAGCCGCCGGGCAGGGATTCGGTGAGCATTCCCGCCTCATTGCTCAGCTCCGCGGTCGCGAGCACCCACTTTTTGCGCTCCTCGCGTACGCGCTCGTCCACGCCATACAGACGGGCATAGAAGTCGAGGTTCTCGCCTATGGTGAGGTCGTCGTAGAGCGTGAACTTCTGGGACATATAGCCAATCCTGGAGCGCACCTCGGGCGAGCGGAGTCCCTTGGACTTTCCCAGCAGCGTGACGCTGCCGGACGTCGGTTCGATCAATCCGCACATGATTTTGATCGAAGTGGTTTTGCCGGCGCCATTGGCTCCCAGTAGCCCATAGATTTCGCCGTTGCGGATCTCCAGTTGGAAATTCTTCACCGCCTGAAACGATCCGAATCGTCTGTTCAGGTCTTTGGCGCCGATTACCACATCATGCCGGTTCAGGGGTGGAGAAGGGTTTGGAAAGTGGGGAGTCGGCTGTGCGCCTCGCATCTGCCGCAACTGCCCTACAAAGGCGTTTTCGAGTGTTGGTTGAGAGCGGCGAATTTCTTTGACGCACAAACCATTCGCTGAAGCACGCTGGCGCAAGTCAGCCTCGGCAGCGTCGGGGTTGGCCGCCATCACGTCCAGCCGGTCGCCAAATCGCTGGACGTCTTCTGCTTCAGGGGATTGAGCGAGCACACCTTCAGCTTTCGACAGCGGCTCGACCTCGATCTCCAATCGCGTGAGCCCCATCTTGGAACGAAAGCGGGCCGGAGTGTCGATATCGTAGATCTTGCCGCGCTCCATCAATGCCACCCGGTGGCAACGTTCCGCCTCATCCAGGTAAGGCGTAGCAACGATAATGCTCATCCCGCCCGTGGCCAGCGACGTCAGCGCATCCCAGAAGTCGCGGCGCGTCACGGGATCTACGCCCGTCGTCGGCTCATCCAGCAGAAGCAGTGCCGGGTCCGCGATCAGCGCACTCGTCAGCGCCAGCTTCTGTTTCATACCGCCGCTCAGCCGGCCGGCCAGCCGGGTGGTGAAGCGGATCAGGTCGAACAGTTTGAAATAACGTTCTCTTCGCGTTGAATAATCCGCTGGCGCGACCTCGCGTAATCCGCCTGCATAATTAAGATTCTCGTCGACGCTAAGGTCCTGATACAGGCTGAACGGCTGGGTGAGATAACCCACGCGTGGACGTGCCTCGCGAGGCGTTTGCCCCAGAACGCGAACTTCTCCGCCACCGGGCGCCAGCACCCCACCGATGATGCGGAACGCCGTTGTCTTGCCGGCCCCATCTGCGCCAATGAAGCCGAAGATCTCTCCCGGCCGGACCTCAAAGCTGACTTCATCAAGGGCTTTGAGCGAACCATAGCTTTTCGCGAGTGAGGCGGCTTCGACGACGAGTCCGTCAGGCATCAAGGTCTCCCTGCCTGGCCCTGTGTCTGCTCCTGCGTATAGATTCGTCCGTCGGCCGGCATTCCCGGCTTGGCATAACCGTACGCGCCCAACAGCCCGAGCTTCAGCCCCATTACCTGCTTCACGCGATCTTCCTTGAAGTACGTGTTTTCCGGGGTGAACATGACCTGCGGGTCGATGCGGATCACTTGTGCCGGGACGGCCTCCTTCGGATTCGAATCCAGCCACACCTGCGCTCGCTGGCCTACCTTTACTTTGCCGACGGTGCCTTCTGGAACGAAGCCGCGCAAATAAAGCTTGTGCAAATCAACCATGGTGAAGATCGTCTGTCCCGCTTCGATCACTCTGCCCGGCTCGGCGGAGCGCGTCAGAATCGTGCCAGCGATGGGCGCGTGAATCGTCAGGTCGGCGATGTCTGCTTCCGCTTTCCGCAGATCTGCCTTGTTCGCCTCTACATCCGCCTGGGCTGAGGCGATCTGCGCTTTGAGTTCGTCAACCTGCCGCTCCAGGGTCTGGCGATTGGCCGCCTGGATGGGAATGTTCTGCATTTGCGACTGCGCCTGCTGGAGCGCGGCCTCAGCCGCCGCCACCTGCTTGCGAGCTGCGTCAGTGGATTGCTGCGCTACCGTCTCCTTCGTCTGGTACTGCTCCGACAGTTGTGGCGCGACCGCGCCTGTTTTTGCTAAAGGGGGATACCGTTGCGCATCGATCTGGGCCTGCTTCAGTTCGGCTTCCCAACGCGCGAGTTCCGCCTTGCGGGCCGCGAGATCAGCCTCGGCCTGCTTGACTTGCCCTGGCGCATTCGTCTCCGCCTGGTCGGTGTATAACTGCGCTTGTCTTATCTTTTCGCCGTAGGTGGCAAGCTGCCGCTGCAACTGCTCAACAGTTCGCTGCTCGGCCACCACCAGCGCTCTCTGCGCATCGCGTCTTGCGTCAAACTGGTCGCTCGAAAGCGAGGCCACCACCTGCCCGGCTTCCACAGGGTCACCCTCGCGCACCGTGAGAGTCGTGATTCGCCCAGGTATTTTCGATGAGATGTCCACGGTGTCTCCGTCAATGCGCCCGCTCACGAAGATCGTGCCTTCCGGTTCTTTCTCTCTACATCCGGACAGAACCAAAAGGATGATTCCGAAGAGCATCCAATTTCGTTTCATAGGACCCTCGACTGTTCTTACCTGCGATACGTTTTCTCCGCCGCGCCCATGGCCCGCGCCAGGTCCGCGCGCGCCAATCCGAGTGCATACTGGGCGCGGATGTTCGCGTCGTCGGCCTGCGAAAGCCGCACTTGGGCGTTCACGACTTCAGTGTTGTCCGAGATGCCCTGAGTGAAGCGTGAGACCGTCAAATCCACCTCTTGCCGGGATAATTTCACATTCCCGGAGCTGGTTTCCACTTCTTTGAGAGCCCACTCCACACCGGAGATTGCTGTCAGCACGTCCGTCTCGATTTGTGAGCGATTCTCATCGAGAGCAGTTCGGGCTTCGCGAAGCGCGCCTTGGGCTTCCTCGATCTCCCCTTTAGTGCGCCCGCCGGTGTATATGGGGAACTCAATCACGCCTTGCAAGGTATAGGTGTTCACGTTGTGTGACGGTGTAGTTCCGCTTTGGCCGTCGTCGAACTCCAACCGCAAGCTCGGCAACCTGGAGGCCTTCACTGACCGTACTTGCAGTTCGGCCGCCTGTACGCTCGCTTCCAGAGACTGATAATCGGATCGTGTAGCGAGAGCAGTCTTGAGCGTGGCATCGCGATCCGGCGCGTTTCCTGTGCCATAAGCCGTAGGATCAGAGACTTCATAAGCCGAGGTAACGTGCGCCTGCAGGATATTGGCAAGGTTCAGCTTTGCTGCGATATAGCTTTGTTCAGCCTCCTGCCGCTGCTGCTCGAGCGCGTTCACCTGCTGCATCGACCGATTCGCGTCCAATTCGGCGGAGACACCCTGGCTCACTCGGTCTCTGGTAATGCGGTACAGGTCGTTCGCCAGTTTCGTTTCCGCCGCCAGCGTATCCCGGGTTGCTTTGGCCCGCAGCGCGTCGAGGTAACCGGCAATAACGTTCAGTGCTACAACTTCGCGCGCGTTGTCTGACAGGAGACGGGAAGCTTGCTCGCGGGAACGGTAACTCTTCCAAGCCCGTATCTTGGAAAAGTTCAATAGCTCCTGGCTCAGGAAGACACGGGCATCCATCGAAGCGAAGGGTCCGATTTTTCCCGTTTCGGTTGCAATGGGAATTCCCAGGCCGATCAGATTCACCGTCTGGTAGTTTTGGTGGGCGCTGACGTAGAGTTGAGGCAGCAGTGGAGCCCGGTTCTCCGCATATTGCCCGGTGGCCTGCTCCAACCGGGCCAGCGCCGTCCGGATGTTGATGCTGTTTGACAGCGCGATGTTTAGAGCTTGGGAGAGAGTGAGTTCCGGCGGCAGTTCCGGCTGCTGAGCAGCGGGCTGCGGAGAAACAGGCTGCTGAGCAGCGGGCTGCGGAGAAACAGGCTGCTGAGCGGCGGGCTGTTGAGCAGCCACTGTAAACGCCGCCAGTGCGAGGCATAGGAAAGCTCGTGTCATCGTACTTCTCACCTTCGTGGCGCTCTGTGTGGCCAGCCACCAATCCGAGCAGCAAGATCGCCGCGACGTGCATTCCAACAGCGCGCTCGTCGTCCTCTTCAACAGCAGGCTGGTGGTAGTGCTCCTCCCATCCGGGTAGAGAGTTCGACCAGTCAGTCCCTTGCCTCTCGCACCGCGCCTGCCAATTCCGGTCCGGCCGATTCTCCGCGTTTCAAGTTGTTGATGGTGAAGATATCGAGCCGTATTGCCGGACTGCCCCGGTCTCATATGCCTCCGATATTCCGGAGAATCTCCAATGATGATCTTGAACAAAGCCCGTGGAGGCCATTGCGGAACGAACTTTCCCTTTGAAGTGCGGAATGGGCGGTGACAGATTCGACAGAATTCGCTTTTCGCCTGGAATGAGGGACTTAGACGGGATTGGCGCGGGACGGCGGAGGGGCTTTGTGCCGATACTCGGGCGGGATGGCGAAGGCGAAGAATCCGG
Organism: Acidobacteriaceae bacterium; assembly: GCA_019233755.1. Lineage (GTDB taxonomy): Bacteria > Acidobacteriota > Terriglobia > Bryobacterales > Bryobacteraceae > Bog-105. Next base: position 19,850 of record JAFAMD010000063.1, on the reverse strand, counting down.
GCGTGGGGCGGCGGACCGAAGACCGATACGGGCAAGGCGAAGGCGAGCCGCAATTCGACCAAGCACGGGGTGCTGGCAAAGAACACCATCATTCTGCCGGGTGAGTCGCAGGCCGACTACGAGGAAGTTTATTTCGGCTGGTGGAACGAATATGAGCCGGAAGGATATGCGGAAGAGCGGCTGGTGAAGCTGCTGATCACGAACGACTGGTTTCTGCGGCGGGCGATCCGAAAGCTGGAGGAGGCCGAAGCGGCGGTGTTCGGCCGGGAGGATGATCCGCAGGAGTGGAGCGAGGCGGAGCGGGCGCATTTGCAGTGCATGCAAAGGTACAAGACGGCGGCGGAACGGGCGTTTTACCGATCGTTGAATGCGGTGCAGGGTTTCCGAAAGGACCGGATGTGGATGATCGATAAATTTGCGAAGGCGCGGAACGAGAATTGCGATCAGCAGGCGAAGCTACGGGAGCTGGAGTGGAAGTTGGCGGAACGCGAGCGCACTAAGCAGCCAGAAGGGAAGGCGCCCCCGGAGGTACAGGCGCACACGGCCGAGTTGTTGTTCTCTGAGCTACCCAATGCGACGACGCGTTATCCACCGAATGAGGAACGATTAAGCGAGGGGCGCTATTCCCGTTCCAGCGCCACTTCCAGCCGCCCGTCCCGGGCTGCTTTCTTCAGAACGTCGTAGTCTTGTTCAGTTTGGTCGGCGTAGGCGGTGGAGAAAGCCACCATCGCCTTATCGAAAGAGTCACTGCGGCCAATATCCGGTGATCACGGCCGGCTGTCCCGTTAATGGCGAAGATCACACGGCGTTCCGGTCGTGTAACAGCGGAAGTCTACCAAGTGAGCGTCGCCGCAAGCCTGCACGCGGATACCGGTTGCTGGGGTTACTGCGAGGTCCGCAGCCATATTGAGCGCCGCGGCCCGATTAGAAGGTGAAAGCCGATTGCAGCATGCGGCCGTGAAGAATTGGAATCAATTGAGGTATGCGTCCGGCATTGGCCTGTTCGATGAGTCGAATGAGATCCGGACGGTTGTGCGGAGCTTTCCAGACCGCGTGCGACTCGCGCGGGCACCGGTCGCGCAGTTTCTTGCCGGCGGTAACGAGTTCATCCCGCGCAGGCTGCCGCGTGAAGGCGGGGATCTTTCCATCGAGCATCTGCCGCTCTCCCCTGGGTTGCGTTTCTGCTTTTCGCATACTGGAGTCCTGCCGCACGGCCTATCTAAGATTCTCTTTTCGGCCGGTTGTTTCCAACGCTGGTCCGACCTCTCGCGCGTTTCAAGTTATTGACAGCGAAGATACAGAGGCGCGCCTTTGGGGCTGCCGTGGCGCCATACATCCTCCGATATACCGGAGAATCTCCAATTGCCCGTCGGGTTCGAGTTGTGGTAAAACCCCGATTGCGCAGGTTGTCTTGGAGAAACCCTGCGCGAGAAGGTTTTGGGAAGCCCAGCGCCAAGCAAGATCGACGCGACGGAACTCTCCGGAAGCTTAGCGGGTCTCGATGCGGACGCTATCCGCACTGACGACCTGTTCCAGCTCGCCATCGAGGCATCGCCGAGCGGCGTGCTCATCGTGGAGCCTGCGGGGAGCATTGTGGTGGTCAACCACGCACTGGAACAACAGTTCGGTTACGCGCGCAACGAGTTGATCGGCCAGCCGGTCGAGGTGCTGTTACCGGAGGCCCTCCAACGGCTTCATACGGAACACCGATTGAGCTACCTCGGTAATCCTCAAACCCGGCCAATGGGAGCAGGGCGCGAGCTATTCGGCCGGCATAAGGACGGCTCGCAAATCCCGGTCGAGATCGGTCTGAATTCGATACAAACGACGGCAGGGCTGTTCGTACTCGCGTCGGTCGTGGACATCAGGGAGCGCCGCCGCAACGAGGACGAGCAGCGCCGGGCGCTCGATGAGCGCCTGGAGTTCGAACGGCTGCTTAGTGAGCTCTCGGCACGGTTCGTCAACCTGGGCACGGAGCAGATCGACCAGGCTATCGAGGACGCGCAACGCCGCATCGGCGACATGCTGGATCTCGACCGCAGCGCCCTGTTCCAGCTCTCCGAAGGCGAAGACGATTTCGTTTTGACACACCACTGGACGCGTGCCGGGTTCGAGCAGCCGCCAGAGCGGGTATCTGCCAAGGAGCAGTTTCCCTGGTCGCTGGCCAAGATCCGCAATGGGGATGTGGCGGCCTTCTCGTCCCTCGATGAGGTGCCGGATGCCAGGGAGCGCGAAAGCCTGCGGTACTACGGCACCAACTCCGGAGCAGCGATCCCTTTCTCCGTCGGCGGGCGAATCGTCGGGGTGATTTCCTTTGCCACGGCGCAAGAGGCGCGGCCGTGGCCCCCGGAAACCGTCAACCGTCTCCGCCTGCTTGCGCAGGTGATCGCCAGCGCACTCAGCCGTAAACAAAGCGACGCTGCGTTGCACACCGCGCTCGGCGAGGTTTTACGCTTGCGCGACCTGTTGCAAGCGGAGAACGTCTACCTTCGCCGCGAAGTGCAGGAGCGGCTCGGGCCGGGCCCCGTCGTCGGCCGGAGCCGCGCCGTCCTGCGGGTGCTCGAGCAAGTCGAACAGGTGGCCGCGACTGACTCGACCGTACTGCTGCTGGGAGAAACCGGCACGGGGAAAGAGTTGTTTGCGACGCAGATTCACGAACGCAGCGCCCGCCGCGCACGCACGATGGTGCGCGTGAACTGCGCAGCCATTCCCGCCACACTGATTGAGAGCGAACTGTTCGGCCGCGAGAAAGGAGCTTTTACGGGCGCTCTGACGCGGCAGATCGGGCGCTTCGAGCTGGCGGACCATTCGACCATCTTTCTGGACGAGATCGGCGACCTGCCGCCAGAAGCCCAGATCAAGTTACTGCGGGTATTGGAGGAGAAAGAGTTCGAGCGGCTCGGGAGTCCGAAAGCGATGCGAGTGGATGTACGGATCATCGCGGCCACGCACCGGAGTCTCGAGGAGCGAATCGCCGAGGGTACGTTTCGCGAAGACTTGTTCTACCGGCTCAACGTTTTCCCGGTTCGGGTACCGCCTTTGCGGGAACGGGTTGAAGACATTCCCCTGCTGGTATGGAAGTTCGTCGGGGAGTTCTCAAAGGCATTGGGCAAACCGATTGAGGCGATCTCGCGCGAGAATATGGCCGCGCTACAGAAGTACTCGTGGCCGGGCAACGTGCGGGAACTGCGCAACGTCGTAGAACGCGCGATGATTGTCGCGACACGCCCGCACCTGACCATTGCTCTGCCCACCGTCTCAACTGCTGCCGGAAAACACTACATCAAGCTGGACGATGTCGAGAGAGAACACATCCGAAGCGTGCTGGAGAGAACCGGCTGGCGCATTCGGGGATCCGGCGGAGCGGCGGACCAGCTTGGGTTTAAGCCGACCACGCTAGAGACACGCATGGCTAAGCTGGGGCTCAGGCGTCCGAGTTGATTATAGAAGATCGAGACCCCTGGGGAAACACCGAGATCATCGACTCCGAGATTCCGTGGATTCCTCTGGAATGCTGGAGGAGGCCTCCTCCACGCGGTTCGAATCGGGCGGAATCAGCCGCGCCAAACTCTTCATTCCGCGAACAGCTTGTGTTCGGACTCAACGGTGGTCGGATATGGAACGGATGCTGCTTTCGATTGGCCATGGTGCGACTGACCGTGGTGTTAGCGGGGCCGCGCTCTGGCATCCACCAACTCGTGCAGGCTTTTCGATCTCTGATGATCGAGATACGACTCGAGAACGGATGCCTTGGGTGCAGTGTGTGGTCGGATCCGGATTCGACTGTCCACTACTTCGAAGAATGGGCGACAGAAGCCGACATGCGGCGGCGCGTACGATCAGAGCCCTTCACGTCGCTGCTCGGCTTGATGGAAGCAGCTCGGGAACCGCCGGAAGTGCGGTTTGACTTCCTCGAAACAACACGCGGGCTCGATTACGTGGCGGAGGTTCGTCAGGCGTGAGATGGAACTCTCAAACCAAGGCAGAAAGGAAGGAGAAGGTTATGAAGCGACACAAGTCCGTTGGAATGCTACCTGCCGCAATATTGTCGATCATCCTGATGGCGGTGTTGAGTACGGCGGCCTCCGCAGATGGGGTGAAGGTCAAAGGTCTGATCAAAGCACGAAATGGCGACACCATGGTTCTGCAGACGGCAGATAACCCGAGTATGGTCGTCGTGCTGACCGACAACACGCAGGTAGCGCAAGTACAGGGAATGTTGAAGGCCCGCAGGAAGGAGATGTCGATGGCCGCTCTCATTCCAGGGCTTGCCGTGCAGGTAGAAGGTAACTACAACGATCAAAACCAGCTAGTGGCTTCGTCAATCAAGTTCAAGGGCAATGATCTGGAACAGGCTGAATCCATTCAGGCCGGCATGCACGAAACGAAGGTACAGACTCAGCAGAACCAGGAGGAGTTAGCAAAGCAGCAGGCAGCGCTGAAAGCCCAGCAGGAAGCTTTGCAGCAGCAACAGACGCAGTTGACCGAACAGCAGGCGAAGATCGCCGCCAACAAGGCAGCCATTAGTGCTGCGGTCGCGCGCTTCGGACAGCTTGACGATTACTATATTCGAGACGAGGTAACGGTTTACTTCGCCAACGGCAAGGTCGACGTTGACCCACAGTACACTCCTCAACTGGTGGCGTTAGCGGAGAAGGCCAAGACCATCGACGGCTACATGATCGAGGTGAAAGGCTACGCCTCGGCTGTCGGCAGCGTGGCCTTGAACCAACAGCTCAGTGAAGACCGCGCCGGCAACGTGACTAAAGTCCTGCTTCAGCAGGGTAATGTTCCGCTCACCAGAATGCTGGCCCCGGGCGCCATGGGCGAGACTCACCAGGTCGGCAACAATAGCACGGCGGAAGGACAGGCGGAGAATCGCCGGGTGGTAGTGCGCGTTCTACAGAATAAAGCCGTGGCCGGAGTATAGATCCGCTACGTGCTCCCTGGTTTTCCCGGACGACGGAGGAATCAACGATATGAGGCCAAGACGAATTTCCAGCCGTGGTCTATTTCAGCTCTTTCGAGAGCTTGTCGCGATTATCTGCGCGGCGGCGGTCGCGCCAGGGAGCACGATACCGGCAACGGGCGAAGCTCAACCATCCCAAGCTCAACCAGCCCAGGCTCAACCAGCCCAGGCTCAACAACCCCAGGCACAGCAACCGGGTGTGCCAGCGGATCAGGCAGCCGCGAAGATCTCGCCAGGGCAACTGGACTCGCTGGTGGCACCAATTGCGCTTTACCCAGACCCGCTGCTGGCCCAGGTGCTGGCCGCGTCCACCTACCCTTTAGAAATCATTCAGCTTCAGCAGTGGTTGGGGAAACATAAAGACTTAAAAGACAAGGCCCTGGCAGATGCAGTGCAAAAGGAGGACTGGGATCCCAGTGTCCAGGCCATGGCCGCTCTGCCGGATGTAGTCAAGCAATTGGCAGACAACATTAAATGGACAGCGGAGCTAGGGAACGCATTCCTGGCGCAACAGTCAGACGTGATGGATGCAGTTCAGCGCATGCGGGCGAAGGCAAAAGACACCGGCAACCTGAAATCGAACGAGCAGATGAAGGTTGAGACGAAGGTGGTGGAATCCAAACAGGTTGTTGTGATTGAACAGGCCAACCCTCAAGTGGTGTATGTCCCGAGTTACAACCCGACCGTGGTTTATGGGGCGGCACCACCCGTCTATCCTTATCCGCCGGTGGCCTATCCGCCGCCTGGATATTACGCGGCTGGACTGGCGCTCTCGTTCGGTGTTGGAGTGATGATGGGAGCCTTCTGGAGCGGAGGATGGGGTTATAACTGCGGCTGGCATGGCGGTAACAACAACATCACGATAAACAATAACAACAGCTTCAACCGCAATAGCAACGCCAACGTCAACCGCAGCAGCAGAACCAACGTCGGAAGCGGGAACAGAAGTTCGCAGTGGCAGCACAATCCGCAGCACCGCGGCGGCGCCCCGTACGGAGACAGGGCCACGGCAAATAGATTCGGCGGCACCACTCGCGGGGAATCATTGAGCTCGCGGCAAGCGAATGCACGGCAGAATCAGGGTGCGCGCGGTGATCGCAACCTCGGGGACAATCGCGGCTCTGCTGGTGATCGTAACCTGGGTGCGAATCGGGGTGGTAACGGTGATCGCAATCTGGGGGCGAACCGCGGTGATGCTGGCGACCGTAACCTGGGCGCGAATCGCGGTGCTAATGGTGATCGCAATACCGGGGCGAACCGCGGCGGCGAAGGTGATCGTAATCTGGGGGCGAATCGTGGCGGCGGCAACGATCGTAATTTAGGTGCGAATCGCGGCGGCACCGGTGCTGATCGCGTCGGCAACCGACAAGTTCCGAACACGGGGAGTGCGAGGAACAGTAGCGCATTTGGCGGAGCATCCAGCGGCACGACCGGGCGCGGGGCACGAGCCAGCAGTTCGCGCGGCGCTTCGAGTTTCGGAGGTTCCCGTGGTGGCGGTGGCGGCCGTGGCGGTGGCGGCGGCCGGCGCAGGTAGGGATGCGAATCATGATTCACGAGGAAACGATGAAATCAAGATTGTCTGCGTTCAGCAAAATGCTCGCCGCCCTGGTTCTGGTCACCGCTGTCCTGAGGCCAGGCCTGCCAAGTCACGCCATGGCGCAGAAGACCGCGCCACAGCAACCCACGCCCCAACAACCTAAGCCGCAACAGGCCGCGCCACAGGGGGCAAGGGCGTTTGATACGCCACAGCAGGCTGCCGAAGCTCTCATCAAAGCAGCGGGAGCTTACGACGTTCCGGAGCTGATGGCAATCTTCGGGCCAGAGGGGAAGGACTTCGTCTCCTCGGCAGATCCTGTCCGAGATAAGAACAATGTGGCTGCCTTTGCCGAAGAGGCCCGAACGAAAAACTCGATCGCTACCGATCCCGCGAAGCCTAACCGCGCAACCATCGTAGTGGGAGCAGAGGACTGGCCTATGCCAGTTCCCCTCGTCAAGATAAGCGGCAAATGGTATTTCGATGCCAAGGCGGGCCGGCAAGAGATTCTTTTCCGGCGCATTGGCGCGAACGAGCTGGACGCTATCCAAGTCTGCCGCGGCTTTGTAGAAGCACAAGAAGAATATGCTTCGGAGATTCACGATGACTCAGGGGTGAATCAATATGCGCAGAAGATATTCAGCACCCCGGGAAAACAGGATGGCTTATATTGGCAGAATGCCGACGGAACCGCCGACGGACCGATCGGAGAAGCCGTGGCTAAAGCACTGTCGGAAGGTTACTCCATTGGAAAGTCGGGCTTTCATGGCTACTACTTCAAGGTTCTGAAAGGGCAGGGCCCGGCGGCACCCATGGGAAGGCTGGACTATGTAATCGAAGGCGTCATGATCGGCGGGTTTGCGCTTGTCGCGGTTCCAGTGGATTACCGTGTGACCGGAGTGAAGACCTTCATCGTAAATAACGACGGAATCGTTTACCAGAAAGACTTGGGGCCTGACTCCCTCAACATCGTGAAGAACATGGAACTTTATAATCCGGACTCCACCTGGCAGCGTACCGATGATCAGTGGCCTCCGGATGTTACGGACAAGGATGTTGCGGACGACGAGACATAAATGACAAGTCAGAGCCGTTTACTCTTGCCTTGCGCTGTATCTTTAACTGACTCGCCTGGACAAAACGGTGACTAACAACCTTCCTATTGCTTACCTGGCCCGGCACGGCGAGACGGCTTGGACCCTTACGGGCCAGCATACCGGACTTACTGATCTACCGCTGACCGAGGCCGGGGAACACAACGCCCAGCGGCTGGCGGAACGGCTGAAGGGATTGACTTTCGCCAAAGTTTTCGCCAGCCCACTGCAGCGCGCGGTTCGCACTTGTGAGCTTGCGGGGTTCGGCGCGGCTGCCGAGATCGATCGTGACCTCGTCGAGTGGAACTACGGCGAGTATGAGGGGCGGACGGGCAGCGAGATTCGCGCTGAGCGTCCGGGCTGGCAACTCTTTCGGGACGGCTGCCCGGGAGGGGAATCACCACAGCAGGTAGCAACCCGGGCGGACCGCGTAGTAAAGCGCGTGCGCGCGGTGCAGGGTGACGTACTGTTATTTTCAAGCGGGCACTTCATTCGGGTATTGGCCTGCCGTTGGATCGGAATCGAACCAACGGTCAATGCCCGTTCGTTCATGTTAAGCACGGCCAGCTTAAGCGCTCTGGGCTATGAACAAGATCTCTCCCGGCCAGTCATCCGGCTTTGGAACGACACTCACCATGTGATTGGGTGACGGACAGATATGGAGGATCCGAACCGCCCAGCAAGCATTCCCCCATTCCCAACGGGATATCGCGCCTCCGGTTTGCTCCTTCATGTCACGTCACTGCCATCGCCATATGGCATGGGGGACCTTGGGCCTGGCGCCTACACTTGGGTGGATCGCCTCGAGGAGGCAGGCCAACGATGGTGGCAGGCTTTGCCGCTTGGACCCACGGGGTATGCCGACTCGCCGTATCAATGCTTGTCGTCGTTCGCCGGCAACGGGCTGTTGATCAGTCCCGAATTCTTGATCGAAGACGGACTGTTACGGGCGGATGAGTGTAAGGGCGCATTTTCGTCGACAAGTACCGACTACGATGTCGTGATCCCGTTCAAACATGGCTTATTAAAAGCGGCATGGAACAGGTTTCGAGCCGGAGCACGCAAGGATCTGCAGCCAGCCTATGAAGAGTTCTGCCATGCGCGGGCGAGCTGGCTGGAAGATTACGCGCTATTCCGTGCGCTGAAAGCCAAATACAACTCTTTCTCTTACCTCGAATGGCCGGCGGAACTGGTCCAGCGCGTGCCAGCTGCGCTGGCGCACGCCCGTGAATCACTCGCGAGTGAGATTGATCACGTTCGTCTCGCGCAGTTCCTGCTGTTCCGGCAGGGTGAGCGCCTGAAAGAGTATGCCCGTGACAAGGGCGTGCGGCTGATCGGCGACCTACCTTTCTTTGTTTCTCCCGATTCGAGCGACGTGTGGGCCAACCCCGAGTTGTTTCTGCTCGATGAACAGCGCCGGCCCCGATTCGTGGCAGGCGTGCCGCCCGACTATTTCAGCGCGCAGGGACAACTCTGGGGCAACCCGGTCTATGACTGGGAGGCACTTCGCCGCACCGGTTACAGTTGGTGCGTCGACCGAATCAGTGCCTTACTGGCTCACGTCGAGGTGATTCGCCTGGATCATTTCCGCGCGTTTGCGGCCGCCTGGCACGTGCCAGCGGGCGCCTCTACCGCGGAAACAGGCGAATGGCGGCCCGGTCCAGGCGCCGAGTTCTTCACTGTACTCCGGAGCAAATTGGGAGCGCTACCCTTTATCGCCGAGGACCTGGGCATTATCACGCCTGATGTGTCTGCACTTCGCGACGAGTTCCGCATTCCCGGGACCCGGGTGCTGCAGTTCGCCTTCGACGGCAAGCGGGATAACCTCCACCTTCCTCGCAATTATGTGAGCAATACCGTGGTGTACACGGGCACGCACGACAATGCCACCACACGGGAATGGTTTGAAGAGTTGCCCGATCGCGAGCGGCGATGGATGTGGAGTTACGTAAAACGATCCGAAGGCGCCGCCCGCGAGGCCGCTTCTGAGTTGATCCGCATGGCGTGGACGTCGCAGGCCGCGCTCGCGATCACTCCCCTGCAGGATGTTCTGAACCTGGGGCGCGACGGCCGGATGAACGTACCTGGCCGCGCGGAAGGAAACTGGCGGTGGCGCGCAACGGAGCATATGTTGTCCGCGAAGAATTTTGAGTGGTTGGAAGACTTGACGAATACTTCGAACAGGTCTGGCTCTGTTCGGGCGGCAACTACGGAGGCTGCATCCTGACGCGCCGGGATCAGAGCACTCAGGAACATCACTCTGCGCGCAGCGATGCAAGGCGGCGCATGAGGTAGCGCCTTTCGACCTCGTTTGTAACGTGCTCGATAGCGCGGTGATATTCCGATTCGGCTTCTTGTAGCCGGTCGAGACGGCGGAGGAGATCGGCCCGTGCAGCAGGGAGAAGGTAGTAGTTGTCAAGTTCAGCGCTGCCGTTCAGTTCATCCATAAGCTGCAGGCCCGCTTCCAGGCGTTCGCCCATTGCGACAGCGACGGCATGGTTGAGACGTATTACGGCGGAGTTGTTGAAGCGGATGAGCGTGGCATAGAGGGCAGCGATCTGCCTCCAGTCGGTTTCCGCAGATGAGCCGGCTTGGGCATGTACGGCGGCTATTGCGGCCTGGAGCTGATAAGGCCCGGCATTGTGCATGCGAGCTGCCCGATCGAGGACGGACAACGCCTCCGCAATCTCGTTGTGATGCCAGCGGGAACGATCCTGCTCTTCGAGGGTAATGAGGTCGCCTTCGGGAGACATGCGGGTATCACGCCGGGAGTGCTGGAGGAGCATCAAGGAAAGCAGCCCGAGGTTCTCTGCGGCAGCAGGCATGAGACCTGCGAGCAGGCGGCCGAGCCGAATCGCTTCGCCGCACAAATCAGAGCGTACAAGCTGTTCGCCCGAGTTCGCCAGATAGCCTTCGTTGAAGATGAGATAGATGACGGCCTGCAGGGCGGCGAGCCGTTCCGGGATGCGCGCGCTGGATGGAACTTCGTAAGGGATGCGTGCATCGCGGATCTTACGCTTCGCTCTGACCAGGCGCTGCGCGACGGTGGCTTCGGATACCAGGAAGGCGCGAGCGATCTCGGCAGTGTTGAGGCCGCCCAGCGTTCGCAGGCACAGAGCCACCTGCGCGTCGAGACTCAGCGCAGGATGGCAACACGTAAACATGAGCCGTAACCGATCGTCAGGCCAACTGGACACGTCTATCTCCTCTTCGATTCCGGTTGGCGTTCGGCCTTCCAATTCATACGCAATCGCGTCTGCTTTTCTGGTAGAGGTAGCGGCCCGGCGGACTAAATCGATCATCTTCCGTTGTGCGACGGCCGCGATCCAGGCTGCGGGGTTTTCCGGGATGCCGGAGGCAGGCCAAGCCGCCAGAGCCGCGGCGAGCGCGTCCTGGAGGGAGTCTTCGGCAAGATCAAACGATCCTGACCTGCGAATCAGACCCGCCAGGATGCGCCCCCACTCTTCGCGAAAAACGGCGCCGACGGCTGCCCTTACCTCAGACATAACCGCGGGTCAGGAGCTTGCGAGTGCGGCTTCCGGGACACGCTCTGGAACGACCGCTACGGGCCGGAACTCGACAGCGGTAGAACAGCCCGTCCCCGTCAGCCTTCCTGCCCAGTAGCGGGCCTCTTCGTCGTCCTTACAATCGATGAGATAGAAGCCGCCGAGGATTTCTTTCGTCTCGGCGAACGGCCCATCTGTGAAGCTGGCATCTCCCTCGCGCCGGCGCGCGGTTACGCTCTGGGTAGTGGACTCCAATCGCATAACCCCGCGAAAAACACCGCGGGCGGTTGCTTCATCGATGATGTTCCAGTTCCGGTTGATAGCTGCGGCCGCGTCTTCCGGCGTCATGCTGGCATGCAGGCTCAATTCGGTGTAGATGAGGAATGCGTATTGCATCGTGAGTTCCTTCCTTGTTCGGGTTGTTCCTATGAGAAGACCATTATCGGCCGAATTTCAACTGCGCTTTCCGAGGCATGCGGCACCCGCTTGGCCCAGTCTATGGCCTCGTCCAAGTTCTTGCAATCGATGATATAGTAGCCGCCGAGTTGTTCCTTGGTTTCGGCGAATGGTCCGTCCGTGGTTATCGTTTTGCCGTTCCGGACCCGGACGGTAGTTGCTGTTGAACTCGGATGCAGGGCTTCGCCGGAAAGAATGACGCCGCGCTGACGCCCGTCGGAGTCGTAGGCGCCATATGCGACATACACCTGCTCCTGCTCTTCTTTGTTCTTGCGGGCATCGGCGGCCTCATCGCAGTAGATTGATAAGAAGTATTTCATAGTGGTCTCCCTTAGAGCATTTGCTCTCGCTCTCAGACAAGCGACGGGGCAGGGGACTGCAAATCGACAGGCACTCACAAAAAAATTCGACTTGCCCTTCCAGTTCCGACGGGGAATCAGTGTTTCTTGCCCAGTGAGTTTATGAGGGAGTCCAGCGGATTGGCGGGCTGCTGGTTGTTCTTCTGCCCGGATTGCTTGCCTTTTGCGCCACCAAGCAACGTGTTAACCAGACTGCCGGGATTATCGGCTGTCGGCAACAGTTGATTCATCTTCATCTTCGCGATTGCCTCTGCATCCGGTGTATATACTGGGTGCGCCATCGTGCCGGTGACGATCACCGGCAGGACCAGTTCCCCCTTGTTGTTGGCCAACGCGGTGTTTAAATAACCGCCAATGCCAGTCCCGCCGACTGTTTTGCTGAGCGTGTTTGCAAGCACCGCGGTCATGTGTAAATTGAGGCCCTGAGTTACAAGATTGAGCGATCCGTTTGCAGAGAGGGAACCCTGGTCAAGGAGGGCGACAAGATTGTTTGTGGTGGCGACCCCGTGATTGATGTTGAGAGTTCCAGAGAGCTGGCGGAGGTTTGAACTGGATGCGGATTGCACTGCAGGAGTATTCACAAACTTGCCGATACGCGCCAGTTCATTCAGGATGTTGACGTTCTTGAGCTGGCCGTTTGTCACGCTGAAATTTAGCGGTCCGTTTAGTGTGCCGGCCAGATTGGTACTCGAATCGACAGCGAAGCTCAGGTTTCCCTGGGCGGCCAAGCTGCCATAGAGCGTATTTTTTACGGAACTCATGGCAGAGAGCAACGCGTTCGTATCCACACCATTAAGGCGCGCATTGACCGAGCAGAGAGGATGAGCCGGCTTCGTATCCACTGTGATAGTGCCGTCCGCCTGTCCGCCGAAGACTCCGGCTGTAACCGGGGCCAATTGCACCACTCCATTGGTCATCTTGCACGCCGCGTGAACGTTCGTGAGAACCAGTTCCTGCGCTTGAATGCTGCTTGCGGAAATGTTTCCTTGCACCTGGGGGGCTTTCATGGATCCGATGGCTGTCATGTCGGCGCTGATCGTCCCTTTAATCTGGTCGTTGCTGTTAGCAGCAGCGTCAAAGCTGCTGGCCAAGCGCGAGAGTTCTGTGATTGAGGCGTTGTTTGTAACGGCTCGCAAGTTGATATTCGACGGCGTCACACCCGAATCAACAGTGCCGACAATTGAGAGGACCGTCGGCCCCAGCTTCACCGAGCCGGACCGAATCGCAATCTGGTCCGTTTTCGGGCTTAGCGCCAGATCATATTGCGTGTCGATCGGGTAGCTTACCCTGGCACCCCTGATCACCGCTTTGTCCAGTGTCAAGTTGCCCTTACAAGCAATGGATCCGCCTCCTGAGGTGATGGTGGCATTCCCTGACGCCACTGCGTCGGTGTTCGGCGGGATTGCCCCCGCGGCGACGCTGTTCAGTCCTGCCATCGAAACTTCCTGGATCGACAACTGGCCGTTAACCGGCGTGATTTCGGCGGCGCCGGATGCGAGGGGGCCGGCCGCTCCACGAAACGAGAGGAGTTCTTTCCCCTGGCCCGGAACGTGAACGTCGGCGGCGACATCGAAGGGCTTGCCGGGGGCGAAGTCGCTCAAGGTGAGATCGATGTGGTTGTAGATTGCCCGAGGGGCTTTGCTGTGCTCGTCCGTTACGGCAACCTGCCCGTTGGTCACGCTTAGTTTATTCAGCGTAAAACCGCCCTGCCGGGCCGGCTCTTTGCTGCCCGATGCGGCATTCGCGCCCGATGCGGCATTCGGAGCGCTGCCGTCGAGGATTGAGATATTCCAGATGCCTGCGGTGTTCCGGATCAGCTCAATCTGCGGCTCATCTAACGTCACGTCCGTGATCTGCGGCTCGCCGTGCAGGAGAGACATCAGGCTGGCGCTGGCGTAGACCTCCTTGGCAGTAGCGAATGGACGCGACGATGGAAAGGTTGGGGATTCTGCGATGGTGAGTCCATCCACTTTGATCGCGAGCGGGAACAGGTGCAGGTGCAGCTCTCCCAATGTGACTGGGCGATTCAGCTTGCTCTGCATCTCAGACTGTATGCGCGGCCGGAACTTGTTGACGTTCAGCAGACTGGCGGCCAGGAGAAACACGCAAATCAGCGCAGCGGCGGCGATTCCGAGAATGATCAATAAGCGGCGCATGGCAAAAAGTTAGACGCCGCCTGCGCCAAAAGATCCGCGCGAAATCTGAAAACAACGAAACACTCACCGGCAAGTGGGGAATGACACGCATATGTATAAATGCCGACACAAATCTGTCGAAGATCAGGGGAGGCGTGCCGCGTTTGCGACTTCATTCATAGCGAAGCGCGTGGGTTGGATCAATGCGGCTGGCGCGAATCGCCGGAAGGAACCCTGCTAAAGAAGCCAAGGCGACGAGCGCCAGGGTTGCCAGAGTGAGCGGCGTCGTCCTGCGAGAAGTTCCTCATGCGATCTCTGACCTTTAGTCAGTTTATTCCGTGGATACGCAGGGCCACGAGTTGATCCAACGTGAGGTTTTGCATCCCGTGTGCACGCAGGCTTTCGATGTATTCGGGTGTCACATCGTGAATACGAAGGCCGATTAATTTCTCAGGATCCGGATTTGCGTAACCGAGCTTCTCCAGCGCCTTTACATACTCCGGCGAAACCCCGTGAATACGAAATGCGACGAGTTTGCCACCGTCGGTGACATTGACGCCCGCGGCCCGCATCTCGCGTACGAACTCCGGCGTTACCCCATGGATGCGAAACGCGATGAGCTTGTCCGCATCATTAGCGTCTACTCCCGCGGCGCGTATATCCTTTGCGAACTCCGGCGTGACGCCGTGAATTCGAAATGCGATCAGCTTACCGGCATCGACATTGCGGATTCCCGCCGATTTGATTTCGCGCGCAAAGGCCAGGCTGACGTTGTGAAGGGCGAAGGCAAATTGATTCTCATCGGTGATTCCCGGGAAGCCAAGCGATGCCATTTCACTGGGGAAAGCAGCGTTGGGTTGAAACGTAAACAGGCCGGCCCCCTCGCTTCCTTCGAGGAAACCTTTGCAGTCAATCGTTCCGGCATCGCGGGCGATTGCAAAGTGGACGTCGTGTTTCCCGGAGGCAGACCAATCGAGACCTCTGAATTCACTGACGTTCCAGTCGGAACTGCTGCTGAAATGGTTCCCGTCTTCGCGCGAACTTTGCAGCGAAAAAGTCGCTTTTCCGGGATCAGCGGAGCGGCTCAGCGTCCATTCTCCATGGATGGTTGCCGACGTTGCAAGCAAGGGCAGCAATAAAGGCACACAAATGGTGATCATTCGCATAAGCTAACTCTTTCCGTTTACTGCCGATTAGAAAACGTTGGCGATTTTAAGTGCGATCAACTGATGCAGGCTCAGATGTTGGAATCCATGCGCGCGCACCTTTTGAATGAACTCGGGCGTAATGCCTTGCACCCTTGCTGCGATGATTTCGCCTGTGTTTAAGTCTGTCAGGCCCGACGATTGCAGTTCGCGGACATATTCAGGCGTAATGCCCTGCACGCGAAAAGCAATCAGTTGGCCGAGGTTCAGATCGTTCAGTCCGACGCGTCTGAACTCGGAGGCATCTGCGGGATTGACTCCCTGCACTTTCATGGCAATGATCCCGCTGAGTTTTGCGTTCGGCCATGCATCGCGCACCTTTTTTACGTACTCGGGTGTTATTCCCTGAACTTTCATTGCGATCAGCTCACCAGCTTTGGGATCGAACCCGGCAGCGTGCATTTGCCGGATATAGTCCGGCGACACGCCCTGAATCTTCAAGGCAATCAATTCGTCTACACGGATGTTCTTCAGGCCGGCCTGTTGCAGGCCCTCGATGTAAGAAGACTTGTCTTCCGAGTCGTGCGGCGTCGAAGTTTGTGGCGTCGGCTCCTGATTGTCACCATCGCTTGCCGGGGCCGGTACAGCCTGTGGAGCGGGTTTGAAGCCTCGGCTCACTGCGGGAGCCGGTGTCGAGCCGGTTTGATCGGCGGGAAACGCGGGAGGAGGGACAGGTTGGGCACTCGCTTCCGCACCACTTGCGGGCGCGGGATCAGTACTCGAGATGTTGGTTAGTACTTCATTGAAGTTGGTGGTGGCCAGGAGAACGCCGGCAACGCAAAGTATGCCTATTGCGGCCAGCCCGGCGGGCGGCACGCTGCGTGTTACGGCCTGCAGGCCGAGCAATCGGCTGATGCGAGCCTTCAAAGCTCCGCTGTTTGCAGCCAGCACGAGCGATGGTGTAGCGCGCCACCCTTCCATGAGAGTAAGTGCCCGTGCGTAACATCCGGCGTCACCGCAGAGCGCTACTGCAATGTCGTCGCAGCAGTTTTCGCGTTCCGTGCGGATTAGCCGGCTCACCCACCACACGGCCGGATGATAGAAGAGACCAGTCTCAGCCGCGATCTGGAAGAGGTTCACGAACGAATCGAAGCGGCGGATATGCGCAAGCTCGTGGGCGATGATGGCCTCGAGTTGTTCGGGCGACAGCCCTGTCAGCGCCGTTAGCGGCAGCAGCACAACCGGACGGAACCAACCGATCACTGCGGGAACCTGAACGAGCCTGGAATGGAAGTAAGAGACGGTCCGCGTGATCCCCAAGCGGTGCTGTATGGCCAGGCAGCGTTCCGCAAGAAACGGCGCAATGGGCTGCCGCTGCTGGTGGTAAAGGCGTCTGACAAGCACCCAGCCGCCCAGTGCGCGAATGCCGCACGCCAGCACGCCCGCGAGCCAGGCACCGACAAAACATGCCGGCCAGTTAATCGTGATGAGTGGGCGAGTAGCGGCGACCGGGACGACTCCTGTCGCGCTCGCGATTGTGCCGAGGTCCGTCAGTGCCCGCTCGAAGGTCGCTACGCTGCTCGCCGGTTGAGCCGACTGATGCAGTAAGGCGAACGTGAGCACGGGAGCCGCGGTCATGAGGACGAGTGTGCTGACCGCTGCCCAGTAGCGCACTATAGCGCTCCGGCTGAACGCGAGAAAGATATAGAGCAGGACCGCCAGCGCGGCTCCCTGCCAGAGAAAGTGAGCCAGCGTCCAGCCAAGCGTCTGCATGAGATCAGGCGACAGCAAAGATCCCGGACCTGTCATTTCGTTCTCCCTTCGTATTCATCGAGCATCCGGCGAATCTCGTCGATCTCCTGCGCTGAGGCCTTCTTTCCCGCGAGCGCGTGCATCATCAACTGGCTGGCAGAGCCGGCAAAGGCGCGCTGAACCAGATCGGTGACAAGCTGGCGTTTGGTGGTCTCGGCAGGTTGAACGGCTTCGTATACGTGTGCGCGTGCGTCTTCATTTCTGCGGACCGTACCCTTCGTAGTCATGATCTGAAGCAACTTAAGAACCGATGTGTAACCCATGGGTTTGGCATGGGCGAGTACTTCGTGGACTTCCCGCACGGTGGAAGGGCCGCGATCCCACAGCACGCGCAGGATCTCCAGTTCTGTCGCAGTTGGTTTCGGCGGTACGGATTTCGCCACGACTGAACTTTACTACGAAGGCATTCGTAGTGTCAACGAAAACTTTCGTAGTTTGGTGCGGTGTTCGCTTTTGAGACGACGGTGTTGCCGATCGGCATGTGAAAAAAAAGGCGCGCCGGGCGGCGCGCCTTGGTGGAGGCTTCTGCGTTAGTTGCGAACGGCGATCAGAAGATCAATTTCAGAGCCAATTGCATCTGGCGCGGATTGCTTCCGAACGCCTGGCTCCATTGCTGGAAAATGCTGCTACCGGGCTCGATTGCTGTTCGCGCCAAAATGCCAAGTGACGAGGTCGGTCCATATCCACCTCCGGCTGTGCTTCCGGGGGCGCTGAACGCACCCACATCGTTGATATATCCACCGGTGTACTGCGGGTGATTGAAGATATTCCAGAAGCGAGCGGAGAACTCGAGCTTGAAGCGCTCGGTTATGGCGAATCGTTTGAGCAGGGTGAGGTCGATATCGTCAATGGGATTCAGGTTCAGCAGACTGCGGCCGGCGTCCGGCAATGTGCCTTTCGGTCCTACAACGAACATTGCATTCGGATTGGCTGCAAGATAGGCCACGGTGGCGCCAGCACTGTTGGTCAGGGGTGTCGCTGTGGTGCCCAGATTGCGATTGCCGGCGGGGTTAATGAAAACGCGATCCGGGGCGCTATCGGCGTTCAAGTTAGAGTCAACGGCGCTCTGAGTCGTTACGTGCTGGCCCGATTGATATGTATAAACCGGGGCGATTTCCCAATTTCCGACGATATTTTTGAGCCACCAACTGCTGCTGCTCTTGAAGAACGGAACATCGTAAAGCACCTGCAGCACGATGCGGTTGCGGTAATCGAGCAAGGACGACGCGCGCTCAGGCCGAAGATTCTGAGAATCCTGCGGCCGGCGTGGGGCCAACACGGTTGCAGCCAGCGCGTCAGTGGAATCGTCTATGCTGTGGGCCCAAGTATAGGAGCCTTGAAATTGCAGACCGTTGGAAAAACGCCGGCTTAACTGGTTGGACCATCCATTGTAAGAAGAGTTGCCCTGGGGCATGAAAGCAGTAATCAGACCGCCGAATCCGGCGTTAGCATACGCCGGTACGAGGAAGCCTCCGTTATCGAAGGCGGTTTGAAGGCCGGCCAACGTACTGGACAGAGAATTCAAAGTCGCCTGACTCGGCGCCGTGAAATATACCGGCAACGCGTTGGACGCATTTACGGTTGGCTGCCGGTTCAACTGAATTTGAATTGGGAGGAACAGGCCGCGGGTCCCGACGTATCGACTCTCAAACACATAATTTCCAGCGAACTCGTGCTGGATGCCGAAGTTCCAGTTGTACGCTTCGGGGCGCTGTTGATTCGGGATAAAACCAGAAGTGACGGCGCGAGCTGCCGCACCCTGCGGAGGGGCAACAGAAGCGTTGGGCAAAATGCCTCCACCTGCAAGAAAGCCGGTCGCGTTCAAGCCCGTTACGTCAACAGTTGTGCTTAGCTGCGGAGGCAGGCTAAGCGTCCCCAAGTTATCGTAGAGCACATCATAAGTAATCCCGAAGCCGGCGCGAATCGAAGTCTTGCCGCTAGTTCCGGGGGAATATGCGACACCCACACGGGGCATGAAGATCGCCTTTTGCGCCGTGGGGGATTTGAAGACAATCAGCCCGGGGACGCTTGCGCTGGCGTTGAGGTCCTGGGTGTTCTGCGTAAGGGGAATAGTCAGGTACTCGTACCGCACTCCAAGGTTGACTGTTAGGTTCGGTTTGACCTTCCAATTATCGTTCCCGTAGAAGCCTGCCAGTTGCTGATTTTGATAGTAGGTCACGTTCCCCAACCCGCGCTGAGCGATGACATCGGGGTTGTTGTCGTATAGGTAATCGGAAAGAAAGCTCCATTCGTAATCGCCGCGGGAGCGTTGCGTGAAGCTCGAGGGTGAGATCGCGCTCCAGCCATCGAAGCCGAATTTAAAGCTATGGTTTCCTTTCGTCCACGTGACGTTGTCGGTAATCTGGTAGAGGTTTTGAATCGTGTATTGCGGGGCGTTGGGATCGGGACCGTAACCAGCAATCAACTCGTCTACGGTGATGTTCGGGAACGCATCCAGCCCGGGAAACGACTGATTGCCAGCGACCGGAAACTGCTGATTGTAACGGTTGTATCCAAACCGGAACTCATTGAGAAGAGTGGGTGTAAAGGTGTGGTACTCCGAAAGGGTGACGAGGTAGGAGTTGGTTGGCTGGATGCCGAAAAACACCGCCGGAAAGCCTGAAGTGTCGATCGTGCCTACGCGATTTAAGATAAAGCGGCCGCGAAGCGAGTCTTTGTCTGAGATGTTGTAATCGACCGACGCCACGGCGAACTCGCTATTTGTGTAGCTGGGTAAAGAAGAGGAGATTACTCCCTCCGGGATGGTAACGCCTCCAGGCCCTCCTGGGGCAAATACACCGGTCAATAAGCTCTCATTGCTGCCGGGGCCAGGCGCCACC
>JAFAMD010000051.1 GCA_019233755.1 Acidobacteriaceae bacterium | reverse complement strand
TTATCAGGAAGACTACTTTTGACGACACCCGCCATTCCGGTCGCCCGGCCCGAGCTGCGGAATCTCGCGCTGCCATTCGAACCTCTGCCGCAATTCCGGCAGAGCGCACTCGAAGAGTCTCCCGAACGCGCGAGCAATGCCGGCAAGCGCATCGGCATCTTCATCGTTGCCTATAACGCGCTTACTACGCTGAGCAAGGTTCTGAAGCGCATCACGCCTGAAGTTTGGAAAAACGTGGAGCAGGTGGTCGTCTTCGACGACGCCAGCCAGGACGAAACCTACGAACTCGCAGTCGGCATTCAGGCCATGACCAATTTGCCGAAGCTGCGCGTTCTAAAGCACGCCAAAAACCTCGGCTACGGCGGCAACCAAAAGTCCGGCTATAAATACTTCATCGAGCAAGGCTTCGACATCGTCGTCCTGCTGCATGGCGATGGCCAGTACGCGCCCGAGCTGCTTTCGCACATGTATGCGCCGCTGGTGCGCGGCGAAGCCGACGCGGTATTTGGTTCGCGCATGATGAAGGATTTCGGCGGACCGCTGAAGGGCGGCATGCCGCTTTACAAGTACGTCGGCAACCGTCTCCTCACGACGTTTGAAAACAAAGCTCTGGGGCTGAACCTGACCGAATTCCACAGCGGCTACCGCGCGTACAACGTTCACGCTCTCGCCCAAACCAGGCTCGACAAGCTGACAGACGATTTCCACTTCGATACGGAAATCATCATCAAGCTGCATCACCAGAATTACCGCATTATCGAAGTGCCGATCCCTACCTTCTATGGTGATGAGATCTGCCGCGTGAACGGTATAAGGTACGCAAAGGCGATTGTGCGCGCCGTTCATCGCTATAAGGAGACAGCGCGGGCTGTTCGCAGCCATCCCGAGTACGAAGAGTATTTCGTACCGTACGCGATCAAGCGGAGCCGCTACTCGCTGCACTACTATGCCTCACGGCTGATAGGAACGAGTCAGCGAGTGTTGGAGATCGGCTGCGACGACGGTGCATTCGGGTCCGCACTTACACGTGCGGGTAATCGCGTAACTGGCGTAGATTGCAATCCAAACGTTGCGGCGGAATGCGGCTACGAGGACGTGGTACGGGCAGATCTCGAAAACGGACTTGGCACCCTCTCGCGAAGTTCTGGCGGCGAATTTGATCGCATACTCGTCCTCGACCGGCTCGAGCATCTGCGCGATCCCTCAGCGCTTCTGGAGGACTGCCGCAGGATGCTTGCTCCGCGAGGCAAACTGATTGTCTCGGTGCCGAATGCCGTGAATCTCACTGTGCGGCTCATGGTCTTGTTTGGGATGTTTCGCTACGGCAACCGGGGTATCCTCGATTGGTCCCACCTGCGCTTTTTCACTGCCGCAACGGTCCAAAAGCTGATCGAAGGATACGGCTATCGAGTGAAAAGCCGTCACTTCACCGTCATTCCAGTCGAGCGCGTAATCCCGATGCAGCCCGAGAGCGGGCTGCTGCGGTTCATGAATCGTCTCCTCCGTATTCTGACCGCAATTGCACCGGGATTATTCGCGTACGAGATTGTCCTCGTTGCCGAGCGGTAGCGCTACCTCAGCCCGGGACAACCGTTGTGGTCTGTCCGTTTGTTTGCGGCGGTGGTAAAAGCAGCGGATCATTCGGCATAACAATCCAGCAGACCAGATAGGCGATGGGCGCCACCCCGGGCGGCCAGAACGTGAAGACAACCATCAGGATACGAATGAGTGTTACATCGACGCCTGTGTACCGCGCGATGCCGGCGCAGACGCCTGCT
This sequence comes from Acidobacteriaceae bacterium, assembly GCA_019233755.1. GTDB lineage: Bacteria > Acidobacteriota > Terriglobia > Bryobacterales > Bryobacteraceae > Bog-105. The sequence goes on along the minus strand of JAFAMD010000051.1, from coordinate 45,791 downwards.
ATCTTGCGGCCCTCTCGAGGGCGGCTCAGTTGCTTTGCAGGCTGGGCGGCGCCGGGCGCGGTGGCTCCTGCTCCCGTCACTGCTCCGCACTGCGGGCAGTGGCGGAAATCGGTGGTGATTTGAGTTCCACAGGATGTGCAATACATCTTGAACCTCAAACATCAGAACGCAATCGCGCGGCAATATGTTCCAATTAGTGATTCCCGGCTGTTGCGGCGGCAGCAAGCGGTCTACACCAGTTCATAATCGGCCTTTCTTACGGAGGCGGGCATGCCGCGTTTCTTTGGCTGATAGCGGATACGCCCAGATAGTGGCAGCGGTAATGAGCAGAGCGCAAACCTCTACCAACACTTTCTCGCCGTCAAGCAAATCAGGCGGCTTATTCTTCAGTTCCGGGTCAATCAGAATGCCGTGCACAAACAGCAGCGCGGCCGCCGCGTACGAAACATAGTGCAGTTTCTTCCAGAGCCGGCTTCCCAAGCGCGACCGCAGGTATGACGTAACCACGACGAACACGGTGCAATAAAATGCGCCGGCCCCCAGGCAGTTGTATAGTGTTTGCTTCGGTGAATGAACCGGGAAAAGGATGTCCCCGATGCCGAATCCGGCCGTGTGCGAAAACAACAGCAGGGCAGGGTGCAAAACAATCAGGCTGAGCGCGATATACGCTGTCCAGTTGTGAATGTCGAACACAGGAAGCCGCCGGTGGGGCCAGTTGCGCACGGTGCTATATCGCGCCGAAAGGATCAGCCCTAGAAGGATATTAGCGGTCAGCAATACCATCGCAATAAGACCGGCATCGCTCGAAAGATCAATTGCTGTCATCTGGTCTCCGGCTGTAAGGAAGATGGCATTTCGAGCCGGTGTGAAATGATGACCAACCCAATCCACTCAACAGAATATGAAGCTGAAAACGGTTCGAAGATCGATAGGTCTATTGCTGCTTGTTGACGGTGTGAGAGCATTGCTTTCGCCCACTGAACACGCCCGAAGCTTGCAGTTCGGTCCACCCATGATCGACGATATTCTCGATTATTTCGCCGAGCGCCCGGAACTAACCAGGCGCTTCGCCATCGGCGAGATCGTGCTTGGGCTCTGGATGACATGGGGACGATGAAATGCCTACGGGAGATACGATGATGTTCGCATGTCATGGAGGCTGTTCGACCTTACCGGTCGAGTTGCGGTCGTCATAGGAGGGACCTCCGGCATCGGGCGCGCTCTGGCAATCGGTCTGGCCCAAGCCGGAGCAGACGTGGTGGCGGCCGGCCGCCGCGAGAATCGTGTTCAAGAGCTCGCTTGCGAAATTGAGAAACTCGGACGGAAGTCCCTGGCCGCTGGCCGTCGACGCATCCCGGCGCGAATCAGTCGACGGCTTGAGAGATGCCGTTCTTCGCAAATGGGACCGGATAGAGGTTCTGCTCAATGCCGCCGGTCAGACCTTTCGCAAACCAACGACCGAGATCACCGAGGGCGAATGGAGCAACCTGATCGACGTGAACCTCACAGGTATGCTTCGCGTCTGCCAAAGCTTCTATGAACCTCTCGCGGCAAGCCGGCGCGGGCGTATCATCAACATCGCATCGCTTTCGCCGTATGTTGCCTTCTTCGAAGTAACTACCTACGCGGCGTCGAAGTCTGGGGTTTTAGGCCTCACGCGCAGCCTCGCTGTCGAATGGGCGCAGAAGGGCATCAACGTGAATGCTATCGCTCCGGGTGTATTCCGCACCGACCTGAACTCTGCTCTGCTCGATGGCACCGGCCGTGGCCGTGAGTTGCTGATGCGAACGCCCATGAAGCGCTTTGGACAGACTGGGGAATTGGTTGGCGCGGCTGTCTTTCTTGCCTCAGATGCTGCTTCGTTTGTTACGGGACAATGCATTAATGTGGATGGTGGCTTTCTTGCCTCTGGTGTGAATTCATGAAGATTTCAAGACGAACCGCTGTAGGCCTGCTCGGGGCAGCTTTTGCCACCCGCGCCCGCTCCGTGGAGCCGCAGTTCCCTCCCGGTATCGAGCCGGAAAACGGACCCTTTCAACCCACTCGCCAATCGCTCAGCGCCTACGAGATCCCGCAGTGGTTTGCCGACGCGAAATTCGGCATCTGGGCGCATTGGGGCCCTCAATCCGCGATCGAAGATGGCGATTGGTACGCCCGTAACATGTACATGGAAGGCAATCCGCAATACAACTATCATGTGCAGCATTACGGGCATCCTTCCAAGTTCGGCTACAAAGACACCATTCCGGCGTGGAAGGCCGAAAAGTGGAATCCGGAAGAGCTGATCAGTCTCTACCAGAAGGCGGGCGCGAAGTACTTCATGAGCATGGGCGTCCACCACGACAACTTCGATCTTTGGAACTCGAAATACCAGCGTTGGAACGCCGTCAACATGGGGCCGAAGAAAGACATCGTCGGCAGCTGGGCGGAAGCGGCCCGCAAACAAGGTCTCCGGTTCGCGGTAAGCGACCATCTTTGGATCACCTACAAATGGTTCTCGGTGAGCCACGGCCATGACACTTCCGGGCCGCTCGCCGGCGTGACATACGATGGTGCGGACCCTAAATTCTCAGATCTCTATGTCGCGTCCGATGACGTCTATTCGCAGCTCGATTGGAACGAGAGCAATATCCCCGAGTGGTGGAAGCAGCATTGGCACCTGCGCATCAAGGACCTGGTCGACAAGTATCAGCCGGACCTGCTCTACGTGGACGGAGCATTGCCGTTCGAATCTTATGGCTACGCGCTGGTAGCTCATCATTACAACCAGAGCGCGAAACGTAACGGCGGAAAAGTCGAAGCTGTTTATACCACCAAGCGGCTGCAGGATAGCGAGCACGGTGTCGCCGTTCTCGACGTGGAGCGCGGCGTTGTCGATAACATCTGGCCGCGGCCGTGGCAAACCGACACCTGCATCGGCGACTGGCACTATAAGCGCGGCATCCAGTACAAGACGCCGAAGACAGTGATCGACATGCTGGTCGATATCGTTAGCCGCAATGGCAACCTCATGCTGAACTTTCCCCTTCCGGCAAGCGGCCAGCTCGACCTGGAGGAGATGAACGTCCTGGCCGAAATCACCAGGTGGATGGCCGTCAACAGCGAGGCCATTCACGGCACCCGTCCCTGGAAGATCTATGGCGAAGGACCCGGCTCAGCCAAGCCCGCCAAGGACTCCGCATTTAATGAGAGCAAGCGCCAGGATCTGACTGCGGCGGACGTCCGTTTCACTACGAAAGGAAGCACACTTTACGCCTTTGTCATGGGCTGGCCGGATTTCGAAGTAAACATTGCTCCGCTCGCAATGAATAACCAGTACCGGGTCGGCAAGATTCAGAATGTCGAACTGCTCGGCTTTGACGGCAAACTGCAATGGTTACAGAACGATTCCGGCCTCAAGGTCCAGGTTCCGCAGCAGAAGCCCGGTGATTACGCTTTCGTGTTCAAGGTATCGGGCAGTTAATACAGGCGAAATTTTCGAAGTTTTTGCGGAATAGCCGGGTGATGTCGGCTCGCACCTGCTCTCGCGTCACCGTCCGTCCGTCTTCGACCAACAGTGAATACGTGTTTGCCAGGATGGGCGCGAGTGTTCGCCGCGTATTGCGCCACTTGTAGATCACCTGCTCCAGCACGCGGGCATCGGAGTGCTGCGGAATGAACGACATTCCGAGCATTTCGATGCGCTCTCTCGTAATCTCCTCGACGATCGATGGATTGTTTAAGAACCACCAGCAGCCAAAGGGCATCAGGTTGCGGAACTTTCGTGCAAGCACGCAGAACTCATGCTGGTTCTCCCTGCTCAATAAGCTCACCAGGAACCTGTTATTCGGAAAGTTCCGGCAAAGATTCTCCAAGCTCCGCAGATCCGCTTTTCCCACGCCGTCACCCGCCAGCCTGATCGCCGGATTCACTTGGCGGCGCACCCCGATCATCAGGGAGAGCGGAATTCTGAACTCATGGCACACGGGCAGCACCGCGTTGCTGAGCAGATGCGATCGCGTGCTTTCTTCCGGGAACTGAAAGGTGTCCGGCAGCGAAACGGCCATATACACCGGCCGCATCCGGACGCACCAGTCGCTCAGGAAGCGCCGCACCTCAGCTAGCACCTTGCCTGAGAGGCAGGCCTCCACCTTGTATCCTTTTGCCTCCACGTGCCGCCAGTTTTCGGACCAGCCCTCGAGAATTCGATCCAATCGCAAGACCGCATGGAAGAGTGGGTGCTCGCTCGTGCCCGCTTCCCATAGTGGCGCCTCGTTCGGATCGAGCGGATCATTGGTCATCACGGCCTCGCTGATGCCCGCAAGTTCAAAAACCCGCCCGATGTGCTCTTCCAGTTTCTGTTCGGCGAAGAATTTCCGCGCCTCTGCCAGCGCCTCTTTGCCTTCCGTCGGCAACCCGAACGCATTCAGCACTGCAACCACGCCGCGTGCGGACTCCGAAACGGGCGTATTCTCGACAAACAGCGTCTTCCAGATCGCCTGAGCGCGCTGCGGTTTCGATAGGTCCCAGTATTGCTCCGGTTTGAGGTCGCAAGACCGGAACAACTCCGCTTCCAGGTAATGATACGTGAGCAGTTCGTCCACTCCCCACAATCCAAGCGCGCCTAGAGACGGTTTGAAAAGATGAGTGTGGATGTCAATGAACCTTATGTTCTCGAGTTCTTGCTCGACGGTCTGCCGAATCGAGCCGCTGTTTTCCATGCACCTATATTAAGGAGTGCGCGTGCAGATCTCGCTTTTCATTACCTGTTACAACGACACGCTGTTCCCCGAAACAGGCAAAGCGGTGGTTCGGGTGCTCGAGCGCTTGGGGCACGAAATCGAATTCCGCCCGGCCCAGACCTGCTGCGGACAGATGCACTACAACACCGGCTACCCGCATGAAGCGGCTTCCATGATGCGCCGTTTTCTCGAAGTGTTCCGGGACGCCGGTGCGATCTGTATCCCGTCTTCTTCCTGCGTCGCAACGATTCGTGACCACTACCCGAAGATGGCCGCCGCCACCGGCGACGGAGCAATGATTGGGGAGGTGGATGCCTTACTTTCGCGCATCTTCGAATTCTCCGAACTGCTCATCGACAAGCTGGGTGTGACCGATGTGGGAGCATTCTTTCCGCACGCCGTTACTCTCCACCCGTCCTGTCATTCATTGCGATCGCTGCACGTCGGAGCAAAGCCGCGGCAGTTGCTTGAAAGCGTTCGCGAACTACGGCTACTCGACCTGCACGATGCGGATGAATGCTGCGGTTTCGGTGGCACCTTCGCCGTGAAGAATGCGGATGTCTCGGCCGCCATGCTCTCAGACAAAATGCGCTGTATTCTCGAATCGGGAGCGGAGGTCTGTACGGCGCTTGATAACTCCTGCCTGATGCATATCCAGGGAGGACTCGCGCGGCAGCGAAGCGGCGTTCGCTGCATGCATCTGGCGGAAATTCTGGCGTCCACGGAAGCGGGAGACTCTCGATGAGCATTCGCGTAGGTGACGCCGCCGAGGCGCCCAGTTTTCCAAGAGCAGCGAGAGCGCTCCTGGGCAACACGCAACTGCGGCAAAACGTCCGCCGCGCCACGGAGGTAATCCGCAATAGGCGCGCCAGGGTTGTCGGTGAGCTCTCTGACTGGGAGCAGCTCCGCCAGGCCGGGCACGAGATCAAGCAACACACCCTCCAGTACCTGGACTTCTATCTCGAACAGTTTGAAGAAGCGTGCACGCGTGCCGGCGGCCAGGTGCATTGGGCGCGTGATGCCGATGAAGCCAACGCGATCATCCTCAGCATTCTTGGCGCCAGGCAAGCCCGCGAAGTGATCAAGGTCAAGACCATGACTTCCGATGAAATCGGCTTGAATCATGCTCTTGAAGCCGCGGGTATCACTCCCTATGAGACCGATCTGGCCGACCTCATTGTGCAGCTCGGCGATGATCGTCCGTCTCACATCGTTGTACCGGCCCTCCATCGGAACAGGATGGAGGTGCGTGACATCTTCCTCAGGAAAATGCACCTGAGGGAGCTCGGCGATAAGCCGGAAGATCTGACAAATGCTGCCAGGGCTTACCTTCGCGAGAAATTCCTGCGCGTAGGGGTCGCTATCAGCGGTGCCAATTTCGCGGTAGCGGAAACCGGTTCAGTCTGCGTAGTGGAATCGGAAGGCAATGGACGCATGTGCGTCTCTCTGCCGGAGGTGCTGATCACGCTTGTCGGCATCGAAAAAGTCATTCCCCGTTTCGAAGATCTTGAAGTCTTTCTGCAGACTTTGCCCCGCTCGGCAACCGGTGAGCGCATGAACCCGTACAACTCCATCTGGACCGGCATCGTACCAGGCGACGGACCACAGGAATTTCACGTTGTCCTGCTCGACAATGGCCGGACGAAAGTTCTGGCCGATACCGAATCGCGTGAAACACTGGATTGCATCCGCTGCGGCGCTTGTCTGAACGCCTGTCCTGTCTACCGCCAGACGGGCGGCCACGCCTACGGATCGATGTACTCGGGTCCGATTGGCGCCATCCTCACCCCTCAATTGCAATCGTTGGAGCATTCGGAATCGTTGCCTTACGCGTCTTCGCTTTGCGGCGCCTGCTATGAGGTGTGCCCGGTGAAGATCAACATTCCGGAGATTCTCCTCCATCTTCGGGCGAAAGTGACAGCGGCGGGTGATGCGCCTTTCGAGGAACGAGTCGGCATGGAAGCCGCTGCCTTCGTTTTCGAAGATCCGGATATGCTTGCGCTTGCGCAGAAACTCTCGCGAATTGCTCAGAAACCGTTTGAACGCGACGGAGTCATCCGGCATCTGCCTGGAATGCTAAGCGGCTGGACCGCTTTTCGCGACTTGACGCCCATTCCTAAGCAGTCGTTCCGCGAATGGTGGAACGAGCGCGAGTCGCAGCGAGGTGACCAATGAACGAGCGGAGCGAAATGCTCGAAGGCATAAGGCGTGCGATAGGCAGCCGGGGTTCCGATCGCGAAAGCGATTACGCGTCTATCCGCCGCGGCTACCATCAGGCATTACCAATCGATCTCCCGGAGTGCGTTCACTTATTCGTCGACCGGCTGCACGACTACGATGCAACCGTGCACTTCTGTCCTGTCGAAGGCATCGCCGCCACTGTGGCAGCCGTGTTGTCCGGGCGCCGGAAACACTCTTTGCTTGTCCCGCCGCAACTGCCACCCGATTGGATGCCTTCAAATTTCGAGTTCATTCGCGACACGGGTTTAAGCTATGGGCATATCGATCGCAGCGAAGGCGTCCTGACGGGATGCGCTATTGCCATCGCCGCTACGGGCACAATCGTGTTGCGCCATTCCGCCGGGGAAGGACGTCGCGCCCTGACACTCATACCCGATTACCACCTTTGTGTCGTATTCGAGCATCAGATCGTTGGCACAGTCCCCGAAGGCATTCGCCTGATGAGCGAATTCGGAAGAGCGCCAATCACTACCATTTCCGGCCCGTCCGCCACGGCCGATATCGAAATGACCCGGATTAAAGGCGTGCACGGACCTCGAACCCTTGACGTCATTCTGGTCGCGTGATTCGCTTTGCGGGTCGGTCGCATTACCACCACTTCTGAGTCGCAGCCGCCTGCCGATTTACTATGATTACCCTCAGCGAAGGCGCTCATGACATCCAAGGAAACTGAAAAAGTTTTTCGGGCACTCGAAACGCTCCGCATCGAGCTACCCTCCTGGGGCTTCGCCAATACGGGTACTCGCTTCGGTAAGTTTCTACAGCCTGCAGCGGCAACGTCTCTGGAGGAAAAGTTCAGCGATGCCGGCCAGGTGCATGCACTGACCGGCGCTTGCCCGACCATGGCGCTGCATGTTCTGTGGGATCTGCCAAAGGGCGTTGCCGGAAGCCGTGACGTCATCAATCTCGCGAACCGCTACGGTGTACAACCAGGCGCTGTCAACCCGAACCTGTTTCAGGATCAGATCTATAAGCACGGCTCGTTCGGCAACCCGGATCCGGACGTTCGCAAGATTGCGCTGGAGCATGTGGTGGAAAGCACTGCAATCGCCAAAGCGCTCAACAGCCGCGATATCTCCCTCTGGTTTGCCGACGGCTCAAACTATCCGGGCACCGCAAATATTCGCCGGCGAAAAAAATGGTTCGAAGAGTTGCTTCGTACCGCGCATACTGCACTGTCATCCGGGCAGCGCATGCTCGTGGAATACAAACCGTTTGAGCCTGCCTTTTATCACACCGACATCGCCGATTGGGGTATGGCGCTGCTGCTGGCACGCGCCGCCGGCCCGCAGGCGAAGGTGCTGGTCGATACCGGACATCACTATCTCTCCCAGAACATCGAACAGATCGTCGCCTGGCTTCTATCCGAAGAGATGCTCGGTGGTTTTCACTTCAACGATCGCCGCTATGCCGACGACGACCTGACGCTCGGCTCCATAGACCCATATCAAGTTTTCCGCATCTTTCATGAGATTCATTACTTCGAATGGGAAACCGGCTCGCACGCCGACATCGCCTATATGGTCGATCAGAGCCATAACTTGAAAGGCAAAATCGAAGCCACGATCCAGACCGTGACCTTCGCGCAGGAGCTTTTCGCCAAGGCTGCCCTGGTTGACCACAAACGGCTTGCCGCTGCTCAGCACAAAGCGGACCTCATCCCGGCCGAATCCTGCCTGCAGGATGCCTTCGCTTCGGACGTGCGGCCGGCAATTCGCGAGTGGCGTCGTTCGAAGGGCTTGCCTGACAGTCCCATGCAAGCCTTTCATGAAAGCGGATATCTGGAGCGCATTTCATTAGAGCGGGCCGAGCGGAACATGTCGACGGCTGCATCATACGCCTAGAATGCCAGGAGATTGTATCTATGCCTGAAACCATCGAACAAACGCATGTAACGGATCTGTGGGATGAGCGGGAAGCGGCCAGGCTGGTGGGCGATCCGCTTGCCCAACTCCGTTACAGGTCCAACCTGCTCGGTGCGGATCTTCGCATCACGAACTTCGGCGGTGGCAACACCAGCTCAAAATTCGAGATGCCCGATCCTTTCACCGGCCAACCGGTACGTGTGCTTGCGGTGAAGGGCAGCGGCGGAGACTTAGGTTCTATCAAGGAGTCCGGCTTCGCCATCATCGATCTCGATCGGCTCGAGAAATTGAAGAGTCTCTATCGCGGAGAGGCGCACGAAGACGAGATGGTTCGCTACTATCCGCTCGCCGCCATCGGCGAGAACCGCGTGGCTGCATCCATTGATACCCCGTTGCACGCCTTTCTTCCGTTCGCCCATGTGGACCACCTGCACCCCGATTGGGCCATCGCCATCGCTGCCAGTGCCAATGGGAAGCGGAAGCTCGAAGAATTCAACCGGCAGTTCGGCCGCCACATTGTTTGGCTTCCCTGGCAGCGCCCGGGTTTCGAACTGGGTCTGCAGTTAGAGCAGGCCGTCAAAGAGAACCCAGGGTGCGATGGCATCTTACTTGGCAGCCATGGTCTTTTCACCTGGGGCGACACTCAGTATGACTGTTATCGGAACAGCATTCGGACGATCGATCAGATGGGAGAGTTCATTCGGCAGCATCAGGAGAAACGCCCGCAATTGTTTGGCGGTCAGGATGTTGCTCCGCTCGATGACCGGCACGCTATCGCCGCGGCCGTCCTGCCGGCCTTGCGCGGAATAGTATCTTCTAACCGCCGCGTCATCGCACACTACGCAGACAGCGAAGATGCCCTCCGTTTCGCCGGATCGAAGTGGGCCTGCGAGCTGGGAGCGCTGGGCACGAGTTGTCCAGACCATTTTCTCCGCACTCGCATCTGTCCGATGTTTGTGGACTGGAAGCCGGGCGGGGAAGGCGTCGATGTTCTCAAAGCGCTTCTTCTTGAGCGTGCCGAGGCGTATCGCAAGGAATATGCACAGTATTACCAGAAGTGGGCTTCCAGCGATTCCCCGCCGTTGCGCGATGCCAACCCCTCCGTCGTAGTCATCCCGGGTCTGGGCATCTTTGGATTCGGCAAGAACAAGAAGGAAGCACGCATCACGACTGAATTCTTCATCAACGCAATTCACGTGATGGCGGGCGCAAACGCCCTCGAAGAAGGTGAGTCAACCCACCCCTATCCCCAGGCACGCCGGGCTGAGCAATCGGACCAGTTTGTCAGTTTCCATAACTACGTTGCGCTGCCCCGCTCAGAAGCCTTTCGCATCGAATACTGGGCGCTTGAAGAAGCCAAGCTGCAGCGTATGCCGCCGGAGGCGGAGTTCAGCCGCAAAATTGTACTCGTAGTTGGAGGAGGAAGCGGCATCGGCCGGGAAGTCGCACTTCTCCTGGCCCGGAAGGGCGCTCATGTCGTTGTCGCGGATCACAATGGCGATGCTGCCGAAAAGGTCGCCTCTGAAGTCGCGGGGATTTCATCTCCGGATTTCGTTGAACATGCGCCGGTAGACATCGCAAGCTCCGCCTGCATTGCATCCGCCGCGCGATTTACCGTGCTGCAGTTCGGCGGCCTGGATGCAATCATCAACACGGCGGCCATCTATCCCGTTGGCGGCAGTGACGGAAGACTGAACGAATCGCAATGGAGCAAGACGTTCCAGGTGAATGTTACCGGCAACTATCTGCTCGTACAGGAACTGGGCTGGATCTTTCACGACCAGCGGCTGCCTGCCGCCATCGTGCTTACAAGCTCGGCGAATGCCGTTGTGCCCAAGCGCGGCAGCGAAGCCTACGATATCAGCAAGACCGCAGTCAGTCACCTGGTTCGCGAACTTGCCGTGGGTCTGGCGCCGCTCGTGCGTGTGAACGCCATAGCGCCCGCCACGGTTGTAGCCGGGTCCACGATGTTTCCGCGCGACCGCGTCATCGCATCGCTGCTCAAATACGAGATCGAGTTCGATGAGGGCGACTCCACTGAAGAGCTTCGCAGCAAGCTGGCCAACTTCTACGCTCAGCGTACCTTGACCCAAAGACCCATCCTGCCGCAGGATTGCGCCAACGCAATCGTCTGGCTGGCAAGCGATCAAAGCGCGAAAACCACCGGCCATATCATTCCGGTGGACGGCGGCCTGCCGGACGCCTTTTTGCGCTGAGGACCAATGACCCCGAATCCCGCGCTTGGCGTTTTCTATCACTGGCTCGGCGGCTTGGCCTCGGGCAGCTTCTATGTTCCATACCGCGCGGTCAAGCGCTGGTCTTGGGAGACTTATTGGCTCGTCGGCGGTGTCTTCAGTTGGATCGTCGCGCCATGGGTCGTAGCAGGGCTGCTGACTCGCGATCTCCCTGCCGTGCTCGCTGCGACTCCCGGCAAAACTCTCTTCTGGTGCTACGTTTTCGGCGCCCTCTGGGGAATCGGCGGCCTCACCTTCGGGCTCACGATGCGGTATCTCGGGCTCTCGCTTGGCATGGCTATTGTGATGGGCCTGTGCGCGGCCTTCGGCACGCTGATGCCGCCCATTTTCCGCGGTGAATTCGTCGGAAAGGTGCTCGGCACCACCTCCGGCCGCGTGATCCTCTTCGGCATTGCCGTCTGCTTGTTAGGGCTCGCGGTGGCGGGCCTGGCGGGCATTTATAAAGAGCGCGCCATGCCTCCGGAAGAACAGCAGAAGACCATTGCCGAGTTCAATCTGCGCAAGGGTTTTGCGGTCGCGGTTCTTTCCGGCATCATGAGCGCATGCTTCGCTTATGGATTAGCGGCCGGCGATCCTATCAAGAGTCTGACCGTGCGGCATGGGACGCCGGAACTGTGGCGAGGCTTGCCGGTCCTCATCGTTGTCCTGATTGGTGGCTTCACTACAAATTTCATATGGACGGTGCTCCTGAATATCCGCAACAAGACCGGCCACGAATACGTTAGCCCACGACTGCCGGTTCCGAGTGTGGAGATCGAGCCGCAGCCCATTGAGGAAACAGCGCTCACCGGCCCCACGGCCGCCATTATCACCACTACGCCCACTGAGCTGCTTCGCGAAACGGTCAAAGTGCCGCTTGTCGCGAACTACCTTTTCTGCGCCCTTGCGGGAGTTACCTGGTACATGCAGTTCTTCTTCTACACAATGGGCGAAACGCAGATGGGAGCCTACAAATTCTCGAGCTGGACCATCCACATGGCGAGCATCGTCATCTTCAGCTCGTTATGGGGTATCAGCCTGCATGAATGGAAAGGGGCCGGCGCCACTGCCCATCGGCTGCTTACCGCCGGTCTTGCCATCTTGTTATGTTCTACGGTGATCATCGGCTACGGCAACTATCTTGCAACCTTGCCAGCCGGCCATTAGTGGCCCGTCGCAGTGACTTCGTTAGCGTGACAGCATCCTGCGTCGGACATCGGTGTATTTCCACTGGAACGGGCGCGCAGTCTTGGAATAGGCGCGGATGTAGCGCATGAGCTTGCGTACTAAATCGTGAACCGAAGTGAACACTCCACGAGCGATAACTTCGCGCTCGATGCGGGCAAACGAGATCTCGACCTGATTCAGCCAGGAAGAGTAAGTGCGACGAATTCCTCGCTGGTGTGCCGTGCTGCGGTCTTCCCCTCCACCTTGCACTTCGCACATCAAGTGCCGCGTAAAGCGAAACGGTATCATGGCGGTAGTATTCGACTCCGTGGCGCTCGATGCGATGACGGCGGCAATAGTCACAGCGAAGGCGTTTGTAGAGTGAGACTGCTACTGCTGCCCAACAACTAAGAAGCATTAGAAATGCAATACTACGGTCACGGTATATTGCTCTGGCCGAGGCAGTATTTCCGTTGCAGACTCCTCAGTCAGCTTTGCGCTGACCCCAGAGCTCAGAGATCTGTCGACGGGGACGCATCCGCGCGCTCGTCACGCCAGAATGTCCACACCGGCTGGCGCAGTGTGAATCCGACCAGGCGAACTCGTAATCTAAAGATTGTGAACACAATTCAGACGATCGATCGACTTTCGAGAGACATCTCAGCCACAGTCGAAAATGTGCGATCAAGCTTTGATCCCGAAATCCCGGCAGAAGTTGCTCTCAACAAGTACTGGTTGTCGCAGGATCTACTGAACCGCCTGGTCGACGTGCTTTCAGACGGCAGTCAGATGCAAGCTGCTGCTCTGTTAGAGGAGAGAGCTCCGAATCTGGTCTCCGACGTGGTCGACCTCCTGGCGTTTACCAACTTGCTCCAACTCGGAAGGAACGCTGCCGTGAAGGCCGCCTGCGAAAAGATCAATGAGCACCTCATCGAACTCGAATACCTCCTCTGTCAGTCTGCATAAATAGTGAGGAGAGATGAAAGCTCGAATCCAAACTCCTCCATCACCACCCTACTCCCGGCAGCGCACATTTTCATGAATCGTTGTGATCGGACGCGGTCATCATCGCTCTTTTAGGGTTCTAAATACCGTCGCATGCTAACAGCGAATCGTGTGGTCAATGGGGCAGGATCGTATGGCCGCGCGCTTCACTTTCCAGCAGCTTTCTCATAGCTCTCGGCCACCGGAAATTGAAAAATATGTTTGATACTTGCGCCAACGTTTTACTATCAAAAGAATCCATAAACCCACACCAATCATCGCCACAGATGATGGTTCTGGCACAGGCGTGAGGAGAAGGGCCTGCTCTCGCCCGTTGACGTCCAATCCGGTCGCAACGATTTGGCCGTGATCGTTTATCCCCGGCGCGTCCATCAGCGTAAACCCGTCGAGGGAATTCACAATCGCCGAGTTCAAGTCGATCATCGCGCCGTTGTTATAAAGAAATGCGTGCTGTGGACCGTCGTGGATTAACGATGCTCCCACGACTTCCCCCGAGTCGTTTAAGCCCTCACCACGGCTGACCGCGCCCCCAAGCGTGCCGAGATCGATCATTCTTCCACGGCTATAAAGAAAAGCATGATCCGGGCCTTTGAAAAGAGCGGAGTACCCTGTGACCTGTCCGTGGGAATTTATGGCCGCGCCGAAACTGCTCAGCCCTCCGAGTGTTCCGAGCTCGGTGATAACGCCATTGCTGTAAATGAAGGCGTGAAAGAACCCGCTAGCGGTCGCAACCTGGCCGGTAATCTGACCCAAAGCATTGATTCCCGTCCCGTCGCTCTCCGCGCCGATAATCGGGATCATGCTACCTCGGGCGTAAAGAAAGGCATGGTCTACGCCATCAATATTCGCTTTGCCGGTTACCTGGCCAGAGTCATTGATGCTATTTGCAAAGCTGAAGTTGCCGCCACGCAGCACACCCAGGTCCGTCAAGATCCCATTACTGTATACGAAGGCGTGGTTCACGGCGGGGCCAGACGTGCTCGAATACCCAGTGACCTGGCCGGAGTCATTGACCGCAACGGCAGTACTTCGAGTTCCTCCTGGCAGCGTGCCTGAATCGGCTATCACTCCGTTACTGTAAAGAAATGCGTGAATGAATCCGTTGGCAGTTCTGGAATCGCCTACAACCTGCCCGAGACCGCTAATCCCCAGACCAACGCTGAAACTGCCGCCAAGTGAGCCGACCGGCGCCGCTGAGTAGAGTGTCTCCCCGGCGACGCTCGCGGCGAAGCTCAACATAAATGCCAGACCGAAATGCATTTGAGCTGTCAATGGGAACCTCCCGCGAGAGCGATCATCCGAGTGATTCTGTGCAAGCAGCTTAGCACTAAATCGCGGTTTCCGACTTCAGCCCTCTAACACTTCAGAGCTCGTCCGAACACCACAAAAGCCATCCTGGGACGGACCTATGAAGGGCCGGAATATCGAAGCTTCCAGTAGAACCCTATATCGTTCGCTTCTGAAAAGGCTCGCTCAACCTTGAGGAATTGAGAGCATGTCACCAGCGAAATGGATGACGACCGATGATCTCGGCTCCCTCGTCGCCTCGCTTTCGCCGCAAGCGGCCGAAAGCGGTCGCCGACGCCGGCTCATCTCACGGGTTTAACTCTCAATGGTCAATGTGAACTGGAACTCTGCGCGTGTGTGGGTGCAACTTACGCTTGTATTCTTACTCAGCAGTCTGCACCCGGCCCGCGCGCAAAGCGTGGATGTCAGGGCTTCAGCAGCACTGGCCATATCATCGGACGATTGCCGGATCATGCCGGCAAACCAGCGGTGGGCATGCAGGTCGAAATCCTGGTGTCAAACGTCTCGCGGGGTGAGCCCTTATTACCGGCCTGTTGCTGAAGGGCTCAGCTACGTAGACGGTTCCTACGTAGCTACTCTCGCAGGTGTAACTCTTCCCGCAGATGTTTATCTCGTCGCGACGCCGAATACTTCTGAATCAGGTGGTCAGACTCGTCAGAGGGCGGGGCGTTTACTATGGCCAGTCCGGACATATTATCCCAAACACATGGAACATTCGGGCGCATTGGACATGTATATCCACTCTGGTTCAAGTTCCAGGATCGATCCTCAGTAACTTGGCATCTTCTCGACAAGAGCACTCGGATATATTAACCGGCAGACTGCCTCCCAACAGGGAAAGAAACGTTTTGTGAAATTGGTTGTGTCGGATGCAGAAGAGTACGTCCGTATTAGCCAAGCAGACACAGCCCGCGATGGCATAGCAATTCTTGCCCGAAACGCACATCGTTGGCCCACTAACGAAAAAACGGCTGAAAGCCCGAAGCCCTCAACCGCCGCGATCCAATGATTCCAAATGATTTATTATGGTGCGCCCGGAGTGATTCGAACACCCGACCTTCTGGTTCGTAGCCAGACGCTCTATCCAACTGAGCTACGGGCGCAACAAACTCAGTATAGCAATCGCTGCCTGCCGCCCGGCTAGACCGCCGAACGATGGCTCGAGTCTTCCAGTGTCAGCTTTGAAACGCAGTTTCTGCCGCTGGCTTTCGCCCGATACAGCGCCTCGTCGGCCACCCGCACGAAGATATCGGGATTCCGTTCCGAGCCGTCCGAGACCGTCACCCCAAAGCTCGCCGAGATGGTCAGCTCGATGCCATCCACCACCATATTGCTCGCCTCCAGTTTGTGGCGCATGCGTTCGGCCTGGTTGCTCGCCTGTTCCAGGTCGCAGTTGGGAAGCACAACCAGAAACTCCTCGCCGCCGTAACGCCCCACCTGGTCGTAAGGCCTCATGTTCGATCGCAGCCGCGTTGCGGTTTCACGCAGAACCGCATCACCGGCGAAGTGGCCGTAGGAATCGTTGATCTTCTTAAAGTGGTCAAGGTCCAACAGAATGACTCCCACCGTTCTCCTGTCGCGGTGGCAGCGTGAGATCTCCTGCCGCAGCGCGTTAGAAATAGCGGATCGGTTTGGCAGCATGGTCAGCAGATCCTTGTTGGCACGCTCGCGCAGTTCTTCACGCGCCTTCATCAAATCCATCTGCAGATCGATAATCCGCTTGCCGGCCCGCAACCGCACCTGCAGTTCATGCTGGTCGAACGGCTTCACGATGTAGTCGTCGGCTCCGGCTTCCAGACCTTCGACCGTCTCGCCTTTCGTGTTTTTTGATGTCAGAAGGAGGATGTAGGTGTAAGGTTCCCGCCGCGTTTCGCGCACTCGCCGGCACACATCCGGGCCCGTCATGTGGGGCATTACCCAATCCAGAATAGCCATCGGCGGCGCATCGGGTTCAGCCAGAATGTCCCAAGCCTCTGCGCCGTTTTCAGCCAAAACCACCTCGTAGCCCCACTTGGCCAACGCGGCCCGCAGCATCTGGCGCGATGTCGCGCTATCATCGGCTACCAAAACCTTCATATCCGGCCCAAACTATCCCTGCGTAGCAAGTAAGAATCTAATCGTCCTGTTCGGGTTAAATAGTTAGCCATCCGATAACAAAGGTGTGAGTTTTTGATGAACGGGTACCTTTTACCCGTTGCCCGGCAGCAAAATCGCGAGACATCACGATTCTCCTACTATGATCGGGGTATCGTTCAGCGTCAATACCCGGTCTCCAGGAGTCGGACGTCAAGCCACCAGAAGCCATCCTATATCATGGGTTTGCCGCCAGCGCGATCGCTATCAGCGGAGTTTGCCCTTGTGAGGGGCGTAATTGAAGGAGTTACCGATGAACAATTCAGTGCTCGTGCCGATGGTGGTCGAGCAGACGTCGCGGGGCGAACGCGCCTACGACATCTACTCCCGCCTGCTCAAAGAAAACATTATTTTTCTGGGCACGCCGATCGATGACGCTGTAGCCAACCTGGTCATGGCGCAGATGCTGTTCCTCGCCGCCGAAGACCCGGAGCGCGACATTTCCCTCTATATTAATTCGCCCGGTGGATCCATCACTGCAGGTCTCGCGATTCTCGACACCATGCGCCTCGTCGAGCCCGACATCGTAACCTATTGCATCGGACAGGCCGCCTCCATGGCGGCCGTGCTGCTCGCCTGCGGCACCAAGGGTAAGCGCTTCAGCCTGCCTAATTCGCGCATCCTGATCCACCAGCCCTCGATGAGCGGCCTCGGCGGTCAGGCGGCAGATATTGATATCTATGCGCGGGAGATCCTCCGCATGCGGCAGTCCCTGAACGAGATTCTGGCCGACGCCACCGGCCAGCCGGTCGAGAAAATTGCCCGCGATGTCGACCGTGATTACATTCTTGAACCGGAAGCGGCGCTCGAATACGGCATGATCGACCGGATTATTACCAGTCGGTCTTAGGCCGCCGGTCCGAAACTGCCCGTTAAAAACTGTTTATATTCCAAAAGAAGAAGTTTTGGCTGCCTTCCGGCCACCTGGGAAGGACGGCAGCTAGGCGTCTTCCTAGCTGTAACTTGCTCATAAGACTGAGCTTGTCCGGCGCCTACAGTCCCATTGTTTCTAATTTAGTCACACTACGGCGCTTGGAAACGTCTACGCGGTTTGGAAAGTTAACCGAAACTTGAATCTTGACCGCCAATCGACTGTAAGGTACAGTGATGATTCTGTTACGAATCCGATAAACCATAAACAACGCTTATCGAATGATACAAAGACGACATTGTTTCCTGGCTGGGTTCGCGCTTCTCACCATCCCTTTCGGCGTTTTGCGAGCGGCCAATAAAGCCGTTCCCGCCGCAGGTATGAGTCTCGCAGCGAATGCGGTTGCGGATGGCGGCGGCGTGGGTCTTTCCCTGGCAGCCTCGGCAGCCACTGATACGCCGGCGCTGCACACTCCGGAAACCGATGATCGGTTGAAGCAGGCCGACAGTCATTTCAACGCCGGCCGAGAGCTGTACTTCCAGGGCGATCTGGAAGGAGCAAGGCGCGAGTTTGATGCCGCCGTGGATGTCCTGCTTACCGCGCCTGACAATCTGCCGGATCACCGGCGGATCGAGCGCCGGCTGGATGAGATTTGCGACCTGATCTATCGCTTCGATGTCGAGGAGTTGGGCGCGGGCCAAGCTGCGGAAGAGGCCGTGGTGTTCGATAAGGCGCCGATCGACGAGATCAGCCATATGACCTTTCCGGTAGACCAGAATCTGGCGCCGAAGGTACAGAGCGAACTCAACCAGACGGCGTCGGGCATCCCGCTGGAGCTCGCCGATCCGGTTCTGAGCTATATTCACTACTTTTCAACGGATCGGGGCCGCAGCATTCTGCTTTCCGGGCTGCGCCGCGCGGGTCGCTACAAGCCCATGATTGAGCGCATCTTCGCGGAAGAAGGCGTCCCGCAGGAGCTGGTGTACCTGGCGCAGGCTGAGTCCGGCTTCCTTCCGCGGGCCATCTCTTACAAGAGCGCTGGCGGCATGTGGCAGTTCACCCCGGCTGCGGCTGCAACCTGGGGTCTTACGCGAACCAGCACGCTCGATGAGCGCTTTGATCCGGAAACCGCCACGCGCGCCGCTGCCAAATACCTCAAGAGCATGCATGAGCGCTATGGCGACTGGTATCTGGCCATGGCCGCCTATAATTGTGGCCCCGGATTGGTCGACCGTGCAGTGGAGCGAACCGGCTACGCCGACTACTGGGAACTGCTGAAGCGCCACGCGCTGCCGAAGGAAACCGCCAACTACGTTCCCATCATCCTCGCCATGACAATCATGGCGAAGAACCCCGCCGATTATGGGTTGGAGAACATCCAGACCGATGATCCGGTCGATTCAGACACCCTGCACCTGAGTGCATCCACCAATCTCAATCTGATTGCCGATGCCACCATGCAGCCGCTCTCTGTGATTCGCGACCTCAATCCTTCGCTATTAAAGACGGTGGCGCCTGCTGGAACCGACGTCCATGTTCCGAAGGGTACCGGCGAGAATGCGCTGGCGGCCATCGATACGGTACCTGCGGACAACCGGCAGGCCTGGCGTCTCCACCATGTGGAGTCCGGCGATACGCTGGAGCGGATCGCTAAGGCCTACCATCTGGCGCCGGAGCGGATCGTTGCAGTGAATCAGGCTGCGGATTCGCTCGAAGCAGGGGACGTGCTTCTCATTCCGGCTGTGTACCACGAGGACCCGGGGCCGGCTTTGCGAACCCGCACACGAGGGCCGAAGGGTAGGCTCGTATCAACCTCTAGCGTTGCTTCGCGCAGGACGACAAACGTTTCGCACAACGCGCATGTGAGCGCTTCGCGGCATGTACCCGCTCAGGTTCTGCATCGTAAGGCGGCTGTCCGTACCGCCAGCCTGACTCACTAAGACGGTTTCAATCTCGATATTCTTTCCTGCGGACCCGGCCACATGCGCGGGTCCGTTTATCTTTTTGCGCTTGCCATTGGGTGCAGCTTGTGAAATCATTTTGCTTCTCGCTTCATCTCGATGCATAGTAAGGATGAGCGAAAGGAGGAGTGCTTGATTTTGGCGTACTGGCTAAGACCAGATGATGAGGACGATGACTTCGACTACGAGGATGAACACGTCGAGATGGAATCCGACAAGGACGAGTACGACGACGAAGACGATGAACTCGACGAAGATGAGGATGAAGAAGCGCTAGCGCCGGTATCGGAGCCAGGTGCTCGTGGCGCGGAACGCCCGGAGGGCTCGGAAGCTGAATCTCGGCGTATGGAGGGCGAACCAGCGGAACCATCACGCGAAGGCGAGCCGTCTGCGGTGCCGGTCCCGGAGCGTCATGAGGAAGAGCGCAAAGCAAGGAAACCTGTGAAACGGGCAGCGGCTAAGAAGACTACTGCTGCCGCAACGAAGAGTTTGGCAGCGCCTGCGGTAAAGAAGGTCGCGGCCCCGAAGGCACCCACAAAGAAAACCCCAACAAAGATGGCCCCAACAAAGAAAGCCGCAGCAAAGAAGGCTGCCGCAAAGAAGGTCGTGGCAAAGAAATCGGCGGTGGCGCCGGTGAAGAAGACTGCGGGCAGGAAAGCGGCGCCAGTCAAGGCAACTGCAAAGAAAGCTGCCGCGAAGAAGACTGTTGCTAAGAAGGGTGCCGCAAAAAAGGTCGCACTAAGGAAGGCGTTTGCCAGGAAGACTGCTTCGAGCAAGGCTCTGGGAAAGAAGGTT
This sequence comes from Acidobacteriaceae bacterium, assembly GCA_019233755.1. GTDB lineage: Bacteria > Acidobacteriota > Terriglobia > Bryobacterales > Bryobacteraceae > Bog-105. The sequence goes on along the minus strand of JAFAMD010000051.1, from coordinate 25,490 downwards.
GCGTCCAAGAAAGCAACTGCGAAGAAGACGCCGGCCAGGAAAAGCGTAGCCGGGAAAGTTGTGGGCAAGAAGGCGCCCGCAAAGAAGGCAAAGGGGCGGCGCTGACGCGTAGGCCGGGTCTTTGCATCGCGCCTTGTTCCGTCGACAACCACCCGGCCCGCACACGCTGCGCTAATTGGGCTCTTTGCGCACAATCGAACGGCAGCGTTCAAAGAGCTCGAGCAGCGAATCGGCGTATTCTTCTGCTGAACGCGGGCCCTTGCCGCCAAAGCCAGCCGTCGGTGTGCCTTTGCCGTATCCCGTTGTTACCGCGACGAACTTCATCAGCTCCAGGGCGACCTCGTCCGGGTTCCTCGACGGGTGGTTCTCTGTTGGTTGTTCAGCCATTCGTTTGTTCATACTCCTGTTCATTCAGTTTGAATCTAGCCTGATTCTCTCATTAGGCTTCTCTCCATGCCGGTTCGTGCCCGCCGCCTGATCCGAAAAATGCGCGGTGGCGCACAGGCGCATCTCCTGGAAGGAGAAGACGGCGCCTTCTATGTCGCAAAATTCATCAATAACCCGCAGCACCGGCGCATTCTGATTAATGAATGGCTTGCCGCCGAGTTCCTGCGCTACTTGCAAATCCATGTTCCCGATACTGCGCTGATCGAACTCACTCCCGAGTTCATCGCCGGGAACACCGAACTCTATTTCTCCATTGGTTCGAGACGCGAGCCCGTCGCCCCAGGTATCCACTTTGGCTCCCGCATGGCCGTGCATCCCGATCGCGTCGCCATCTTCGACTTCCTGCCCGACAAGCTGCTCGCGAAAATCGAGAATCGTGTCGATTTCCTCGGCACGCTCGTCTTCGACAAGTGGGTTGGAAACGCCGACTCCAGGCAGGCGGTCTTCTTCCGCGCGCGCGCCAAGGCCTGGACCCCGCTCAAAGGCGAAGCCCCCTCGCGCATCGGGTTCTTTGCCCAAATGATCGACCACGGCTTTTCGTTCAACGGCCCGCATTGGAACTTCCAGGACTCTCCCATTCAAGGCCTCTACTTTCGGACCTCCGTGTATGACGAAGTGCGTTCGCTCGACTCGTTTGAGCCATGGCTCACCATGGTCCGGAATTTTCCTCTTGAAGTCGTTGATGCCGCGTGGAAAGGCATTCCCCGGCAATGGCTGGAAAACGACGACGACGCGCTCGAACAACTGCTCGAGACGCTTGTTAAGAGGCGGGCGAAAGTCGCGGACTTGATCCACGACGCGTGGCGCAAGCGGGCTAGCGCTTTTGCAAACTGGCGCTGAGCTCCGCCGCGATAGCCCGGGCGGTAACAGGGGCCAGCAAAATGCCGTTGCGATAGTGTCCGTAAGCCAGCAGCAAACGTTTTGAATGCCACCCTCCGATGTGAAGCTGATCGCTTCTCGGCCGGAACCCGGTCCAGATCTCGGACGGCGTCGTTTCCGCCAGATGCGGGAGTACATGGCTGGCTTGCGATACGAGCGAACCTACGATCCCGGGATTCACTTCCCGAACGAACCCTACGCGCTCTTCGGAGGACCCTGCAATGAGCAAGCCATTCGACCGCTGCAGGAGATAGGTGTGGCCATGCCGGACGATGGTCTCGCAGGTTTGGGCCGGCTGGTGATAGCCGATCAGGTGCCCCCGTACCGGCTCAGATATCGGCAACGGGGGTACGCCTTCGACCTGTATCGAGCTGCTCCATGCTCCGGCTGCAATCACCGCTGCGTCGCAGGGAAAGGCGCCCTGGCTTGTCTTCAGGCTGACGCCGCTTGACGAAACTGCCGCGCGCATTACCGCGCAGTTCGGCATGAACGAAACGCCGAGTTGCTCACACGCCAGGCGGAGGGCTTTCACCACTTCTCGCGGATTGACCACCGCATCCTCCGGATAAAAACGCGCAGCCACTAGGCCTTCGTGGCGCACGCGCGGCCAGAAGCTTGCCACTTGTGCCGGCGTGAGTGGCTTGGATGCTATACCCAGCGCGGCTTGACTGGCGGCCTTCGCCTCTAATTCTGCGCGCTCGTCCTCGGAATATGCCAGCATGATCGCGCCGCGTTCCTGATAATCGATCTCGGTAGCCGAGGCTCGCTCCAATTCCTGAACAAATTCCGGGTAAAGTCGGCGCGATTCAATCGCCAGCGTAGCGAGCTGCGATGCGCCTTCCACTTCGCCTCCGGGCGCGAGCATACCTGCGCCCGCCCAGCTTGCTTCTCCACCGATCTCGGATTTATCGAAGACTGTGACTTCGCCGCCCTGCTGGGCAATGCGCCAGGCGACGGACATGCCGATGATGCCCCCACCGGCAATCGCAACCGTTAGTTGCCGATGTGTCAGTTGGGGATGCTTAGAAGCTGGCTGCCTCACGCCGGTTCTTGCAACGGCGCCGGTTCCACGCTCGCGGCCTTGACGACCTCGAGGAAGGCCCTCGCGGCGTGGCTCAGCGCCCGGCGCGCGGGATAGACCAGCCGTATCTTGCGCTCCAGGTTGAGCTCTTTCACGCGAACTTCACGCAGAAGATCTTGCTTGATCTCCTGCTCTACACACATGCGCGGCAGGAACGCCACGCCTTCGTTGTCCTGCACCAGTCGGCGGATCGTTTCGACGGTCGGCATCTCCACATCCATGTTCAGTGGCACCTTTTGCCGCTGGAACTCCCGGAGCACGGCTTCGCGGTACGGCGAAATCACGTTGTGGGCGATAAAGGTCTCCATGTCCAGTTCCGTGATGGAGAGTTCGGTTCGATTCGCAAACCGGTGTTGCGGCGACATGATCAGCGTCAGCCGGTCTGTGTAGATGACCTGTGATTGAAGGTGATCGTCTCCCGGATCGTAGCTGATAACCCCTAACTCCAGGCCGCCATCCAGCAGTTGCGATGGAATTTTGCTCGATTCTGATCGGCGAACCTGCACCTTCACCTTAGGGAAAAGGCGCCGGTACTGCTCAATATGTTGAATGAGATAGAGAGAGGTCGATTCATTCGCCCCAATCGCAAGCCGGCCTGCGTAATTGTCTTTTAATTCACGCAGCGCGTTCTCGAGATCAGCCTCCAGGCTCTGGAAGCGTCGGGCATATTCTAAAACGACGCGGCCCGCATCTGTAAGCAGCAGTTCACGCCCGGACCGATCAATCAATTTCTCTTTGAGATCGCTTTCCAGCCGTTGAATGGCTATCGAAATAGCCGGCTGCGTTCGCAGCAATTTCTCGCCCGCGCGCGAAAAACTGCGTTCAGTCGCTACCGTAAGAAAGACTTTTAGTGGATACAGTTCCATAACGCCCCCCAGCCTAGGCGTTTATGCCATCATTGTAGCTAATACTAGGCCACATCACTATAAATTTGCATAATCAAGAACATTAATTTACGATAAGGGAAGTTCCTTAAAAGACCCCGCAGTAAGGAGTACTACCTTGAGCCGAGTGTACATCTTCGACACCACGTTGCGCGATGGCGAACAATCGCCGGGATGTAGCATGACTACGCCTGAGAAGCTGAAGATGGCTGCTGCTCTGGCGGATCTCGGGGTCGACATTCTGGAAGCGGGCTTTCCTATTGCCTCCGAAGGCGACTTCGAAGCAGTCGATGCAGTCAGCCGGCAGTTCCCTTGGGTACAGGTGGCGGCGCTTGCTCGGGCATCCACTCTCGATGTGGAGCGTGCCGCAAAGGCACTCGAACATGCGAAACGACCGCGAATACATACATTTATCGCGACAAGCGATATTCATCTGCAGCATAAGCTCAGAAAGACCCGCCAGCAGGTATTAGATGACGCTGTAGCTGCGGTTACACTAGCTCGCAACTATACGGATGATGTGGAATTTTCGGCGGAAGATGCAACCCGGACCGATCAAGAGTATCTGGAAAAGGTCTGCAGGGCGGTCGTCGAAGCAGGCGCACGCACAGTAAATCTGCCAGATACGGTGGGCTATTCGGTCCCCGGCGAGTACGCCGAATTGATCGGCCGCATTGTGAACGCTCTGGGCGACCGTGCTATCGTCAGCGTCCACTGCCATGATGATCTCGGACTGGCCGTCGCCAACTCGCTGGCCGCTGTGGCAGCAGGTGCCCGGCAGATCGAGTGCACCATCAATGGCATCGGCGAGCGGGCCGGCAATGCGGCTTTGGAAGAACTAGTGATGGCGTTCAAAACGCGCCATGACCGGCTGCCTTTCGAAACCGGAATTAATACTGAGAGGCTGTTTCCCGCCAGCCAGATCCTGACCCGGTTCATCAGCTTCGGACCTCAGCCGAATAAGGCCATCGTTGGCGAAAACGCCTTCGCCCATGAGGCCGGCATCCATCAGGACGGGTATCTGAAGAATCCGTCGACCTATGAGATCATCAGTCCCGCGTCGGTGGGTGTGCCTGAGAGCCGTCTCGTTCTGGGCAAGCACAGCGGGCGCCATGCCTTGAAAAAGCGTGCCGAGGATCTCGGATATACGCTTTCCAAAGAAGAACTGGAAGAGGTGTACCACAGATTTACGCACCTCGCCGACAACAAAAAGGGCCTGCGCAATGATGAAATTGCGAGCCTCGTAGAAGAAGTGGTGGCACGTGGTGCCGCCACCGTCGCACACTGAAGATTACCCCGCTTATTCCCTAATCGATGAATCTGAATATCCTCTTGTTGCCGGGCGACGGCATAGGCGTGGAAGTTACGCGCGAAGCCGTAAAGGTACTGCGCCAAGTTGCGTCTGCTTTCAAACACGAGCTGACGCTGAGCGAAGGGTTGCTCGGCGGAATCGCCATCCAGAAGACCGGGGTTCCGTTCCCCGACGAGACGCGCGAACTGGCCTTAAAGACGGATGCCACACTCCTGGGCGCGGTAGGCCTGCCGGAGTTTGACAACGCGCCTCCCGAGAAACGGCCTGAGCGTGGATTGCTCGGCATCCGCAAGGCACTCGGCGTCTACGCCAACCTGCGGCCGGTGCGTTCTTACAAAGCACTGATTAACTCATCGCCCCTCAAGAACGAGCTCGTCGACGGCACCGACATGATCATCGTCCGCGAATTGACCGGCGGACTCTACTACGGAACGCCGCGAGGCATCTCCGGCAGTGGCGCGGAAGAACGCGCCGTCAACACCATGATCTACACCAGACCTGAGATTGAGCGCGTGGCCCACATGGCGTTTCAGCTCGCGGGCAAGCGCCGGAAAAAGGTTACCAGCGTCGACAAATCGAATGTGCTCGAAAACTCGCAGCTCTGGCGCCGGGTGGTCACCGAGATTGCAGCCCGGTACCCGGATGTCACGCTTGACCATATTCTGGTCGACAACTGTGCCATGCAGTTGGTCTTGCAGCCCAGGCGCTTCGATGTGGTGCTGACCGAAAACATGTTTGGCGATATCTTGAGTGATGAAGGCGCCGTTCTGGCCGGATCCATCGGCATGCTTCCGTCGGCGTCTATTGGAGATAAGCGGCCGTCGGGCGCATGGGTCGGGCTTTATGAACCTGTGCACGGCTCGGCGCCCGATATTGCAGGCAAGAACAAAGCGAATCCGCTGGGCGCTATTGGTTCGGTGGCCGCTCTGCTCGAGTACAGCTTTGGTCTCACCGAAGAAGCGCGAGCGGTGTACGGTGCGATTGAAAATGTGTTGAACGCCGGGCGCGTAACGGCGGACCTCAAGCCTGCCGGCACGCCTGCCAGTACGAGTGAAGTGGGCGATGCGGTGTGCGAAGCGCTCTCCGCACACGCCGCCATCGCCTGATTACAGGGCGACAAGATAAGCGCTGCGAAGGCAGCAAGTCAGATTGGGCAAAATGTCAAAGGGAAATGACGCGAGGCCGAAACCTCGCACGATTATCGAGAAAGTTTGGGATAACCACGTTGTCGCGGAGCGGGCCGGGGCGCCTACGCTGCTCTATATTGACCTGCACCTGGTGCACGAAGTAACCTCGCCGCAGGCGTTCGCCGGCCTGCGCGAGCGCGGCCTCAAGGTGCGCCGGCCCGATCTGACCATCGGCACCACCGACCACAGCATCCCTACGCATGATCGCTCCCTGCCGATTCTCGACAAGGTGGCCGAGGCGCAGATCACGCAATTCGAGAAGAACTGCCGCGACTTCGGCGTCCCCTTTTACGGCCCGCACAGCGACAAACAAGGCATTGTGCACGTCATCGGCCCGGAGCAGGGTCTGACGCAGCCGGGCATGACGGTGGTCTGCGGCGACAGCCACACCGCCACGCATGGCGCATTCGGTGCCCTGGCATTCGGCATCGGCACCAGCCAGGTAGAGCATGTTCTCGCCAGCCAGTGCCTGCTGCAGACGCGCTCGAAGACGTATGAAGTGCGTGTCGATGGTACCTTGAAGTCCGGCGTCGGCGCCAAGGACATCATCCTCAACCTGATCTCGCGCATCGGCATCGGCGGCGGCACCGGCTGTGTGTTCGAATACACCGGCTCGGCCATTCGTTCGCTTTCCATGGAAGAGCGGATGACCATCTGCAATATGTCGATCGAAGGCGGCGCACGCGCCGGTATGGTAGCGCCGGACGACACCACCTATCAGTACCTCGCCGGCCGGCATTACGTGCCCAAGGGGGCAGCCTGGGAAAACGCGGTGGCTCTGTGGCGTCAGTTGCCGACGGACGAAGGCGCCAAGTACGACAAGCGAATTGAGATCGATGCCAGCGCGCTCGAGCCCATGATCACCTTCGGTACCAACCCGGGTATGGGCATCCCCATCACTTCGGTAGTTCCCGACCCGTCTTCGATCAGCGATCCCCTGGAGCGTGACTCGCTCGGCAAAGCGCTGCGTTACATGGATCTGCCCGCCGGCAAGCCTCTGCTCGGGCATCCCGTCAACGTGGTGTTCATCGGTAGCTGCACGAACTCCCGCATCTCCGATCTCCGCGCCGCCGCAAAAATTCTCAAGGGCCGCAAGGTGAACCCGAAGGTGCGCGTGATGGTCGTGCCGGGTTCGCAGCAGGTGAAGCAGCAGGCGCAGGCCGAAGGCCTCGACCGCATCTTCAAAGAAGCCGGCGCCGATTGGCGCGAGGCGGGCTGTTCCATGTGCATTGCCATGAATGGCGACCAGCTCCAGCCTGGCGAATATAGCGTTTCGACCAGCAACCGCAATTTTGAAGGCCGCCAGGGCAAGGGTGGGCGAACGTTTCTGGCCAGCCCGCTCACCGCGGCCGCGAGTGCCATCACCGGCGTCGTCACCGATGCCAGGACGCTGCTATAAGAACGAAGGAACAACCGCGAGAGATGGAAAAATTCACCACCTTCACCAGCCGGCTTGCACCCCTGCCCATCGACAACATCGATACGGATCAGATCATTCCCGCCCGCTTCCTCAAGACCATTTCGAAGGCCGGCCTGGGCGATCAGTTGTTCTTCGACTGGCGCTACGGCGCCGAAGCCAAACCGAATCCGGATTTCATCCTGAATAAGCCGGAAGGGCATGCGGCCCAGGTTCTGCTGGCGGGCGACAACTTCGGCTGCGGCAGCTCCCGCGAGCACGCCCCCTGGGCGCTCACGCAGTACGGTTTCCGCGCTGTCATCAGCACTTCTTTTGCGGATATCTTCCGCGGCAACTCTCTCAAGAACTCGCTGCTGCCCATCATCGTTCCGGCGGATGCGCACAAAGCCTTGTTTGCCGCTATCGCCGCCGATCCCGCCGCCACCGTGACAGTGAATCTCGCCGAGCAGAAGCTCACGCTTCCAAACGGTTCCACGGTGACGTTTCCCATCGACGAATTCGCCAAGTACTGCATGCTTGAAGGCGTGGATGAGCTCGGCTACATCCTGCAGCAGGCACCCGAGATCGCGGCATATGAGGCAAAGCGCACGCTGTCGATCGATACCCTCGCGTAGAACAGGACGCTGCCCGCCGGCACTTCGGAAGCCCCGAAAATAGCGGGTTTACATGCTATGGTGTAGCTAGTGTCTTCGGCCTTAAACTTCCATCTCGAGCAGTACGAGGGGCCACTGGACTTGCTGCTTGACCTCATCCGCAGGCAGCAGATCAACATCTACGACATCCCGATCGCCAAGATCACGGCGCAATACCTCGACTACATGCAGAAGGCCATGGAACTCGACATCGAGTTGAGCTCCGAGTTCGTCTATATGGCCGCGACGCTCATTCACATCAAGAGCAAGCTGCTGCTGCCGAAGGATCCCGAACTCGAGAAGATCTCGCCGGAAGAAGATCCGCGCGCCGAACTCGTAGAGCGCCTCATCGAACACGAGCGCTTCAAAAATGCGGCGGAAATGCTTCAGCAGAAGCGCGTGGTGGAAGAGGCCATCTGGTCCAATCCGCAGATCGAGCAGTTCCTCAATGAAGACGAGGGCCCGGCGCTTGCCATCGGCATCTTCGATCTTGTCAAAACATTTCAGGTCGTGCTCGAGCGAGCCAAAAACCGGCCCATGTACGAGATCGGCAAAGAGAACGTCAGCGTGCCGGAGATGATGCAGCTTGTGCGGGCTCAGCTTGCCAGGTCGCGCCGCCAGGACAGCATCTCCGCGACGCAGTTGTTCGAACGCCAGCGCAGCCGCCGCGCCATGATCAGCCTGTTCCTTGCGATCCTTGAGCTGGTGAAACGGCAAGCGGTTCAAATCACGCAGGGTGAGGCATTCGGCGACATCGGTCTGCAGCGCGGTCCGGGGTTTGAAGAAGCAAAAGAGAAGGCTGAAGATCTCGCCTCGGTAGAAGAGGATTACCACTAACGGACAGCATGGAAGAAGTAGAGCAGGCTGAAGAGACCGCGCAGCCCGGCAGCGGCGATCAACCAACAGAAACGGTCGAAGAGCAGATTTCAGAGGCAGTCCCCTCCGAAGCCTTCGGCGACGACCCAGTTGTCGATGTCGTCGCTATCGAAGAAGTCGCCGCGCAGGAAGTTGCCGCGGAAGAAATTGCCGCGCAGGAAATCGCGGCGCAGGAAGTCGGGGTGGACGACGTCGTCATTGCAGAAGCCGTCACCGCACCGGCTCCCTCGACCGATCCGCTGGCTGCTCTGAAGGCTGTCATCGAAGCCGCTATTTACATCACCGACGAACCGCTGATTGTCGAACAGATTGCCACTGCCGTCGAACAGCCCGTTGAGCAAGTGAAGGAGATCCTGGACCAGTTGGTCGCTGAGTACGCCTCGCCCGATCGCGGCTTATCGATTCGCGAGATCGCCGGCGGCTACAAGATGTCAACCAAGCCCGAACATCACGAATCGATTCGCCGCTTCGTGAGAAATCTTCAGCCGCCCTTGAAGCTCTCGCTCGCCGCGCTGGAGACGCTCGCTGTCATTGCCTACAAACAGCCCATTACCGGTCCGGAGATCATGGATATCCGCGGCGTGCAGGGCGCGGGCGTTTTAAAAACCCTGCTCGACCGGAAACTGATCGCGGCAGCCGGGCGCAAGAATGTGCTCGGTAAGCCGATGCTATACAAAACCACGCGCGAGTTCCTGGTTCAGTTCGGTTTGAATTCTCTCTCGGAGCTTCCCACTCTGAAGGAGTTCGAGGAACTTGGCCGGCTTTCGCTGACCGATGAGCCGGAAGCCGCGCCTCCGGACGCCCCGGCCGAGCCGCAAAGGGAAGCCGAGCTCGTGGCCCCCGCAACCGAGAGCGAACCGGAAACGCCAACCCGCCCGGAACCAGAGCCGCAGAATACCGATGCCTGAAGAACGACTGCAAAAAATCCTCGCGAACGCCGGCGTCGCAAGCCGGCGCAAAGCCGAAGAGTTAATCCTGGCTGGCCGCGTCTCGGTGAACGGCAAAACCATCACCGAACTCGGCTCGAAGGCCGACGTCGCGATAGACAAGGTCAAAGTGGATGGTCGTGTGCTCACGGCGCCGAAACATCACCTGTACGTCGCGCTGAATAAGCCGAAAAATGTCGTTACTACTGTCCGCGACCCCGAAGGCAGGGAAACTGTGATGTCGTTCTTCAAGGGCTTGCATGAGCGTATTTATCCCGTTGGGCGCCTCGATTACGCAAGCGAAGGGCTCTTGCTGCTTACCAATGACGGAGACTTTGCGAACCGGCTCATGTCGCCGGCCAGCCACGTCACCAAGACGTATCTCGCCAAGGTGAACGGGCCGCTCACGCTCGATCAGGAAGAGCAGTTCCGCCGCGGTATTCCCATGCACGGCCGCCGCACCGCCCCCGCCGGTTTGAAACTGATCCGGAAAGGCGAGAATCCATGGTACGAGGTTCGCCTGGTGGAAGGACGCCAGAACCAGATCCGCATCATGTTCAAGCACTTCGGCCGGCTGGTGGAAAAGCTCAAGCGCGTGAAGATCGGGTTCCTCGAATTAGGTGATCTGAAGCCGGGCGCCTACCGCACCCTGACCAACACGGAAGTCGCGCGTTTTCGCAAGCTGATGAAAATGGAGGAGGCCGACGCCCGCGGGCAACAAAACATGACTGCGGGCAGCAAAGCATGATGGACGACAAAGCCCTTACCGAACTGCTGCAAACCGCTAAGACGATCGCGATCGTCGGTGCTTCAAACACGCCCGGGCGCGCCAGCCTCGGAGTCTCGCGCTTCCTGCAGCGCATGGGGTACCGCGTGATTCCGGTGAATCCGAACGAGACGGAAGTCCTGGGCGAGCGCGCCTACCCTTCTGTTCGGGACATTCCGGAACAGGTTGACATCGTGGACATCTTCCGCCGTCCCGCGAGAGTGCCCGAAGTCGTTGAACAGGCCCTGGAGAAGGGAACTCGGTGCATCTGGATGCAGGAAGGCGTGATCAACGAACAAGCGAAGCGGCAGGCCGAAGCTGGCGGCATTCCCGTGGTGATGGATCGCTGCATTCTCAAAGAAATCTCGCGTCTGCTGCCTTAACACTCGCCTCTCACCTGCTGCTAGACTACTCTCTGAACCACTCTTGCAATGTACCGGTTTCTGCTGCGGCTGGCAGCTCTAGCCTCGCTTGTTCTATCGCCGCTGCTGGTGCTGACCGGTTGCAGTCGCGAACCAGCCGACATATTAGGGAAGGCCTACGTCGCGCCCGCGACGTTAAACCTGCGCGGCCAGCTCGCCCAGAAGAACAGCACCGTTGCCGTGTTAAAGCACGGTGACAGCGTCGGTATCGTCGACATACGCCGTCGTTTTGTTAAGGTTCGTACCGACAAGGGCGTCCAAGGCTGGGTCGATTCCATTGATCTGCTCAGTACCGACGAGATGCAGCAGATTCAGCGCGAAAGGCAGCAGGCGCTCGCGCTGCCGCCGCAGGGCTTCGCAACTCCCTATGAAGCGCTGAACATCCATATCGAGCCGAGCCGCCAGTCGCCGGCGTTCGCGCAGATTCCGGAGGGCGGATCCGCTGCTGTCCTGGCATATCGGGACGCAGCCAAAACAACCGGCCCGGCCAAGCCGCCTTCGTTTCTTTTTGAGAAACCCCAGGCGCCCGTCCGTAAGCCAAAGCACGAGCGGCAGGCAAAGATCAGCTCCCATCTTCCGCCCAAGCCTCCCGCCCCGAAGCTGCCCGACAATTGGCAGGCGCTTTCGTATGGCTACGTCGATCCGGCAGCCCGCAGCACAGCCGAAACTCCAGCTGGCGCTCAAAAGGCGGACGACGCAAAGAAGCCCGTCGTGATGGAGGTCTGGGCGCTCATCCGGACGAAGAACAATCAGGTGGGATGGGTGCTGGCCCGAAACCTCATGATGGGCATCCCCGATGAAGTCGCGCAGTATGCCGAAGGAAAACGGATCACGTCATACTTCGATTTAGGCGCCGTCCAGGACGAGGAAAAAGGAGTCAAGCATAACTGGCTCTGGACCACCATGTCCACCACTGAGCCATACGATTTCAATTCCTGGCGCGTGTTTCTCTGGAACCGCCGCCGCCACCGCTATGAGACTTCTTACCGCCAGCGCGATGTGGAGGGCTATTTCCCCGTTCACGTTGACGGGCCGGCGTTCCAGCTCATCACGCGCGATGACGACGGCAAAATGAGACGCCGCAGCTACCTCTTCGATGGAACGCGCGTGCACCTGACGGGAACGGAAGCCTACAATCCCCAGCCCAAAACAGAAAATAAAACGAACGGGATTGACGTCCAACAACTGGCGTCAAAGTTGCCGCACACCGGCTGGATCGCTCGCCAATGGGCCGCGCTGAAACGCAAACTGGCCGGCGGATCGTAGCTGGTCTGTCTGCGCTGCTTCACCCAGCGCCGATTGCGCCTGTTCACGCAGAACCGATGCGCCAATAGCCGGGCGCCAGCTCTCAAACCACTCAAATCAGAAAAGAATCACTGCTTTACGCTATTGGCGCAAAGCGTGCAGCCGCCTTAGCGCCATGAGATCCAGAGTCGGAGGTTGGATCTCACGGCAGGAAGGAGGTTGGAAAAAAGAAAACTGACTGCCAGCTTGTCCTGACTACTGCGTGTCTTGTGGGGCAGCCAATCCCGGCTGCAGCCGCCTTTCAGGCGGCCGTCCTAATTGTCCACCAGCACTCGACCAGCGGAATTCCTCCTTCGCTCTAACCAAGCCCGCAGCCACCGGATTGTTCTCTATATAGCAGCAAATCCGCTCAAACTCAACATCAGATCGCACCAGATGGTCGTAGCTCTCATCCTGCCAGAAGGCTCTGCTGCTCCTCCCCAGAATCCGGTTAGCCTGATGTGCCGTGAACCCCTTCAAGGGCCCCAACCACTTCGTCGACCATACCTGGGGAGTGACCAGCAAGTGCACATGATTCGGCATGACGACAAAGGAATGCAATTGATACCTGCGCAAGCGGCACTCCCCATCCCGAAGAGCGCTGACCACAACCGCCGCGATTTCCGGTTGCCGCAAATACTGCGGTCCCGTGCGGGCCGCATCCAGGATTCGGTCCATTGCGACGAACGCCTCCCCTGCACCGGACAGCGCTGGCGGAAAAATCCGGTTGCTGGGCAGACTACCGTGCAAACGAAACGTTACAAACATCGGACACCCGATGAGGTCCCAATGCGGTAACCGCCTTTCATAATGCGCCATATGAAAATGTATTTCCGGAGAGGAAAAACTCTCGCTGCTGGCCTGCAGACCGCCGCTGGCTCTCGGCCCTCTCGATAAAAACAGAATCGCCAAACTCGTGCGTCCGATATTCATACGCGTTCAGTTCCCGGTCGATGCGGGCAAGCGTCTTATCAGGGACAAACGCGCGCAGCATCTCGTAATGACTGGAACCCCGTTCATGGGTGCCCGAGAGAATTGCATCGACGATCCGTATCCGGCTGCACGCGCCGATTCTCTGTGTCGCCAGCCGCTCGCCCGCTGGCACGACGCCGTCAAACATCGCAGCCGCATGCTCCAGTGCTCGGACAACCGTCGTACCGATCGCAATAATACGCCCCCCTTGCACCTGGGCCCGGCGTATCATCAGCGCCGTGGATACAGGAATTCGGTACGGCTCATCAAAAGGCAGCAGCGCATCGAGCTCTGAATCGCCAGTAGATGAAATTCCCGCGGCATGCGTGATCGTACCGAAACGGATTCCCCGTACGCTCATCGCTGCGAGCATGTTCCAGTCGAGCACGAAACCGGCCGACGGCGCCTCGAACGCGACTGGCGGACCGGCGATTGGCGTCCAGGTGTCCCAAAGCGCAAGTGGGACCGGAACGTGTGCGTACTGAATCGGGCGCCCGTGCCGTGCCAGGCCTTCCCAGATTTCTTGCGCAGAGCCGTCGAAGCGGAGCAAAACAAAACGCGGATGATTCAGCAAACGCGCGATCGTCCCTCGCAGCGGACCTAACTCCAAACGGTCGCCGGAATTCAACGTTGGTGGCGCCGGCCGATCCTCGGTGCGCGTGCGGAAGTCACCCTCTCCGAAGGCCACAGCGGAAAACTGCCTGACCCCATCGAGTGAGTCACGGCCCGCAAGCCGTACCTCAATGCGGCGCCCGCTAGGGCCGTGCCGTCCCGAAAGGCTCGCCGGCAAAGTGGCAGCATCGTTCGCAACCACCACATCGCCGGGGCGCAAAAGGCTCACGAATTCGGACCGCGCCCGGTTTGCTGTTTTACCGCGGCTGTCTACGACTAATAGCTTCGCGTTGGACGGGCGCTGGACGGGAAGACTGGCGGCTATCATCTGATCGACTCTGGCCAAAGCACAGCAGCGACTTCATCGGCGAGCTCGCGTGCGGCAGCCTCGGGGCGCTTCAAAGTGGAACGATCCGCATCGGGCATCGCAGCCGCGTGCAAAGGCGTGTCCATATCGCCTGGATCAATCGAGAGGACGCGGATGCCGGCACCTGTAAATTCTTCGTTCCAGATGCGACTCAAGTGATGCAGTGCTGCCTTGCTCGCGCCATAAGCGCCCCAGCGCGGGTAAGCGTTAATCTCGGCATCGCTCGATACATTCACCACTACCGCTCCGCGGCCGTCCCGCGCAGAGGCGGCCAGCGAACCAAGCAGTGCCTTCGTCAGCCGGAAGGGCCCGAGCACGTTCGTCGCGAGTGCGCGCTCGAAGTCTTCGCAGTCCGTGTCGGCCAATAGCGCCAACGGCACAGGTCCCAGATCCGATGCATTGTTGATGAGAACATCAAGCCCTCCCAGGGCGCCCACGATCTGCATCGCAATGGGGTGAATATCTTCCTTCTTGGAGACATCGCCGGCAATGCCATGTGCGTCCGGCAATTCGTGCACTACCTGTTCCACGCCGGCCCTCCGCCGCGCGACGAACGCGACCTGTGCGCCGCGGCTCAGCAATTCGCGGACAAGCGCCAACCCCAGGCCCGAAGTGCCGCCGGTAATCGCGGCTCGAACGCCCGCAAGGGAAGTGTTTGCATTTGACATGTCCTCAGACTACAAGTTAAAGTGAACTTGAAGTCAAGTCCATGTCCGGCCTGCTCACCATCTCGGAGGTTTCCCGTCGAAGCGGCGTTGCCGCATCGGCGCTCCGTTTCTACGAAGAGCGTGGTCTGATCAAGTCCGAACGTGCGGGCTCGGGTCACCGCCGCTATCCGCGAGCGGTTCTCCGGCGTATCGCGTTCATTGTCTTCGCCCAGCGAATGGGTCTGACCCTCGAAGAGGTTGGTGCGGAGCTCGCGAAGCTGCCCGAAAACCGTGTACCCGAGCGATCGGACTGGGCAAAAATGTCCCGGAATTGGACCAGGCGTATTGATGAGCGGATCGCCGAGCTCGAACGTCTTCGCGCGGGCCTCACGCGATGCATCGGTTGCGGCTGCCTGTCACTACAGGAATGCCAGCTTGCCAACCCTGGTGATCGGGCCGGTCGACTCGGCCCCGGTCCGCGCTATTGGATCAGCGGCAAGCCCCGTTCGAAGTAAACATCGGGCGACCGCACTTTTCGGTTAGTCTGCCCTCTCGGATCGGTCGTAGGCGCCCTAACTGTCCCAGACCGCTGGCTTATACTGACTGTCCAGACTTGTGGGGCAGCCAATCTGGCTGCAGCCGCCTTTCAGGCGGCCCTTCCTCTGGTCCACCAGCACTCAACCAGCGGAACTCCTGCTCACGTATTTCGAGGTCCGAACCCGGTTGTGTCGCTGCATTCTTCGGTCGAACCCACGTATCAACATGTAACCTTCGGACTGGAACCAATAAAGCCGCTGCACATTCTTCTCCGCATCTGCCTCAACGAACGCATGGAGTTCACAATCCGCGATGCCATACAGCATCCATCGGGCTGCGCCAACGTACTCCACTGATTTCGGTAACTCGATCCGCACCTTCGGGTCGCGTTCAGAGAGGATTACATTCCCCTGGACTCTACGCTCGGGACTCTTGATTTGTGCAGCGAGAGAAGCGCCAAGGAGAAGCACGGTTGCAATTCGTTTGACCAGACATCACCTGACATCACGATCATGTGTTCGTTTAACCGACTGCTGGTCTATCTTGGACAGCCGAGCGCCTTGACCTGAGCCTCGGGCAGCGGTTTGATTTGCTTCACCGCTGGCGGCATTGCCGTCGAGCCCCTCGGGACCAGGTAGACTTCCACGCGGC
The DNA here is from genome assembly GCA_019233755.1 of Acidobacteriaceae bacterium. GTDB lineage: Bacteria > Acidobacteriota > Terriglobia > Bryobacterales > Bryobacteraceae > Bog-105. Next base: position 9,591 of record JAFAMD010000051.1, on the reverse strand, counting down.
GGTCGCGATCTGCCTCGCTGGTCTGGGAACCTCCACGCTCCTCCTGCGCAGCACGCGCCGCTGTTCCGCAGATACCCGGCCTCGATTCCGAAGTCTGGTCGGTGGCAACCCAATCCACCCGGATGCGAGACGGATCGACCTTGGCGCAGGTGGCAGTACCGCCGCTTAGCACCGCAGCGCAGTTCAGCGTACGCTGCTCATCGAGCGCAACCGCAGCCCCCCGCCGGCCGCCAGGCATCGGCGGCGCATTAGTCTGTTCATCGGCAGCGCGGTGGCCGACGAGTACGATGTCGTAATCGCCGCTCGCTATTCGCGGAGCCGCGTCATCGATCAGGATGCGTTTCCCGCAGTTGTTCACGCGAGCGTTGTTCTTCGCGAAGATCACGTCATCGAGTCTCTGCCAGACCGGCTGGCAAGTCACAGCCAGAGAGGTAGACTGCGATGCTGTCTTGCCCGTCTGATCGGTGATGGTGACGCTGGCGGTAATCGTCTTGCTTTGAGCGGTAGCGCCCGGTTCGAAGCTCACGGTCGAGGCATCGAAGGTCGCGTTCTGACTCGTGTCGTTGGTGACGCTGCCTTCGTTGACCGTCCACTTGTAGCTCAAGTTGCCGCCGCAAGGGGAGCCCGCCGCCTGGACTGTGAGATTGGCCGTATGTGCGCCTGTCGTGTTGGCAGCGCAAGCCAACGCAGTCGGATCAGCCGTTACGCTTGTGATCGTCGGTGCCATTTCGCTGATGGCGATCGTCGTCGAAGCCCTCACAGGAGCGGGTGGAGGCGGCGGCGGTGGCGGGTTCCAGCAGCGTGCGGGGAAGTGTTTCGGACGCTGCATGGGCGGAGGCGGAGGCGTCACGTCCGAAATCGTCACCTGGACATTAAATGTGCCGGTGTTGTTCGGCGTGAACGTGAATTCGGGCGTGTCGCCGCCCTGCGGCTGACTGTTTACCGTCCACGCGTACTGAATCTTGCGGCCGGCAGCGGGTGTGATATTGGTGTGCAGGGTAATCGGCTTGCCCGGGCAGTTCACCGGGTCGATGACTGCTTGCGTCAGCTCGTTCGGTGAATGCACGATCACCCTCCAGCCAATCGCACATGCTTGCTCCGCTGCTTGAATCTTCGGCTTGGCAGGATTGAGATTTGGATTCGGAGTATCCTCGCCGCTTCGAAAGCCGCTCTCAGGCGGATTGAGCGCGAACTCCGAGCTGCCGGCGAGCGCTGCTCCGTTCAAAATCACCCAGGCGACGAATAGCGAAGCCGCCATTCGCTTCAGCGGCCTTGTCATCCATCTCTTATTCTGTCACCTTGCCGGAAGATTGTATTTGGGTGCTCGCCCTTTGGCGTTTTTTGCGCGGGCGCACGCAATGAAATCGCATCAGATAAATATTTGTGCCCTTCCGTGTTTAGCGACTTTCAGCAGATCGACCAGCCCAAGAAAGCCAGATTCACGCGCGAGCTCCGGAGTAATGTCAGGGAAACCAATTGGCGTGATTGAATCCACCTCGATCTCACCGTCCTCCATTCGATAACGCTTGCCCACGGTGACATGCGGGCGAGTCCAGATACGAACGCTGCAGGTGATTTCGCCGCGACGAACTCCCTCCCGGAGCCGCTTTGTGAACATCATGAGAAGAGATTACTACCCAGGAATACAGCAAAAGCACGGCTGGCTGTGAACGCAGCCGGGTAATTCCTTGCAGTAATATTGTGAAACGGGCACCGGGCCGCGATGAATCCGGAACGCTGGGTGGAGATCGAGCAGCTCTATCATGCCGCGCTGGAATACGAGCCGAAAGACCGCGGCAAGTTTATAGCGGAAGCCTGTGAAGGGGATAAAGAACTTCACAGAGAGGTCGAATCGCTGCTAGCGCATAGCGGAACGAGAGAAACTTTCTCAGAAACGCCTGCCATCGAAACGGCGCCTTTTGCATCGGCTGGGGAAGAAGGCCCGAAATCCGATCCACGGCCGCCGTGGTGGATGTATCTTATTGCCGCACCTTTCGTGGCCCACATGGTGTTCATCTGGGCGTTGTGGCTTTTTGGACCCGAACCAATGGGCATCGCGGTAAGAGGTACGGGGAGCCATCCCGCCATCGCTAGAGTCACGCAAGGCTCGCCGGCAGAGCGAGCCGGAATACAGCCTGGTGACCTTATCTTACGTGCAAACGACAGACCGGTCGCGAACATGAACTATTGGTCCTGGTTTGCTGCGAATATCGATGCCGGCACGCCTGTCGTACTCGATACCGGCCACGGCGGGCAACACCGTCGCACTGTTCTTGTGATAGGACGAACCGGGCCGAAGGACTGGTTCAGTGGAGAAGGAATCCTGAGGCTCCTGGGCCTCTGCGCTCAACTGATTGCACTTACGACTGCGTGCTTTATGGCATTCCTGCGCCCAAAGCGTTTTCTGGTTTGCATGGGAGCGTTAGTTCTGGCAGTCTACTCTAGCGCCCTCCTCGATGCCAACGATGGCCTCGATTCTATGTTTCGCCACTCGCCTCCGTGGTTTCAGGTGCTTCTGTGGGCTGATATCGGCATAACCGGTCTCGGCGCCGGAGTGTGGTTTGCGTTCTTTGCGCTGTTCCCCCGGCCTTCGTTTCATAGCCGATGGATTTGGGCCATTGTTTGGGTGCCGAGCGTTCTAGTGTCCCTGATCCTGAGCTATCAAGTGTGGCATTTTATCTACGGCCCGGAACACATGATTCCATCGGACTGGATGAGCCTGATGTTGACCGCATGTTGGGTCACATATCTACCAGGTTCTTTTGGAATGCTTGCCGTAAAATACCGGCGGCTGAAAGATCAGACAGAAAAACGGCGTATACGGCTAGTTGTGGTCTCGCTCGCTTTTATGGTGATGGTGTTCGTCCCGTCGGTTGTGTACCGGCAACTCAACGGATCATGGTCCGACACTGACTATTTGGGAAGCGCTGGAGGGTCGATATTGCCCTTGCCATTACTGGCTTTGGCGACATTCGCCGCTATGGCCTTTCCCGTCTGCTTCGCGTATGCGATTTTACGCCACCGCTTGTTCGATATTCGCGTCATCATTCGCCAGGGAATCAGATACGCAGTTGCCAAACAGATGCTCTTGCTTGCCGTGCCGGCGATTATAGCGGTGTTTCTCCTGGACCTTTACGGTTACCGGGACCAGCGAATCGATGCTGTTGTGCGAGAGCGCGGCTGGATTTACCTTGTGCTTGCGGCCATGGCCATTTTCCTGCATATCCAAAGGCAGCACTGGTTGCGGTCGCTTGACCGGCATTTTTTCCGAGAACAATATAGCGCTCAAGACGTACTTCGATCGGCGCTGGAGAGCGTAAGGAATGCAGCGAACTTAGCCGAGGTGGCTCCGATCGTTGTGCAACAGATTGGCGCCGCATTACACCCAAGTTTCTGCGCGATCATGCAACACCGGCCATTGGCTCCAGCCTACACGGCCATCAGTATTTTCCCGCATCAATTTCCAGCGCCTGCGCTTCCCGTCGAGAGTAAGATTGTCGAATTGACGAGGGTCGTGGCGAAACCCGTTCAATTCTCAGACCGTGACAATTGGCTCAGTCGACAGCTTGCGCCGCGTGAGCTGGAGAGCATTCGGCGTTCCGGCCTGGAGCTGCTGGCGCCAGTCCCTAATCGCGAAGTGGATGCGTTGATAGCGTTAGGGAGAAAGCGATCTGAAGAGCCCTACACTTCCGACGACATGCGCTTAATCGAGGATCTCACCATCGGTCTGGGCCTGCTGCCTTCCCGCGGCTCTGAGACAAAACCGGAAATTGAATTGTCGAAGGAATGTCCAACATGCCATAAGTGTCACGACATAGCTGACAAGTTTTGTTTCGAAGACGGTTCGGAACTCGCGACGAATTCCTTTCCTCGCTTGTTGGCCGGCCGCTTCAGACTGGAGTTCAGGATTGGCCGGGGAGGCATGGGCGCGGTCTATGAGGCGAGTGACCTGCGACTTCAACGAAAAGTTGCCGTGAAGCTTATTTTGGAAGATTGGATCAAAGCCTCTGCCGCGCTCGATCGCTTTCAGCGCGGAGCCCACGTACTGGCTCGGTTCCAGCACCCGAATGTAGTCACCTTGTTCGATGCGGGTCTGACATCAGTTGGCCGGCCCTTCCTGGTAATGGAGAGATTGCAAGGACGTACGCTTCGAGATGAACTGAACTACAGAACCAAATTGCCTGTCGGCGAGATTCGTGCGATTGTGCGCCAGCTTTGTGCTGCCTTATCCGCCGCACACCGCCAGTCGCTCATTCATCGCGACTTGAAACCGGAGAATATTTTCCTCTGCGATAAGGCAGCATACGGAATGGTGAAAATACTCGACTTTGGTCTCGCCAAACTGTTCGTGGAAGGTTCAAGTGCCACTGCCACGTTTTCGACACTTACGGGACAAATAGCTGGAACACCCGCGTATATGTCTCCTGAATTGTTGTCCGGAGCAAAGCCGGAGCCCGGTTCTGACATCTGGGCACTGACCATCATCACATGCGAGATGTTAACGGGGCGTCATCCGTCGTTTGCAAGTAAGGGCACTTTGTTGGAGAGTTCTCTCGAAGGCATCTCCGCAACCTGGTGCGATTTCTTCAACTGGTCTCTCGCTTTTGAGCCAAGTCAAAGACCCGAAGGTGTCGATGCATTCCTGGAACGCTTTGAGCTTTCTGCCTCAAACGTTTTGCCGGCGTGACTAGATGGGGTTCTTACTCTGTTCTTTAGCATCTCCACCGCTTTTGCAACCCGTTTCAGGCGCGTTTGTTCTGTTTTGGCCTCGGATATCCAGCGGGAGTACTCCTTGCGATTGGTGTAGCTGAGGCCATCGAAGAAATCCGAGACCGCGCCAGCGCGCATTGCCTCCAAGAAGTCGGCCGGTGCCTCAACCGTTCTTGGAGTCTCATCCTTCCAGACCTCGACCTGAATTTCATCGCCGATGTCCGCTCCAATCTGGTCGCGTATGGATTTGAGAATGCCGAGCATGTGCTGGGGATGTCCGTACTTCATCAGCGAACCTGTGTAGGGCACGCCGTTAAAAGTCGCTTTGACGGGCACTCTACCTTTTGTCCCAAACTCTTTCTCGACATCGTAAGGAAAGAGAACGTATGCTCCGCCACGATCACCCTCTTCAATCGTGGCGGTGAATTTGTACCGTTTCACCGAGTCGCCTTTCTCGTACGCCAACCCACAGGTAGTCTAGAACATCCGATCTGGGTTTCCGCGCCCGTTCACCGGAAACAACGGACCGGAAACAACGGACTTGACATGTCGCGTCTGTTTATATAACCTTACGCTTATTGAACCGTTTAGCTATACAACAGAACGCTTCGAATCGCCTCGACGATACGTTCATGGCGCTCGCTGATCCGACGCGCCGCGCAATCCTCGCGCGCCTCGCGCTCGGAGAGGCTTCGGTGACTGAGCTCGCCGAGCCCTTCGCTATCAGCCAGCCTGCGATCTCCAAGCACCTTAAGATCCTTGCGCGGGCAGGACTCATCAGCGTTGGGCAGGACGCGCAGCGGCGGCCGCGCCGTCTCGAAGGGAAGCCGCTAGCTGAGGCGAGCGCGTGGCTCGAGCAATATCGGGCGATCTGGGAGGCGAGCTTCGCGCGTCTCGATGGGCTCCTCCAGGAAATGCAGGGCCCGTCGCCGGCATCGAAGCGTGCGCGCAAGCGAACGAGACGATAGGACATAAGTAACAAAAATGAGCTGGAGGTGAAAGCAATGCCGATGACGATGGATAAGGCGCAGATCACGCTGCCGAGTGACCGCGAGGTGAAGGTCATGCGATCGTTCAGAGCGCCGCGGGCGCTTGTCTATAGGGCTTACACGGAACCGGGCTTGGTTCGGCGATGGCTGCTCGGCCCTCCCGGCTGGTCAATGCCTGTTTGCGAGATGGACGTACGTGTTGGCGGCCGGTTCAACTGGCGCTGGCGGAGCGAGGAGAACGCAAACGAGTTTGGCTTCAGCGGCGCCTTCCGCGAGGTGCAGCCCTCCTCGAAGATCGTGCACACACAGGCGTACGATCCTGGCACGCTCGGTGGGGGCTGCCCGGGAGATGATGCGATCGTCACGGTCACCTTCACCGAGGAAAGCGGCGTGACGACCGTGACTACACTGATAGATTTCGGGTCGAAGCAGGCACGCGACGCCGCCCTGGCGACCGGGATGACCGAAGGCATGGAGCAGAGCTATCAGCTCCTCGATCGTTTGGTAAACGAACAGTCACGCGCATGATCGAAGGCGCGCCGGCTACGCCAATCCGTTTGTAACCTGGGCCATCCACTATTCAGTTTGACCGAAGCGCAATCATCGGATCGATCTTTGATGCTTTTCGTGCCGGAAGATATCCTGCCAGCAGCGCCACAGCTCCAAGCAGAACGATCATTCCAATAAAGGTAAGCGGATCCGTCGGAGCAGTCCGAAACAGAAGAGACGCAATAAGGCGGGAGACCGCCAACGATGCGACCACTCCAACAGAAGCGCCAACCAGCGCGAGTCGCATGGTGCTCCAGATCACGTCGATCTGCACTCGGGTTTCGGTGGCGCCAAGCGCCATGCGTACGCCGATCTCCGGTCTCTGCCGCGTCACGGAATAAGAGATAACACCGTAAATGCCGAGCGAAGCCAGAACTAGCCCGAGACCCGCAAAGATTCCGACCAGCAGAACAAAGAATCGTCTTGGAGACGTCGCGTGATCCACCAGTGCCTGAATTGGTTTGAATTCTGTCGCTGGTTGTCCGGGATTGATCCGCCGTAGCGTGATCATCACACTTCGTGCCAGCATGGTGGGAGGCAGCTTCGAACGCAGGACGAGGTACGCGCCCTCCGGCCCAAACTGCTTCGTCGCCGGCAGGTACATTTGCGCTCCTGCATTGTCTTCAGCACAGCTTTCGCGAACATCCGCGATTACGCCGATCACCTGGGCCTCTGCTCCGCCTGCAATGGCTGTACGGCCGATGGGACTCTGCCCCGGCCAGAGTCTTCGCGCGACCGTCTCATTAATAATGACGACGTTCCTGTTATCGGCGACGTCGTGCCAGCCGATATCGCGACCTTCGAGCAGGCGCATTCCCATTGCTTTCATGTAACCCGGCGACACAATGTAAACAAATACCGGAACGAAATCTTGCGCGTTGTTCTTCTGCTTGCCTTTTGCCGCAATTCCCCAACTCCGGTTGCGGCTCATGGGGAGGTTGTCGGATATGCCGGCGGCCTCGACACCCGGGATCGCCGAAGTGCGCTCGATGATGTCCTGCCATTTCGCAGCCCGCGTAGCCGCCTTTTCGCCATCATCAAAGTCAAGACTGATGGCGGCCGCACGACTTGGCTCAAAGCCCAAGTCAACATCCAGAACGCGGAGAAAGCTGCGCAGTAACAACCCGGCGCCGACCAGTAGAACGCAAGCCAGCGCCATTTCCGTTACGACCAGTATCGAGCGCAGACGGCCGTGTTTTCTGCCCTCACTGGCTCCGTGTCCTCCACTATCTTTCAGCAGCTCCTGCAGATTGCTATCCGACATGCGCAGTCCTGGCGCTAGTCCGAAAAGAACCGCTGCCCCTGCTGCGATCAAAAGCGTCCATCCCAGCACTAGTCCGTCCACGCGCACCATGCTGAGCAGCGGCAGAGCAATGGATCCCTGATGAGCGAGATACCGGATCGCGAGCCAGGCGACTCCCACCCCTAACGCAGCCCCCGCGGCGGCGAGTACCATGCTTTCGGTTAGGAGTTGACGCACGATCCGCCCTCGTCCTGCCCCCAGAGCGCTGCGCATTCCAAATTCCTTGCTCCGCGCTGCCAACCGGGCCAGCAGTAAGTTCGACAGATTCACGCAGACAATCAGCAGAATCAGGCCAACCGCGCACCACAGCACAATCAGAGATCGCCGCAGCTTTCCGCTCACGTAGTCTTTCAGTATGGTCAGTTGGCCTGTGTAGCCAGGTTTGAATTGCGGGTGCTTATGGTCGAAAAGGAGTTGCGGAAAGAGTTGGTCGGCCTCCCTCTGCGCCTGGGCTAACGTCGCTCCTTTTTTCAGGCGGCCCACCAACGCCAGGTCATTGCCATCGTCGCGGAAATCGTCCATGATATACGGCGTGAAGAGATCGACCTTGGCTCCCGGCGAGAAGACCGAGCCAAAATCGAATGTATTCGGCAACACTCCGATAACAGTTACCGAAGTATTGCTCAGGTCAATGGCTCGTCCAACAATGCTGGGATCACCTGCAAACTGGCGTTTCCAAAACGAATAACTTAGTAACGCCACTGGTTGAGCGTGTTTCACAAATTCCTGAGACTTGAATAATCGCCCAAGCGACGCCTCTACACCGAGTGTTTGAAAGAAACCTTCGGCGACCAGCATGCCGGTAACAGGTATCGGCTGGCTATTTCCCATGAGCTTGAAATTATCGGGTCCGGTAAAAGCGAAGTAGCCGCTGACCGACTGAAAAGAATGGTTCTGTTGTTGAAAATCTTGCGTCGCATCCGCTGTATAGGTTTTGCTGGACTCGCCGGCCTTGGGATCCTTCTCCACAATGCGAACCAATCGCTGAGAATCGGGGAATGGCAGCGGCCGCAGCAAAATCGTATTCACCACGCTGAAAACTGTGATGTTGGCCGCTATGCCGAGCGCGAGAATCAGCACGGCGACCATTGTGAAGCCGTAATCGCGCTTCAGCGTGCGGAAGGTGAAACGTAAATCCTGCGTCAAGACGTCGACCCAAGGCAATCCGCGTGATTCTCGGTGCAGCTCGAGTGATTGCTGGACGCCGCCAAAGCGTACAAGGGCCTGTCGCCGGGCTTCTTCCGCAGACATACCGCGCCTGATGTTCTCTTCGACGGCCATTTCCAGATGGGAGGCCATCTCCTGGTTGAGTTCCTGGTCCAGTGAGTCGTTGCGGAAGAAAGAGCGGATTCGGTTGAAGGCTTCGCGAAGGGAATGCCTCACTGTTCACCTCCCTCGCCCTGCATCGCGAGAACCCGCCCCATAACTCCGGAAAGCCGCTGCCAGTAGGCAGTATCCTGGGCCAACTGCTTCTTACCGGCCTTTGTGATGGAGTAGAACTTCGCTTTCCGGTTGTTGTCTGAAATGCCCCATTTAGCAGCGATCCAGCCGCGCTGCTGCAATCGCACCAGCGAGGCGTATATCGTCCCCTGGTTCAGTAACACTTCGTTTCCGCTTACCTGTTCAATGCGGCGCGCGATGCCATATCCGTGCAGGGGACCCAAAACTTCCAGCGTCTGGAGGACCATCACATCAAGCGTCCCTTGCAAAAGATCGAGTTTGGATTGGGTCATCTGTTTCTCTTGTGGTAGGACCACATATTATCAGAAATCCGATGTGGTTGTACCACAGGAACATTTCCGATTCTAGATTCTTGGCCAGCTTGTCTGAGAACTTCTCCCTCAGATTTGGGCCAGAACTCTAGTGATAGCTTTCAACCGCCAGCAAATAGCCTTCAGCCGTCAGCAACGGGCGCGCTTGGGGCGCGTTGTGAGTGAGAGAAACTGCTTCGAAGCCCTGGCGGTAGTGGCACAGTGGGAGAAGGCTAGGCGCGGCAAGCTATGGTCGTCTTCCCTTTGGTGCCGTTGTGCCCGCCCGTCA
>JAFAMD010000024.1 GCA_019233755.1 Acidobacteriaceae bacterium | reverse complement strand
TCCAGGAACACTCGACCTCCTGATTTTGCGAACCCTCGTGCCCGGGCCGATGCACGGATATGGGATCGCACACCGCTTGAAGCAGGTTTCAGACGATGTGCTCCAGGTGGGAGAGAGCTCGCTATATCCGGCTCTGCAGCGCCTTCTGCTCAATGGCTGGGTGAAGGCTGAATGGGGCGCGTCTGAAAACAACCGGCGTGCCCGCTACTACACGTTAACTGCAGCCGGCCGCAAGCAACTCGCTGCCGAGCGCGAAGAGTTCACGCGTGTGGTTGTGGCGATTCAAAAGATCCTCGAGATGGCATGAGCCGGTTCGTTCACACGTTACTCGTCCGCGGTTGGCATCGAATTACCTTTCGATTGCGGCGTGCTCGGCTCGAGCAAGAACTCGCCGAAGAACTCGAGTTTCACTGTCTGCTGAAGCAATCCGAGAACATGCGTTCCGGTCTCACACCTCGGGCTGCTCTCGAGCTTAGCCACAAACACATGGGCAACATTTCTCTCGTTCAAGAAGAGAGCAGAGACATGTGGAGTTTTATGAGATTGGAACATCTGTTACAAGACCTGCGGCACGCCGTCCGCATGTTCGGGCGAACTCCAGGGTTCACCAGCGTCGCGGTGCTCTCACTCGCGCTTGGCATTGGAGGGAACGCCGCGATGTTCAGCCTGGTAAATACGTTGCTGGTTCGGCCCCTCCCGTATATCGAGCCCAATCGCCTCATTCGTGTCACGGGTGTTTATCCTCGGGCGGCACTGCCGTTCTTCCAGCAACACAGTCGGACGATGGACATTGCTGCCGTCAGCGAAGGTGCCGAGTACAACCTGACGGGGCAAGGCGAAGCGGTGCGCATCGCCGGCAGCGCAACATCGGTAAACCTCTTTTCAGTACTCGGGACTCCGTTGGCGAGAGGACGCGGCTTTGAACCGGGAGAAGACGCACCCGGACGGGATCATGTCGCTATTCTCAGTTATTCGCTTTGGAAAGAGAAGTTCCGTGGCGATCCAGACATTCTCGGGCGCGTGATCACGTTGAGCGGAATCAATCGCCAAATCGTGGGTGTCCTGCCGGCCGGGTTTAGTTTCCCCTCGTCCGGGGTTCAGGCTTGGGTGCCCATGCGTCTTGATCCTTCCAATTTTGAAGAGTATTGGGGCGGCGAATTTGTCCCGTTTATTGCGCGGCTACGTCCGGGCGCGACCATTCAGCAGACGCGAGGCGAGATCAAGGCTCTGACCGCGCAGTTTCGACGCACATTTCCCTACCCGATGGCGCGCGATTGGAACGCAGACTCCACAGCAATTCTCCTGCAACAGGATCTGGTGGGCGAAATTCGCGGCAAGCTGATCATCCTGCTTGTCTCGGTCGGAATCGTGCTGCTTATCGCCTGCGCGAACGTTGCGAGTCTGCTGTTGTCTCGCGCAACCACACGCAGGAAAGAAATCGCGCTGCGAACCGCCTTGGGTGCTGGCCGCTTGAGAATCGTTCGGCAGTTATTGACGGAGAGCATTTTTCTGGCGCTCGTTGGCGGCGGATTGGGAATTCTATTGGGGCTGGGTGCCCTGTCCATCTTCAAATCCGTGTTGCCGCCCTCGACGCCAGGACTGGCGAAGGCGGCCGTTGATTGGCAGGTTGCTGCGGTCATGGCCGCTCTGGCGCTTTTCACGGGGATGGCATTCGGTATTGCGCCGGCCCTTAGTGCCTCCCGAATCGATCTGGCCGAGTCGATCAAGACCGGCAGCCTGCGTGCTACTGCGACCACCTGGACCCGGCTTCGAAGCTGCCTCATTGCCACCGAAGTTGCTCTGACTCTGATCTTAGTAGTGAGCGCGGGGCTCTTAATAAAGAGTCTCTACGGGTTGTCCGAAGCCGATCCTGGCTTTAACTCCTCACACATTCTTACGGTCCGAATCAGCCCGAACCAATCCGCCTGCGCACAGCGATCGGCATGCATCGCTCTGTATGACCGGCTTCTCGAGCGGGCACGCGGCGTCTCAGGCGTGACCGACGCCGCTATCGCTAACACCGTTCCTTTGGATGGCGAACTCCCGATAATTGCAGTTGACGTGGAAGGACATCCCAAGTCTGTGGAGCATCCGGCACCGATGCTCTGGGCCGGCGCAGTCAGCGTCGATTACCTCCGCATGATGCATATTCCGCTGCTTGCCGGCCGAGAACTTACGCAAGCGGATGGGGCCAAGTCGGCAGCCGTTTTATTAATCTCAGCTTCCACCGCAAGACATTTCTGGCCAGGCGAGAATCCGATCGGCAAGCACATCAAACCCGCCTGGGACGACCGGTGGAGAACAGTGGTCGGCGTCGTGGGTGACGTGCGGCAATACAGACTGAGTAAGAACCTGCCCGACTGGGTTCCCGGAGCTCTCTACATGCCCTATGCCCAGTCCGTCCAAGCGCCTGGTGAGATTCCGGCCGCCATGGATTTGATGGTCAAGGCCGCCTCCGGTTCCGCACATCTTGAAAATGAGATCCGGGCGCTGGCTAAAGATCAGAATCCCGACGTGCCTGTCGGCCAGGTTCAGCCTTTGGACGAAATTATTTCCGGCTCCATCGCTGACTTTCGCTCTACCATACGGGTGTTTGTAAGCTTCGCCGGAACAGCGATTCTGCTGGCTGCGATCGGCATCTACGGTCTGGTCTCCTATTGGGTCACGCAGAGAACGTATGAAATCGGTGTGCGTGTAGCCATCGGGGCGGCGAGGCGGCGAATCATTTGCATGATTCTGGGGCAGGGCTTGCGCGTAGCACTATACGGAATCGGAGCGGGTATGGTTGCTGCGCTGCTGGTGACTCGCTTCCTGGCGGGTCTTCTGTATGGCGTGGCCGCAACAGATCCAACCACATTTGTGGCGGTGACTGCGCTTGTGCTTGGAGTGGCGGTCGCAGCTACGGCGTTGCCGGCTTGGAGGGCCGCCCGAATCGATCCGGTTAGGTCGCTGCGAGTTGACTGACGGATCGCTGGCGCAAGGGCAGGGTATTCCCATCCCTAACAGCCCGTGGCAGAACCCCTGGAATTTCTGAGATAACAGCAGGGCCGAGATGAGTAAGTTCGTCGAAACAGAATAGAGGCTGAGGTGGAGTATGTGGCGCCGGTGCGTCGATTTTCGCTGTTTCGGCTGCTACATAGCAGCAAAAAGAGAAAAATTGGGCGTGGCACACGGTTCCGCCACTCCCGCGGCGTGCCGGCACCCAGGAGTTGACGGAGAATCAAGCTCAAATTGAATGCGCCGACGTGGATCAACTGCCGCTTGAGGATATTTTGATGGCCACGCAGATGCGTCCGCCTCATCCCTCCGGTGTCGTAACAGTGTGCGAAGCTCCGCTCCACCAGTTCGCCGCGCTTCTTCAACAGACGCTGGCCGTAGGAACGTCCCACCCGCTGGCGATTTCCATAGACGGCCTGCTGTTCGGCTTGCTTGCCCGTCCAGTGGCGCCGGCCTGCTTGCTTTTTTTCAGGAATATAGGTGCGCACATCGGCTGCCTTCATGTCGGCCAACACCTTGCCGCTGTGATATCCCTTATCGGCCACCACTGCTTCGATGCCGCCCAGGCTCACCTGCGGCGCTTGCACCGAAGTCTGCTCGCTTTCACGCTCTATCAATTCGGCTACCGTTTCGCCAGCTTCCGCCAGTGTCTGCCTCACCGTCGTCGTATCGCCTTTGTCGGCTTCTTGCAGCGTTACCGCTATCACGGCGCCAGAGTCCATATCCACCGCGTGTTCGGCCTTGTGTGCCAAGTGTGTCCGTCCGTCTTTCAGCTTGGTCACGCGGGCGTCGCGATCGTGCGGGTTCACCCACTCTTGGTTGGACGTCTTCTTCTTCCGCTTCCGGTCCAGCCGCGCCAGATCTTCCCGCGTCGGCGTCGCTATGCCAGACTCCTTCGCTAATCCCTTGAGAAACTCCTCATAGCTCTCGCCGTTATCCCGCCGCACGATCGACCGCATGGCGGCATTCGCTTCAAGCGTTGTGGCATCGATACCGATTCGCTTGCCCCGCACCAAGCCGCGTTCAGCCAGCAGCCCCAACACCCACAGGAACACTTTGCGGTGTGTCTCCACCTCGATTAACCGCCGCGTCCGCGAGATCGTCGAATGATCCGGTGTTGGCTCATCCAAGCCGATTCCCAGAAACCGGCGCAATCCCAAGGAATCGGCTACGCGCCAGGCGATGCCACGCTCCGAATCAATCCCTTCGAAGTACCCGACCAACAACGCGCGAAAGTAGATCCCTGGCGTTAGCGAGGGACGGCCGTTCTTCTCCGCATAGAACTTCGCGCACTCCTGCTCCACATACTCGTCGAACTTCCCACTATCCAACAATTCACTCAGGCGCTGATAAAACGGATGACTTGGCGCCGTCGCCAGTTCCTGGTGCGTGATCCAAAGATCCTCCTGGCGTTCCCGACCCTTCCGTGTGCCCATTGACATCATCCATTAGACGTTCAAACATTTCCATACGTAACTGTTTGGGCCTGACTTTCACCACGGACTGCTAAGATGTGCGTCGCCGGAGGAAGAACAATGCACCCAATGCGGGTGCGACCAATAGCAAACTGGATGGCTCCGGAACAGGCCCTACGGACGTCAGGCTGACATCGTCAAGAAACCACAAACTATCGTCATTCTGGAAATTGAACGCGATATCAGCCATGCGAGAGTTGAGAGAACCGGGGACGGTGATGAATGAGAATTTCTCATATGCCCCGATGAGGCTGGGGTTAGACGGATTTTGCAAAACAAGAAGCTGCCTGCCGTTTACCGACGCGTCGAAGTATTGAATGTAGCCGGTAGTGGGGGCGGTGAAGTCCTGAAGATAAAACGTGAATGAGTAATACTCGTTGTTCAGTACCGGCACGGTTTGAGACAGTTTGAGAAAAGGCCCGAGGGTGCCAATGTTCGTACCCTCGCCGCCCTGCACCCCGAAGTAGCCGGAGAAGTTGCCGCTGTTCTGCAACCCGCTGGTAACGCCGAAGTAATTGCCTGATGCGCCGCCTTCGAGATTTCCAGACAGGCTCCACCCGGTGAGATTGCCCGTTTCGAACCCGCAGTTCCGCACAACGTTTCCGGGCAGCGCATTACAAATGCTCGCAGCCTTGCTCTGCGATGCGCTCAGAGCACTTAGCAAAAGAAGAACGCTAAAGCAGTTTTTTGGTCGCATAAAGGCTCCAAGAGATTCCTGAGATCTTAACGCGAGCGGCTGGCAGCACTCAGGCTCGGAGCCAAAGCGCTGCCTGGCCAATTGACAACGAGATTATTAGCATTGACGCTGCCGATACCGGTGGCGAAGTCCCAACCGACGCTGCTGGCAAACGCCGGCCGGAAGGATGTGTTCGAGGTCGAAAGGACACCGAAATCGCCGGGATTGGTCGAGGGATAGAAGCAACTGAACCTGGTCGCGGTTGAGTCGGTAGCTAAGGGTGCGCACGGAACGTCCATATCTCCCAGCGTTACGTCATAAAACGTGCAGGTGGTATCGGCCGCCTTCCCGAGAGTGGAATTGCAGGCGGCATTCCCGCTCGCACCGTATTCCAGGCCCGCCAGCACATAGTAAACATAGTTCGGATTGCCCTGCCTGGCGCCGGTCACCTGGTTAATCAACGACTGAAGGCCCGCCATGATGGGTGTGGAGAAGGACGTTCCGCCGGCCCCTGCCCAACTGCTCGGTGGATTGTTGCAGGTGGATCCTCCGCGTATCAAGTCGGAGTAACAAAACACATAATAGTGCGACCAGAATCCGCTGCCGGCGAAGAGTGAAATGTCGGGAACATCGCGCACGCCATCGCTGGGATTGCCAAATACGAATCTTTGATAGAACGGTTTCGCATACCCGGAGCAGGTTCCGCTGACTACTCCCGGAATACTGGAGCTGCCGGAAGCGCAACCGCTCGGGCCGCCGCTCCCCGCGGTTGTTGTCAGAAGAAACGTCTCGCCAAAACTGCTGTTGCAGGCGCCGTCCGCGCCGAACGTCGCCGGGAACCCGAATGCAAGTGCGACCAGTTGGCTGGCGCAGGAATTGTTCCAAGGGATCTCCGGTACGTACGACTTGGCGGACTCATAGGTGAGGGGTGCGTTAATGGCATTCCAATATGCAGCGTTTTCAAGCAGGAAGGTGTCGCCGAAATCCGTTCCACCTACTGCAACATCATTGGGCGTCGAAGCCAATCCATTGACCCCGATCCCGTGGGTTGCAAAAGAAAAGCGCTGATCTGCTACGGCCGCGCCCGCGTCGCCCGAGCTGACAAACACCGAAACACCCTCAAAGACCGCGAGCTGATAAAGGCTGTTTACGTAGGCATTCCCTCCGGCGCCGAAGTTCGCCTCCGGCGTGCCGAAGCTGATGCTGACGACCGCGGGCGGCGTGCTGCCGTTTGTGAGCAGGTTCTGCAACGCAATGAGGAGACCGGAGGTGGCCTCCGTGTCGGCGCAGGAGGCAAGCACGATCGTGGCGTTCGGCGCGGCCGCACTTGCCCACTCGACATCAAGGGTCGCTTCACCATCAAAGTCGTTCACGCCCGGATCGTCACAGTTGCCGCCGCTTCCCGGTTGCGGGTGCACTGTTTCCAGCTTGCCGAACGGGAATTTAAGCGTCAGGCCGAGGGTCTTGCGAAACGTATTCCAGTCGCCTGCGCTATAGAGGTCGGACTCTTCCATTACGGCGATCGTCTGACCCATCCCGGTGATGCCTGCCTTGTAAACGGGGTTAAAGTTGTAAATCGTATGTAGATCCGCAGGAACCACTAGTTGAGATCCACCCGCCACCGTATAAGTCGCTCGGGGACGGATGGAGGCGCGCGGCTTAAAATCATTTAGAGAAACAGGCCCGGCGACCACAGGGGCAAGAGCCGCTGGGATCTGCGGATCACTCACGTTGGCAATATGCGCCACGCCCGTCCATTCCACTCGATGAATGGTCGTGCGAAACGCGGCAGCAACATCTGCTACGGTTCCCGAGAAATCAACCAAGAGGTTAGGGAAAACGTGATTCACGGTCAGGTTGTGCGACTGCAGCCAGTCAGTGACCGCAGTAATGTCCTGCTGTGCCAGGCCGAATCGCTCGGCGAACTGTGCGGAAGTGCCCCACCTGTGGAAGTTGACGGACTTCGTGCTATGCAGATCGTCAAGATAATCTTCGAGCGCTTCCTCCCGCTCCGGCGGCCGTTTCAATTGAAGGAAGACGTGATTCAGCACCCGCGAACCATCCACCGGGCCGAGATCTGTAGCCTTTTGAAGCTCTGGGCGCGTATTGCCGTGAAGTGTAATCAGAACCGATTCATTCACGCTGGAGGTCACCAGTGCGCGTGCCGGCACAGACTGACCGGATGCAATCGTTCTGAATGCGAAGGCGAGAACAGCAAAGAGGCAAAAATCGCCCCGACTGGTAAACATACCCACCCCTTCCCCGGCATGCAGAAGATTGACGTCGGCAACGGTTTGGTATTTCAGAAAAAATGCCAGCAATTTTTGCAGATCGCTGCGGAGTTTCCGAGTTCCGGCGCTCCGGAGCTGCTTAATCCGGAACCGCGAATTCTGAAAGTTTATCGCGCAGCGACTTCGGAGCGTCCGCGACAATTTCGCAGTAATCCTCCGCATAATGCTTCGAGATAACTGCGGCGCGGTCATGCAGCAGATGCAGCGCCCGGCCTTCCCCGAGCGGCAGGCGGAAGCGCTGCCGTGCCACAGGATCCTGCAGTAATTGCTGATCGATCAGATCGAGCAATTGTGATATGCTATCGCCGCTGCGGGCGGAAACGAGGGACGCCTGTGTTGAATTCTGGCGGGCCGTTTCGCCCAGCAGTCGATGCGTGAGGGCATCCAGGTTCTGCATGCGGTCGGCTTCCGGAAGGCGATCGCTCTTATTCAGCACGAGAACCTGCGGAGTCGTTTCGGCGCCGATTTCGGCCAGCACTTTCAGCACATGCGCCGTCTGTTCTTCAGCCGTGGGCGATGTCACGTCCACAACATGAAGCAAGAGCGCCGCCGCGGTGACTTCCTCGAGCGTCGCGCGAAAGGCATCCACGAGTGTCGTCGGCAGATTGCGAATAAATCCGACCGTGTCGCTGAGCAACACGCGCCGCTGCGAGGGTAGGCGGATCTGGCGCACCGTCGGGTCCAGCGTGGCGAACATTCTCGCATCGGCCAGCACACCCGCGCCGGTGAGGCGGTTGAACAGGGTCGATTTGCCCGCGTTCGTGTATCCCACCAGGCCAATGGTAGAAAGTGGAACGGCCTGCCGTTGTGAGCGCTGGACGCCCCGCGTCGCGCGCACCCGTTCTATCTCTGCTTTCAACTTTGCGATCCGCCGGCCAATGCGCCGCCGGTCTGTCTCGAGCTGCGTCTCGCCGGGTCCGCGCGTTCCGATCCCACCGCCCAGCCGTGACATCTGAGTCCCGCGGCCCGCCAGGCGCGGCAGTAGGTAATTGAGCTGCGCCAATTCGACTTGCAGTTGGCCCTCGGCGGTGCGCGCCCGGCGGGCGAAGATATCAAGAATCAGTTGCGTTCGATCAAGGATCTTTGCCGCCAGGCGCCTCTCGAGGTTGCGGAGTTGTGTTGGCGTCAGCTCGTGATCGAAGATGACGGTCTCGATCTCTTCCGGCTCGATCCGTGTTTTGATTTCCTCGACTTTGCCCGAGCCGATCAGCGTCGCCGGGTCCAGTGCCGGGCGGCTCTGGATCACGCGACCTGTCACCTCTGCACCGGCGCTTTCAGCGAGCGTTGCCAGCTCGGCAAGCGACTCTTCGGTATCGGGCTCGGTCTCTCTCGCGTTCGGGGTTGATTGGGCGCGCGCCGTTAACTCGACCCCGACAATGAGCGTCCGTTCGGTTTGTTCCTGCACTAGTGAGATGGTTCCAATTGCTCAGGCCCGGCGGCCGGCGACCCCGGCGTGCTGCCGCCCATCCCTGCGTGGGTAGAGGCGGCGTGTAGGGGCTTAGAGACGACGACGGTCGAAATGGCGTGCTTAAAGATGAGCTGCTCTTGATTGTTTGTTTCGAGGATCACTGAGTATTTGTCAAAGCTCTTAATGCGGCCGGAAAGTTTCACACCGCTCATCAGGTAGATGGTGAGAAACGTCTTGTCTTTTCGAGCGTTGTTCAGGAACGCTTCCTGGATGTTTTGCGCAAGCTTTTCCACTTTGTTTTCCTTGATCGTTTCGCAGCGCTACTGGCCTGCCGCCAGAATCGTCCGGCGGACTTAAAAAGATCTTGGCCCGCTAAGAGCCGGTCAGGCGGCCGGACTGCGGAACCTAATCATCTCTATAGTATCTGGATTTTTGCATTAGATACGTTGTTTCACGAGGCTTGTTTGAAGGGGTGACCGATGCAAAGCCCCGAAGCTCCGATGCGCTTCGGACAACTCGTCCGGGCCGGACCAGCACGTTTGAAAAGGGCTCCGCGAGTACGTGAGACTAGGGTCGGGTAGGCAACCAGACATATGTATGTCCATGGAACGGTTGTGATCTTTCTAGGACCGCCCGGGTCCGGCAAAGGGACGCAGGCTGCACGCTTGGCATCGACACTTGGCATTCCGGCCATCTCTACCGGCGAAATCCTGAGGCGTGAATGCCGGTCCGGTTCTGAGCTGGGGACGGCTGTTGAAACGGTCCTTGAGTCCGGCCACTTGGTCGGCGACGAGCTGATGAACCAGGTGGTGGCCCACCGGCTGCTCGAAGACGATTGCCATGGTGGATGCATCCTCGATGGCTATCCTCGAACTGCCGCTCAAGCGCGATTCTTGAACGAATTCCTATGGCGTGGCGCGATGCCGCAACCCCTCATCTTCGACTTTCGGTTGCCGTTTCGGGAAATCGTTGCGCGTCTCGGCCATCGGCGGCAGTGTCCGAAATGCGGGCGAATCATCAGCCTGGAACCGGGCAAGGACGGCTCTGGAGTGTTTTGCGAGCGTGACGGATCATTGCTGATCCAGCGCGCCGACGACCGGCCGGATGTAATTCGCGCCCGCATGCGGCTGTATGAACAGAACGCCAAAGAACTGACCCATTATTATCGCGGCCAAAGCTATCACCGCATCTCCGCCGGCCGTCCTCCAGAAGCGATTGCCGATGATTTGCTAAGGCGCCTGGGGCCCGCGCAGCCCAAGCGGCGGTCAACTGCCGTATCTGGGACGACTCCCCAACCTGCCTGGCACATGTAACCGGGTTAATACGACGTCCGAAAGGTATTGCAAGCCGAGATCTGCCCTGCCTCTAATCCCTCCCGGAACCAATGCACGCGTTGCGCAGAAGTCCCGTGAGTAAATGTCTCAGGACTTACACGTCCCGTCGACATCCTTTGCAGTCGATCGTCTCCGACCGCGGCCGCAGCGCGCAGGGCTGCCTCTACGTCACTCTCATGAATAAGATTCCGCTGCTGCGTGGAATTCCCCCAAATGCCGGCAAAACAGTCCGCCTGCAACTCCAGCCGTACCGATAAGGCATTCGCTTCATCAGGCCTTCCCCGCTGCAGCCGTCGAACCTTCGGCTCAATGCCGAGCACCTTCTGCACGTGGTGCCCGAGCTCGTGGGCAATTACATACGCCTCGGCAAACTCACCCGGGGCGCGAAACCTGTCTCGCAGCTCGTCGAAAAAGCTCAAATCCAGGTAAACCTTTTCGTCCTCCGGGCAATAGAACGGACCGACAGCATCCTGGGCCGTGCCGCAGGCCGACGGATAGGCGTTCCGGAACAGCACCAATTTGGCGTGACGGTAAGGAACTCCCGCCTCTGCAGGCAGTACGTGCTCCCAGTTCCTTTGCACGTCGTCCAGAACAAAGGAGACGAACTCGACCTCCGGTCGCTCACGCTGATCGCGGGCAGCTTCCTGCTGTGGATTCACGGGCGCGGCGGTTGGCTGGCCTGAAAACAGCACGAACAGGTTACGGTGGAAGATTAAGTTGAGGATACCGACGAGGATCAGGCCGCCGATTCCCAGGGGAGCGCCTCCGAAACCGCCTCCTCTGCCGCTATCGCCTCGGTGATCTTCTATGTCGCCGCTGACGCCGCCCGGGGTCCATTCCATTTCTTCATTCTCCTAGGATTCTTAGCACCCAAAATCATGGCACGGATAAACAGCCCGCTTGTCTTGCCGCGAGCCAAGCGGGTTAAGACCGACCATTCAACATAGAACGCATATTTTCAGTGCTTGCTGATTGCCGATAAGTCGAATTTCCCGAGCAGAAATGGTTTCGAGGTCGGTGGATCAGTGCTCATAGTGTTCACGGGATAGGGTTGCTGAACCGTCGTGGGAAACCCCCAGACTTTCCCATTAGTGAGGTCGATAACCACCTTACCCAAAACCTGTTTGCTCCCATCAGGGGCGCGAAGCATATATACCCCAGGCTCGATGTAAAGAGCATTTTGGACTGACTGCGCGTGTACCGGTTCGGGTAGCTTCCATGTGCGAAGAGCAGCAAAGCTCAGGAGCACAAACGCGAAAACGAACAGAGCTGTCGATGGGCGATGCAGTTCCATATAACGAAAACACTAATACAGAACCGCGGTCTGCGGACGGCGAGGCATACGCTTTCGGAAGAATCTACGATTATGTATGCCTTTCGATTTTCATAACAAACGTGTGGTCGTGACCGGAGGCGCAAATGGCATCGGGCTGGCTGTTTCCCGGAGCTTTGCTGCCGCGGGCGCATCGGTCTCAATCCTGGATCTGTCTGCCGAAAAGCCTGCTGAGGTGGCGCAAACTCTGGGTGCCCAGGGGTATGCAGTTGATGTGTCAGACAAGGACTCAGTTGACGACGCGTTCAACCATTTAAACGACAGCGATATCGTCGTTGCAGGCGCGGGAATCGCTCCCCATGGCCCGCTTATGAGCGTTCCCGCCGATGTCTGGAATCGAACGCTGGCGGTCAACTTAACTGGTGTATTTCACACTGTGCAAGCTGCTGCTGCCTGTATGAAACGGAGGAAAGGGGGCGCGATCGTACTGATCGCATCTACTAACTCGTACGACGGCGAACCTGAACTCGTCGCTTATAACGCCAGTAAGGCTGGTCTCCTCGGTATCCTTCACACTGCCGCAAATGAGCTGGGTCCATATCGAATCCGCGTGAACGCCGTCTGCCCTGGATTTATCCGGACCCGCCTTACCGAGTCCCAGTTCTCGAGGCCCGAGCTGATTTCAGAATATTTTAAACACATAGCTCTTGGTCGGGGCGGGGAACCGGCTGAAGTCGCCCACGCTGTTCTCTTCCTCGCGTCCGATCTCGCGTCCTACATTACTGGCGCGACCCTCCTGGTGGACGGTGGGCAGATGGCTTCAAAGTTCGGCACATGGCAGCGGGAAACAGATATCTTCGATGGGCAGCGCTGGACCAGGAACAGTTAGAATCGATCTTTGGCGATAACCTGAAAAGCTGTCCGGGCAAGCCAATCACAGTACTTCGTCAGAGATGGACACGTGTACCCGCAGATAGAGGTTTTGAATGCCTAACGTGTCCAGAGGAGCTTCCAGAACCGTCCCTGCGCGTACAAATGGCGGCACGCCTACCCGCATGACATGCTCGAGCTCTTCCAGGCCAGAGCCATGACAGTCTATGCAAGGGCGGAGCCATACCTGGCCGCTTCCACCACAAGCGCCGCACGGTCGGAATGCCGGCACACCTACCGGGATCCAGCACCCCGTCATGGCATCTGTCGGAGACAGTACTACATCAACCGTCAAGCTTTCTGGCCATTCGGCTTTGGGCACATGATGCCCGGTGAAGTTTCGTACGTAGCGGTCGAAGAACCGTTCAAACGAAGGATATGTGTTCTCGCGGCGCCCCAGCAGCGAAATCGGTTCAGGTGCGAGAGGCTCTACGGGCGGTTTGTACGTCACCGGAATCTCTGTTTTGCGGCTGACGCCGTCCAACTGTTCGTCATGCGTTCGCCGTCGCCCTGAGTCCGACAGCACCTCATAGGCCTCATTGATTTCCTGGAACGCGGGCGTATCCATGCGGCCGCTTGAGTCTTGGTGGGTGCGTTTAGCTAATTCGTGATAAGCAAAACGGATTCTTGAAGGGCTTTCATTTCGGGAAATCCCGAGGACTGAGTAATAATTCTTTGCCAGCATAGCGTGCGAAAAAACCTCCTTCGCAAACGTCTGATCAGCAGCTGGGAAATAGATACCGAAGCACCGTCGATGAAATTATACTGCTGCGGATCCGCGCTGTACTGTCCGAAAAAAGTTCAGTCGCCATAACAATTTCAACGCATGGCGGAAATTCAGAGTGAATCGCAATTTTCTCAATATTTGCTGCAGTTCTTCGGGTTTTGGGGTAATTGCCTGGATTGGCACTAGTATTAATCAGCGCAGCACCTTACTCAGCGCAACGCGATCCAGCTCTTGTCAGGATTAAACGTTTTGATCGCCTGCGCGGACACGGCCGTGCCTGCCCCCAGATTTTTTTCATAAACGATCCCTTCCTGGTTGACCACGAAGGTCTTGACGCCGGAGACGCCGTACTCTGCCGGCCACGCGATGAGGCCAAACCCTCCGATCATGAGATCTTGAACGAGGTAATCCTGCGCACCACCAGGCGCGTTCGGCCCCTGCCCTGACAGGATCCGGAAATTGTATCCGTGATACGTTACAGCCTCGTCGCCCTTTCCGGTATAGCCCGCCTCGAGGGCTCCCGTTACCAGATCGGCAAGAGAACCGGGCAAGCCTTCCGCAGAGTCAGGCCAATACAATCCGTCCTGTTTCCCCTCTGTGCTGATGAGTTTGGCGGCGTATTCTCTGACTCCGTCGGAGTCGGCATGATCCTCCGAGGCGTACTTATATTGCGCGGCAACGTAAGCCAGGCAAACATTCATAGCATCGATCTCGTTGGAGCCGATGCGGCGCGCCAGCATCTCCTGTTTACCTTGGGGCGTATCAAATCGCCACTGTCCATCGCTCTCGACAAGAGGCACGGCGAAAGGATATTCATCCGCGCCGATCAGGATAAGAGAATGATTCGAGTCCTGCGGATCCTCCTTCACCTTCATCGCCTGTCTGGCTTTTGCAACGAAAGCAGCACGTTCGTCCTTGTCTTGAGTTGAATCACCGGACGTAAGGATCTCCGCGCCATCTGAACCGAATAGAACCAGTAACAGAGGAAGGTCATCAGCGGCAACTGCCCCGACCAGTGCTTGGGCCGCCTCTTCGGGCCCGGAAAACGATTCCTGTTCGCCTAAAGTGATCTTTGAATCGTCAGCCGGTGCTTCAGGCTTGTGTTGCTGAGCGGCCTTGTTGTGCTGCGTGGGCTTCGCTCCTGCTTTGTTTTGGCTGGCGGGGCAAGTCGCAGCCATCCAGAGGCACAGGAAGAGCCCGCTCACACACCTGGAACGAGAAATCGTTCTGGTACACATCTGCCCTCCGTTCAGTCCGTGTCTCGTTCCATTTCTCACGGTTTTGTCGCGGCTCTGGCTCCCCCTCCGCTTCCCGTGCGTCCACTGCTTCCTGTAGCCGTTCGCGCGCTGAGGCTGCCCGTGCCGCGAGCGGCGTCGATACGCGCCTGGGTGCCTGAGCCATTCACCCCGCTGAAAACGTCAGGTTTTGGAGCCGTATCTGTTGCATCGGGTGCCTTGGCTGCTCCGGCAGATCCTCCGGGAGAGCGAACGCTCACAGTTGATTTATTGGATATCGCAACGGGCTGCGTCCATCCATAGCGACTGGCGACCGCGGCGCTCGGGTACGGTACCGCACGGCGGTAATAAGGGTTGTGCACCCAACCGGCTATGGCATTACCGTTGGCGTATGGCGCGATGCGGAAACCATAGCGATTCATGAAGATGTTGTTGACATACAGGCTCGGATGCGGACCCCAATGGAAGCCCCACCCCCAGCCCCCATACCCGCAGCATCCGGCGAATGCCGGTCCCAGCGCCACCCCGAAGCCAAATGAGATTACGTTGGCAGTCACAATCTCACCCGAGGAAGGCGGCGGGGGGTACACCATCGTCGGGTACGGGACATCTTCTGGCGCGGCGCCGAAGACAACGGCAGGGTTGTAGTTTGGAACCGCGATTACCTGTGGATCAGCCGGCTCGATCACAATCGCGTTTGCGCCTCCCACCGGCTGGATTTCAATCTTCTGCTGTGCGTTCGATTCCATCACCCCCGCCGCGTAAGCCTTCTGCCGCTGCCGTTGAATCGCCCCCATGGTCCCCGCCTCCTGGGCCAAAAACGCGTTCCCGAGGGCGATCGTCCACCGGAGATTGTCATCCATCCTGCGAAGAACGCTCGGAAAGACAACCAATGCTTGAATGCTTGGGTCCCAGTCCTGCCGCTCGGCCGCCTGTACCAGGGCTTCACCCTTCAATGTCCCGTTGTCTTTCACCCAGCGAGTCGCCTCCACAACTCCAAGCGGGTAGGTGGATGCCGCAAGCACTTCCGCGAGCAATGGATCGGGATAGAGAGCAATGGGGGCCACCAGGCTATCCAGTTGCTCTGAAGTCACCTTGGCTTCGTGCTGCCCAACTTGTGCCGCCGACTGTGCGTGCACAAGCACATTTCCCGGCACCATCAGTACGGCACACAGAAGCGCAAATTCGCGCATCGGAGTGTTCCACGACTTCAACGACCAGATTATACGGCGAATTCCTGTCCTCCGGGCTACCGCGCGGGTTCTTCTACGGACAAGCCAGCTTCTTCGGGAATTTCGTGAACGCTTTCGAAACTGCCCGTTGAATGCGTTCTTGCATATGTGCCGGATCGCCGAAGTTATCCGTGCACTTCGCAGCCCACACCGTCTGCTGTGACCTGCTGTCCACAATTCCGAACACCAGCGAACTCTTTTTGTAAGTCCTTCCGGATACGGGCTGAGGGCCTCCGATGTTCCACATCGCGATGTCACCCACGTTTGGATCGTCCACCTGCAGTCCGTAGGACGTGCCTCCCATGAACCGTACGGCCAGTTCGGCACTCTTGTCGCTCGCCTCAGTTATGTGGAGCTTAGCCATTTGAGCGGAAACGGCGTCTTTCATGATCTCGTTCACCTGGGGATCCTCGATGAGTCCCTGCGGTGTGAGAACGCGGCCCTTCTCCATGTGGAACGTTTTGAAGCAACCCGGCGGCTCTTTCATATACAGCTTCGTCTTCACCTGTTGTGCGCCGGCAGGTACGCAACAGAGAAGGAAAACTGCTAGCTTCCATTCCGGAGTGCGGCGAAACAGCATCGCGCCGCTAATCATACTATGCTGGATGGGCTATGGCCAAATGTACATTCCTGATGAGCGGTCTCGTTCTTTTCAGTCTGATGACTGTCAGGCCCCTGCTGGCGCAGTCCACGACGGTAAACCTGAAGAATGCTCAGGGCGAGGGTGTCGGTACCGCGACTCTGACGCCTGCTTCGCCGAGCGGCGTCAAAATTGAGCTCGACCTCCGTAATCTTCCCCCTGGAGAGCACGCGATCCACATTCACCAGGCAGCCAAATGCGATCCTCCTGCGTTCACGTCTGCCGGTCCTCATTTCAACCCCGACAAGAAGCATCACGGGCTGCAGAACCCTGAGGGTCCTCATGCCGGAGACATGGAGAATTTCGAGGTGGCCGCGAATGGAACAGCCAAGACGACCGTCACAGCGCCGAATGTATCCCTGGGCGACGACAGCCACTCCGTTTTCAGCGGCGGCGGAACCGCGCTGGTGATTCACGCGGCGGCAGATGACATGAAATCAGATCCTGCCGGCAACGCGGGAGCCCGCATCGCGTGCGGCGTGATCACGAAGTAGAGTCGTCACGCCTACCCCGCGAGAAGTCCTAAGTGCCGTAGCACCCGCCGCACTTTCTTCGGCGAAACCGCCAGGCGGGTCGCTACTCGCGATACTTTTCGCCCTTCGTGCTCCCAGACCTTTCGAATCAGCAGTTCCTCGAAATCCCCGACCACCTGCTGCAGCGATTTATCCCCCACCGCACCCTGTGACCACGCCCGTAGGTTCGGGTCTTCAATTCCCGAGTGCAGAATCCGTTCCCGCAGAATCTCCAGTTCATGCCACAGGGCATCGTGCCGGTCGTGCCCCAGGTACGTTTCGGCCCGGTCACAACACTCCCTGGCGGCGTCCGTGTTGTTAAAGAAGCCGTTCACCAGCGTCATCCCATGACAGATATGAGCCTGCGCCAGCAGCCTCCGGCTCTCGGTGCGTTCTCCTAAGTCCACAGCCTCCCGGGCACAATCATGTGCCAGTTGCGCAAACCGACTGGGATCGTCGCTCTCGCCAATCTGTTCCTCATACCGGGCGTTTGCCACCATTGCCTGAACAACTCGTGCCCGGCACATCAACAGGTAATCCTGCTTCGTCGAGCCGAGTTCGAATGCGTCGCTTGCGCGTGTGTCCGCCTGTTCCAGGTTTCCTAAATCAAGGTGAATCTGTGCCAGGCTGACGTCGACATTACCTGCTCCGTGATGATTGTCTGATTTCCTGTAGATTCCGTCCGCCTGCGCGAGATGTTCCTGGGCGCTCTTGAGCAACTCGTGCATTCGTTCGAGCTGCGCCGCTTTGTCGCGCTTGTCCAGCCGCTTTTCCGCTGCGTCTGCCGACTTCTGGCGCTCCCAGTGTGCATCTATGGTTCGCCGGAGTTGCAGGGCCAGGAATCTCTTCGCCTGCGCGATATTCGTAAGCGATCGCGCCAGATAGGCGCGAAGCGAAGGACGCCGCCGGAAGTAGTCGATGGATGCGTCGAAATACTGCATGGCATGGTCGTAACGGCCTTCGCGTAATGCAATTCGTCCGTATGCCGATTGGATGTTCCCGAGCGTGATGAAATCGTCGGTGTCGCGCAACACTGCTTCCGCGCCTTGCAGGATGCGCGTCGCTTCCTTTGGTTCGCCGTTCTGGAATACCATCCAGCTCTCCAGCGTCCGCATGACTGCCGCTACATAGGGCAGCCTTAGCTCTCCCGCCAGTTGAATCCCCTGGCGGGTTATCTGCAGCGCGTGATCATATTCCCCGGCTTTTCGCAAGCAACGTGCCTTCCAGAGCATCGCAATCAGGAAAAGTCTTTGATCGCCGATTTCGTTGCTGATAGCGAGCACGATTTCAAGATGGCGGAGCGCCTCGCTCAGGTCCTCTCGCCGCATCGCAACCAGCGCCTCCGCCACGCGCAGATGAACGTAATCTATGAGCGGCAGAGCGGGACGCGCGCTTTTCGGGAATCGCCCCAGAAGCTCGCTCAGCAGCCCGCCATCTTCGAAGCCGACATCCAACCACTGCGCCAGGCAGCCAAGTGCCACGCCTGCATGACACACACCCGGGGATATTTGCGCAAAGTCTTCGCGCGACTTTTCCAGAAGCGATATGCCCGGCCTGATCTGCCGCTCCTGTATATATTCCCTTAGCTGTTGCAACAAGTCCCAGGACACCATCGTTTTGGCGCTTGCCTGCTGTGCAGTATTTACTATCCCCTGCACGACCCACCTATTCTATGCTGGGATGCTACTTAGCAGGTACTACTATGCGCGAAGAGCTACACCTGCTACCTGATGTTTTCTTTGGTACCCGAGCCGTCTGGGGCGCCGGCACAGATTCCGGCGATCGCGCTGTATCAGGAGCCGGTACTCCGGTTCGAGGGCCTTTTCGCCAACTCCCGAGCTCCACTTCCGTTCTTGCCTCCTCGCGTTATCCTCGAAGCGTATGCTCGTGGATTCTGGCAGGGCGGCCGCGGACAGACAAGAGCGGATTGGCCGTCGGATCGCTCTTCTGAGCACCGGAATCGGTTTCCTGTTGGCCGTTGCCAAAGTACTGGTCGGCTTGCGTGCAGGTTCCACTGCGGTGGTATCCGATGGGCTCGAGGCCGCCGGCGATGTCCTCTCCTCGGCCATTGTCTACGCCGGCCTCTGGCTTGCCAGCAAACCGCCCGATTTCGAACACCCCTATGGCCATGGCCGATATGAAACTCTGGCCGGCCTTGCGGTCGGAGCTATGTTGCTGCTCACTGGCGCTGCGATCTTGTGGCACAGCGGCACTTCGATGTCCCAGGAACATCAGCTCGCACGCTATGCGCTTTATCCACTTGTGGCCGCGATCATCCTCAAAACTGCGCTGGCCAGTTTGAAGTTCCGCACCGGCAAGCGCATCGGGAGCACCTCTCTGCAGGCCGACGCCTGGCACGATTTGACAGACCTTCTATCTACCACTGTTGCGCTCATCGCCGTCAGCCTGACGATCTCCGATCCAGCCCGCTTTGCCTCCGCCGACCACATTGGCGGCATCCTAATCGGCATCATCATCCTGGCTCTCTCAGTTAAAGTTGTCCGCCGTACTGTCGGGCAGCTCCTGGACACGATGCCGGAGCCGCAGAAAATGGAGGAAATCCGCCGCGTGGCGCGTGACGTGCCCGGAGCTCTTGGAATCGAGAAATGTTTTGCACGGCGCACGGGCCTCAGGTACCATGTCGACCTCCATCTTGAAGTGGATCCCAACATGACGGTTCGTGAGTCCCACGACATTGCGACGCACGTGCGCAGCGCTGTCAAAGAATCTTTGCCTTGGGTGGCGGATGTCTTGGTTCACGTTGAGCCGTACCCGCGAGAAGCCGGTGTTACAGCATTCCGTCAAGGCGGGTACTCGGAACGAATGCATGGAAAATAAAGAAATCGCGCGGCTGCTGAGCGAAACAGCCGACTTGATGGAGATCGCCGCTGAGGATGGTTTTCGCATTCGCAGCTATCGCAACGCCGCTGCCGTGATCGCCAGCTACCCTGAGCGCATCGCTGACATCGTTTGCAATCCCGAACGCAGAGTGACTGAAATTTCCGGTATCGGCAAGGGCATCGCAGCCGTTCTCGATGAGATCTGCCGGCGCGGCACTTTTGAGCGGCGGGATGAAATGCTCGCTAAATATCCGGCCTCTGCACTGGAACTCCTGAAAATTCAGGGGTTAGGCCCTAAGAGTATCGCGCTTCTCTATGAGCATCACGGTGTGAAGACGGTCGATGACCTAGAGCGTATCTGCCGTGAGCACAAACTCCGCGACCTTCCACGCATGGGCGCCAAGCTGGAAGAAAAAGTGTTGCGGGGTATCGAGGCTTACCGCAAGAGCGCAGGCCGATTTCTTCTAAGCTTCGGCCGGCGTACTGCTGATGAGCTGATTGCCGAGTTCTCAGCCATCCCGGGGATTGAAAAAGTGGAGGCGGCCGGCAGCCTCCGGCGCGGTCGTGAAACCATTGGCGATCTCGACATCCTTGTTACCGGACCCGCCGCTGCTGAAGCGCTCACTCGCATTGTCAACCATCCGAAAACACAGGAGGTGCTCGGCCAGGGCGTTAACAAGGCAAGCGTCAGCTTCGGGTTGGAGCGGCTGCAGGTCGATGTGCGCGCGCTGCCCCATGAAAGCTTTGGAGCCGCAATGCAGTATTTCACGGGCAGCAAGGAACACAACGTCGTCCTCCGCACCAACGCCATCAAACAGGGGCTCACGCTGAATGAGTATGGCCTGTTCGCCATCGAGGGCAACCAGCGCGTGGCAGGCGAGAGCGAAGAGGGCGTGTACAACCGGCTCGGCTATGCGTGGATTCCGCCCGAGCTGCGCGAGAACTCGGGTGAGCTCGAAGCGGCGCTGGCGGGAACCCTCCCAAAGCTTGTTGAGCTATCAGAAATCCGCGGCGACCTCCACATGCACACAACCGAGACAGACGGTAAGGCTACGCTCCGTGAGATGGCGGATGCCGCAGCCGCGCTCGGCTATGAATACATCGCGATCACCGATCATTCCAAGGCGCTCGCGATGGCCAACGGCCTCAATGAGGAACGGGTGGTTGCGTTCGCTCGTCAGGTTCGCGAGCTGAACCGCGCCGGTCTGCCGCTGCGAGTCTTCTCCGGTCTCGAATGCGACATCATGCGCGACGGTTCCATGGATATCGCCGAAGATGCCTTGGCGGAACTCGATCTCGTCATCGGTAGTGTTCACAGCTACTTCAATCTCGAGCCGGCCGAGATGACCGATCGCTTCCTGCACGCGCTGGAATCGCCGAGCCTTCGCATTCTCGGGCACCCTACCGGACGCCTTCTCCTGCAGCGCGATTCCTACCCGTTCGACTTCGATCGTGTAGCGGCCCAGGCAGCCGCCCGCGGAGTTTTGCTTGAAATCAACGCCAGTCCCGAGCGCCTCGACCTTCCGAGTTCACTCGTCCGAGCCGCCAGGCAAAAGGGATGCCGTTTCACCATCTCGACGGACGCGCATCGCACATCACACCTGAACAATATGCGTTTCGGTGTGACGACTGCCAGACGCGGCTGGCTACAAAGCTCCGACATTCTGAATACGTTGCTGCTCGCCGAGTTCGAAGCGGTTCTACGCAGTCGATCCGCTTCGCTCCTTCCGAGCACCGGGAATTAACTCAAGTTCCCGGGAAGTGCTGGAGTCGCCGCCAAGTATTTTTCAGGGTTACGGTCAAAGGCTTGCTTGCAATGATCGCAACAGAAGTAGAACATCACTTCATTGTGCTGCGAGCAATACGTGGCACGGTGTGATTCAACTGGCATACCACAGACAGGATCTTTTGCCCCGATGAGGACCGCCTTCGCAGACATGAGCCGAACTTTGCTTCTGCGGACCTGGACGATTTCGGCAAGTATGCTGATGGCAATTTCCTCGGGTGAAACGGCGCCGATCTTCAGTCCGGCGGGAGCGTGGATTCTACTCAACTGCTCGGAAGCCATGCCTTTCGCGCGCAAATAGTCGAAAACCTTTTCGGCTTTCGTCGTGCTCGCCACAAACGCTATGTAGTTGGCTTCTGTGCCAAGCGCCAGCTCCAGTGCCTCTTCGTCCGACTCACCCTGAGTGGAAACGACAACATAGGTCCTGGGCCCAACTCGCGCCTTATTATGAAGGTCCAGTGGATCGTGGAACGCATCGATATTCGGGAAGTCCTCGCGGGTTGCTCCTGGAGCAAGCACCGACACTGAGAAATCTATCGCCTTTCCAAGCCTGACCAGGCTTTGTGCGACCAATGAACGGCCCAGGATCACCAGATGTGAATCGGGCAGCACCGGTTCGATATAGACATCCAAGGTCCCACCACTTTGACAGTTCATGGTGTAGTCGACGATTTTGGGCTCTGACTTAGGCTTCAGTGGAGGACGGATGCGAACGAACCTTGGCTCGCCGTCCTCAAGCGCTTTCAAGGCCTCCTTGATCACAGCGGGCTGCGTGCAGCCGCCGCCGATCCAGCCCCAGATCCTGCCGTCAGAATAGATGATCGCCTTGTCGCCCGGTTTGCCGGAGATTGAGCCTTCGAATCTGACCACGGTCGCGAGAGCGAACGACTCGCCCCGGGACCGCAGTTCGGCCGCTTTCCTCAGGAACTCATCGAACATATGTGCCTCTCCAGGTTCATCAGGCTTTCAAGCGAGTGTGCTGGAGCAAAGACATCTACGTAAGGCAGAGCAGCCGCCATGGCGCGCGTGACCGGCTGATAGTCTTCGAGGCCGAGAAGCGGATTGAGCCAGATCAGCCTTCGCACTCGCTTTTTGATTGTGTGGAGCTCGGACGCGAGCAGTTCCGGTTCGCCGGTGTCCCATCCGTCGCTCAGGATGATGAAAAGAGTGTCGCGAGCCAGCAATTTCCTTCCGTACAGCAGATTGAATGTTCGCAGGGATTCGCCGATCTTTGTGCCCCCGGCCCAGGCCGCTCTTATTTCCGATAACGCCTTCAAAGCATCGGTCACGTCTGGCGAACATAACGCGCCAGTGATGTCGACAAGGCGCGTGCTGAACATGAATGTGTTGGTTCGCATGAAGCGATTTTGGAGTGCATGGGCAAATCGCAGCAGGAACACACTGTAGAGATTCATGGAGCCGCTGACATCGAGCAAGATCACAAGCCGGAGCGGGCGTGGTTTTTTTCCTTTATACCGGAGGTCGACAAGCTCCCCGCCGCGTCCTGTGCTCTGCCTGATCGTGCGCCGCAGATCGATTTGAATGCGCGATTCCACAATTTTCCGCCTTCGCGACAAGCGCACGTTCAGTTGCTTGAAGAGCCGCTGGGCAATTTTTTCCAGCACGGACTGATCGTTTCCGGAGATCTCGGAGAAATCGGTCTTGACGAGCCGGTCGTAAGCACTGGCGCCGGAGACTGCCTTGCCGTCATTCTGGGACTGCGCCACTGCTTGTCCGGTCAGGCCGGCCAGGATCCGAGAGCCGCGCGCATCCCGCCCGGACTCTTGGTGCTGATGCTTCTTGCCGGGCGTTCCATTCCAGAAACGGTCAAAGAGGTCATCGAAGGCATCCCATTCGTCTTTGGACGAACAAAGACTTGTTCGCAACGCGTGTTTGAAAGACGTCCCATCGCCGCCCCCCACAACGCGCACGCTTTCAAGCGCCTCCAGCGTGTCGAGTACACCACCGCCGAATCCATGGGCGCGTGTAAAGCGGCAGAAATCGACTATGGTTTGGGAAAGCATCAGTGATACAGAAGCTTCTCGATACCCTCGGCTTTGATCCTGGAAATATCTTCTACGGATTTCGAAATGCAGCCGAGAGTCTCTTCCACCGCCCGCGCATCCAACTGGCCGTTTCCGATCACAGCTAGTGCTTCGACAAAATCGAGTGTCTCCGCGACCCCGGGAGGTTTGTCCAACCTCATCTGCCGCACCGCCTGCACGAAGCCCACCGCTTGGGTTCCCAACTCTGCATCCATGCCTGGCAATCGTGTACGGACGATCTCCATCTCTTTTTCTCTGCTCGGGTAGTCGATCCAGTGATAAAGACATCTCCGCTTCAAGGCATCAGTCAGTTCTCTGGTCCGGTTGGATGTGAGCACGACATACGGGCGATGCGCAGCCTTGATCGTGCCCATCTCGGGAATGCTGATCTGAAAGTCAGACAGGAGCTCCAGCAGAAAAGCTTCGAATGCTTCGTCGGCGCGATCGACTTCATCTATCAGCAAAACCGGTGACGATTCATGGCGTATTGAACGCAACAATGGCCGTTCGAGCAGAAACTCCGGACCAAAAATGTGTCTTACGCGCTCTTCTATCGGACGGTCCGAGTCCCCTTGCAGTCTGATCGCGAGCAACTGTTTCTGGTAATTCCACTCATAAACTGCGGAACTGACGTCCAGTCCTTCGTAACACTGCAGCCGGATGAGATCGGTCCGGAGAAAAGCTGCCAGCACCTTCGCCACTTCCGTTTTGCCGACGCCGGCGTGGCCTTCGATGAGAAGCGGCTTATTCAGCTTTATGAGCAGGTAGATAGACGTGGCCAGCGCACGATCCAGAACGTATCCACCCTTGTGAAAGCCTTGGACGACTGCCTCAATGTCCTGGAGCGCGTCAGGATTTATCGCCACTGTCGTCGGACCCCCCAAAGGCGCGGCGCACTGATCGGCCCAGGGCTGACGATACCAGGCGGATAGCATTCACCGGTTCAGTCGTGGCTGCCTCCGCTGATGTTCCTTCCACCGGCTGTTCCAGTTGGGACTTGAAGCGTTCCGTGAACTCCTTGAACATCACGTCCGACACGTCGTAAATCATCCGCCCGCCGAACTGCGCCAGGATGCCAACTACGTTGATTTCGGAGACGGTCCTGGCCTCGGTACCTCCGTCCGGCAGCGCGTCCAGTTTTCCGGTCATCTTCATCGATGCGCTGCCCTTGCCCCGGACATCCTGGCCTCTGCCCGCGAGTTCTATCTCATGAGCATCCTCATCCAGACGGTCGACGTGTATGTCGCCCTTGTAGTCTGTCACGATAGGCCCAACCTTCACGCTGATTGCGCCTTTGAAAGTGCGCTCCTCAAGGCTTTCAGTTATCTTGGCTCCCGGCACAAACTGGACTACGCTTCTCGGATCGCTGAGGAGAGCCCACACCTTTTCGATGGGCGCTTTGACCTGAAACGTTTTCTCGATGCGCGCGGTCATCGCCTATTCCGCCATACCCTTCTCTTTCAGGATCTGCCAAACCTTCCACGGCGTGATGGGCATGTCGATGTGCCGCACGCCAAGGTGCGATAACGCGTCCACTACAGCGTTGACGAAAGCTGCGGGCGAACCGACGTTCGGCGATTCACCTACACCCTTTGCGCCGATGGGGTGATGGGGAGAAGGAGTACAGGTCTTGCCCGTTTCCCAATTCGGTGTCTCAACGGCCGTGGGAAGCAGGTAATCCATGAAATTTCCGCCCTGCACGTTGCCGCTCTCGTCATAGCTGATGAGCTGCATGAAAGCGATGCCGAGGCCTTCTGTCAGGCCCCCGTGGATCTGCCCCTCGACGATCATGGGATTGATGATGTTGCCGCAGTCGTCCACGGCGATGAAGCGCCGCACCTTGATCTCACCCGTCCCCTTATCGATATCCACGACGCAGATGTAAGTGCCGAATGGGAACGTCAGGTTGGGCGGATCGTAATAATGCACGGCTTCGAGGCCGGCTTCCATACCGGCGGGAAGATTGGTGTACGCGGCAAACGCAATATCCTGGATCGTTTTCGCCTTTGACGGCGCGCCCTTGACGAAGAATTTCCCGGGCTCCCATTCCAGGTCTTCTTCGCTCACTTCGAGCAGATGGGCGGCAATTTTCCGGGCCTTTTCGCGGATCTTTCGCGATGC
Source organism: Acidobacteriaceae bacterium (assembly GCA_019233755.1). Lineage (GTDB taxonomy): Bacteria > Acidobacteriota > Terriglobia > Bryobacterales > Bryobacteraceae > Bog-105. Next base: position 11,790 of record JAFAMD010000024.1, on the reverse strand, counting down.
CATCGACGTCGCCCCGCCCGCTACTGGCGTACTGCGGCTGGCGTATGTGCCGAGACCATATGGCGCGGTATCGGTATCGCCCTCCTCCAGCGTGATATCGGCAACGGGAATGCCCAACTCCTGCGCAATGATCTGCGGGAAGGTCGTTTCATGGCCCTGCCCTTGCGATTTGGTGCCTAGCCGGGCAATCGCCTTGCCCGTAGGATGGATGCGGATCTCGCAACTGTCAAACATCTTTATGCCAACGATGTCGAATGTGTGCGAAGGGCCCGCGCCTACCACTTCCGTAAAACTGGACACGCCAATGCCCATCAACTCGCCCTTCTTCCGCTTCTCTTCCTGCTCTTTGCGAAGCTCGCGGTAGCCGGCCATCTCGAGGGCTTTGTCCATCGCCGCTCGATAGTTGCCGCTATCGTAGCTCCAGCCGAGCGGCGTCTGATAGGGGAATTTTTCGGGGGGAATAAAGTTCTTTAGCCGAAGCTCGGCTGGATCAGTCTTCAGCTCATACGCGAGCACATCCATCGCGCGCTCAATCAGGTAAGAGGCTTCCGTAACGCGGAAGGAACAGCGGTAGGCGATCCCGCCAGGAGCCTTGTTCGTGTACACGCCGTCCACTTCGCAGAATGCATTCGGGAACTGGTACGAACCGGTGCAGATGCTGAACAGTCCGGCTGGAAACTTGGTTGGCTGCGCGGCCGCATTGAAAGCTCCGTGATCGGCAAGGGTTTTGACGCGCAGAGCCTTAACGGTTCCGTCCGGGTCAGCGCCAATCTCGGCGGTCATATGATAGTCGCGCGCGAACCCGGTGGATTGCAGGTTCTCTGATCGCGTCTCGATCCACTTCACGGGCCGTCCAAGCTTTAGCGACGCGACAATCGCGCACACATACCCCGGGTAGATTGGAACCTTGTTGCCGAATCCACCCCCGATATCCGGAGATATCACGCGAATATTGTTTTCCGGGATGCCGCCAACCAGCGCGAAAAGCGTTCTGTGGGCATGCGGCGCTTGCGAGGTGAGCCATACCGTGAGCCGGCCGGTGGCTGTATTGAAATCGGCTACGCATCCGCAGGTTTCAAGCGGTGCAGGATGGCACCGCTGGAACACCGCATCGACTTTGGCTTTTACCAGCGATTCCTCAATCGCCTTCTGTGTCGCCAGACGGTCGCCGACCTCCCAATGGAAAATGTGATTACTCTTCTGCTCGCGATCTTCTCGCAAAATTGGCGCATCAGCATCAAGCGAATGGTGGGGATCGACGAGCACCGGCAATTCTTCGTACTCGACCTCCACCAGTTCGGCGGCATCCGCCGCTGCGTACCGGTCTTCGGCGACAACAAACGCCACTTCCTGCGCCTGGAAAAGCACCTTGCCCGTGGCCAGAACCATCTGCTTGTCGAAGAACAGCGTGGGCATCCAGGCGAGCCCGGCCTTTGCCAGGTCGTCGCCAGTGATCACAGCCAAAACGCCCGGAACTTGCTTTGCATTTTCGATGTTGATGTTCTTTATACGCGCATGGGCATATGGGCTGCGCACCAGTTGCCCATACACCATCTCCGGCAGGTGAACGTCATCTACATAGTTGCCTTTCCCCTGAATGAACCTGCGATCCTCTTTGCGCTTTACCGAATGGCCCATCCCGCCGATTTCGGGTGAAGTCTGCTGGATCATGCGGATGCCCCCTGCTGCATTTTCCTGCCGGCATACTGGATTGCTTTCACGATGTTCTGGTATCCCGTGCAGCGGCAGAGATTCCCCGAGATAGCCCAGCGAATATCTTGCTCGGTGGGGTTTGGATTCTTTCCAAGCAGTGCCAGCGCCGACATCATCATCCCGGGAGTGCAGAAGCCGCACTGCAACCCGTGCTCCTGATGAAACCCTTCCTGAATCGGATGCAACTGTCCGTCGTGCATCAGTCCTTCAACCGTTGTTAGGTCGCTCCCGTCTGCCTGTACGGCGAGAAGTGTGCAGGATTTGATAGGCCGGCCGTCAAGCAGAACGGTGCAGGCGCCGCAGTTGCTCGTGTCGCAGCCAATATGGGTTCCAGTGAGCCCCGCTGTTTCGCGAATAAAGTGGACCAGCAGAACCCGCGGATCAACGTCTGCTTCGTGGTCCACTCCGTTCAATCGAACCCGTACGTGATGTGTCTTCGGCATGCTGTCCTCTCTTATTGACGGGCTCGTTCTATTGCGCGGTTAATGGCCCGTTTCGTGAGCTCCTTCACGAGGGCCTTCTTGTATTCCGCCGGGCCGCGCGAATCGGAACTGGGCTGCGCGTCTCCGGCAGCGAGCCGCGACGCTTCCGCGATGGTTATTTCCGTCAGCGTCTTGCCTTTCAGAAACCCCTCCGCTGTTCTGGCCTTAATAGGAATGGGGCCCACGTTTGTCATGCCAATTCCAACACCCTGGCACACACCTTGGCCGTCCAACGTTGCTTGAGCCGCCACCGCGGCAGTAGCGAAGTCTCCCACCTTCCGCTCCACTTTGAAATAGGCGCCTCCGCTTCCGGGCGGAGGAACCGGGACGCGAATTTCGGTCAGGATCTCATCATGTTGAAGCGCCGTCGTAAAAATGGAAACGAAAAACTCTTCGATGGGAATGATGCGCTCGCCCCGCCTGCCGGTAGCAACCACCTGCGCGCCTAATGCCAACATCGTTGCGGGATGATCATTCGCGGGGTCCGCATGCGCCAGGTTGCCGCCTATCGTCGCGAGATTTCGCACCTGCGGGTCGGCAATTACGAAGGCCGTATCGTGCAGAACCGGAAATTTTGAGCGGATCAGATCCGAGCTTTCGATGTCGGCTTCCCTGGTTAGTCCGCCGATCTTCAGGTAGCCGCCTTCCTCCCTGATATAGGCGAGGTTCGGAATGTGATTGATATCGATCAACCAGCCAGGTCTCGCCAGGCGAAACTTCATCATCGGAATCAGGCTCTGGCCGCCGCTCAAAATCTTTGCATTTTCGCCATGCTCTTCTAAGAGCGAGATAGCTTCAGGAACGGTCCGCGGCTTGAGGTATTCAAATGACGGCGGTATCATCCATCGATCTCCGATTAACGTAGGGATGGCGGTGCCGATTGCGACCTGCCAAATATGAGGTGGGAAGTTTGAACGCATCGCGGACGCGGTGTTCGTTGAACGCGCCCTGGGCGATAGCGGTCATGGATCGCCGGCAACTACTGAGTGCGTAAAGATTATAGATAAGGTCGTGGACGGATGTCGATAGGCGATCGTTTACTCATACCTGCATCAAAATTGATGCGTAACCTGCCTTTCGTTGAGCCGCCACTCGATCTAAACTCATTTCCGTCGTTTGGCCGCAATCTCCGCCATGATGCTGAGCGCAATCTCTTCGGGTGTTACCGCTCCGATGTCAATGCCGGCTGGTGCTCGAATGTTAGCTAATTTCTCTCCGGAGACGCCTCTGCTCTCCAAGCTCGCGTAAATCTCTTGTGCGCGCCTCTTGTTTGCTACCAGCGCAATGTAGGCTGCGCTCATCTTCATCGCTTGCTCCAATGCTTCTTCGTCGAATCTTCCGCGGCTCGCTACGACAACATACGTTTCGAAGGCCGAAGGTAGAAGCGAAAAGTCCAGTACGCGCAGGATGCGAGCTGCTCCAGGAACATCATCGATACACGCAAACGGATCGACGACCGTGACCGTAAAACCAAGCAGCCGCGCAATGCTGGTGAGCGCGACAGCAAGCGCGTCCTGGCCTACAACAACCAGGTGCGGTTCGAGTACCTCGCGCCCGCTGAGGTCTGCATTCTCCAATGGTTTCGCCTCCCACCCTCGCTGTGGACCTGTCTGCTCAAAGCGCGCGATGTCGGCCCTCGTGTCCAGATCCTGCAACACGCCGCAGTCATCCACCGGCACCTTTAGAATTCCCTGAGCATGGCTGCCAAAGATAGCGCGGCAGCCAATATCACCGGACAGGCCGGCCAGTTCGGCGAAAACGGTGCGATCCAGCAGAACGGGGTTGCCGCGAAATCCGTTATAGAACGGAATGACAATCTGTGGCTTCCGTTCTTGATACTCCTCAATGAGCCGGTCGATTGTCTCAGGTCGTACAAAAGGCTGATCCGCGAGTACGATCAATGCACCGTCCGCGTCTGCACCTACGCTGTTGATACCGGTTCGCAGGGATGTGCCCATCCCGTCGCGGTACAACTCGTTGATCACGATCTTCACGCCGCCAAGCGGTATCTGTTGCTGGATGATGTCTGCCGAATGCCCAAGCACGATGACGATTTCATCCACGCGAGACGCACGGAGCGTAAAGAGAACCGTTTCGAGCAGCGGTTTGCCCTGGATGCATACCAGTTGTTTGGGAGTGCCCATGCGCGTGGACATTCCACCGGCGAGCACAACCGCCGATACTCCCGAACGAACCTTACTCCCTTCCATGGCAGCGTGCATCTCAGCTCCGCGCGTTGCCGATGCACTTTTCGGCGACCATTTCCCCAATCGGGATCGCGGAGGTTGCTGCCGGAGAAGGCGCGTTGCACACATGGAGCATCCGGTTCGTCTGGACGAATAGAAAATCGTGAACCAGTGTGCCGTCGCGCGCCACTGCCTGTGCCCGGATTCCGGTTTTCTCTGGAAGCAGGTCTTCCAGCGTAAGGCTTGGGCAGTATTTGCGGCACTCTTGAAGATACCCGGGCTTCCAGAGTGAATTGCGAATCTCGTGGATGCCCGACTTAAGATGGCTCGCGATCGTCTTCCAGAATCCCGGAAACATTGAGTATTCGCCAACATCCTGCGGGCTGAACGAAAACTTGGGGTATCCCTCCCGTGCAAAACCGAGTACGGCATTGGGTCCCACCGTTACACCGCCATCGATCATACGCGTCAGATGAACGCCCAGAAAGGGCAACGTCGGGTCCGGAATGGGGTAAATCAGGTGCCGAACGATCTCATTCTTGCTCTTTGGGAGCCGGTAGTACTCGCCGCGAAAGGGAACGATCTGATGCTCGATCTTCAGACCCGCAGCCCTGGCAAGGCGGTCCGATTGCAACCCGGCACATACAACGAGCTTTTTTGCCGTCCAGCGGCGATCTCCATCGGCAACGGTAACCTCGTTCCCACTCTCCCGGATGGCGCGTACCTGAGCTCCGAACTCAATCTCTCCACCCGCGGATCGTATCGCTGCGGCCATTTTTTCGGCAACGAGCCGGTAGTCGACGATGCCCGTGGACCTAACAAAGAGTCCGCCTATGCCGGCGATATTCGGCTCCCGGCGCTTCAACTCGGCCGCGTCCAAGCGCTCCACCTCGATGCCGTTCTTCCTGGCCCTTTCAACGAGCGCGTCCAGGCGCTGGTTCTCGAGGTCGTTGGTCGCAACGAGTATCTTGCCGCAAACTTCGAACGGAATCCCATGCTCGGCGCAGAAATCCTTGGTCGCCTTCGCGCCGCGCCGGCACAGTTCGGCTTTCAGGCTCCCCGGCGCATAATAGATTCCTGCATGGATCACACCGGTGTTGCGTCCGGTCTGGTGACGTGCAAGCCCACTCTCCTTCTCGAGCAGTATGAGGCTTGAGCCAGGCCGCTTTCTCAATAACTCCATAGCGGTTGCGAGCCCGACAATCCCCCCGCCGACGACACAGTAATCGAAAACCACGTGCTCTAAAATATACTGAATCTGCTCCCGGCTCACACCGGAACGGTTCCTTCCGCGGCCGTACAGCTAAAATTAGAAAGAATGCCGGCTACTTCTATTGGCTCTAGTACCCCCGCGCCCATTCGCTCGCCGTATCTGACTGTTGCGCTTTCATGGCTCATCCCGGGCGCCGGCCATTTCTGGCTGGGGCGCCGCGGCCGGGGAGTGATAGTTTTCGCTACCGTCCTGGTTGCTTTCGTCATCGGCGCGTTGATGCGCGGTCCGCTATTTCAGCCAAGCGGAGGGAGCGATGTCCTGTCCCGATTGATTCAGCTCGGCGGCTTCATCGCCGATCTCGCCTCCGGCCTGGTTTACTTTGTCGCGGTCTGGTTTGGCTACGCGCCGCCCGACCAGGCGAGCCATACGGCGGACTATGGATCGAAATTCATTGTCATGGCCGGTTTGTTGAATCTGTTGGCCATGGTTGATGCGTATGAAATAACAACGAGGCAGAAGGACTAGGCGGCAAATTATGTTGCGACTTGACCATATTTGGGTATCGATCCTGCTCGCCCTGTTGGCGAGTGTGATGCTCGGCCTTGTGACGAAGCGCACAGACCGCGAACGGGTCCGCTATGGGCTATACTGTTTTGCCTGTTTTATGGCCGCGCTTTTCGGCATCGGCTGGTTTATGAAGTTGCTTCACGGCTGACGTCGGAAGCTGCGTATTTTTGATGAAGACGTTCTATATCGAGACCTTTGGCTGCCAGATGAACGCCCACGACTCTGAAAAGGTTGTGGGTACGCTGTTGCAGAGCGGATACACGCAGGTCGAAGAGCCGGCAGAAGCCGAATTGGTTCTTTACAATACCTGCAGCATTCGCGACAAAGCCGAGCAAAAAGTGTTCAACCGGCTGCAGCAATTCAAGCGCGAGGCGGGAAAGGGCAAGACATTCGGAGTTCTTGGGTGTGTTGCGCAGCAGGAAGGAGAGCGTATTTTCGAGCGCGCTCCGCACGTCAGCCTGGTGGCCGGATCTGCGAGTTACACCAAGCTTCCCGAACTCCTCGTGCAACTGGAAACCGGCAACCGCCGTGTCACCGGACTAAGTCTGGACACCACTGAAACCTTCGACACGCCGTTCACGCGCCGTGACAACCCGCATCGCGCCTACATCACCATCATTGAAGGTTGCGATAAGGCGTGTGCGTATTGTGTTGTTCCGATGACGCGTGGCCCGGAGCGGAGCCGCACGAGTGACAGCGTTCTGCGCGAAGCCCGAGGACTCGCGGAACTCGGCTATACCGAGGTTCAACTGCTCGGCCAGAACGTAAACAGTTACCACGATCCTTCGCCCCCCGGCTGGGATTTCGCCCAACTTCTGGCGGCTACCGGCCGCATTCCCGGAATGAAGCGAGTACGGTTCACTACTTCGCATCCGCGCGACTTCGTGAAAAGCATCATCGATGCAATCGAAGAGGATCCGGCGCTTTGCAATCATGTTCATCTGCCCGTGCAGTCCGGCTCCTCCCGGATTCTCTCGCGTATGCAGCGTCTGTATTCGAAAGAGGAATACATGCGGCGCATTGAATGGATGAAAAGGGCGAAGCGGGACATAGCCATCACTACCGACATCATCGTAGGCTTTCCCGGCGAGACCGAAGAGGATTTCAATGATACGCTTCGGCTTGCAGAGGAGGTCGAATACGATTCAATGTTCATTTTCAAGTATTCGAAGCGGCCGAATACTCCCGCCCTGCAATATGAGGATCACATTCCGGAAGAGGAGAAGACCAGACGCCTCATGGTCCTGCAGGAACGGCAGCGCGCCATCCAGATCCGCCGCAACGCGAACTACGTCGGCAGAACCGAGGAGGTTCACATAGAGGGATACAATCTCGCTACCGGGCAGTGGATCGGACGCACGACGCAGAACAAGACCCTAAACTTTGTGGATGCGAGCCTCCCCCGGCCGAGTGAGGGAAAGACGCTTGTCGGTCAGTATGCGGACGTTCTGGTAACGCGTGCGGGTCCGAACAGCCTGGCTGGAGAACGTGCCGCAGCCTAGGTTTTTGCAGGCAAAACAGCAATTTGGGGGAAAGGAGGCAAGCATGGAAGTAGAAATGAAGATCCGTGGTCTGATGATGGACCCAATGACGAACATGCCCATCGTGGTTTTGAAGGATCTGACAGGCGATTCGGTGCTTCCGATTTGGGTTGGTATCTACGAAGCGAATGCGATTGCGCTCGAGATCGAGAAGGTGACCACTCCAAGACCCATGACCCACGACCTCATCAAGGTCGTTTTAATGGGCTTGGATGCCACCATCAAGAAGGTAGTAGTCAACGAGTTGAAGGACGACACGTTCTATGCCTTGATCTGGCTGGAGCGCGACGGAAAGCTGATCAGCGTGGATTCTCGCCCGAGTGACGCGTTGGCACTGGCTCTTCGCCACGATTGCCCGATCTATGTCGACGACAAGGTTCTGCAATCTTCGCGAAATTCGGCAACGGTATCGGAGAAGGTCAACAACGAGGAACTACGAAAGTGGCTGGAGAACCTCAATGATGAGGATCTTGGCCGCTACAAAATGTAGAATTCCGAGTACGCAATAAAAAAAGGCCCGGGCGTTTGCTCGGGCCTCTTTTCGTATCCCGCTAGCGGTGCCGGCGCGTTGTTCCTTTTTTCGGCGGAGCCGATGTCTGAACGCCGTTGACGGTCGGGTCCTTGAATGTCAGCATGTACGGGTTCGCCGTGTAGCTGTCCGCGACACCGGAGAACTCGATCTGGGCACCGGTCTTGACAGTGTTCAGCGCCTCAGGGGCGAGCGGCTTGGAGAACAGAAGCGTGGCATCCGGGGTGGCCGGATTCTCAACGCCCAGCACGACTTTGGTCGGAGCGTCAGCCGGTTCCACTGAAATCACCGTACCCTTGAAGTATTTCACGCCTTCGGCGCCGCCGGGAATCTCGGCATCCTTAATGCTGCTGTTAAAGAACGCGTCGCCCTTATCCTGCAGAGGCTGCTTCACTTCATACCAGATCTTGAACGCCGGGTCCGAGGCGATCCGTTTATTGAGGTCGTCGGCCTGCTGGTTGGCCTGCTGGTTCGCGCTTACAATGTTGAAGCCTGAGGGAGGCACGGCCTGCGTCTTTGCCTGTGCCAGGACTTGATCTGCGCCGTCAGTGCCGCCGTGGTAGCCCTGATAGGCTTTATTGAAGAAGTCCTGAAGCTGAGTGCGGGTTGCCGGCGGAAGAGCAGGTCCGGGACCCGCGTATTCGGCCGCGCGGGCGTATTCGAACAGAGCGTCCGGAAGCTTCTTGTCGTCGTAGAGGAGTTTGGCGTAGGCGGCGGAGATGTTGCCCTGGTCCGGATTCGCGTCCAGGCTGGCTTTGTACTCGTTCTCTGCTCCGGCATTGTCCTTCTTCGAGGTATCAACCCAGGCAAGGGCGTTGTGCGCGACCGCTAAGGCTGCGTTCTTTGCCTTAGCGAAAGCAGCGGCATCCACCGTTGAAGGCTTCTTCGAAGGGTCAAAAGCGGTGTCGATGTTGTCGACCACCCCTTGCGCGGCGCTCTGGACCTGGCTCAGAACGTCAGGAGACGGGCTCGTTCCGCCGACGGCAGGGCCGAACAGGGCGGTGTAATACATCGCCTGAAAGTTCTTGGGGTCAGTCTTCAGGAGCTCGCCCGCTTTTTGCAAAAGCAGTTGGCGGGCAGTCTGGTCGGCCGGCGCCAGTTGCGCGAGCGTCGCAACAAAGTATTGCAGCCTCTCCTGGGCAAAGTCCGTCTGCGGGTACCTGTCCTGCCACGTATTCAGAAGTTGCAGGCGCTCTTTCGGATCCTGCGTTTGCGTGATCTTCGAATAGAGGTCGTATTCTCCGCGATCTTTGTAATTCTTCTGCCCTTGCTGTCCGGCGGGCTGCTGCCCGCCCGCCTGGGCATCGGCGAGCGGCACTCCCATGCTCGTAAAAACAGCAAGAGTGCCGGCTGCGATAAGAGACCGGCTCGCTCTTGAAAAGCGTAACTCCACAACAACCTCCCTGAGAGGAATTCTACGTCCTTGTATCTGGAAGCGGAACCTTCCGCGAGGCGATCGCGGAAAGCCGACAACTACCGTGCGACTTCGCCCGTAAGCTACTGTACGCGCAAAGCCGGAGTATAACGAAATAGGCTGAAACCCGCAACCTTTCCACCACTTTAGATGCGGCGTGCCAAAAACTTGTTCCCACGCTGCGCGTTAAAATGCCTTCGCCGGAAGTAGCTCGCACGCGTGCTATCATCCCGTTTCCATGCATGTTTTGGACCTGGCGGTGATCGCCGCTTACCTTGTCTTGATTACCTGGTTCGGCGCCCGGTTCAAAGAAAAACAGGCCAGCCTTAAAGACTACTTCCTGGGCGGGCGTAATGCGCCCTGGTGGGCGATTGCGTTCTCCATTGTCTCGGCCGAAACGAGCACTCTGACGGTGATCGGCACGCCTGCGTTGTCGTTTGCCGGAAATTTCGAGTTCCTCCAGTTGATTCTCGGCTACCTTCTCGGCCGGATCCTGATTTCCGTGCTGTTCCTCCCTCAGTACTTTCGTGGAGAAATGTTCACCGCCTACGAACTAATGCAGCGCCGCTTCGGCCCACACGTGCGAAAGTTCACCGCCGGCACGTTTCTGATTCTGCGGGCGCTGGCGGAAGGGGTCCGCGTCTTTGCGGTTTCGATCGTCGTCTCGGTTGTTCTCGGCACCGGTGAAATCGCCTCCATTGTCCTGATCGTGTGTCTGACCCTGTTCTACACCTTCGAAGGCGGCATGACGGCGGTTATCTGGACCGACGTGGTGCAGATGTTCTTGTACGTCGGCGGTGCGCTGGCCAGCTTTTTTGTCATGCTGCATCTGGTTCCCGGTGGATGGCCGCAGGTTATCGCGCTCGGCTCCGCGGCGCATAAATTCCGTCTCTTCGATTTCAACTTCTCCTTTACCCCTGCTTTCTTCCACAAGACGTACAGTTTCTGGGGCGGACTGCTGGGCGGATGCTTCTTGACAACCGCCAGCCATGGGACAGAGCAGTTGCTCGTGCAGAGGCTCCTTTCCGCGCGGAACCAGCGCGATAGTCGCCTGGCTCTCTTCTCTAGCTGGGTAGTTGTCTTTTTCCAGTTTTCGCTCTTCTTGCTGATCGGCGTTCTTCTATACGTCTATTACAAACTGAACGGCTTGCCTGATCCGCGGGTGCCGGAACGCACTTACCCGGAATTCATCTGGACTCACCTTCCAACCGGCGTCGCCGGGCTCATTATCGCGGCCATTCTGGCTGCGGCCATGTCGAATCTGAGCGCCGCGCTGAACGCTCTCGCCTCTACCACGGTCATGGATTTCTTCAAGCCGCTTTGGCCGCGGCATCCGGAGGCGGTCTACCTGCGGCTCGCTCGCTGGGCGACCGTCGTCTGGGGCATAGTATTGTTCACGGTCGGCTTGGCCGCCCGGCACTGGGGAAGCATACTGGAGGCCGGATTGTCCATCGCCTCGGTGCTCTATGGCGCGCTGCTGGGCGTTTTCCTGCTCGGAGTCCTGACGAAGCGTCCGGGCGAGTGGTCGGCAATTATCGGCATGTCTGCGGGATTCGCAGCGACCTTCTTCCTGAGGGCGCACGTCGCCTATACGTGGTACGTTCTGATAGGCTCAGTCGCGACGTTCCTGGTGGGATACGCGACCGCCTTGCTGCTCCCCAGGACAGTGGACCGGCATGAAGATAAACGCATAGCTGTTTAGCGGCATGTCACAAAACCAATCCGCAAATATCGCAACCTCGGTCGCCGTACCAACCATGCAAAAACCCGGCCTGCAGCGCGTCCTGGGGCTTTGGAGCGCTATCGCAATCGTGGTCGGCACGGTTATCGGAAGCGGTGTCTTCCTGGTCCCGTCGACCATGATCCGCTACGTCGGTTCGGTCCGCACACTGTTCGTGGTGTGGATCGTGGCGGGACTGCTGAGCCTGTTCGGCGCACTGACATACTCCGAACTCGCAGCCGCCATGCCGGAGGCCGGTGGCGAATATGTCTATCTCAGTGCTGCTTACGGACCGTTTTGGGGCTTCCTCTACGGCTGGACCCAGTTCTGGGTCGCCAAGAGCGGGTCAATCGCTACGCTCGCAGCAGGCTTTTACACGTACCTGACGGCTTTCTACCCGGTTCTTGGCGTGCCTGTCGCGGTTG
>JAFAMD010000047.1 GCA_019233755.1 Acidobacteriaceae bacterium | reverse complement strand
CGGCGAACGTGAAGTCGTGCAGGTAAAGGGTTGCGGGAATGCTCTCTTTCGGGTCGAGTTTGTTGTCCGCCCGAAGCTCGCGCGCAGCGGTCACGATCTGCTTAAGCAGCTCAAACGCCCGCACCGGTTCTGGGCGAACGGTACTTTCCTGCGGTTGTGGATAGTTTGCGAGCGAGATAGAAATCGGGAGATTCGCATCTACGTTCGTGCCGTGAATCAGACGCTGCCAGAGTTCCTCCGTTATGAACGGCATAAGTGGGTGGAGCAGGCGCAGCATCGTCTCGTATACGCTCAGCGTGGCCTGCCAGTGCGGGTCGATGCCGGAGCCCTCGCGGAAGCGGAGCTTCTTCACCTCGAGGTACCAGTCGCAGAACTCGTGCCAGACGAAATCCCAGAGCTTCTGCGCGGCCTCATGATAGCGGTGGAGTTGGAGCGCGCGATCCACTACGGCGATGGAATCGTTCAGCCGATCGGCAATCCAGCAGTCCTCAATTGACTGGGATGCCGGAGGGAGCGCGGAGGTCGAGGGTGCCCAGTTCTGAACACCTGAACGCTCCATATTCATGAACAGCCAGCGCGAGGCGTTCCAGATTTTGTTCGCGAACGCGCTGCCGGCTTCCATGCGATCCTCCTTGAGCGCGATGTCTGATCCGGCGGCGGCGGAAATCAGCAATGCGATACGGCACGCGTCCGTGCCGAATTTGTCCATGATGACGAGCGGGTCGATGACGTTGCCCTTCGTCTTGGACATTTTCTGTTTGTCGGCATCGCGAACCAGTCCATGGATGTGAATCTCCCGGAACGGGACGTCACCGGTCATCTCAATCCCGAGCATGATCATGCGCGAGACCCAGAAGAAGAGAATGTCGAAACCGGTGATGAGGAGCGAAGTCGGATAAAAGGTGCGGAGATCCTCGGTGTCGTCGGGCCAGCCCAGCGTCGAGAAAGGCCAGAGACCCGAACTGAACCAGGTATCGAGAACATCGGAGTCCTGTTCGATCTCGGTGGAGTGGCAATGCGGGCACGTGGCCGGCGTCTCGCGCGCAATAGTGATTTGGTGGCAATTGCGGCAGTGCCAGGCCGGAATCCGGTGACCCCACCAAAGCTGCCGCGAGATGCACCAGTCGCGGATATTTTCCATCCACTGGAAGAACAGCACCTCGCGATCATTGGGTACGAAGCGGATGCGCCCGCTGCGGACGGCTTCCATTGCCTTTTGTGCGAGCGGCTTCATGTGGACAAACCACTGCGTCGAAACGAGCGGTTCCACGATGGTTTTGCAGCGGTCGCATTTTGAAATGCTGACTGTATACGGCTCAGTCTTTACCAGGTCGCCCGATTCTTCCAGCGCGGCCAGGATACGCTTGCGAGCCTGGAAGCGATCGAGTCCGGCATAAGGGCCAGCGGCGGCCGTCATGCGGGCATCTTCGCCGATGACCTTGACGAACGGAAGACCGTGACGCTTGGCGGCTTCGAAATCATTCGGATCGTGTGCCGGAGTGACTTTGACGACGCCGGTGCCGAACTTCGGGTCGACCATAGGATCCGCGAGAATTGGGATTTCGCGGTTCATGATGGGAAGGGTTGCGGTTTTGCCATGCAGATGCCGATACCGTTCATCGTCCGGGTGGACGACGACAGCGGTGTCGCCCAGCATGGTTTCGGGACGCGTGGTCGCGACGGTCAGATATTGGTCGGTACCGGTGATGCGATAGCGGACATGCCAGAGATGGCCTTCGACAGCCTCATGCAAGGTTTCGAGATCAGAGATGGCGGTGTGGCAGCGAGGACACCAGTTCACCATGTACTCGCCGCGGTAAATCAGGCCTTTGTCCCACAGCCGGACGAAGGTCTCTCGCACAGCCCGTGACAGGCCCGGGTCCATGGTGAAGCGCTCACGCGACCAATCGACGCTCGCGCCTTCGCGGCGAATCTGATTATTGATTTTGCCGCCGTATTCTTCTTTCCATTGCCAGACGCGCCGCTCAAACTCTTCACGGCCAAGCTGCTGGCGCGTGATGTTTTCGCTGGCGAGAAAGCGTTCGACGACCATCTGAGTGGCTATTCCCGCGTGGTCCGTACCCGGAAGCCATAAGGTTGTCTCGCCTTTCATGCGATGCCAGCGGACAGCGAGGTCCATCATGGTGTGTTCGAACATGTGGCCGATGTGAAGAGAGCCGGTCACATTCGGAGGCGGGATAACGATCGAAAAAGCGCGGCCCGTCCGGGCAGATTTGGCATCGGCGCGATAGATGCCGGACTCAATCCACCATTGAGCCCAGTGCGGCTCAAGCCGTTGAGGCTCGTAGACTTTTTCAAGTTGCATGGAAAATTTCAGCGTAGCATTTGGAGCCCTTCCGGCAGCGTTGGAGAATTTGGTTGTTTCAGGTGTTTGACAGAGCGGAGAGTGGCTGTGCTTTAATGGGTTTGGCCCACTTTGCACGATGGCCCAGGCGGTAAGGGCAGTGCGTAGCGGAGCGAGATGCTCCTCAGTAGCTCAATGGTAGAGCATTCGGCTGTTAACCGAAGGGTTGTAGGTTCGAATCCTACCTGAGGAGCCAAATCTTTTCAAAGACTTACGAGCCTTTCCTTCCTTCCGATGCCCTTGAGAATCATTTGAGTGTAAGGACTTTTGTGCGGATTCTCCCTCAACTTTCGGCTCATCCTCGCGCAATGGATCACACTGCTTCTGGGCAGTTGTGACTTCCGAACTGCTTGGCTTGCCCGTCACGGTCAAATTATTGGAACGCGCTGAAAAAGAGGGCCGGTATGATGGTGCGATACGATCGCATTGCCGGAGCGTTGAATAATCTCGGTCATTGCGTTTCCGATCAAACCGTGGGTAATATCCTATGCCGATTTGGTATTGCGCCTGCTCCCAAGCGCCGCGAGCAGATGAACTGGGCGGACTTCATTCGCTCCCGCATGGCGGTCTAAGCGAGCATCGACTTCTTCACGGTCGAAGTGCTCACCTGGCGAGACTTGATCACCTACTACGTTTTGTTCTTCTTGCACCTGGAGACGCGACCCGTCACGCTCGCCGGAATCACCCGACACCCCACAGAGGAATGGATGGCGCAGATGGCTCGTAATGGCGTCGACGGTATCGACGGCCCTCTGCTCCCAGTTCGCTTTGTCCTGCATGATCGCGACACGAAGTTCTGCCATTCCTTCCGAAATGTGCTTCGGTCCGGCGGAGTTCAACCCATCGTGTTGCCGGCCCGCAGTCCCAATCTCAACTCTTTTGCGGAGCGCTGGGTACGCTCGATCAAGAGCGAGTGTTTGGCGAAACTGATTCTCTTCGGTGAGGCCTCTCTACGGCGAACCATCGCCGAGTTCGTAAAGCATTATCATCACGAGCGCAATCACCAAGGCAAAGAGAACATGCTGCTCTTCCCTGCCCCTCGCTCTCGACCGTCACGTCCAGACTCTGCTCTTAAATGTCGCGAGCGCCTCGGCGGGTTGCTCAAGTTCTACGAATATGCCGCATGAGTTGTTTGACCTTACGGGGTCATTCTCGTGCGACAGGATCGCTCGATCCGTTCCATCATGGCGATCTGAGGATTTCCCGACTTAAAAAAACCGCGTCGATCCGTTTGAAGGCGATCAGCTTAAGGGACATCGAGTTGTAAAGCCACTATCCGAAGAGATAGCTCGTCATAGCTAATCCGGATATCGTGCGCCCCGGACGCCCCCTATCTTTTCTCATAGCCAATATCTCTGCCCGAAATATCGGTGGTATACCAGTTGCTGGATGCGAGTCGACCCGATCCGCTTCCATAATCCACATCCCCCATCAGACTAGGAGGACACTGTGGAAGCTACGTGTTCGCGCCAGGTCTCTTCATCGGAGGTAAAACTAATGCAGGACTCATCGACTGAAAGCAAGCTTACGGTAGACGAGTTGATGCCCTCTGTCTACAAGGAGCTCCGTAGACTCGCCTCCCGCTATCTTCTCAACGAAAGGCCGGGGCACACGTTGCGTCCGACGGCGCTGGTTCATGAGATGTACCTTAAGCTTGCGACCAGCCATACGGAATGGCATGACAAGTCCAGGTTCCTGGCCGCGGCCGCACGTGCGATGCGGCACATTCTGGTGGATCACGCGAGGAGTCAAAGTCGCTTGAAGCGCGGTTGCCGTCCAAAGAAAGTGACACTCGACGAGAAGGTTGCAGTTGGGGGAGAAGACGCGCCAGATCTTTTGGACCTGGATGAGGCGCTCGGAAGACTTGCGCAATACGACGTACGTAAAGGCCGGATCGTCGAACTCCTCTTTTTCGGAGGGTTGACCTACGATGAGTGTGCGGCCGTGCTGGACATTTCTCCCATGACCCTTAACCGCGAACTAAGGGCAGCTAAGGCGTGGCTCTATAGCGAACTCACGGCAGCCACGCGTCCAGCATGAGCTGGAACTCCAGCGCAGAGCGGTGGCAGCAGGTGGATAGCCTGTTTCAGCGATCGCTGGAGGTGGACCCTTCCAAGCGCACCGCATTTCTAAACGAAGCGTGTCGCGACGACCTGGAACTTCGAAACGCGGTGGAACGATGGCTAGCACACGATGATAAGCCACTCGGCTTGTTGAAGACACCAGTGGAGGAGGCGGCTCGTGAGCTTACATTCATAGGCCGGCGCATCGGATCTTACGTGCTGCTCCGCGTTCTGGGCGAAGGAGGCATGGGAAGAGTTTTCCTCGCGGCCCGAGCGGACCAACAGTATCAGCAGTTCGTCGCCATCAAGCTGATGCACGCAGCGCTCTGGCAGAGCGAGACGATGTTGCAGCGCTTTCAACGCGAGCGCCAGATTCTGGCGAATCTGAGTCATCCGAATATTGCACGCCTGCTCGATGGAGGAATGACATCGGACGGGTCGCCATATTTGGTAATGGAGTACGTGGACGGAACACCGATAGGCGAGTACTGCCGCCAAAAGAGTCCTTCTACGAAGGCCAAGCTCGAAATATTCCGGAAGGTCTGCTTGGCCGTGGAGTATGCCCATAAAAATTTAGTCGTTCATAGAGATATTAAGCCGGCCAACGTTCTCGTCAATGAGGAGGGCACTCCGAAGCTTCTCGACTTCGGCATCGCTAAGCTTCTGGATCCCGATAACGAAGGGCAGATGCTGCCAAAGACGCGGCCGACTGAACGCCTGATGACCCCGGAATATGCGAGTCCGGAGCAACTCACGGGAGAACCAATCACTACCGCTACCGATGTTTATGGGCTGGGTGTTCTCCTGTATGAACTGCTGGCCGGAGAGCACCCTTTCGCAGAACAGACTGCCAATCCAGTTGAAATGGCGCGTCAAATCTGTGAAGTGGACCCGCGTCCCCCAAGCGCAGTTGCCGTGCGCAGCCCGGAACGCGCATATTCTGAGGTGCGCGAGTTAAAGGGCGACTTAGATCACATCGTGTTGATGACGATGCGAAAAGAGCCGGAACGGCGCTATTCTTCCGCCGCCGAGTTAGCCGCCGACGTCTCCGCTTATCTGAATGGTTATCCGGTTATCGCCTGTAGTAACAGCTGGGGTTATCGGGCACGAAAGTTTGCGCGGCGGCACCTCGCGGCGCTGCTCACTGCAGGCGCTTTCGTGTTCGTGCTGATTATGGCAGCGGGCGTCAGCATCCGGCAGAGCATCAGAGCCAACAGGGAAGCGGCGATGGCGCAGGCGGTCAACAACTTCCTGCAGAACGATCTGCTGGCCCAGGCCAGCGCCGCCAGCCAGTCCAGGCCGAGGACCAAACCGGATCCGCACCTCGAGGTACGAACGGCTTTAGACCGGGCGGCGGTCCGGGTCGCGGGAAAGTTCGACCGGCAGCCTGAGGTGGAAGCTGCTGTTAGGAACACCATCGGGCAGGCCTACATGGATTTGGGGCTATACCCGAAAGCGCGAGTTCAACTGCAGCGGGCCTTGGAGTTGAATCGGAGGGCGCTCGGGATAGAAAATCCAAACACCCTGAAGACGGTCAGCTATTTGGGACGTATCGCGCTTCTCCAGGGAAAGTATTCCGAGGCTGAAGCGCTAACCCGCCAGGCGTTGGAGGGCCAGCGTCGCGTGCTGGGCCCAGAAAATCCCGACACGTTGCGTTCCATGAATAACTTGGCCACCGTCTACGGGGAAGCGGGCAAGTACGCGCAGGCTGAGGCACTGCACAGCGAGATCCTCGAAATCGATCGTCGCGTGCTGGGCCCAGAGAATCCCGACACGTTGCGTTCTATGTACACTCTGGGGCTCGTCTACCTCGATCAGGACAAGTACCCGCAGGCTAAGGCCCTCTACAGCCAGTTACTGGACATCCAACGCCGCGTGTTGGGTCCCGAGCATCCCGACACGCTGTCTTCCATGACGAATCTGGCCACCTCCTACTGGTACCAAGGCAAGTACGCGCAGGCCGAGGCACTCTACGGCCAGACCTTGCAGATCGACCGTCGCGTGTTAGGAGCCGAGCATCCCAACACTTTGACTTCCATGAGCAACCTGGCGCTCGTCTACGAATCGCAGGGCAAGTACGCTCAAGCCGACGTGCTCTACAACCAAACCGTGGAGATCGAGCGCCGCGTGCTGGGCGCCGAGCATCCCAACACGCTGCGTTCCGTGAACTCCTTGGCCAACGTTTACGGGGACGAGGGAAAGTACGCGCAGGCTGAGGCACTCCACATCCAGTTACTGGAGATCGAGCGCCGCGTGTTAGGAGCTGAGCATCCCAACACACTCGACGCCCTCTCGGATTTTGCTCTCATGTATCAGCGACAGGGCAAATACGCGCTTGCGGAGACGTACGCCGCGCAGACCCTAGCGGCGCGGCGGCACGCCCTGGGCTCTGAAGACGCCAACACAATTGCATCGGCGGCCGACCTGGCACTGGCTTACGTCTCGCAGCGGAAGTTCGCCGAGAGTGAGCCGCTTGCGCGCGAGGCCTTTGACTTTGATCGCAAGACGTCACCGGACGACTGGCAACGATTTCGCGCCGAGAGCTTGCTCGGCGCGAGCCTGGCCGGAGAGAAGAACTACGCCGAAGCCGAACCACTGCTGGTAGAAGGTTATCTGGGAATGCTGGCACGGAAAAACAGGATTGACGTCCCAGATTGGTATCATCTGGACCGCGCGCGCGAATGGATCGTGCAACTGTACGCGTCATGGGGCAAGCCGGCGAAAGCTGCCGAGTGGAGACAGAAGTGACATCGAACCGAGCCGGTCGCGCGCAATCAAAAGACCAAAAGATCCCCTGTAGGTAGACGAAACGCCGACCGCGAGACGGGTGCAAAGGGCACAACGTTTATTTCGGCAGAGCCAGAACACGCTGTTATCTGATCCGCGGCCAATCTACCGGAAGCAGGCCAGCACACATCTGAAGGCGCTCACCACTCCAGAATAAGCACACAAGCTGCTTGGCAGTCCGTTGTGCGCGGTCTAGTTACGCGCAACGCTGGTGGGATCAAGCGCAAAACGTCGCCCTTCTGCATGGAGGACGATCGTTAGCCCGGCGAAGTAAGGCCTCGAAGCAGAGCGGTTCGCTCTATTTGCCCTAACCGCCGGGACCGATCCTAATTAGCAATGCAACAAAGAAAAAGCGACACCGACGTCGCGGCGGAATCACAGTCGGTCTTTTCGTCGCAAGACGAAGCCCAGTATTTTCCTAGTACGACTCCGCACGGAGGAGCGCGCGATGCGGAATTGTCATCGTACGAGGCGTTAATTCTCGACGTGTTAATTCAAGCCGTGCTGAACAGTAACAAAGAGGAGATAGAAGCTATTGAGCGCTCTGCTCGTAGTGCGGAGCGATGCCTCAACAGCAGTTTATCCCGTTAGAAGCGATTCAATAAGGAAACATCACGATGAAAAACCTACTAAAACCTGGGTCCATTGCCTTAGGTCTTGCACTGATGCCGTTGACCCCACTCTGTTATAGCCAGATCGGTGGGCCGACACCGCCTCACAATGTCATCTACTGGAATGGTGATTCCACTGAACTACAAACACTCGCCTCCTCACCCTACACCGATGTTATCGTGAACTTTGTAGTACCAGATTCAAATTGTAATCTGGGATCTAATGGCAACTTAGAGAGCGATATCGCAGCCAGTGTCCAAACGCTACATGACGCTGGTAAGACTGTTCTGGTCTCATTCGGGAACGCCGGATCCGGGCAATACGCTGCATGCGCCAGCATGGTGAGTAGTCTGGCGGGTCAGCTAGCCGGCATTGTGCAGAACAATGGCTTCGATGGAGTTGACATTGATTTCGAAGACACTAGCGCATTTCAGGGTCAAGCGGGTTACGATGGCGTGGACTTTCTGACTCAGCTAACGAACAATCTTTACAATCAACTGCAACAGCAGCAACCGTGGCCTATCATCACCCATGCCCCGGCAACCCCCTACTGGTTGCAGAATTACAGCTACAGTCAGCCCCCATACGTCTCGATTTTTTACAATACAGTTGGTGAGATTGCATGGTTTAACAACCAAACCTACAACAACTGCACGGACGGTCCTCCGGCAACGGATTGCACTGCACAGCAGAAGATATCCGACTATCAGTCCATAGTAGGTGTCGTGGGAGAGGCCAAAAGAGTGGTTATGGGCTTACCCGTATCCACCTGTGCGACAGGCGCCAACAACAATTGCACCGGCGATGGATACATTCCGCTCGATAATGACCCCAATGGTAACGATATGCGAACCGTAATATCTACACTCCAGGCAGACTACCCTTTTCAATTTGGCGGCATTATGGGTTGGAATTATTTACGCGATCTAAGTGATGATAACGGCTCTTGGGGAACAGCTATCTCGGGAGCACTAATTCAATACCAACCTACCTGGGTCGGAGCTAACATAAAGACGGGACTATGTCTGGACACCGGCAATTACAACGCTAACAATGGCAACGTCTATACGGATACCTGCACCGGAAGCAGCTCCCAGAATTGGCAGTTCAAGGTTAACACTATCGTCGACGCGCAGACGGGACTATGCCTGGACAGCAATTACAACGGCAACGTCTATACCGATAGCTGCAACACAGGTAATTTTCAGAACTGGGAATTCTACGGCGGGAGCATCTTCGACCGGCGGACGGGACGATGCCTGCAGGATAACAACGGCACCGTCGTTACAGCCGCGTGCAACGTAGGCAACCTTTACCAGGCGTGGACCTCGGAGAACCTGCCAGGCTACGTCGGACCTACCCAGTAAACCCTGAAACACCTGGCGCCTTCCAACCGCGGAGGTAGTTCTCCAATGCGCTGCCGGATCAACTCCGGTGGCGCATTTTGCTCGTAAAACGGGAGCACACGTTGTTGGATGTATTCTTCTCATGTCCCCGGTGAGGCGGTCCTTATTGATCGGGGTTGGGTTTCGTGTATCCATCCGTAAGTGTTTTCATGAAGTCGACGATCAGGTCTTCTTCATGACCGGTCAACCCGAGATTACCGATGCGTTGATCGACATTTTCGGGCACCTCCGGCGGAGGCCAGCACATCTTCCCGAACCCAGGGTCATCCTCGCCCTTTGCACAACGCGGCAGCACATCGCTCGTGTTGTAGAAATGAACTACTGTTTTCAGGTCCTTGATGACGCCGTTATGGAAGTAAGATTTGACAAATGTCGCATATGGGCGCTTATCGACGTCGCGAGTCGTCGCGGTCTGGAATTTGCCGTCGCTCTGTGCGGCGAATTTCATCCAGCGATTCTTCGGGTTGATCTGTCCGGTTCCCGCAGCATTGCGCAAGAAGTCGCCCAATCCGTTATCGGTATATGAAAGCCCCTGCGGGTTCGGCGCCACGCCGTATTTGTCGGCCTTGTCTTCATACAGGTATGGTATGTCGTCGTTCTTCGGCAGTCCCAGATTGAATGCGGTGAAATCAGTGAACAGGGGCTCGGTCTCGGGCACTTGATCAGTCGATATCTCCGGCCGTCCCCTCTGGAACGCGGTCAGACTATCAAGATGGCAGAGATTGCATTTGCCCTTTCCATCGAACAGCTCCCAGCCCTCCTCTTCATCGGCGGTTAACACTTGCTGATTTGGATGTGTGATCGCGTAGTCGAACTTGGAAGTGAAGGGACTCACATCGGGTCCGGCCTCGTTGGCCGCAATCGACATGGCGAACTGATCGAAAACAGTCTTCACCAACGAGCGGCTCAACTCATCCAGCGGAACGTTGCCCGCGAAATCCGGATCGGGGGGCCCCTGCGTGGGCGTGCTGCAGATCTCCTCGATATTCCATGGGAATTTGATCGCCGTAATACCGACGCCCCAGACGGCTTTGAACAAAAACAAGTACGGCGCCTGCGAAAGTCGGTAGGCCACGCACGCCGAGTCTGGAAAGCCCAGTTCCAAAGGATCGACGGGCGGCTCCTGCGCTTGTTGCGAAGACGAGTTCTGAAGCTTCCAAGCAGTAGCTCGCTGATCCCAGAAGTTCCCGCCATAGAACTGCTGCGAGTTTGGATCGAGATGGAAGATCTGAGAATACGGAGAGTAGGCGTAGCTTTTTGGCTTGCGGCTGCCGAAACGATATCGAACAGAGCCGGGATACGAAACTGTTGTTTGATTCAATACCGAGATCGGACCCGTGAAGCCGGTTTCTTTGCTGTGGCATGAAGTGCAAGCCTCGTTGCGCAAGGCTGAGTAGTTCTTGTCGTACAGCAGCAGTTTGCCGAGAATTCGAATCTGCGGCAGTCGTGTGCCGGGCTCGATAGACAAAGCCCGCGCTTTCTTGAGAGTGGCCTGCTCCGCCTCATCGATCTGCTGTAAGACCTCATTCATCTGCGTGCAAACGCTTGCCGGGATCAGGCCTGCTGGATACGGATACCCGCTCAAACAGCTATTCCCCGACGAAGTTTCCATTTGCGCCGATATGCCGTGGGATTGCGCACTGAGCAGAAGCATTGCCACAGGCGCAGCAAATGCGATGCTATAAATGATGCCCTTCATCGCATGAGTTCCTTTGGCGGATGTCGAGTATTCGCAGCCCGAGATACCGCCGGTTAGACCGCAGAACAGCACTGCTGTTTCATGCAAACTTACAAGTATTTTTCACATGCTAATGTATTTACCCTTAATCTAAGTTGTGTTATCACGAGATCCGCTCCCGGCACAACAACCTGGAGCATTGGCTTCTCGCGCACCTTGAAATAGGCGCAGAGGCGATTGGCCCAAAACGCGAACGAGGGCGCGCTTGCGGAGTTCTGCATAGCGCAATTCACGGCGCTATGCTCATGGGCAAGATCAAGAGGGGCGCTCGGGTGGTTGAGACGGCGATCGGTGAAACGTTGGCCATGTCAAGGAGCACGTCGTCGTATCTGGGCAACGTCAGCGCGAAAAACTTGAGCAATCAGGACGCAAGTCTGGAATCAGGAGACCTTCCTATGGAAACCTCAGATCGGAATCGTGAGAAACAGGCGAGGGAGGATGTCAATGCCATGCCCGTCGTCGAAACAACTTACGCGACGTGTCAGACGGCAGTATTGCTTGCCGCTGTAGAACTGGATCTGTTCAGCGAAATTGGACACGGATACAATAGCGTCGATTCACTCGCCCTGCGCACGGGATACTCCACACGCGCACTACGCATCCTGATGGATGCGCTTGCCGGGATGGGCTTTCTCGAGAAGGACGCCGATCGCTATCCTCTTTCTGCGGTGGCTAGCCGGTTTCTATCTACTGATAGTCCGGCCTACCTCGGTCAGTTTGTGCGAGTCCACCAGGGCGACGTTCTGCGCGGCAGTTGGTTTCAACTGGCCCAGACGGTGCGCAGCGGAAAACCGCCAGCGGAAGCCACTGAGAATGTGGAAAGGTTTTTCGAAAGCTTGGTTGATCCGCTGTACACGCTCTCGCTGCCCGCGGCGGAGGTAGCAGCGAACGCGATTTGTGCTTATCAAAATGATCGGAAACTGCGCGTGCTGGACATAGCCGCAGGATCGGGCGTATGGAGTCTGCCGCTGGCGCGCCGTGATCCCCATACGCGTGTTACCGTAGCTGATCTGCCGGGAGTGATCGAGAATGTGACCCGGCGATTTGTGGCCCAAGAAGGGGTCGCAGATCAATACGAGTATCTGCCCGGCGACCTTCTTGATATTGATTTTGGGGAAACGACGTACGATGTCGCGATCCTGGGCCACATCTGCCACGGAATAGGCGCTGAACAGAGCAAGAGACTTTTCGATCGCGTCTACCGAGCTTTGAAGCCAGGCGGCCGGTTACTGATTGCCGAGATCATTCCGGATGAGCAGAGGCGGGAGGCCCTTTTCCCGCTCCTTTTCGCGGTGAACATGCTGGCGGTCACGCCTGAAGGCGATACCTTCACGCTGTCAGAATACCGGCAATGGCTGTGGTCGGCTGGGTTTGGCGAAGTACTTACGATCGAAGCCCCTGCGCCCTCGCCTTTGATTGTCGCTCGCAAAACCTGACCTCTCGTCAACAAACCTTCATTACTGTGCGCGTGTTGTCGGCAAGTGGTTTATAATCAACAGAGCAACACACGTCGGGGCGTAGCGCAGCCTGGTAGCGCACCTGCCTTGGGCGCAGGGGGTCGTGTGTTCAAATCACACCGCCCCGACCAAACTCGAATGAACGTACTGACGTTGGGCATAGCCTTCGTCCTTCAGCGCGCGTTCGATCCGCTCTTGATCCCGGCGACTGAGCCGGACCGCACTCCTAGCCTGCTTCAACGTGCCGTTCCGCATTCGCATCTAGCTCCCTCAATTACTAAGGAAATTCTGCAGGCTAATTTCGGAACGCCATGGCCGGCCTTTTCCGGGCTGAAGCGCGCGTCAGGCGCGTGTCGAACAGCGGAGATTTTTGCGACGCCCTAACGTGCTTCGACGGCGCGCTGTAGACAGGCCGTCGAAGCAGTATCGTTCGACATTGCGCGCGGCGGATTTGAGTGATGAGACCTATACTAGGCATTCGATGGCTGAATACGCGGTGCTCGCAAAAAACAATAAGGATCTGCTGAACGAGATTTTCTCGATCTTGACGGATCGTGTTAAGGCCGACCCGTATTCTGATGACGGCTCCTATGCCGCGGCAATCCGGCAACTACCAACCGGCCTCCGCGCAATGGCGGCGACACACCACCTCGATGTTAGCCTCACGTTGGACGATTTGGGCTGGCACTTCCTAAACTTCGGCGAGCCAGGTCTCGTGCAGGAGGCCGGTGACGGGCTGAGGGAACTGGGACTACCTGACGTCGCTCAGTGGTTCGAGGAAGCACAACAAATCGTGCAACCGCTCCTCGACTCCGCAAGAAAGGGCGAGATCAAATCTCCGGGTGATGAGTATTACGACGGGCTAGAACGTAGCGGCAACAGGCCGCGAATGGATCAGTTATCTCAATTGGCCCAAGACAAGAGTACTGGATGTAGCGAGGATGCGAGCGGCAGTTTCATCTACGATTCTTGGATCAAGTATTGCCGGATGAAACCAGAGAACGTTTTCGACAATTGACGGGTCGGGCTGCCCGGTCAGAGGAACTGACGAACAAGCCCAGCTCGGTGGGTTCTGAACGGCGTCGGCCACCCTGCCGGCAAGTCGCGCGGCAGCGCTGGCGGAAACATTCGGCGGAGATCCTTATGCCGTCATGTACGCGATCTGCCCACAGCTCGGTGCCTGAGCTGCCGATGACACGTGGTCACAATACTTTTGACCGATGCGCTCCGCCCGATTCGAAAGATTGCAGAATTACGTCGAGGAGCGTGATGGCGGCTACTATATCGCTGGCACCCGCGTTTCGCTCGACAGCATTGTTCATGCATTTCAGGACGGCGAATCGCCGGAAGGGATTCTCCGATCGTTTCCTATGGCCGGTCCCCTCGTGAGGATTTACGGGGCCATCACGTTCTACCTCGAAACAAGGAAAAAGTCGCATTTCGAACAGTCCGGCATTGGTCGGATAACCCCACGTATACGCTGGGTCCATTCTGGCTCACTTTCATCGCGCTCCTGCCGTCTGCTTTTGCGTTCATCCTCCAACTTTCACCGCTCACTCCTCGCAATTACACACGGTTTGCCCTGACGCTTACGGTCAAGTAATATACATGGTGAGGCGGCATGGGCTGTATGCGTGCCGGCGAAGAGTTCCAATCCTACCAACACGACCGCTCGCGACCAGGCGCTCATTCGTCTTGTTTCTCTCCTGAAGGGAATGAAGAGCGCACCGACCGCCAGCGGCCACGGTTTATAGGCCATATCAAACCCAAATCAGCCGCTCTGGCAATGCTTATCGCCATCAACGCGGTTAGCGGAGGGAGAATCCATGAAAGCAACGCAGCAACTTCATGATCTGGGGCAGAGCCTATGGCTCGACAACATTACCCGTGACCTGCTCGACAACGGTACTTTAAAACGCTACATCGACGATCTTTCGATTACGGGCTTAACCTCAAACCCGACCATCTTTGAGCACGCCATCTCCAAAAGCAGCTCGTACGATGCGGAGGTTGGCCGCCTCATGAAGACGGGCATCTCCGGTGAGGAGCTGTTCTTCGAACTGGCATTACAGGACTTGACGCGAGCTGCTGATCTGTTCGCCTCAGTTCACGAACGCACGGCAGGCTTCGATGGTTTCGTTTCGCTTGAGTTGTCGCCACTTCTCGCCTACGACACCAAGAAATCTGTATCGGCAGCAAAGTCTCTTCATGAAAAAGGAAATCGTCCGAATCTGTTCATCAAGATTCCGGGCACAAGTAAAGGCGTGCCGGCGATCGAGGAATCGATTGCAAACGGTATCGCTATTAATGTCACGCTTCTCTTCTCTCGCGAGCAATACCTTGCATCGGCAGAAGCATATATGCGGGGCTTGGAACGGCGCGTGTCCGCTGGGCTTAGCCCGGATGTCCGCTCAGTCGCTTCGGTCTTTCTGAGCCGTTGGGATGGCGCAACTATGGACAAGGTTCCCGATCCATTGCGCGATAAATTGGGCATTGCCATTGGGAAACAGGTCTACAAGGCCTACCGGGATATTCTTGCGTCAGATCGCTGGCAGCGGCTGGCGAATTTTGGTGCTCGTGCGCAGCGCCTCCTCTTTGCCAGTACCGGCACCAAGGATCCCAAGGCATCGGATGTTCTCTATATCAACGCACTTGCTGCGCCGAACACGATTAATACCATGCCGGAGAAGACTCTGCTTGCGTTCAGTGAGCATGGGAACGTGACTGGTACACTTCCGCGAGATGGCGGGGACTGCGAGCGCGTCCTCGCCGATTTCAGAAAGGCAGGGATTGACCTCGACCAACTTGCTGCGGATCTGCAATCGAAAGGTGCCGAGGCGTTCGACGACTCGTGGAGCAAGCTGCTCGACGCCATAGAGGCTAAGGGCAAAGTGCTGCAGGGAGTCGCCTAGTTTCTGGCAATCTTCCAGTTCACACCGCCCCGACCAATTAACCCGGTTTCTCGGCGCGGCTCTCCGCGCCTTTAAGTAACCCACGAGCTGCAAATTCCCGCTTCGCCCGCCGCAGCATGTCGGTCTGCATCGCCGACTCATAGCGGTGATCGTACACATGAGCACTGATGCTTAATTTCACGAAGTACGACAGTCTTGTATCGTCTAGTTCAACCTCGATCCCCCGCCCCAGGTGCGCATAAGGGCAGGATACAGCCACCTCACGGCCGATCCGGATCGCCTCATCGGCATCAACTGCACGCGGCAGTGCTACGTCTGACTTCACCATGCACTCCGCTACCCCGGCGTTCGCATTGAAAGTGACTCGGGTCAGCGCTTCCGAACTGGGAACCGTCGCCAGCACTCCATCTGAACTGAGAATCTTTGTGCTGCGCAGCCCGATCTGAACAACCTCACCATAGGCGTCACCCAGTTTGACGCGATCGCCCGTTTGATAAGGCCGATCGGCAATGATAACCATCCCTCCGATCAAGTTCTTGATCAGGTCCTGCAAACCCAGTCCAATGGCGAGGGCGGCCGAGCCTATGGCCGCCACAAACGCATCTCTTGATGGTGCGATGATGTCCGCGGCGAAAAGTAGCGCGGCGAACCACACCATGATCCGGAAGGGTGGTTCTATCTGGCGAATCAGAAAGCGCAGGCGCGGATTGTGGCCCTCCAGCCTCTTGAGAAAGCCGCGCATCCACCGCAGAACAATCCACGTGATGGTCACCAGCACGATCGCAAACAGGATTTTGCCAGCCGTCAATTGCGCGAGTAATTTCGATTCTTTGTCCATCGTGTTTCACTCAAGTGAGATTCGCCCGCCGCAACAGGTCATTCGTGAACCGCTGCGCCTCCGGGCGGACTCGCACCCCGGCATGCTCAGGGTCGGACTCGATCAGACCCAGCGCAAACAGGCGGTCCAACCGGCTGCGGCTTCCTTCATGGGTTTCGCAAAGCACTTCAGCCAGCTCATGCTGACTTAGCGAGCCGTGTTCCTGAATCGCCAGCAAAGTAAAGTGGTCTTCCTGTGCAAGTTCGCTCCGGAACCGGCTGAAGGCCGGGTCAAGCGGCTGGCGAATTCTCACCGTCTCGCCCTCCACCCTCTCGATTGAGCTAAGCCAGAACTCAAAGGCTGAACGGAAAACGCCTTCAGACTGTTGGAACAGGGAATCGAAGAACAGCGTCTGCGGTGACTCTTGCAGCCCCATCCACTGTTTTGCGCGGCTCACCCTCGGGTCTCCCGCCGGCGGCGGCGCAAACTGCAGTCTCAATCCCGACAACCGGTGCCGCTCCAAGATCGCACTCTCGAGATCCCCCCGCGAAACATTCATCGCATTGATGCGATGTGAGAACACGCGGCTGAGCTGTGTTCCGGCGTCGAGGACACGAAACGCCTTATCGTTCATCACAATTACCCAAAGGGTAGTACGAGCCGTGCGCTGGATCAAATGAGCCAGGTAGCGTGCTCCGGCGAATCCGTCTACTTTTCTCAAATAAATCCGTTCACACTCTTCGATCATCAAGATGCGACGCTCCGCCGCGAACGCTTCTTCAAGGTCGGCGCACGCCGCTAGGCCCAGCAGGTCTCGCAGAAAATCGTCGATTTTCTCGCGGTAAATCGCTCGTTCGCCGAATTCTCCGCGGATCAGAGCGTGTCCGGCAAAGGCATCGCTCGCGGCGCAATTCAGCAGGCTGGTCTTGCCGCTGCCTCGGGCTCCTACTACCAGGCAGGCCGCGAACGCCCCGCTTTCCCAGTCTTTGAGAGCCTGTTCAAGCCCGGCTAATTCCTGGTCGCGCCCCACCAGGAAGCGTCGATCTTCAACTGGAGCAATCCGGAACAGCAGGCGGTAGATCCCGGGCAAATCGCTTTTCGATGCCGGCAGCGATAAAGTATCCCGCAGCGTCGTGCGGCGAACCACGGGCTGCAGAGTAGGGCGCGTCGGGACCTTGCCGCCCATCACTTCCAGCACGTGATCCAAGCGGCCGGAAGTCCAGCGGCCGGCGCGCTGTGCTTCTCTCCGGGCCTTGTGCTGCCACGAACGCATCTCACTATGCAGCAACCTGTGGCCCCGCGCGCGTCGCAGCAGCGTTATCCATCCGTACTGTGCCGCTTCGAGACCCGTGAAGCCCTCGCTGGTCCAAATTTCGAAGGCGTTCACTAGTGGGGGTTTAGGTCCTCTTCGGTGGCGAGAGTTTGCAAATGCTCAGCCAGCATCGCGGTGGCATTGTGACGCGCATCCCTGAAGAGCGCCTCCGCATCGCCGGTGTTTGCCGGAGACGCCTCGCGCCAATAGCCGATAATCTCCCTCGCCCGGCTAACCTCGCGTATTAGTTCGGCACTCCGTCCCCAATAGCGCTCTACAATCGCGCGCATGGCAGGTTGGGCACACGTCGTGAAAGAATTCAGAAACGCTTCTCGCGGGGATATAGAGCGCCAGCGGGGATATCTTCCGGGAATCACCAGTTCGGCGCGTTCCGGAAGGCGCCGGGCAGATTCACTTTCGACCACGTGCGCCCAGACACGCATCCGCTCCTCGGGCGACGCGAGGTTCAGCGCATCGGCGGACGGCTCCGCCCCCGCTTTCGCCCCCTCTCGAATCCATTGAAGAGTTTGTTCCGCGCTGCCGAGAATCGTCACCCGTTCGCGGTGCATACTCCCCACCAGGTCTTCGGTCGCGTCGAACCAGGCGCCACCCAGGTCGCGAAGGGACACTTCCATCTCTAGCGCCGCAACCACGGCACGGTGCTGCCGCCACAGCGTCTCCCGGCTTCCCGCTGCTTGCTTGTCTTCAGCGTCGGTGGCCGCGTTCGTTGTCCTCTGAGCCCAGCGGGCGTATCGCTCCAACAGCGCTGAAGCTTCTTTGAAATGAGCGGCGCGTCGTTCGTCCCAGTCGCGCCACTCGTCTTCATAATTCCCGCTGCGCCAGATCCGCCACGGTTCACATAAATCCAGAGCTGTCCGAGCTAGTAGCCATTGAAATTGTTGGTCAATTTGGGCCCGGGCACGGCTTAGGCGAGCGGGTATCTCCCGCTCGCACTCCTTCATCGCTTCCAGGCTCCGCCGAAGAGGTTGACTCTGCAGGAACTGTTTTGCCGGCTCCGTGAGGAGGGTCCCTGTATCCTCGGCATATCGGTCGCGCAATGCAAGCATCGATTCCGGATGACTGGCCGCGCCCCGCAGCGCAGAAGAAGCGCTAGCCAGTCGTTCGGTGATGTCGGCGACGATCGACCATGCCGACCGCAGATTGCTGCACAGCCGCTCAGGTCCCCTTCGAGGCGCTTCGGCATTCTCGGCCCTGGATATTTCTAGGGGTTCCGTTGGCACGCTCCGGCCCCTGGTGACTTCATCGGAGCCGGAACTGTCCAGTGTGCTTTGCACCCCGCGATCAGGATCACTTTTTCGGAGCAGTGTCGCTCCCCGGTGTGCGCTCCACTTCCACCTGCTGGCGGCGCACCGTATCCCGCACGGTCTCCACGTGATCTGTTCCTTCCTTCCGAATGACGACTTCTTCTGCAATGTGGGCAGATTTGCTGACTACCGCCTCTTCCGCCGTTTCAGCAACTTCAATCGTCTTGTCCTCCCAGTCGATATCCGAAATAAACTCAGGATTTTCAACCGCCCGGCGGACCACCTCGGCATGTTCTTCGTGTAAAGTCACCTGCGCTTCCACTGGCTTCTCGGTAACGAAGCGGCGGATGCGGGTTGTCCCTTCCTGGACCAAGCGCTTGCCCACCTCCAGTTGCTCTTCCGCAAGCCGCAGCACTTCTTCCCTCAAGGCGCCTATCGGCGGAGCCGAGGCAGCAGCAGCGGCAGCGGCCTTCGCCGCAATCGCCGCGGCAGGTTTCGGAACAGATTCGGCAGAGATAAGCCCGTGCTCGACGGCCCGATCCTGCACATCTACCGACTTATGAGCGTTGAGGATACCCATTGCCTTCGGCACGTCCGACTCTGGTACACGTACCGTCAGGACAACTCCTCCGGATTCCACTGTACGGCCATAAACGATTGCCTCGTGCTGCTCGATGTCACGACCAAAAAGTCGATGCCACAGCCCGGGCTCGCGAAGCGTTTGACCTGCCGAGGCCAGAGTCTTATCACTTACCACGCTGATTTCATCGCTCGGAAAGCCTGCGGTCTCAAGATTGCGCTTGGCCGCCTCGGCGTGTTCCGCCGTATCGAACAACGTTACGATTTTTTCGTAATTCATCGTGTCTCCTTTTCAGCTCCTATTACTTCAGCCCGCTGGCGGCTGAATTCTCTACTGGCAGGCGCGTTACCTGAGCTTCCTGCTTACGAAGCGTCACGCGTTCCTGATGCCGTTCCGTTTTGTGCACCCGCCGGATACGCACTTCCTCCTTAAGAACAAGGCGGCGCTCCACAACGAGTACCTCCTCTACTACCGGCACAATGATCGTGTCTCCCTCTTCTCGCACTGGAGGCACGGAATCAATTGGCTTACCGATAGCGGTCCGCTCTACCTCTACCTGTTCGCGGGTGAGCAGTTCATCCACCAGCTCTTCCTGCTGGCGCGTTGTCCTCGAGACCCGCACCCGGTTCTTCTCCACAACCCGTTTTGATACCGCGATCTCCTCCGTAAAGAGAGGCACGACTATCTCACGGGTTTCGCGGTTTTCCTGTTCCACCTGTTCCATACTTAGTTCTCAATTCGTCTCAATGCTTCCCGATTCGGAAAACCGACGGGCTGTGGCATCAGAGTTCGAGCTCTATCGCTTGCAGACCGAGCCTGCCAATAAATCACTTCAAGCGCTTCGGGATTATTTAATATCTGTTACAGTAATGCGCAACTTACTTCTGAGTTACTCGCATTGAAATCCGCCGGTTTCTTTGCCGGCCTTCGTCAGTGGAGTTGTCGCCCACCGGATACTGCTCGCCGTAACCCTGCGCCTCCATCCGGTCCGGCGAAATGCCAATGATAATCAGTTGCTGTTTTACAGCATCCGCGCGCGCCTGCGACAAGCGCAGGTTCGCATTTGCATCGCCGGTGTTATCGGTGTAGCCGCCGATTTTTACATGCACATTAGGATACGCCGTAAGAATCGCTGCAACGTTCCTCAATTGCTCCTGAGAACCGGGTTGCAGGGTTGCCGAATTGGTATCGAACAGGAGGCGGTCGAAATCAAACCATGTGGTTTCATCCACCGGCTTGGAGGAATCCTGAATAAAGACCAGAAGGTGATCTTCCATGCGGTCCGCGGGAATACGCAGGTCGACATTATTGGGCAGTCTGCGGGTCACGAAATCGGTTGGCACAGCCGCTGCAGTCTGTACGGGTTCTACGCGCGCCCGGCGCGAATTAGACCACCAGAGAAGTCCTGCGATTACCGCAAGCGCAATCACGAGTGGCCATACCCAACGGTTCGAACGCTCTCGTACAACTGCCGATGCTACTGGTGGGACAGTCGGTACTGTCCTCGCCTCCCAGCCAAGCAGACTTGCGATTCCGGACGGCAGCGTTCCACGAATGCTGTCAGCTTCTCCTGACAAATAGCTGGTCAATCGGGAGGCATCCATGCCCCCTTCACGTACACGCTTCCCCAGAAAACCGAGCAGAAGCGGAGCTGCCATGCTCAACAATGAAATTGCCGTGCCCGGCCGAAGTCCGGAGGTACGGCCGATCGCTTCCGTTATCGCTGATTGTTCGCCGCCGAATACCATCGACAACAACTTGGAGCCTACGCCGTCGCTTGTACCGCTTGTAACGAGGCTCCGAGCATTATCAATAATCCGTGGATCGTTCGCCGGACTGGCAACTAAGTCAAAGAGTTGCCGCGCAAACCCGCTTTGTCCGACCTTAGAACCCAATCCTGCAACCAGCGTTCCCGCCGTTGTCTCAAACCCGCGGAGCACCGACGACTCAGATTCGCCAGATTGGCTCGCAACGGATCCCAGTAGTTGAGAGTTGAACAGCTCAGTAAGCCCGCTGACTAGTGAGCTTGCCATGCGAAACCCCCTTTCTTCACCAACAACGTTTCCTCGGATGGTTTAGCTTTTTCACCTTAGATGGTTCAGTTTTGATGGCGAGTTAGAAAGAATCCCACACTAATTCACATCGTATTTTTCCCACTCTATAGGCCGAACCAAACCAGCGCGATCATGATATTGGCTGTGTGACTTAGACGCTCATAGATGCTGGATCTGCACCAACGATAGTTACAGCGAAGGTTACGTAAAAGAGCTGGGAACCGCCGCGCCGCAATGCGTTATTCGCAGTAATGATCGGCGCTATTTAGAACCAATCGCCCAATATCGCCACTGCCATAAACGTAATCGCGATGTCAGGCGCGGATCGAAGATCCTTTCCAAGACAAGGAGAGCTCAACCACGCCATGAAAGACAAATCTCTGCACTCACTAGGCGCAGGATCTTGAGAACCGCTCCTCTTGGTCCGGTTGGCAAAGAGGGATCCGCCAGGGAGGTCGGTCTCCAAAAGCCCGCAAAAACAGGCTTCGGTTGCCTTGAGCATAGAATGTCAAGGAGCACAATTGCACGCTGAATATGGATCCATCTCGTAGAGACCTTGCCGCCCTCCTGCCCCTTCTGCTCGCCGCACGTAGCGCTCGTGCAGAGGAGGGCGCTCCGCTACCTTCGGAATGCTATTCTTTTAGGGACCTTTCCGTCAAAATCAATCCCAAAACTCACGCTGAGACCCGCCAGGTATTCAACGGGATCACTCATGACGGTTATCCCATAGATCTCCACATCACAACCATGCCGCCCGGCCAAATGCCTCACCCGCCGCACCATCATGTTCACGAAGAGATGATGATGGTCCAGCAAGGCAAGCTGGAGGTGACAATATCCGGCAAGACCAGCGTGGTAGGTCCAGGCTCGGTCATTTACGTGCGCTCGAATGACGAGCACGGGCTGAAGAGCGTCGGTGACGGTCCGGCTCAATATTTCGTTCTCACCATCGGGAATCAGGCCAAAGCTTGAGGGCCGGGGCTCTCTGGCCAATGTGGCGGCCGCCGGTATTCTATCTTTGCAATAGGACTTTTTCGTGATAGCGCGTACAACTATTGAGTACTCGGAAGCTAGGCACGCCATTGACGTCATCGCAGCCGAGATTTTGCGGCGCGGCAAAGCAGGAGTCATTGCCGTGGCGGATTCCCACGGAGAACTCATCGCCTTCGCCCGTCTCGACGGCGCGCCTCTCTCTTCCATTACCATCGCCCTTAACAAAGCCTGGACCGCCGCCCGCGAGCGCAAGCCCACCAAGGAAATTGGCGAAGCGGCTCGGCATCCCGAGAAGGGGTTCGATATCGCCTATTTCGGTGATCCGAAGTTTGTCGGCTGGGGCGGTGGGGTCCCTGTCTGGAAAAACGGCGAGGTGATCGGCGCGGTAGCCGTGAGCGGCTTACCACAGACCGAAGATATCGAACTAGCCACTCTTGGAGCTCAAACCATTCTGGCCTAAACTTTCTATCCGTATGAATATAAATCGAAGAAATTTCGTTCGCTTTGCAGGGCTCGGCACACTAGCCGCGCGTCTTGGCTTCCCGGAGTCGTTCGACTATCCATGGAAGCTCGGCATCATCACTGACGAGGTGGATCCAGATCTCCATCGCACGCTTACCACCTTCTTCCCCAAGTACGACCTGAAATGGGCGGAGATTCGCAACGTGACGCTCGACGGGAAATCCCGCTACGTCTATAAGAGTGCTACGCCCGATCAGCTAAAGCAGATCAAGGCGCAATTGGACGAAGCCGGCGTGAAGCTATCCGTCCTCGATACCGGCGTTTATAAAGATACCCTCCCCGGCACACAGCCCATCGACGTCAAAGGTCCTGAACTCAACGCTGCCGAAGCCGACTTCGCCCAGCAGCTCGATGACCTCAAGCGGGCTGCTGACGCCGCCCATGCGCTTGGCACCCAGAAGCTCCGCATCTTCACTTTCAGGCGAGTCCAGGATCCGAATGCCATCTTCCCGCGCATCGTCGAAGAGGTGCATAAGGCTCTGGCTGTCGCCAAACAGCATGACGTAATCCTGCTGGTCGAGAACGAGTTCAGTTGCAACACTGCTACAGGAACCGAGAGCGGCCAGCTCCTGAGAGCCGTTTCAGACCGCCGGCTTATGCTGAACTGGGATCCGGGCAACTGCGCAGTCGCCGGCGAGCAGCCGTTCCCTAAGGCATGGGATGAGTTCGATCATAGCCGCATCGGGCATATTCACTTGAAAGACGCAGCCGGCAAACATTGGCGCCCCGTCGGCGGTGGTGAAATCGACTTTATCGGCCAGTTCAAAGCTCTCAAGGAAATGAAGTATTCGAATACCATGTCGCTTGAGACTCACTACAGAAACGCACAGCACGACCCCTATACATCAAGCGTCGAGTCGATGGACGGACTCGTGAAAGTCCTCCATCAGGTCTGAAAAGCTCTAGATTTCTCGCGCGCCGGGTGATAAAAACAGGACTAGATGCAGAAACCCGGCGCCCGAGCATCTCGATCGGCGCCGCACGAGGAAAGCATGGTCCCCCATCTTCCTGACCTTGGCAATTTGCTCTTTGGGATCGCCCTAGGGTTCGCAGTCCTGATCGTCGGCTTTGAATTTGCAGAGCGCCGGCGCGAGAGCAGACGAGAACGTCTGCTCTTGGACTCGATAGAGCGCGAATATCAGGCTCTTCTGCGCATGGGCCGCCTCTGACCGGCACCTTGTCATTGCTGTTGCTGCGCCTGGGCCTGCCTTAGTTCCTCTTCCTTGTCCGTTGCCAGGAACCGCGACCACTCCTCATCTGCCGCGAACTCCTGGTCCGGAGGAAGAACCGCGTCGGAGGGTGTTACCCGTACCCGCACTTGCAGGTCGGTCTGCGCCCGTCCCTTCAGAATGCCTTTTGTTGGGGGTACGTCTGCGTAGTCCCGCCCGATCGCCGTACGGATGTGCCGCTCGCCCGCGATCAAATTGTTGGTCGGGTCGAATCCGACCCACCCCAGGCCGGGCAGAAGGGCCTCCACCCAGGCATGGCTCGCTCCTTCGGCGGAGCGGTCCTCGTGCGTCTCGTCGTGGTAAAGGTAGCCGCTGACATAACGGCAAGGGATCCGCTGATCTCGCACCAGTGCAATCATGATGTGCGCAAAATCCTGGCACACGCCCCGCCGGGTAGCGAGCGCGTGTTCGATCGGCGAATCCACGGAGGTAGTGGCCTTCTCATACGCCAGCGTCTGGTACAAATCTGAATTCAGTTTGCGCAAAAGGGCAAGAGGATCTTCCCCATTCCGCCTGTCTAGTCTCAGCTCCCGCCCCAAGGCTTCCAGCTCCGGCGAGGTTCGGGCAAAATGACTGGGCATCAACATGTCCCAATAATCCTCGCGCTCCACCAGCTCATCAAGCTCATTCCACGCGTTGCTGCCGAGCGAGGCCGGGACATCGATCGGCGCATCCACGTCCACCAGGGTGTCCGAAATGATAGTCAACTGCTCGTGCCGTTCGGGAATGTCGAAGTGATGAATGATGTTGCCGCAGTGATCCGTATACGAAGAAATCCGCGCGCGAGGGCCGACCGAAAGCTGGAACGTGAAACACCGCTGCGTGTTCTCGCTCCTCGGCTGCATGCGCACTTCCATTACGCTTTGCCAAACCGGACGGCTGTATCGGTAACGCGTGAAGTGGCGGATTGCGTAGAACATCAAGCCTCGAATGCGGACTCAACCGGGTACTCAATATAGACTTCGTGCGCTGCCGCGTGCAAACTCTTGCACTGCTCGATAATGCTGCTCAAAAAGCGCTGAAAATCGCGCGAGATGATGTCATCTATCTGCGCGTAAGCAAGCGAAGAGCGCAGCCGGCCGATGATCCGCTCGATTCCGCCGGCTTTCCGCGCTGATACCAAACGGGCAATCGCATCCAGTGCCGTGTGCATTCGCTCGGCGGAGTATCGCACGGTGTAGGGAAAGTCGGGATTCAGTAACAGGAACTCCGCCACACGCTCCGGTTTCAAGTCGGCCGTGTACACCTTACAATACGCTTCAAACGCCGAGCAGCTCGCCAGCAGCCCGACCCAGTCCAGGTCATCAGCTCCGTTGGCGGTAGAAAACATGGCATCCAGCAGGACGGGCAGCGCGCAAGCCCGCTCCATGTATTTGCCCAACTGCATGAACTGCCATGCTTCACCATGACTCATCGTCGCGTCCGTGACTCCGTAGAACTGATAGGCGCCCTCCCGGATAGCCAGCAATGATCGCAGGACATCCGCGTCGCGGTTCATGACCGCCGCCGTCTGCGTGACTTCGTGGTAAAGCTGATTCAATCGCTCCCACATCTCGGAGCTGATCTGCTCCCGCACCTGGCTTGCGTTCTCTCGCGCGCTGGTAATGCAGGAAACAATCGACGACCGGTTCCCCGCGTCACGGAGCAGTGTCACCATCGCCGTCTGCGGATCGATGGTCGCGGTTTCAGACCCAAGCCCGAGCCGCGCCGTGATTCTATGCCAGCGCTGCTCGGTGGAGGCCTTGGTCGGGTCCAGCATGAGGTTATAGCACGCGTCCAAGACGCGGGCGCAATGGTCCGCCCTCTCGAAATAACGGCTCATCCAATACAAGCTGTCGGCCACGCGCGAAAGCATCGCCTTCTCCGCCATTAGTTCTGCAGCACCCAGGTGTCTTTTGATCCTCCGCCTTGAGATGAGTTCACGACCAGCGAACCCTTCTGCAAGGCAACCCTCGTCAGCCCTCCTGGAACAATCGTCACTTTTTCTCCAAAGAGAACATAAGGCCGCAGATCCACGTGCCTTGGTTCGATGCGGCCCTCAACGAAACAAGGAGCCGTCGAAAGAGACAGCGTAGGCTGCGCGATGTAATTTCGCGGATCGTCTTGAATCCTGAGCCGGAACTCCTCCCGCATCTGGGCCGTGCTGTGCGGGCCAATAAGCATCCCGTATCCGCCCGATTCGCCCACTGCCTTGACGACATACTTGTGAAGGTTGCTGCACACATGTTCCCGAGCCGCATCTTCGGTCATGAGCAGCGTCTCGACGTTCTTCAGAATCGCGTCCTCGCCCAGGTAGTACTTGATGATCTTCGGCACATATGCATAGATGGCCTTGTCGTCGGCAACGCCTGTCCCGAGCGCGTTCGCCAGCACCACGTTTCCAGCACGATAGGCATTGAACAATCCCGCCGCGCCCAGCGATGAGTCCGGACGAAACGCCAGCGGGTCCAGAAAGTCGTCGTCCACGCGGCGGTAGATAACGTCTACTCTCTTCAGCCCCGAGGTGGTCCGCATATACACGATGTTTTCGTGAACCACCAGATCCCGGCCTTCTACCAGCTCAATTCCCATCTGCCGCGCCAGGTAGGCGTGCTCAAAATAAGCGGAGTTATAGACGCCCGGAGTGAGCAGCACGATCGTTGCCGTCGACCGTCCTTCGGGAGCGAGCGAGCGCAGCGTCGACAGCAGGGCCTGACTGTAATGCTCAATCGGCCGCACACCGTATTTTCGGAAGGTGAGCGGAAAAATCTGCTTCATCGCCTTGCGGCTGGTGAGCATGTAGGAAACCCCGCTCGGCACCCGCAGATTGTCTTCCAGGACAACGAAGGTGCCGTCCGGTAGCCGGATCAGATCGGTGCCGCAGACGCTCACGTACACATCGCGCGGCACTTTCACGCCGCGCATTTGCCGGCGGAAATGCTTGCAGGTATAAATGACGCCGCCGGGTATCACGCCGTCGTTCAGGATTTTGCGCTCGTGATACAGGTCTTTCAGGAACGCATTCAGCGCAGTGATCCGCTGTGTCAATCCGCGTTCGATGGTCTCCCATTCATTGCTGGGAATGATCCGAGGTAGCAGGTCATGCGGAAAGATACGTTCGGTTCCCTCGGCCCGCCCGTACACGGTAAACGTAATTCCCTGATTGAAGAAGGAAAGATCCGCTTCCTGCTTACACCTTCTCAGTTCTTCCGCCGGAAGATTCAAGAGCCGCGAGTAAAGCGCGCGATAGTGCGATCTTGGGCGCCCACTTGCCCGGAACATCTCATCATAGGCGCCGCCCAGCTCGTAGTGCGCAAATGGGCCTGGAATGCTCTGTTCCGCTATGGGAGAAGGCGTTGCCATATTCCGTGTTGGTGCGATATCCGGAAACGCATCAACGTGGACCTGCCCCGGGATAAAACAGTATACCGCCCGGGACGCGAAGCTTTCAGTAGCGT
This sequence comes from Acidobacteriaceae bacterium, assembly GCA_019233755.1. Lineage (GTDB taxonomy): Bacteria > Acidobacteriota > Terriglobia > Bryobacterales > Bryobacteraceae > Bog-105. Next base: position 20,310 of record JAFAMD010000047.1, on the reverse strand, counting down.
TAGAGCAGGATGTCCCCGGTTCGTGAGCTGTCGTAACCCGCCAATTCGTGCAGCTTCCGCCTGAGCGCTAATCGGGTCAACATGTTCAGGACGATCTGCCCCGAACGCGAACCCGCGAATGGCCGTGAAAATACCAGGTCGAAACGCTCCGCTGCGATAGGCACAAATCTCAGCCCGAAGCAGCGCGCCGCGGAAAATGTCGCAATACAGCAGTCCGCCGTACCGCTCGCCACGGCGAGTGCCGCCGCCAGATGTCCTGCCGCGATCCGGTCGTAACCTGGGACTTTCGCCGGCGTGATGCCTGCATCCTTCAGTTCCACGTCAAGCAGCGAGCGGCTACCGGAGCCTTTTTCACGATTGACGATTCGCCACGCGCCGCTGCCGAGGTCTGCGACGCCCCGTATCTTCTCCGCTTCGGCGGTTCTCGTGATGAACCCTTCCTGCCACGATGCGAAAGTCACGGTACCCGTGCTGCCCGGCGGAAACATTCGCTGCACTATCGCCAGGTTGTACTCGCCGCTCACGCGGTCGAAGAGGTGCGATCCCGCAACGTGCACGCGTCCCTCTTTCAGCCACTCGAGGGCTTTGCGACTAGTACATGGCACGGTCACGATGCGGACACCCGCCCCGTGCCCCATTTCTTCTAGGAAGGATAGCGCCGGATCGCATCCCGCAATAACCACGGATTCTTCCCCGCGCGGCGCTCCATCAACAGCCCTCACCATCACCCGTGATGCCGTTCGGCGCTCGATCACGCCATCCGCGTGCGGCAGGAAGCTCGAACCGGCCTCGACGGGAACCGCCAGGATTCGCTCCCCTACCCGGCACAGCCGAACCATACATCGTTCTGCCGTTGCTCGCGGTGAAGGCGTCAATAGTTCCGCCCTGATCAACTCGACCGGCGCTTCTGGTTCGTCGAGAGGAAACAGTTCCTCAACGCTGGTTTCCAGTATTCGCGCCAGCCGAATAGCTATCGCCGTATTCGGAAGAAACGTGCCGTCTTCGATAGCGTAGATCGTCTGCCGGCTGACTCCGCATCGCGCTGCCACTTCGGCTGCCGAGATCCCGCGCGCTTCCCGAAACTCTTTCAATCGCATCTTTGTTGTCTAGTATTATTGATATAGTCTTGCATACTTGACAGAACAGCTTTCCCATGAAACTTCTGTGTGGGGTCCTTTTTCTTTGTGCCGGCTTGCGGATATCGGCGCAGGAAACCGCCAGCATCTCCGGAGTGGTCACGGATCCGTCTGGCGCCCTCATAAACGGAGTAACGGTCAATCTCGCAAACACAGAAACCGCCGAATCACGCCAGACAGAGACAAACTCTTCCGGTTATTACGCCTTGCTCCAATTGCCGGCCGGCACTTATGATGTCAAAGCGGAAAAGCAGGGCTTCAAGGTTATGACGCAGCAAGGCATCGTGCTTGCCGTCAACCAGGCTGCGGCCGTCAATCTGTCACTTAAAGTGGGAGACCGCTCGGAAGAAATCACCGTAACCGAATCTGCGCCTATCGTGTCGCCCACCGTCGAAGCCACCGCCGGTTTCGTAACGGGCGAAGAGGTTCGCGATCTTCCGCTAAACGGCCGTAGTTATGACCAACTGCTTACGCTGAATCCCGGAATTGTCAACTTTACCAACGAGAAGAACAACGCCACGCCCGGCATCTCAAACTCTGCCGTCGGAAACATGTTTGCTGTGTCTGGCCGCCGCCCGCAGGAGAATCTCTTTCTGCTTGATGGTATCGAGTACACAGGTTCAGCCGAAATTAATATGACACCCGGCGGAACCAGCGGTGAACTGCTGGGAGTAGACGCCATCCGCGAATTCAACGTCCTGACTGATTTTTACAATGCTGAGTACGGCAAGCGTCCCGGAGCGCAGGTGTTGATCGTAGACCGCTCCGGCACAAATGACTTTCACGGCTCTGCGTATGAGTTCCTGCGCAACAGTTACTTTGATGCGCGCAACTTTTTCGATCAATCATCAGTCCCGGGCTTTCAGCGGAATCAATTCGGCGGTACGCTCGGAGGACCGGTCGCGCGCAATCGCATATTTCTGTTTGGCAATTATGAAGGCTTCCGTCAGAACCTTCACATCACCACGGTCACGCTTGTTCCTGATAACGACGCACGAATGGGCATACTGCCCGGCGGCGTAAAGGTACCGGTCTCGCCGGTCTCCGCCCAGCTTCTCTCCCTATGGCCAGTGCAAAGCCCGAATTCACCGCTCGATAGCGGAGGCATCGCTGAAGCGTTCAGCTCGCCCAAGCAGACCATCCGGGAAGACTTCGGCACCGCGCGCTTCGATCAGATTTTCTCTCGCAATGACACACTCTCGGCAAGTTACACTGCCGACAACAGCTTCGACAACACTCCCACCGCCAACCCTCTCTCCCTGGATATCGAAACCCTCTTCAATCAGGTCGCGACCTTGCGCGAGACGCACGTATTCTTACCCAACCTTGTGAACACCGCAACTTTTGGCTTCTCGCGCGCGAGCTATTTTTATACCGGCAGACCCGCCGTCGCCGGAGTTCCCGGGTTTATTGGAGACGACCAGGTTGGCGCTGTCGTGATCGGAGGCAGCGCTACTCCCAATACGGCCAGTTCCATCACCATGGCCGGCAGTAACAACGGCAGCCACCTTTTCGCTACTCGCAATCTGTTCACTTATCAGGACCAGCTCTCCATCGTGAAAGACATCCACCAGATCAGCGTGGGGGCGTGGTTCCAGCGCGTGCAGTCGAACGACGAACTGGCTCTCGGACAATACGGTCAGGCAACGTTTTCGAATCTAACGACTTTTCTCTTGGGCGTTGTGACCACGTTTACCGCCGTGCCTTCACCGACACCGCTCGGCTGGAGATCTTTTGAGGGCGCGTGGTTCGTTCAGGACGAAATGCGTTTGTCGCCACGTTTCACGCTTTCGCTTGGCTTTCGCGATGAGTTCACCAACGGCTGGAATGAAGCGCATGATCGCGCGTCGAACTTCATCGCCGGTCCGAATGGCGTGCTCGAAACGCAGCCGCGCATCGAGTCTTCGGTCTTTACCGTCAACCACGCGAGATTCCTGCCGCAACCGCGTGTCGGACTGGCCTGGGACGTCGCAGGCAACAGCAAAACGGTCGTCCGCGCCGGATTTGGGCTCTACAACGATCTGCAGGATGCGCTCAGCTACCGCCTCGATCAGAACGCGCCATTTAACACCAGCATCAGCCTGTCAAAGTTTCCGCTCTCCAACTTCCCACTTATTCCCGGCCAAATCACAGCGAAATACAAAATTGCTCCTGCTGGCGTCCAACAGGATCTCTTCACACCGACAGTCATTTCCTACATGCTGCGCGTAGAGCAGCAGCTCACACCGAACACTTCGCTCTCGGTCGGCTATGCAGGTTCTCACGGCTACCACGAAACACTTAGCGCCGATCTCAACCAACCGTTTCCAACTATCTGCCCGGCTGCTCCCTGCGGTACCAGGTATCACCCCGGCACGATCTACTATCCGCCTGGAGCCCCGCTGGCGAACCCGGCACTCGCCAGCACCTGGACCTGGATCTCCAGCGCGGACAGCAACTACAACGCGATGCTCGTCGATTTCCGGCGCCGTTTTGCTTCCGGCGTCGAGTTTCGCACGGCCTACACCTGGTCCAAATCTCTCGATGACGGCGACACTCTGAACGCAAGCGCCGCAGCCAATGCGCCCGGTTTAGTGCAAAATTCGCAGGACATCCGGAATGATTGGGGGCCTTCGACGTTCGACGTCCGCCAGGTCGTAGCCGTCAACGGGATTTACGAACTGCCGTTTGGGCCGGGCAAGCCGTTTCTTCGAAACACGACCGGATTCGCCAGAATTCTCGCCGAAGGCTGGTCTCTTAACGGCATCTTCAGCTACAACTCGGGATTCCCATTCACGCCGCAACTGAGCTTTAATCCATCGAACAACGGCAATACTACGAATCCGGTCCGCCCTTCACTGAACACGGCGTTCACCGGACCGGTCATTCTCGGCAGCCCGAACAAGTATTTCAATCCTAATGCGTTTGTTGTCCCGCCCAACGGCACCTACGGAAACCTTGGACGCAACACTTACACCGGCCCTGGGCTGGCGGACCTGGACATCTCACTGGTGAAGAACACGCGCCTGACGGAGAGGCTCACGCTGCAGCTTCGCGGCGAGGTTTTCAACATCGTGAACCACCCGAACTTCAGCACGCCGAATCTGGTTGTCTACACGTCGGCGGTAGCGCCGCCTTCCGGCTCAGCGGGCGTCATCACCAGCACCGCGACCAGTTCGCGTCAGTTCCAAGTGGCCGCGAAGCTGATCTGGTAGATCATTCGGTCTTGAGTGGCTGCTGCAGAACCGTCTGCACATCGGCCGGCAATTTATCGGCTCCGGCAAGCATCTGGCTGAGCTCCCACATCTGCTTATCGGAGAGCTCGTTTTTATATGAGGGCATACCGGTAAGCCGGATGCCGTTCGCAACCTTCCAGTAGGTCTCGCCTGCCGGATCGTCAGTGACGCCTTTGCCCTGGAGCAACTGCGGCGGATGCGGGTACATACCTTTAGCCGTGGGCGTCTTGTCGCCGCTCATCACGCCGTGGCACATGGCGCAGTTCTGCCGGTAGAGATGGGCCGCGTCCTGCAGATCCGCGTCATTGGCCTGAAAAGGAGCAGATTTGGGGGCTTCTCTGTCAATTCGGGCGTTTAGGGCAGCGTGCGCCAACTTGACCTCGAACGGGATGGGATCCGCCGCAGTTGCCACCGGTGCATAGCCAAAATAGAAATAGGTATACACGTACGCAATAACAAAAGCGATGCCGATGATGATTCCAAGGATGAATCTCATGTTTTCTATAACAATACGCTACAAGAGATAAAGGTCCGATAACTGCGCTTCATGTTCTCTTTCGTGTATCGCTCTCTTGTGTTCCTAACTATCGCGAGCTGCGCTTTTTCACAACAGCCTGAGCAGCCGCCGTCGCAAACCATCACGATTACGCTTCAAAACGCGCTCGCCCGTGCGCGAAAGTACGGCGCGCAGGTGGAGACCGCAGATATTGCCGCGCGCTTCGCGCATGAAGACGTGAAGCAGGCCAAGGCGACCACGCTGCCAACGCTGAACGGCCTGAATCAGTTCATATACACGGAAGGCAACGGCACGCCCTCCGGTGTTTTCGTGGCGAATGACGGAGTGCACGTGTACAACGAGCAGCTCCAAGGGCACGCAGACCTGCTGGCGTTCATTCGCCGCGGTCCCGTCCACCTTGCCGAGGCGGCCGAGGCGGTGGCTCGTGCCAAAGCCGATCTCGCCGCCCGCGGCCTGAACGCGACCGTCATCCAGGATTACTACACGATCGCTAATACCGAAAGAAGGATCGCCAATGCGCAGCAAAGCTTGAAAGAGGCCAAGCAGTTCCAAGACATTACCGAAAAGCTTGAACAAGGCGGTGAAGCCGCGCACGCCGACGTGCTCAAAGCGCAACTGCAGGTACAGCAGCGCCAGCGCGATCTCGGCGACGCCCTGCTTGCATTACAGAAGGCAAAGATCGCCCTCGCCGTTCTCATATTCCCTGCTTTCCAGCTCGATTACGACATTGTGGACGATCTGGCTGAGCTGCCGGTCCCGCCCACCCTGCCCGACGCCGTCGCTCAGGCGACCTCGAACAGCCCCGATCTGCGTGCCGCCAATGCAAATGTCAGCCAGGCAAAACTAGGGGTTACCGTCGCGCGCTACGCCTATCTCCCGTCTTTCGGACTCGATGTATTCTATGGCATCAATGCGAATCAGTTCGCGGCCGTCTCTTCGCAAGCGCAAGCTACCGGCCGAAGCACTTTGCCCAACTATCAAGTCACCAACCGGCAGAATCTGGGCTACTCGGCCATGGCCACATTGAACATTCCGCTCTGGGATTGGGGTTCCATTCGCAGCAAGGTCAGGCAGGCTTCTCTCAAGGAACGCCAGGCCGAGTTGGACTTGAACATCACGCAAAAACAGTTCGAAGGCGAAATTGCGTCGTCCTGGCAGGAGGCGCAGACGGCGTTTTCCCAGGTCTCGTCTTTGCGCGATTCCGCTGGGACAGCGGCTGAAAGCCTGCGGCTGACGCTGCTTCGTTACCAGGCCGGCGAAGCGACTGCGCTGGAGGTAACGGACGCACAAACCACCGCCAGCCAAGCCCGAAACGCCTACGCTGACGGATTGCTGCGTTACCGCACAGCACTCGCTACGCTGGGATCTTTAACAGGAATCTTTTAGTTCATGACCAAACTTCAGGCGTATATAACACTCGGCTGCCTTCTAACTCTCGCCGCCTGTTCAAGCAAGTCATCGAGCGCAACCGACCAGGCTTCGGAGCCCGTCACGCCTGTTCAGGTGGCCGCCGCCAAGCGCGGGTCCATTCATCACGTCCTTTCGGCTGAAGCTGTCCTTTACCCGCTGAAGCAGGCCAATATCGTTCCCAAGATCAGCGCTCCCGTAGCAAAGTTTTACGCGCAGCGCGGCGACCATGTGCGCGAGGGCCAGCTCCTGGCGGTTCTCGAAGATCGCGATCTACGCGCCGCCGCAACGGAGAGTAAAGATCTCTACGAACAGGCGCAGGCGACGTTCACCACAACCTCGCAGGCGACGGTGCCCGAAGATGTAACGAAATCCAAGGCGGATGTCGCCGCCTCGCGTCAGGCGCTCGATGCTGCACGCAAGGTTTACGAAAGCCGTCAGAAGCTGTTCCAGGAAGGAGCGCTCGCGCGTAAGCTCGTCGACGATGCCGAGGTCGCTCTGGCCCAGGCCCAAAGCCAGTTTGATACCGCACAGGCACACTTGAAGGGACTGGAAAGCTATAGCCGCGTCGAGCAAATAAAGAGCGCTCAAGCGCAGATGGATGCAGCGAAAGCGCACTATGAAAGCGCTGCAGCACAGCTCTCTTATGCCGAAGTTCGCAGCCCGTTGACAGGCGTGATCTCAGACCGCGGCGTGAACCTGGGTGAAATGGCCAGCGCCGGTTCGGCACTGTTCTCGATTGTCGATATTTCACGAGTCGTGGCGCGGGCAAACGTACCCATTAACGAAACCGCCTCCATTCATATAGCGGACGCAGCGACGATTTCCGGCCCCGGAGGCGAGCTTCCCGGAAAAGTCACCGTGGTCAGCCCCGCAGCAGATCCCAATACCACTACCGTGCAGGTCTGGGTGGAGGCACCGAACCCAGGCGAGCATTTCAGGCCCGGGGCAACCGCGCGCCTAAACCTGGATCTGGGCGAAAACAAAGATGCGATCATCATTCCAGCCGCGGCGCTACTGTCTTCCGACCAGGGCGGCGAGCGAGTCATGATCGCCGGCAACGACGGGCTTGCGCATGAATCGCAAGTAGAAACGGGTATCCGCGAAGGAGATCAGGTCGAAATCCTCAGCGGTGTAAAACCTGGCGACCAGGTCATCACACAGGGAGCGCTCGGCCTGGATGACAAGGCTAAGATTCAGGTTACAAAACCAGTCACGCAACCAGGCGCAACCGAAGGCGGCAAAGAATAGGGCGAACGCAATGAGTCTGGTTCAATCGCCGGTGTCTGCAGCCCAGGAGACGGAGCACTGGACTGCGCGCTATCTCAAAAGCATCATCTTCGTCATCGTCGCGCTGGCCGCGTTCGGTGTTTACCTCGTTTTCACGATTCCCATCGCGGTTTTCCCGGCGACCAATTTCCCGCGGATCGTGGTCGGCATCGATAACGGCGTGATGCCGATCGAGCAGATGCAGGTCACCGTTACCCGGCCCATTGAGGAAGCGGTCAACGCGGTTCCGGGGCTGGAGCGGATCGTCTCAAACACAAGCCGCGGCCAGGCGGAGGTCGACCTGTTCTTCAACTGGAACGTGGACATGTTCCAGACGCTGCAATATGTCAATTCGGCTATCGCGAGTATTCAGTCAACGCTTCCCACCACGGCAAATGTCAGCGTAAATCGCTTGACGTTTGCCGCGTTTCCGATCATGGGTTACAGCCTGACCTCCGCCTCGATTCCGCAAACGAAACTCTGGGAGCTTGCCACCTACAATCTCAAGCCGCGCCTCAACCGGCTCCCTGGCGTTTCCAAGATCATCGTGCAGGGCGGCCAGGAACCGGAGTTTGAGGTGCAGCCTGATCCAGCCAAGCTGATCGAGTCACAGATCACCGTACCAACGCTGCTCGATGCGTTTTCAAAAAGCAGCCTGATTGATTCTCCCGGCTTAATTCAGCGGAACCACGAACTCGTTCTGGCGCTTGTGAACAGCCAGGCGCAAACGCCAGCCGACATCGGCAGCATCGTAGCAAAGACTACAAGCTCCGGCAGCCCAATCTACATACGCGATGTAGCCAGCGTAAACCAGGCGGTCAAGCCGGTTTACACGATCGTTACAGCGAACGGTAAACCGGCGGTGTTGCTGAACATCTTTCGCCAGCCGGACAGCAACACGGTCGCCGTGGCGAAGGAAGTGCACCAGGAACTGGAGCAGTTAAAGCGATCTCTGCCGCCGGGCATTGTGGTCAGCTCATTCTACGATCAGTCCGACCTGGTCAGCGCTTCGATCACGAGCGTGCGGGACGCGATCGTCATCGGGCTGGTGCTGGCGGCGGCGATCCTGGTTCTATTTCTGCGGGACTGGGGGACGTCGATTGTGGCGGGCCTGGTGATACCGGCCACGATTGCGGTCACATTCATCGCGCTCCGCCTGCTGGGCGAGAGCTTCAACCTGATGACTCTCGGCGGACTCGCCGCCGCTGTCGGGCTCGTGATCGACGACGCAATCGTAGTTGTCGAGAACATCGTTATGCATCGCGATTCCGGCCAGACTCGCGCGGAAGCGATACGAAGCGCACTGCGCGAGATTCGCGTTCCGCTGGTTGGATCAACGGTAACTCCGATTGTGGTTTTCCTTCCGCTCATTGCCATCAGCGGCGTGACGGGCACATTCTTTCGCGCGTTGGCACTGACGGTGGGCGTCGCCCTGCTCACTTCGCTCGCCCTCGCTCTCACCTGGACGCCGGCACTCAGCTATTTGCTCGTCCATTCGCAATCCCGCAATGGCCGTAAGCATCACGAGGCAGCTACGACGGGCGTGATGGGCCGAATTACAAAGTGGTATCACCGCCTGCTGGCGCAGGCCCTCGCTCATCCGCTTGTGCTGGCGATTGCGTGCTGCGCCCTGGTTCTCGTTTCGTTCGTCTGCTATCGCTCGCTCGGCAGCGATCTTCTCCCCGCCATGGACGAAGGCGGCTTCGTGCTCGACTATCTCATGCCTGCGGGCGCTTCGCTTGACGATACGAATCGAGTGCTCGTCGGTGTGGAACAGATTCTTCACTCGATACCGGAAGTCGAGAGCACGTCGCGCCGCACGGGATTGCAGCTCGGACTGGCAACCGTTACGGAGGCAAATACGGGTGACATTTCGGCAAAGCTCAAGGCGAAGCGAGACCGCAGCGTCGACGAAGTGATCGCCGATGCCCGCGAACAGATCAACAAGCGCTATCCACAACTGGATACCGACTTCATCCAGATTCTGCAGGACCAGATCGGGGATCTAACGAGCTCGCCCGATCCCATCGAGATCAAGCTTTTCTCCGAAAACATCGATCTTCTCCAGCAATGGGCCCCAAAGGTGGCCGAGGGGATCAAAACCATCTCCGCTGTGAAAGATGTGAAGAACGGAGTCGAAGATACGATCAGCGGCCCGGCCATTACGTTCAACATCGACCAGGGCATGGCGGCGCGCGCCGGTTTCACGCCACAGGAAATCGAGCTGGATGCGAGCGCCATTATCGGCGGCGAACCCGCCACGCTGCCGATCGTAGCCAATGGACGGCCATATACGATGCGCGTACGCTTCCCTGAATCTACACGTTCGTCGCTGGATGCCATCCGCAATACTCTGCTGGTGAGCGCCAGCGGACACGTCGCCACCCTCGGCACGCTGGCGACGATTGATCATAATTCCGGCCAACTGGAAATCCATCGCGAAAATCTGCAGCGCTACGTCGCTGTCATCGGCCGGCTCGAAGGGATGAGCCTTGGGACCGGCATCCAATTAGTGCAAAAGAAGGTTGCATCGCTGCACGTTCCGTCAGCCATTCGCATCGTCTATGGAGGGCTTTACGCACAACAACAGCAATCGTTCCGCGATCTGGTCTTCGTACTGGCGGCGGCGGTTGTTCTTGTCTTCATTGTGCTGCTGATTGAATTTGGCGGATTCGCGGCGCCGGTTGCGATCCTTTCTTCGGCGCTGCTCTCGACCTCCGGCGTTTTCTTCGCGCTTTTTATAACGGGCACCACGTTTAATCTGTCGTCGTTCATGGGCCTGATCATGGTTGTCGGCATAGTCGCAAAGAACGGAATCCTGCTGCTCGATGCCGACCAGAAGTACCGTGCCGAAGGACTGCGAGCGAGGGATGCGATGCTCGAAGCGGGGGCGCGCCGGATGCGGCCCATTTTGATGACCGCTCTCGCGGCGATAGCCGGCATGATTCCCCTTTCGCTTGCGCTGGGGGCCGGGTCGCAGATGCTGCAGCCGCTAGCGATTGCTGTCATTGGCGGCATTCTCGCGAGCATGGTTCTTTCGCTGGTGGTAACACCGGCCGTTTATTTCTATCTGACCAGAGATCAATAAGAAGTACGCTTCGCGCGTGTCGTTAGCCGGCGATTTTGCGTCTACAGGTGGTGTAGCTACTGTAATGCCAAGAGGCTATTTTCCTGCCGCAACCGCTTGTCTCTTAGTGCTTGCACTCGCTCCGGCGCCAGTCGCCGGAGCGCAGCAGCCTGATGTGCAAGCGATCATCGAGAAATCCGTGGAGGCGAACCAGGCTGATTCTAAAGCGTCGGCGTGTTTCGACTATAAAGAGCTCGACACGGTAGGGAATGGCAGCAGAACATACCAAGTGACGACGATTGAGGGCACGCCCTACGAACGATTGATTGCGGTCGATGATAAGCCGCTCCCGAAAGATCGGCAAGAACAAGAGCTACGGAAACAGGAGCAGGTGACCGCCCAGCGCAAAGCGGACTCGCCCCAACAAAAGAGGGCGCGCATTGCGAAGTGGGAAAAGGAACAGCAGCGCGACAACGAAATGATTACTCAACTGACAAAGGCGTTCCATTTCACCGCGGCCGGCCAGCACAATGTCAGTGGGTTCGAAGTATGGCTCCTGAAAGCTACGCCGAGGCCCGGCTACAGTCCTCCAAACAGGAATGCGCGAGTACTGACGGGCATGCAAGGCGAACTCTGGATCGATCAAGCCACGTGTCAATGGGTGAAGGTGACGGCCCATGTGATCCATCCGGTATCGATTGAAGGATTCCTGGCCAGAGTCGAGCCTGGCACGCAGTTCGAACTGGACAAGTCCCCGGTCGACGGCGGGACGTGGCAGGCTACGCACTTTTCGATGAGAGCGCACGCGAAGGTCCTTGGCTTTGTCAAGCATTCGTCGAGTGAAGATACCACTTATTACGACTACCATCTAACCAGCAAGAACTGTGGTACCAAATAGCGACGGCCAGACGGCTGAACCTTTCTTCCGCAACCTGCAAGCAGCAGGGCACTTAGCTCGTACAATACATTCGTGAACGTAGGAATCATCGGACTTGGGTTCATGGGCGCGGTGCATTTAAACGCCTACGCCAAGCTTCCCGGCATACGGGTGGCGGCGGTCTGCACGAATGACGCGCGGGCGCTTTCAGGGGATTTCACCGCGATCGGCGGCAACCTCAAGCTGGAAAGAAGCGACTTTGACTTCTCAGCAGTGCGCAAATACAGGCAATGGCGCGAACTGATGGAGGATTCAGAGTTGGACATTGTCGATATATGCCTCCCGACAGACCTTCACCCGACAGTAACGATGGAGGCGCTGGCAGGCGGCAAGCACGTTTTCTGCGAGAAGCCGATGGCGCTCACAATGGTCGACTGCGAACGCATGATTGCGGCGGCAGAAGAGCAAAAGCGGATTCTCATGGTCGGGCAAGTCCTGCGGTTCTGGCCGGAGTACGTCGCTCTTCACAACTTTGTAAAAGGCGGAGAATACGGCGCCATTCGTTCGGCTACGTTCGTGCGCCGGTGCGGTTTGCCGGACTGGAGCCGATGGCTGCCGGTGGAGGCACGTAGCGGAGGCGCAGTGGTCGATCTGCTGATTCACGATATCGATCAGGCGCTGAACCTTTTCGGAATGCCGGAGCGGGTTGCGGCCAAGCGACTCGCGGCGTCCTCCGATTCCGGCCTCGCTGACGCACTTACAGCCACACTGCTTTATCCGAAAGGCCCCGAAGTGCGCATACAGGGCGGTTGGTTTGCGCCCGGCACGCCACTCCACATGAGCTTTCAAGTGAGGGCGGAGCGCGCGGAACTTGAGCTTACGCCGCAAGGATTGTTTCTGAGCGATCTGAGCGGCCAGCGCAAGAAGATAGAGGCGCCGGGCGGCGATGGCTATGAAGCGGAGATCGCTTATTTCGTCGATTGCTGTCGCCATGGCACGAGGCCGGAACGATGTCCGCCCGAAGCGTCTGCTCAGGCTGTGAAGCTGGCGCTTCTGCTGAAGCAGTCACGCGCTGCCGATGCGGAGCATTTGCGAACGGGTGAATAGTTCTTCGAGAGCTTTCAGCCGTCAGCCTTCAGCCATTAGCCGTCAGCCTTCAGCCATTAGCCGTCAGCCATCAGCCATCAGCGGGGGCGCGCTTGGGGCGCGTTCTGGGTAAAAGAAACTGCCGTCGAAAAGCAGTTTCGGGAGAGTCGCTTGCGGATGGCTGAACGCTGAAGCCTGAAAGCGATCTGAGAGAGAAGATCTCAGGCAAGCTGGCCAAGAATCTACGCGGCCACGCGCCAATAGATGGAGTACCGCTGACCGGATACACGGCAGAACGGAGCAAATGTGACGGCGCCCGTCTGCGTCTGCGTGTGAAACGTTAGCGGCCGGTCGGCGGGCCGGATCGAATCGGGTCTTGTGGCGATAGCCGGCAGCGTGAGCGGCGGGGCCTTTTTCAAGTCAGGGCCCATGGGTCCGATAATTGAGCCCTCATCGAGATTCTCTCCGCCAGCCGTACCGGCTAAGACAAGCGGGCCGTAACAGACAGCGACCAGAGAAGTGTCGTCCGGCAGCGGTTCAAGGCGCAACTTCATAGGTAGAGTCATCTCGACGACGTCGCCTGTCTTCCAGAGGCGGTTCAGCGAGAGATAGCTTCCCGGGGCCGACGAGACTTCCGTATCACGACCATTGATCTTTACCAAAGGCGCGGATGCCACCCACGCGGGCACACGAAGGTTCAGAGCGAATCGCGCAGGCTGTTCCAAGCGAATAACGAGGCGCGTGGCAGGCTCATCAGGGAATCGTGTTTCCTGACGAAGATGCAGCCCGTTTTTCTTCCAAGTAAGTTCGGACGGGATGAACAGATTGACGTAGATACCGTTGCCGTCGTGGAAGTAGATGCTGTCGTTCAGCTTCGAATACTCTTCCACGCCGGTTCCGTTGCAGCACCAGAAACTGTCGAATTGTGTTCCGAAGGTACGCCAGGAGCCCGGAACGATGCCGAGGTAGTACTGCGTCGTTCCGGTTTGCGGGTGGATGGTTCCGAGGCGGTGGTTGTATAGCGCGCGCTCGTAATAGTCGAAGTAGCGGGGATCGGCGGACCAGGTGTAGAGCTTGCGGGTGAGCTTGAGCATGTTGTATGCGCAGCAACACTCGTTGGTATCCGTGCCGAGAGTGAGTTCCTCTGCGAGGCGGTTCGGCTGTACCAGCCAACCTTCGTTGTTGCTGGTGCCGCCCGTGGCGTAGGTCCGTGTCTCAATGACTTCCGTGTAGAAATAATCGGCGACGTCGCGGAAACGGCGATCGCCGCTGATCTCGTAGCGCCGCGCGGCGCCGATGACCTGCGGGATATGGGTGTTGGTGTGGAGGCCGCGGAGTTGATCGCAACGCATGGCGAGCGGGTTGAAAAAGCGCTGCTTGGTGAAGCGGTCTCCTATTACAGCGAAGCGGTCGTCGTTCGTGACGGCCGCAAGGTTGTAGAGGACTTCATTCATACCCCCGTATTCGGTATCGAGAACCATCTGCATATGCGCTTCGGGTATGTTTGCGGTCCAGTTTCCGGCCCAAACCGCCATGCCGGTGAGGACCTCAAGCGCCTGCTGATTGCCGCCCAACTGATACATATCGAGCAGCCCAGCCATGATCTTGTGAACGGTATAAAAGGGCGCCCAGACGGGCTTGCGCGCGTTGAGCCGGTCGAAGAATTCAAGGGGGAACGCGCTCAGATATCCGCCGGCGAGACGGCTTTGGCATTTGGCAAATTCAGCGACAACCTCATTGCCGCGCGCCAGGATGTCCTGATCACCGGTGGAAGCGTGGAGAAGAGCGCAGGCGGAAAGATAGTGACCCGTGAAGTGGCCGCGCAGTTCGCAATCGGGCTTCTCCCAGCCACCGAGGGGTCCAGCCGAGGATGGAAGGCCCGCGTTGATACGGAATGTGTGCAGCAGGCGATCAGGCGGGAGGGAATGGAGCCACTGCGAATTTGCGGCCTGCGCGTCGGCGAAGGCACCGGGCAGGAGCGCAACCTCCGTCATTTCGAACGGAACGACGCGGCGCTCGACGTCGCGGCGGTAAAACTCGATGGCTTCGGCGAAGGGAGGAGTTTCGGGCTGAGTTCCTTTCTGCGGCTCGGGGGCATCCGGATCGCCCGGCACGGAAGCAGCCGTGATGGCCTTCTCTTCTTGCTTAGCAAAGAGGCGGGTGGCCGTACTGGCCGCGAGTGCCGAGGCAGTAAAGGTTCTTCTTGTCGTATCGTCTTTCACGTTGTTAGCCAGGCCCCCATTTTTTCGCTCACTATGAGTTTGGGTTCGGTGACCGCCTGCACGGCTTCGACCGTGACGCCGTGAGCGAGTTCGTCGAGGCGCAGGCCTTGCAGTGTGACAGAGATGACCGCCAGTTCGGTGACGATCATGTCGACGACGCGCAGGCCGGTGATAGGGAGGGTGCAGCGCTTGAGAATTTTGGGAGCGCCGGTTTTGGTAGTGTGCTCCATGGCGACGACGACACGGCGGGCGCTGGCCACCAAATCCATAGCGCCGCCCATCCCCTTGACGACTTTGCCGGGCACCATCCAGTTCGCGAGATTGCCTTCCTCATCCACTTCCATTGCCCCGAGAATGCTGAGATCGATGTGGCCGCCGCGGATCATGGCGAAGGAGTCCGCACTGGAGAAGTAAGAGCTGCCGGGCAGTTCCGTGATGGTTTCTTTGCCGGCGTTGATGAGATCGCAATTCTCCTCGCCTTCGAAGGGGTAAGGTCCGACACCGAGCATGCCGTTTTCCGATTGGAGGATCACTTCGATGCCCGGGGGAACATGGTTTGCGACGAGGGTCGGCATGCCGATGCCGAGGTTGACATAGTAGCCGTCGCGGAGCTCGCGGGCAACCCGGCGAACAATGCGCTCGCGTTTCTCAAGATCTTTTTCGGCCGCACGGGCTTCGGTGGGATTGGTTGATGTGAGACTCATGACAGCGGCTCAGTGATTGCGGAGAGTTCTGCGCTCGATACGACGCTCATATTTTTCGCCCTGGACAATGCGCTTGACGTAGATACCTGGGGTCATAACGTGATCAGGGTCGATGGCGCCCGGCTCGACAAGCTCCTCGACTTCAGCGATGGTGATTTTTGCCGCGGTGGCCATCATCGGATTGAAATTGCGGGCAGTCTTGCGGTAGACGAGATTGCCCAGCCGGTCTCCACGCCAGGCCTTGATGAGAGCAAAGTCGGCTTGGAGTGCGCGCTCCATGACGTAGGTGCGGCCTTCGAACTCACGGATCTCTTTACCTTCTGCAACGACCGTGCCGACGCCGGTGGGGGTGTAAAACGCAGGAATGCCTGCGCCACCGGCGCGAATGCGCTCGGCGAGCGTGCCCTGCGGGATCAGCGTAACCTGCAGCTTACCGGCGATGACCAGCGACTCGAGCAGGCGGTTTTCGCCGACGTAGCTGCCGATGTGAGAAGCAATCATGCCGCCTTCAAGCATGAGGCCCATGCCGAAGCCGTCCACTCCCATGTTGTTGGCGATGGTATGGAGACCTTTGACTTTTTTGCGCACGAGCGCCGCGATGAGGTTTTCGGGGATACCGCAGAGACCGAAGCCGCCGAGCATGATGGTGGCGCCATCGGGAATGTCCGCGATGGCTGCATCGGCATTGGGCAAGACTTTGTTCACCAGGATTTCTCCTTCGCCAGACGCGATGATATCAGCGCGTCGGGAGACAGGTCGACTGGAGGGCGACGGCGACTTTGGAAGCGGGGGCGCGGCCGAGGTGCTGCGAGATGAAGCGTCCGGCCGAGGCCACTTGGTCGAGGTCGACACCGGTTTCGATGTTCATGCCGTTCAGGAGATAGACGACGTCTTCGGTAGCGACGTTGCCAGTAGCGCCGGGAGCATACGGGCAGCCGCCAAGACCGGCAACCGAACTATCAACGACGGAGATGCCGAGCTGGAGTGAAGCAAGGATGTTGGCGAGGGCCTGGCCCCAGGTGTCGTGATAGTGAATGGCAAGAGCGGGGATGGGGACGCGTTCGGCGACAGCGGAGATCATGGCGTGCGCTTTTAGAGGCGTGCCGACGCCTATAGTGTCGCCGAGAGAGATCTCGTAGCAGCCCATTTCATAGAGCGCACCGGCAACGTGTGCGACGGCCGCGGTTTCGATGGCGCCTTCGAAAGGGCAGCCCAGCACACAAGACGCGTAGCCGCGAACCTTGAGGCCGTGCGCAAGAGCGGAGGCGGCGACGGCCGCGAGGCGCGAAAGACTTTCCTCGATGGAGCAATTGATGTTGCGGTGAGAGAACGTGTCAGAGGCGGCAGCGAAGATTGCGATCTCCTGGACATTGTTGCGAAGGGCGGCTTCGAGACCCGTCTGGTTGGGAACGAGGACGGGATAGGAGACGCCGGGCTTGCGATGAAGGCGAGCGAGAACGGCAGCCGTATCAGCCATCTGCGGCACCCATTTCGGCGACACGAAGCTACCGGCTTCGACGGTTTTCAGGCCCGCTTCGGCCAAAGCCTGGATGAGAGTAACCTTTACGTCGACGGGGACGAGAGTCTTCTCGTTCTGCAGACCATCGCGGGGACCGACTTCGACGATGCGGACGTGGCTCGGGTATGGCATGCGATGCCTTCATTCAGAATGATAGCCGCGAGGACGATTTCAGCCGGGCGCTTGCCGGTCAGGCGGCACTTGCGAGGCGGCTCAGGGCGATGTCGCGGTCGCTTTTCAGCGTGGCGCAAGCAATGTTTGCAGCGCGGACCCCTTCAAGATAGGAGTCGATATCTTGAATTGAAAATTCGAACCCATGATCGGCGGGGTGAAAGACCTTGCCGTCCTGTTTGGCGGCGAGGTAAAGCTTAGCGGCCACGTCGAGATCGCGAGCCTCGCGCCGGCTCCGCTCTTCCTGCAGCGTGCGTAATTCGGCGGAATCTTTTTCGAGCTGGCGACGGAGGCGGGCTTCCTGGATGTGAAGATTGCGAAGCTGGCGTTCGTAGGCGAGGAAGGTGTGTAGTTCAATGAGACCGGGGCGCTGAGCGGGTTCGTGCGATTCGAATAAGCCTGCAAATTCGAGGCTGCCTTTGGCGTAGATGGCCATTTCGAGGGCGGGAATGCGCTGGAGACGCCAAAACGTATCGGCGATGGACTGCACGAGCGCGCACTCGCGCGGGCCGACCGGCTCCAGATCCTCTTCATAGCGGGCAATGTGGTCCGCATATTCGCCGGCATCGTCACCGGGAAGCAGCACGGTGCGACCGGTGAGTGCTGTTTTGACGGCGTTCAGCGAGGAGGTTGCCTTGCCTTCGGAGGTTTTAGGGCCAGTGGATAATTGCGCGTTGGCACGGTTCGCGGCGAGTCGGGCTTCGGAGACAGGAGTTTCAGGCGCGGAGTGTCGGGCCACGGTCACCTCAGGATGCTCGTCCCAGGTGAAGTCAGGAGAAGGTGAGGATGAAGATTGGGCGGAAACAAGCCCCTCCGGCTGGCAGGTTGCTTTCCTGGCGCTGCGTTCTGCGGCGCGACGCATCTGACGAGCGGTCATTTGAAGCTCCTCGAAAAGAAATTGGCCCGCGGGGAGGTTTTGCTCCACAGCGGGCCTGACAGACGGTAGCACGACGAAGGCCGAAAACGGATCATGACGTCACCCCGGAGAGCGGGAAATGATTGAGAAGGCGCGAGAAAGATCTTTTTTGCCGAGTTGTGATTGCAAACACGGCCGCCAATAATTCAGTTTTCGAAGGATCGTGCGAAAGTCTGAACTTGACGTGGCGGACATCGCACGGAACGTTCCAGTTGGTCGGACATCCGCCCAAACTCAGGAACTGGCGTTCATGTCTCATTTTCCGCTTGGCCGACTCGGGAGCAAATCGGCAGACGCAATCCTTCGCCTTCGATGGTGAGGATACGATTTGTCGGCGCAGCCACATCTCATCATCGGGCGTTTCTCGTCAGCTTGGCTGCTCCGCGAATATCGCGGTTTGGGAAGCAGACTGCACAGGACTAACAAATCCTCTGTGTCGGTCTCATGTCTTTTTGATTCCCAGATCATGGGGAGCAAGTCCGATGAAGCCGAGTTTGGCTGTGTACTGTTTCACTACATGCCAGACTGCCCGTTCGGTTACGCCGTCACCCCATCACCACGCACGCCGAGCGCCTGAACACGCGCGACCCCATTAAAAACAACCGAATGGCGCACTGCGCCGCCCAGTTTTTGTCGCCGACGGATGCCGATCAAGGGCGGGTGTCGCGGAGAATACATCCGCCCCCCTGGACGGCTAGATTCATCGACGTGGAGATCTCCGGCTTTAGCGCAAAATCAAGCGTCCCTCGGTCCGCGCCTTCGATAAATTGTAGAAACAGGCCCTTTGGGTGACTAACTTAGCTGGATGGTACCTTACGGCAGCCCGGCTGATTCGGCAGTAGCGCATCATCATCCCCATTTTCCAGTGCACTCACATCGCAGGAAATAGTTGTGCTTCTTGAGGTAAGCCGAGTGCGTCCGCCTCTCATTGAGCAAGGCTGTTGGTCACAAGCTATGCCGCACTTCCTCTCATCAAAAGGAGAATCCTCTTCCACTTTCACTGCTTTCGATTCTCCTTCACTAATCGGAACGAGGAGCACGGCGACCGACTAATTTTCAGAGACTGCAGTCTTTACGAGTGATCGCACAATTTACTTCTTGCTTACGAGAAATGATACGGAATTTGCTGCACCTGCGCTTTATTGGCAGAAGCGCAAAAGCGCTTTGAGTAACCGCAAGTTTCCAAGAGGTAGAGCAACAATGACGACACAACAGACAATGAATTGGACGAGACTGGGCCAACGCCCCATAATTCTCGCACTGATAGGCATGGGAGTAATGGCGCAACCATTCTTTGCCGAGGATGCCAGCAAACGGTTGCTAGCGGCTTCGGTCGCTGCGGCCAGGTCAGATAAGCGTGGAGTAGAAATACAGATCGAAGACCTTCATCCCTTCACTCACCTCGCTTTCATTCCGGCGGACTCCGATCTGGCATCGATCAAGCTCGAGAAAGTGAAAGCTACGAAAGTCTTCACTGAGAGAAAATCTACGATGGACCCAGGCTACTGCTCTGACCTCCAGTTCAGAGATCCTGGTGGATCCATGTACTGCCCCTATGTTCAAGAGGAGTCACCTGCGCCTGCTTACGAGGTCACGTATTCCTTCACCGGCCAGCCGCTGGCGTCGGATGAATACGGCAACCGTAACTTCACATTCCAAGTCTATTTTCGACCCGAGGAATTGCCCCAGGCCTTGCGAACCGCCATCTCTGCCGGCAAAGTGAAGCGTGCTGAACTTGCAACTCATTTCAACGTGGCGACCTCTCGCATGCCGATCCGAGAAGCCGTTATTGACGAGGCAAATTCGAGTTTTTGCGACGGAAACTACATGGATGGCAACTGGGTTCAAAAAGACCCGAAGTGCCAGGACAAGGTCAGCCTGAAGATCGCGACCATCCCATCCGACTACATCACCGTCCGGGTGGAGCCAGCTTCATCGCGGGCCCAAG
This sequence comes from Acidobacteriaceae bacterium, assembly GCA_019233755.1. Taxonomy (GTDB): domain Bacteria; phylum Acidobacteriota; class Terriglobia; order Bryobacterales; family Bryobacteraceae; genus Bog-105. The sequence continues at coordinate 256 of JAFAMD010000047.1, read as the reverse complement.
AACTAGCAACGGCTGAACGATGAGAGTAGCCGTCGGATCTGTTCAGGATGCAGTGATAGGCGACGGGCACCATGACAAGAACCGAATGGGAGTTGCATTAGGCGGCAGACTGATGCCTCTAGCAGTAACGCAATGACTTTCGATCAACTATGGCGGTTGAATCTCCCTCGCAAAGATTCGGTCACGCCTTCTAGCAACACGCGATCAGAGGCCGACTTTACTGACGGTTTATCCTCTCGACCGACTCAGATTTCAG
>JAFAMD010000020.1 GCA_019233755.1 Acidobacteriaceae bacterium | reverse complement strand
CACGACATGATTTCTCATCGCTGAATCCTCCGCTCCTGCGTTTCCTGGCCGCAGGTAAAAGAGATCATAATGCGATGCATCCGGTCTCGCCCGGAACGCAATTCCAACAAACCCAGGGTTTCTCACTCCCGCCGGTGTTGTTATCTTTAGCGCAATATTCGCCTCGATAACCCCATCCTGGAAGTCAGTCCCGGGCAATACGGCGAAGCCCTCGCCATCAGCGCCTTCCTTTGTCAGTCGGACTGCCTGGCGGCCCTGATACATTACCGCCTCTGCCTTCACTTTCGGTGTCATCACCAGCCCTGCTGTGTCGCGAAGCGGAAACACCTGAACCGCCGGCGAGGACTGTCCGAATCCGCAGCTGACTGCGATCAGCCCTAGCGCGCCGGAGCTCAATAAAGTAGTTCGCATTGGTTTCGCAGAGGTGTTTCGCACGTAAGCAACCACTGCCGTGATATTCGATTTGAGAAGCTTACTATGCTCGATTTGCCGGTCTTGTTCGCATCTGGAACCTCGTCGTTCGTCAACGAACATCGAGGCGAGAGTGAGTTCAGCCGGCGATTGCCAGCGGTGCCTCACGGGCATCTAAAACTCGCCTCACCGCTTTCTAACATGTCTTGATTCAGTGGTGACGTTTCCGGACAATATTTTCAAAAACCGCCAAAACATGCCATGAAACTCGTCACTTTCCCGGCAATCATCGCTGCGCTAGGTTTTGCATCCGCCGCCGGCGCTCCCATGTCGAACATGGAACGCGAGCATCTTATCGCTCACATGCAAATGACAGAGGGCTGGCTAATCGACGAAGTCTCAAATCTATCCCCCTCTCAACTGAATTTCCGGATGGCCACCGGCAGATGGACGATCCTCGAAGTGGTCGAGCACCTGGTGATAGCTGAACCCATCTATTGGCAGCAATTCCAGGCTGCCCTGAAACAGCCGCCCAGGAAATTGGAGAAGCGGCCCACAGATGCGGATGTTCTTTGGTATGGCATCGATCGCGTGCATCACGAGAAAACAGAGCCGAGCAAAGAACCGAAAGGTCAACTGTCCGATGTTCACCAGGGGCTGGAGAGCTTTCGAAAACTCCACGCAACCATGCTCGACTATGTGCGCACTACGGACGACGATCTTCGCGGCCATGCAATGCCGGAGTGGGGCACCGACACCTACCAGTGCCTGCTGGAAATCTCGACGCACGATCAACGGCATATCCTCCAGATCCGCGAAATCAAAGCCGATCCCGCCTTCCCAAAGCAATAGTCCTCTCCTAGTGCTCGGAGGCGCCAGCGCAGCGGGTCGCGGGCCTCCACCATACGGTGGATTCATTCATCCATCTCTCGATTCAAGACAAACGTCTTAGCCACTGTTAAGCTGCTGTGACGACATTTAAATGCCAACGAGAAGAATGCAGTGTTATCCAGCGATTGCGGTATTGCTTCTGGCCACTCCTCTCCTGGGACAGGATCCGACCGGCGTACTTGAAGGCCAAATTTCAGATCCATCTGGATCCACAGTTCCGGGCGCGACGGTTATCGCTACCAACTCTGTTACCGGCGTTGCAGCGTCGCAGCGTTCGCCGCAGGACGGCACTTTCCGTTTCTCGTCCCTGCCGGTAGGCGAATACAATCTGCATGTCACCGCATCCGGCTTTGCGCCATTCGATGAGTTGCACATCCGGGTCGATGTTGGCTGGCGTGTCAGGATTCCGATCTCGCTGGAAATTGCGTCCAGCAACGCACAGGTGGACGTTGTGGCAAGCGGCGCGACGGTAGACGTAAGCTCCACTCTCGGCAATGTGGTCTCTTCCCGTGAGGCGACCGACCTTCCTCTGAACGGGCGCAACCTAACCCAACTTGGTCTCCTGCAGCCTGGTGTGGCGCCGATGACTTTCGGCCTGGCGCAAGCCGGAGGCATTCTGCGCAGCGGGCAAGCTTACGCTGTCAATGGCGAACCGCCTGAGTCGAACAACTATTTGCTCGACGGCGTTACAAATGTCGATAGCGTCAACGGGGGATTCGCCCTGCGGACGCCCGTCGATGCTGTAAGCGAGTTCCGAATTCTTACTTCGAATGCGCCGGCCGAATACGGAGAGACGAGCGGCGCCACTACTACGGTCATAACGAAGTCGGGCGGCAACGAGTTTCACGGCGATGCCTACGAATTCCTGCGCAACAATGCCTTCGATGCTCGCAACTTCTTCGCGGTGAGCACGGAACCGCTGCACCAGAACCAGTTCGGCGCGACACTGGGCGGTCCCATTCGCAGAAATAAGGATTTCTTCTTCGTCTATTACGAGGGCCAGCGCGAACGTGCCGGCGACACGCAGGCCGCGATTGTTCCCACCGCAGGGCAACGGCGCGGTGACTTTTCCGGTCTGATCAACCCAAGCACCGGCCAACCCGAACCGCTGATCAATGAGTTTACGGGGCAGCAGTTTCCCGGGAACCAGATCCCGTCTTACATGCTGAATCCGGTCGCACTGAAGGCCGAATCGCTTTATCCGCTTCCGAATATCGGTCCCGCACTGTTCTCTTCCACTCAGATCCTGACGAACGACTACGACCAGGGCGGCTTCCGCCTGGATCACTACTTCACAAACGGAGATGAACTGTTTGCCCGTTATGCGACTTCGTCTCTCAATACGCTTGATCCGCTTCCGATAAACGGATCGAACGTTCCCGGCTTCCCGGTTGCGAATGCCATCAGAACCAATTCAGCCACGGTTTCCGATGTGCACCTCTTTTCGCCAAGCACTGTACAAACTGTGCGCGCAGCCTTCTTCCGCAATGTCTTCCTCTACGAAGAAGCGCAGAATCACACGCCCGCAAGTGATCTGGGATTCCAATACCCGCCCACGTTAGAGACATCGACAGGCGCACCGTACCTGATTGTGAGCGGATACTCAAATGTTGGAAATCCCATCACCGGCCCGCAGAACACGTATCAAAACGATTACCAGGCTTACTATTCGCTAGCTACTACGCGCGGTCGTCACAACTTCAAATTTGGCGCGGATTTAGACCGGCAACAAATCAACGTTCTCCTGGGCATCGCGACGAACGGCTTCTTCGTGTTTGCTCCTTTCCCGGCAAGCGACTCATTCGCCAGTTTTCTACTCGGCCAACCCGTCCAATTCTTTCAAGGCGGCGGCGATTTCAATCGGGGCCTGCGAAAGTGGATTGTGGCCGGTTACGGGCAGGACGAATGGCGCGTCAGTCACAATTTGACCCTTACTTACGGGTTGCGGTATGAGATCAACACCCCATACACGGAAATTCGCAACCGTCTGAATGCGTGGGCCCCTGGGCAGCAATCGAAGGTCATGCCGGATGCGCCGGCGGGTCTCTTATTCCCCGGTGATGCGGGAGTGCCTGCCGGCATCGCGCCGGTCGACTATCACGAGTTTATGCCGCGCGTCGGCCTCGCATGGGATCCATTCGGCAACGGCCGAACATCGATTCGCGCCGGTTATGGCATCTTTTATGACGGTTACACGAACGGCACCGGCGGCCCGCTTCAAGCCGCTGTCAGCGCTCTGCCCTGGACCGAGGCGTACCAGCTTCCCGGACCGGGACTGAACTTTGCAGATCCCTACAACGGACAGACGCCACCATTCGCCACGCAGTCATTCGTTCGTCCTGCAACTATCCTGACCGTACAATCCGGAATGTTGCCGCCGTACTCTCAAAACTGGGACTTCTCGATCCAACAGGTCATCGGGAGTGCTTACCTGCTGGACGTCCGGTATGTGGGCAATAAGGGCACACATCTGCCCCGCTTCATCGAGGGGAACCCTGCTATTTATGGGCCGGGCGCCACCCAGCAGAATGCCGATCAAAGACGCGAGTACGCTGACTGTTCGCCCGTGCTCGGCTCATGCGCCTTTGCTTCTGCGGGCCTGATCGCCGATAACAACGCCTCGACGTACAACGCGCTGCAGATCGCTTTCTCTCGCCAATACACGAACGGTCTGAGTTTCCTGGCTTCTTATTGGTGGTCGAAAAGCCTTGACTACGTGTCGTCGCTTAACCTTGCGGGGTCCGCGCCTACGCTTGTTGCAGGCGAAAACGACCTTGCCCAGAATCCTTTCGATCTACGGGCAGAGCATGGCCCATCCCTCTTCGATGCAACGCATCGCTTCGTGTTTAGCGGCACCTACGCTTTGCCCCTTTGGCAAAATGCCCCGCGCGCGGCAGCATGGGCTGTGAATGGTTGGCAGTTCAATATGATCGCGACCCTGGCTTCCGGCACTCCCTTCACCGTCTACGACAGTGCCAACGTTTCTCTGCAGGGTACGGCTCCTGAGATCACGGGCTTTTACTCCAGCCGGCCGGATCTGATCTCGAATCCCAACAGCGGGCCCCACTCTCCGAATGAATGGGTGAGCCGCTCCGCATTCCTGCAACTGAATCCGGAGACCCAGGCCGGGCAATTCGGCACCGAAGGCCGCAATGTTGTGCGAGGGCCGGGTATCGAGACGGTGGACGTATCATTGTTCAAGAACTTCGGCGTGACTGAAACTACGCGCTTGCAGTTCCGCGCGGAGTGCTTCAACTGCCTCAATCATCCGAATTTCGGACTCCCCGAAAACGATATCGAATCACCGGCATTCGGGCAGATCTTGCAGGCGAATCCGCCGCGCTTAATGCAGTTGGCTTTGAAATTCCTCTTTTAGACAAGGAACTCGCATACAAATGGACCCAATGTTTCTGAAAGACGTAGAACAGCATCGCGGAGACGATAATTACACGCACGCAATCGAAGTGATGCGCCGCGCGGGCTCTGATTACCCGCAGATTCTGCACATGTTTTCTTACAAGCTGAAGGCGACAGTGCACCTCGAGCGTTTTACGCAGGAAATGCTTCGCGAAGAGGCTCCGCTGACGCCTGGTATTCGCGAACTGATCGCGGCCTACACTTCACATCTCAATCAATGCCCGTTTTGAACGAAGTCCCACGCCGCGGTCGCGGCGGAATTATTGGGCAGTGTGGAATTGGTCGAGAGCGTATTGAAAGATGTCGAGACCTCACAGCTTTCAGACGCCGAGAAAGCCCTGTTCCGGTTTGTTCGCAAGGTGAATGAGAACTCCGTCTCGATTCAGCCGGCCGATATCGAAACGCTTCATGCGGCAGGATTCTCGGACGAAGCCATCTACTACGCGATCACAGTCTGTTCGCTGTTTAATTTCTACAACCGCTGGATTGACGCGAGCGGCGTACATCCGATGAGCGATGAAGCCCATCGCATGGGCGCGAAACGGTCAGCTATTCATGGATACTCCCGCAGTTCTCAACCACCACCCCAGCCGCCTCCAAAAGAATAGCTTGGAGAGCGGCCGCCGTGCCCTGGTTTTACTGACTGCCTGCTGCGGAGTGTTCGCGGGCTTTGGCTCCGCCTTTGTCTTTACGTTCGGTGTCTTTCTGAAGCCGTTGAGTGCCGCGTTCGGTTGGAGCAGGGCAGAGGTGTCGCTCGGCTTCACGGTCGCGGCCCTCACAGTAGCGGTTTGTTCTCCATTCATTGGACGGCTGCTTGATCGCTATCCCGCCCGACGCATTATCTTGCCGTGCGTCATGATTTACGGGATTGGCTTCGGCTCTTTGAGCCTGTTGACGCCGCACATAGGACACTTCCTGGCAGTTCTCGTTCTGTTGGGCATCGTCGGAAACGGCACAACACAGCTGGGCTACGCGCGCGTGGTCAGTGCATGGTTCGACGCTTCGCGCGGACGCGCGCTGGCGGCAGTAATGGCCGGATCAGGCACGGGGTCAATGGTGTTCCCCCCACTTGCGCAGGCGCTGATCTCGGCCTACGGATGGCGCTCGGCCTACGCTATTCTCGGCGGGATCATTCTTGCGCTGGGCGTCCCGCTTGTTGCTGTCTTTCTCTATGAGCCTAGCGGCCAGAAGCAAACGGTCAAAGCGTCGGCCGCGAAGGAGATGGGCGGCGTATGGCCTTGTGTGCGCAGCTTGCCCTTCATCCTTCTTACTTCGGGACTTCTGCTGTTCTCAGTTGCAACGAATGGCTTGAACGCCCACCTGCCGCCGCTTCTTACAGACCGCGGCTTCTCGGCTGAGCACGCCGCCGCAGTATTATCGGTACTAGGATTTTCGGCTCTCGCGAGTAAGTTGAGCACGGGCTATCTGCTTGACCGGTTCTTCGCTGCGCGGGTAGCGATGTTTCTGTTTGTAGTGTGCGCGGCAGGATTCCTGCTTATCATCTACGGGCAGGGAACAATCATGGCGTACGCGGGAGCGGCACTCATTGGAGCCGGCATGGGAGCCGAGTCCGATGCCGTTCCCTATCTGCTCACCCGGTACTTCGGACTCCGCCGGTTCAGCGAACTTTATGGCTACACCTGGTCCGCCTATGCCTGCGCCGGCGCGCTAGGCCCGCTCGTGATGGGCGGAATGTTTGATAAGACCGGCTCCTATCGCTCCACATTGCTTGTTTTCTGCGGTATTGTTTTGGTCGCGGCCGCTCTCTTTGGCCTGTTGCCCAGGTATAAAACGAACTCGACCAAAGTTTGCCGTCAGAGTTCGACAGTGGCCAGCGCTAACGGCGCTGGTTAGGAACCCGGTGCCTCAAGCAGCGAGGCAGTATTATCTTTTCCACGCTTCCTTGCGGCTAAGGCAGGCGTGCTCTGTATCTCAGGCCTAGCTGAAACCGCTTTTGGCGAGCGGCACCCGCCGGAAGCTTGGCTTGTCTCTGCATCGATCGGCTCGCCCCGAATACTGGCTGCAGTGGACGAAACGATGCACGCACTTGAAAAACGTAGCAGTTTTCCTCGCTTCAAGACTCTATTTCTTGGTGACCAGGAATCGTGGCCTCACCACACAGAGAAGGCTCTTCAATCAGGCACGGCATCCAGAGCGCTAGAGCGGCCCTCCGCGCAGCGGAATGGATACCAATGACCGCTGTACGCGTCCTGATCGGTATTTTCTTCTGCATCTCTGGTGGGACCAAGCTGTTTGTGCCGGCTCAGTTCACTACGATGGAGCAGACCATGGCCCAATCACACATCCCATTTCCTCACGCCACTGCGCTCTTTGTGTCGCTTGTTGAGTTCGCCTGTGGCGGTGGCCTGGCGCTTGGCTTGCTCACGCCTCTGTGTGCCCTGATGCTCGCGGGCGACATGGTCGTCGCGGTTACGACCAACCGGATCTACAGCGTCCACGCAAGCGGTGCACTCGCTTGGCTCGATGACTTCCTGTACCTCCCGGAGGTTCTGTACGTGCTGATTCTCGTCTGGCTGATCTTCTCAGGGCCGGGTCGCTACAGCATCGATGGCCTGATCGCGCGGCGAGCTGGCGGGGCCGCCGTCGAGCGCAGACCCTGACCGGCCGCTACCCAGCACAGGCTAGCAAGCTGTTCGGGTGAAGGCAAGGGAAGGGAACAGGGCGTTTACTTTGCCCTTTCGTGTTTCACTTCGTTTCTGCCACCCCGTACAGCACCGACGCATGCGGCCGAAGAATGACTCGCAACTTCTTCGATGACCCCAAGTCTCTGTGCTGCCAGAGATCGCGAACGCGATGAACTTTGCCGCTCAGCGAAAGATCTGCCCAATCGAACTGCAGAGTTTGCGGCTGATCGTCGAGGTTGAATAGAGCGACGTACAGCCCCGACTGCGTTGCCGGCTGCGCGGTCCACACAGCTTTTTTCGCGTCATTTGCGACGACACGATTTGCCTTCGAATGCTGGTCGACGGTGAGTACTTCGTCGTTCGTCAAAAGTGAGGTGGTCCATTCGTCCATCCGGGTCAGATTGCCTCCCATGATTAGCGGCGAGCGGAAGACAGACCACAGTGTCATTACCGTGCGCTGCTCGTCCTGAGTCAACTCCGTCTCCCGCGCCTTACCCCATCCCGGACGCGGACCGATGTAGCCGAGCGGGAGCATGTCGGCGTCCGGCCAATGACCACTGCCGACGTACGGCGCCCAGTTCGCGGTCAGATTGAATTGCGGCAGCAGTCCCTGCGGGAAACTCTGTTTCGACGCCTTCCAGCGGTCCCAAAAGTCGTCGGAGATGCGCCACATCTGAGCGTACTTTCGCAGCTCCTGCAGCTTGTCGAGAGGCGCCGGCCCGGGCGACAAGCTCAGCACGATGGGCCGTCCCGTCTTACGCAACGCCTGGCTGAACATGCGGATTTCGGGTCCTTTGTATGGACGGGACGCGATACAGTCGATTTTGACGAAATCCAGTCCCCAACTCGCGTACAGCTTTGCAAGTGAATCGTAGTAAGCCTGTCCGGCGGGCGTGTCCGTTACTCCGTAGTTGTCGGCGTTCCAGGGGCAGGTGTCAGCCTTGTCCGCTGCATCGGCTGCATGATAGGTTGAACCGGCAATCGGCAGGTTCCTATCGACCGCCTCCCGCGGTATGCCGCGGATGATGTGAATGCCGAATTTCAGACCGAGCCCGTGCGCCCAATCGGCAAGCGGCTTGAACCCGGCATCGTTTGCCGAAGGAAATCGATTTACAGCCGGCAAGTACCTTCCGTCGGCGCTCATGGTAAACCGGAAGCTGCCCGGCTTTGCCTCGGGGTTCTGCAAGTACCAGCCCTCATCTACGACGACATATTGCCAGCCATGCTTTGCGAGATGCTGCGCCAGCCACGAAGCGTTCGCCCGGAACTCGTCTTCGGTCACGCTCAGGCCGTAGGAGTCCCAACTGTTCCACCCCATCGGAGGGAGTGATGCTAACACCGTGCTGGTTTGCCCAAGATCCTGCGACTTTCCGGGTGCCGCAAGTGCGAGAAGCCCGGCGAGCAGTCCGATGGTTGAACCTACGCACAACCTTACCCAGATCCCCATGCGAGGTCAGTCTACAGCATCGTCTCGCAAGACTAAGCAAACGCAGATGAAGCGAGCTTATTTCCGGTACAAACTGCGCAGACGCTCCGTTCCGGCAGGCTCCCGGAATGCGGCGGTCAAACCGGTCGCCCGGCTATGACGCTACCCATTTATGCTCGACGGCGTAGCGGATCAACTCTGCCGTACTGCGTACGTTGAGCTGCTGCATCAGGTGCTTTTTGTGAAATTCGACCGTTTTCACCGAAATCGTCAACAGCCCGGCGATCTCTTTCGCAGGCTTTCCTTCGGCAACTAGCTGCAGGACCTGCCGCTGACGCGGGGTCAATGATCCAAACAGCCGGGCGGGTGTTTCCTCGGTGGATGCTGTCCCGCCATTCACTTCAGAAAGCATCGGGGACAGATAGAAGCGCCCGCGCTGGACTTCCCGGATCGCAGCCAGGAGGTCAGAAGCGGCGGCCTGCTTCAACACGTAACCGGACCCACCCGCTTCGAAGGCTTCGCGAATGTAGTCGCGATTTAGCTGCATCGTCACGAAAATAATCTTGGTATTCGGACAGCTCACTTTGAGTTTCCGGGCTACTTCGATGCCGTTTAGAAGCGGCAGGGCTATGTCCAGCAGGATGACATCCGGTTTTAACTCGCTGGCTAAGGACAATACTTCCTGCCCGGTAGTCGCGGTTCCCGCAACTACGCATTCGGGTTCAACGATCCGCTTGATTCCTTCAAGAACGAGTTGGTGATCTTCCGCGATGAGTATACGGGGCTTAGCCACAACATCGCTTCTTGCTCGAACAGGTGAGGTGCTCAAAAATTCCTCCGCTCCCCGCTTCTAAAATTGCGTCATTTTCGCCGAGATAATCAAATTCGATTGTCATTATTTAGCTTCTTTAAGACCTAATGGACAACTAGAATTAAAACCTGCTCCTGTGTATTGGTTTCTGCAGAGGACGCACTTTGCGATCCAAACGCTGTCGAAACATACTCTATAGGGACTAGGTTGATTCTAAAGCTGGAGGCGCGCTTTCGTACTCTAGTGTAAGTACTAGGATATAGAACTATTTACTGGGTCATATTCCTTAAACCGGTTCTACCGGCAAAAAGCAAGCGATATGACGCTCCCCCAAGCTCTCTTTACGTCGTGCCGGTCGTCCGGATTACCGGATTTCATCCGGCAATGCTGTTTTAATGGGTATTCGGGAATGCCGCTGAAGCATCATTTCTTGAAAGTGTGAAAGGGAACGCTCCCGCTTTGACATCGCCGTCACCTTCAACAAAGACCAAGGTTGTTGTTGCCACGACAGTAATGCTGTCGTTCATCTCGTTTTGGCGGGCTGCCGCCATTGTTCTAAGCGACCTGGCCTCTTCCGCGTACTATGCGGGTGGAATCGCCGAAACCGCTATTGGAAAATCCGCGCCCTGGTTCATCCTCGCGATTATGCTTTTCGGCTTCGCGATTCGCGCCATCTACGTCGAGAGCTCGAGCATGTTTGTGCGCGGCGGCGTGTACAAAGTGGTGCACGAAGCCATGGGCGCTACCTTGGCGAAATTCTCGGTATCGGCGCTCATGTTCGACTATGTGCTGACCGGGCCTATCAGTGCAGTCAGCGCTGGACTCTATCTGGCCGGCCTGATCAACGACATTGCCGATATCATCCATACTCCGTGGCACGTCCCTGCGCCGCTGTTCGCGGCCGGCTTTGCTCTTTTGGCCACGATCTATTTCTGGTGGCAGAACATCATCGGCATCCACGAATCCAGCGACAAGGCCCTGCGGATCATGCATATCACCACAGCAATGGTGGTCATCCTCTTTGTGTGGTGCGGGATCACGATGGCCGTGAAGGGCTTCCAGCCTGTGCCGCTGCCGACCAAAGCGAACCTCCAATATGGGCCCGGCGCCCTGGGGTGGCTGCAGGGCACGGTGCTTCCGACCATCACGCTGGTTGCGATTCTTGTCGGACTCGGCCATTCGTTGCTGGCGATGAGCGGCTTCGAAACGCTTGCCCAGGTTTATCGGGAACTGGAGGCTCCGAAGCTGAAGAATCTGAAGAAGACCGGCATGTTGGTGATTCTGTACAGCCTGCTCTTCACCTCGGGCGTGTCGTTTTTCGCGGTGATGCTCATGCCCGACGGCGCGCGCGCGAAGTATCTCGATAACCTGATCGGCGGTTTGTCGATGTACCTTGTCGGCCCCACGCTGCTGAAACTTCTGTTTCATGGCTTTGTCGTGCTGGTTGGCGTTCTGATTCTCTCCGGCGCGGTAAACACGGCGATTATCGGATCGAATGGAGTTCTCAATCGAGTCGCAGAGGACGGCGTTTTGCCGGACTGGTTCCGGGAACCGAACCGCAAATACGGCACCTCCAGCCGGCTGATCAATCTGGTGGTTATTCTGCAGATCATCACCATCGTGCTGAGCCGCGGCAACGTGGACACCCTCGGCGAAGCGTATGCCTTCGGTGTGATCTGGAGCTTTGCGATGAAGGCTTTGTCTGTGCTGGTTCTGCGCTACAAGCGTCCGGAAGCACGGGATTGGAAAGTTCCGTTGAATTTCCGGATCGGCAACACGGAAATTCCGCTGGGCCTCATCCTCATTACAACTGCGCTGTTCGTGCTCGCGATCATTAACGTCCTCACGAAGAAAACAGCTACCATCTCGGGATCGATTTTCACCATCGGTTTCTTCACGGCTTTTGCGCTTTCGGAGCGCCATAATCGCCGTAAACATCTGGAAACCGAGCACGAGCACGAGAAGTTTCGGTTGGAAGAGCACCAGAACGTGTCAACGCAAGGTGTTCACGTTCGTCCGGGCAGCATCCTTATAGAAGCCACCAATCCCAACCGGCTCGACCACCTGGCGCGGATATTGCAAGAAGTGAATCCCGCGAAGCAGGATGTCGTCGTGGTAGCCGTACATCGTGTCGCGTTCCTGGGATCGAGCGAACACCGGCTCGATCCCAAGCAGATTTGCGGCGACCGCGAAGTGGAGCTATTTACGAAAGTCGTCAGCGTGGCGGAAAAAGCCGGTAAGCACGTGGAACTGCTCACTGTTCCCGGGAGAGACGAGCCTACCGCGCTGGTCGTGGCCGCACAGCAACTCGGGTGTTCTCGAATTGTGATGGCTCAAGTTCCGAGCCTTTCGCCGGACGAACAGGCCCGGCTGATCGGGATTGCATGGGAGCAATTGCCCGCACCCCGTCCCGCTTTGACGCTGGAAATCATCCCGCCGAATGGCGGGCCGAGCCAGATTTACTCGCTGGGGCCGCATCAGCCGCGCCTCTGGCCGAGCGATGTCGATCTCGTGCACGAGCTATGGCAAGAGCTGGCGGATCGCCCCGGCGTCGGCGGGCGACTGCATCATCGCGACGTTGTCAGCGTCGCGCTCCGGCGGTTGGAGCAGCAACTGCACTCTAAGCAATACACCGATGTAGTTGCCGATGTCGAACGGGAACTCAATCGCGATCGACATGAGGCTGAACAGCGGTCGCTCCACAGCGCCCGCACAACCCCGAATGAGGCGGCTGACGGAAGCGGCTTGGCTTAGCAGTCTGCGACGGAATTTCTTCTCGAACGCGACTACTGACTTGGGTGTGGCGGTCCAGTCTCCTCGCAGGGTTCGAATGAAAAGGTCATCCACTGTACATTCGGATTGATTCTCTGCATCGCAGGATGCGAGGACAAAAACTCCCTGTCGGCTTCGATCTGATCAAGCCAGGCTGCGCGTTCAGGCGTCGGCTCACCGGCGCCTTCCTCGAGTTGCAGGCCGATGCAGCCGCGCAGCGGCCGCAGACGTTCCAAGCGCCCTCCGCTGAAGGACACCACGACGCCGCCGCGATCCGAGCCCATGCCCATCAGTTTGAAAGGCCCGGCGTTCAACTTTTCCAGAGCCTTCAGCGTTGTGCCGATGGTGATGCCTTCGGCCGTGTGCCAGCGGCAGCCCGCGCTGACGTCGGCGGCGCCCGGGCAGATCGCGACGAAGGCGACATGCGGCTCCGGCTTGTCTTCATTCCAGAGGATATGCAATTCGGCTCCCGGGTCGTCCCCGTTTACGATCGTCCCGACCTCAGGCTCGGTATCTCTTCCAGTCGAGACATAGTCGTCGTCGACACGTTTGGCTCCGAAGAAACGAACCAGGTCAGCGCGGGTCGCGCCGCCGGTGACGGGCCCAATACGCTTCCCCGGAACAATCAGCCAGTCGGAAGTGGATTGGCCGTTTCCGGTGACGCCTACGGCGGTAAAGGCAGCCGCAAAACAGACGAAACTAAACGGTCGGACCACGTTGCTGCCTAAGAGGAATGATCTAATCGACCAGGCGCGGCTGTCAACCGGGCCGCCGATGGGAATGCGGCAGACGATCGGGCATACCTTAGAAAGATGAAGATCATCTCTTCCCGTGAAGTGCTGAAAACCAAGCTATTCACCGTCGCCGAGGAAATCGCGCACGATCCCGACGGTTTCGAAATCCACCGTCTCATCGTCCGCCACCCTGGTTCTGCTGTCATGATGGCCGTTGACGAGCAGGAGCGCATCCTGCTGGTGAAGCAGTTTCGACTGCCAGCCGAGGACTATCTCTGGGAGCTACCGGCCGGGCGTCTCGACCCTGACGAGTCGTCTCTGGAGGCAGCTAAACGCGAACTCCGGGAGGAAACCGGGTACGAGGCGAATAAATGGATGCAGCTGACTTCCTTTTGGCCCAGTCCGGGGTATGTCGGCGAAAAAATGACTCTGTTTCTCGCACAGGATCTCACGGCGGGCGCCCAGGCGCCCATGGAAGATGAGCGGATTGAAGTCGGTTGGTTTTCAAAAGAGGATGTGGGCAGAATGATTCGCGAGGGGCAGATTCGCGACGGAAAAACGATGATCGGCTATTACTCTTATGTGAGCCGGCAGCCGTAGCGCTGGGTTACTCGTTGGTCAGCGGCCGTTCCATCAACTCGCGGATGGCTGCTCGCGGGTCCTTTCCGTCATACAGAACTTCGTACATTTTGTTGATGATGGGGAGATCGACGTTCTGCCTGATACCCATCTGATGTGCGGCTGAGCAGGTGGTGATCCCCTCTGCCACCATGCTCATCCCAGCCAGGATTTGCGCCAGCTTGTGCCCTTGCCCGAGCTGTATTCCGACATAACGGTTGCGCGACAGGTCTCCTGTTGCGGTGAGCACCAGGTCGCCCAGGCCGGCCAACCCGCTCAACGTTCGCGGGCTGCCGCCCATGGCGACCGTCAGCCGCGTAATCTCCGCGAGGCCGCGCGTGATCAGCGCCGCGACGGTATTGCTGCCCAGGCCCAACCCGCGGCACACACCGGCGCCGAGCGCGATTACGTTCTTCAAAGCCGCGCCGATCTCCACGCCAATGACGTCCACGCTTGTATAGAAGCGCAGCGCGAGTGTAGCGAATGCGGCCTGCACCTGCTCAGCCGCGGCTGCGTTGTGCGATGCGATGACGACGGCTGCAGGTTCGCCGGCAGCTATCTCTTTGGCAAACGTCGGTCCTGAGAGGACGGCAACCGGCCGGTCCCCAACAGCGCTTCGGATCACCTCCGACATGCGGAGCAGTGATCGCTCTTCAATCCCCTTCGTCGCGCTCACAAGAATCGCTGAATCCGGAAGACCCGGTTTAGCAAGTTCGAGCACCGGACGCAGATGCACCGAGGGAACGACGCACAGCACGACGTCCGCTCCCCGGGTAACCCAACCGATGTCGTCAGACACCGTCACGTGATCCGGCAGGCGGAAGCCGGGCAGATAGCGCCGGTTTTCGCGGCTGTTCTGCATTTCGGCAGCTCGCCGCGCATCATGCGCCCATAATCGAATGCCTTCGAATCGCGGGGCGAGCGCAATGGCCAGTGCGGTGCCCCAACTTCCGGCACCGAGTGCCGCAAGCTGCCTCACGCGGCCTTGCCTTTAAGCGAGAACACGTTCTCCGTTCCGGCCCGCAGGCGCGCGATGTTTCCCTTGTGGCGGTAGATGATCAGCGCTGCCGCAAAGATGGATGCAAGCAGGATGGGCGCGGGCGTACGATCTATCAGCCAAACGGCAAGCGGAAAAATTGCCGCCGCGATAATCGACCCGAGAGAGATGTATTTGCTGACCGCGACCACCAGCACAAAGACTGCGAGAGTCGCAGCAAGCGCCAGGGGCGCAGCATACAGAAACGCCCCGATAAAGCAGGCCACGGCCTTGCCCCCTTTGAACTTAAGGAACACGGGATAACAATGGCCGAGCATCACCGCCACAATTGCCAGGCCGATAGCCAGTGCGTCGCGGTGCGTGGTCGCCCCGGCGAGCCAAACCGCCAGAAACCCCTTCGCGATGTCAAGCAACAGCACAATCACTCCGGCCTTGCGGCCCATGGTGCGGTGGACATTCGTTGCCCCGATGTTTCCGCTGCCCATCGCCCGAATGTCGCGTCCGGCTGCCAGCCGCACGAACCAGTAACCGAAGGGCAGCCCGCCGATGAGGTAGGCGGCCAGGGTGAGGACGGACAGGGTCAGAAAAGGAGGACTCGATTCCACGTATCGATGTTACGAAGCAGCGAGCGCAGATTCAAACTTGTACTCACGGAGCTTGCGATAGATGCTCGCGTTCGAGCCCGGATAGCTGCGAAACAGCGCAAAATGAGTTACCGTGAAGCTGCCCAGCGGAGCCGGCTGCAACTCCGTTACCTTATCGCGCAGACGGCCTAGCGGAACGGGGTTCTTGATGCGCGCAAGCGTGAGATGAGCCGAAAACGGCCTATTCTCCCGCGCAATGCCCAGTTTCGCCACCGCTTCTTCGGTATCATGCGCAAGCTTCTGAAGCGGTTCGCCGTCGTGTACGCCGGCCCAAAGCACTCGCGGTGATCGCTCGTTCGGAAACCAGCCCAAGTCCCGAACTGCTACATCGAACGGCACGCGAGGGTCGAGCGTGCTGAGACACTCATCGAGTTCATTCAGTCTCGGTTCAGGCCATTCGCCGATGAATTTTGTCGTGATGTGCAGGTTATCGAGTGGACTCCATTTGATCAAGGCTTCTGGCCGAAGCGCACTCAGCAGACGTTCCAGCCGCAGGAGAATGTCCTGGGAGAGTTCGATGGCCGTGAACAGTCTCATGAGCAGAGTCCGTGCTAACGTTCTAGCGTATCTTGTCTTGCTCAGAAAAATCCAGCGTGATGCCGGCCATCGAGGACCCCATTTTGATGCGGGACCTGCTAAGGGAGACAGAGCCGCTTGCCATCCCGTTCTTTGAACGCCCGGCCCAGGACCTCGCTAGAGCGTTGTTATCTTGCGTGGTGATTCATGGCGACACGGCTGGCATGATCGTCGAAACGGAAGCTTACCTCGGCTTGCACGATCTGGCTGCACACGCCTCGCGCGGCAAAACCGAGCGGACCAAAGCCTTGTTCGGTCCGGCGGGCCGGGCATACGTGTATTTCATTTACGGTATGCATGAATGCCTCAATGTGGTCGGAGAGAGAGAAGGCGAACCTGGATCGGTTCTGATACGCGCGCTCGAGCCCCTCGCGGGCCTTACCCAGATGTACGAACGCAGGCGTTGGAAAGGACGCGCGACCGGTCTTGCGAACGGACCGGGCAAGTTAACCCAGGCGCTCAATATCACACGCAAGCAGTATGGCCAGAGGCTCGATCGCGGCGAGTTAACGATTCGCGGCTGGCGTCGAAAGCCCGCCTTCCACGTTGCGGTCACGCCCCGCATCGGCATTTCGGAAGCCGTGGATTGGCCTTTGCGCTTTGTCTGGGCAGGGCATCCGTGCTTAAGTAAGCGATGAAGGAGAAACACCCGATTGACTAGAAGAACACTTTTGGCCGCGGCGGCTGCTTGTGCTTGCGCGATGGCCCGGCAGAACACGTCCGCGGCGACGCTGGATGAACAGATCAACGCCAAGCTCAGGGGCTTCCAAGGCCAAGTGAGTCTTTATGCGAAGAACCTGGATACCGGAGCAAGCTACAGTCTTCATGGCGACCAGCCGGTGCGGACGGCGAGCACCATCAAGCTTCCCATCATGGCCGAATGCTTCGCCGAAGCGAGCGAAGGCAAGCTGAATCTCTCTGAAGCGCTCATCCTTACCGCCGACGAGAAGGTGCCGGGCAGCGGGCTGCTCCAAGAGTTCTCCGACGGCGACCGGCTTCCCATGAGCGACGTCATCGATCTCATGATCGTAGTGAGCGACAATACCGCGACAAACATGATCCTGGAACGCATTGGCGGTAACGCCGTCAACGCGCGCATGGCGCAGCTCGGCTTCGAGTATACGCGAGTGATGCGAAAAATCGGCGGTAACAAATCGCCGGCATTCAAACCCGGTATGACTAGCGAAGGCGCCAAGCCGGAAAGCAAGAAATGGGGCCTTGGCCGCAGCAGCCCGCGCGAAATGGTGATGCTGATGGACAAGCTTTATCATGGCGAGCTAGTCAGCAAAGCGGCTTCGGAGCAAATGCTGACCATTCTCAAGCGGCAGCGCGATCATGACGGCATCGCCCGCGATATGCAGGACGTGACCGTTGCGAACAAGACCGGCGCGCTCGATCATCTGCGCAGCGATGTGGGGATTATTTTCTCGAAGCGCGGTAACGTCGCCATGGCGATCACGGTAGACGATATGCCGGAGGTCAACTGGACGCCGGACAATCCGGGCCAGTTGCTGATTTCGGCATTGTCGCAGATTCTGCTTGACGGTCTCGGCGCCACCCAGCCCTGAGCTACCTGCCCAAACGGCTGATGTGCAAGCCGGATTTCCGCTCCATATTGGAGGCATGAGTAGTTCAGTATTAAATGACCTCTCCGGCGTTTCCCAGGCGCTCGTTGAGCTCATCCAGCAAACTGCCGGTGGGGTTGTGGCGGTGAAAGCTGCTCCCTACCGGGTGGTCAGCGGAGTTGTTCTTAAAGATAATCTGATCGCCGTTGCCGATCACACTCTGCGCCGCGAAGACAAAGTTCCGGTGCAGGCGTCTACCGGCGATGAGATCGCTGCCACCATCCTCGGCCGTGATCCAAGCGTCGACCTGGCCATTCTCAAAACAGACGGTGTGGCGGCCTCGCCGCTTGCTGCCGCTGATCCGGCGGCCTTGAAGCCGGGAATGCTCGCCGCGGTGGTCGGCCTTACCGTGGATGTTGGCGTATCCACCAGCCTGGGAATCCTGGGCGCGGTCGGCGGGTCGCGCCGTACCTGGCGCGGCGGCACGCTCGATCACTTCCTTCGTCTTGACGTGAACCTTTACCCTTCGCAGTCAGGAGCCGCTGTGGTTTCCGCCGAAGGCCAACTGATCGGTATGGCTACCGGCGGCCTGCTTAGGCACTCGGCTGTGGCGGTTCCGGTCGCGACGCTCCAGCGCGTCGCGGGCGAGCTCGTCACCGAGGGACGAATCCGGCATGGTTATCTAGGAGTCGGTCTGCAGCCCGTCGCCATTCCTCAAAGCCTCGCCAGTAAGCTAGTCAAGCCGACCGAATCGGCGATTATCCTGCTCAGTGTGGAACCCGATTCGCCGGCGGAGCGCGCCGGACTGCAGGTTGGCGATATTCTGGTTGGGCTCGCGGGCAAAACTGTTTCCGATGTCGAGGATCTGCAGAGCGCATTGCGAGGCGATATCGTCGGACGAACCGTGCCTGCAAGCCTGATTCGCGGCGGCGAACCGCTCGAAATTCAAATCACAGTAGCAGAGCGCGGAAAGCGGGAGAAGTGACGTGCCGATTCCAGTTCCAGGGCGCATTGCCGAAGCGCTGCGCAAATCCACTGTTCAAATTCGAGCCGGCGACGGCTATCGACAGGGAAACGGCTCAGGAGTAATTATCGGACCGGAGCAGATTATCACCAACGCCCATGTGCTGCAGGGCGGTCGCATGACGGTCGAGTCCTGGGAAGGCAAGACCCTGCCGCTGGCTGTGGTCAAGACAGATCCGCGCCGGGACCTGGCCCTGCTGGCTGCCTCCGGTCTGAATGGGGAAGCCGTCAGCCTGGGAGACTCCGGCCTCCTGCGTCCGGGTACCCCGGTGCTGGCGGTCGGCAACCCGTTCGGATTCGTGGGCGCGCTTTCGAGCGGCGTTGTCCATTCGGTAGGCCGCTCGCGTATCAACATGAGCGGCGACTTTGAGTGGATCTGTGCCGACGTGCGGCTCGCTCCGGGTAATTCCGGCGGACCGCTGGCCGACTTTCATGGGCAGGTTGTCGGTATCAACACGATGATTGCATCGGGTGGCCTCGCCTTTGCTGTTCCTAGCCGCGCCGTACAGGCCTTTCTCTTGCGCAGCGCTTCGCCACCCAGTCTCGGCGTTATCGTTCGACCGGTGCGCCTTCGCAGCGGCCAGTTCGGCATTCTCATTCTCGAGCTCGTTCGCGGCGGCGCTGCGGAGGCGGCATCGTTACTGCCGGGTGATATCGTTATTGCGGCGAACGGGACCCGCCTCGAAACAGGGGACGATCTGCTCGCAGCCATTGACAACTCGTCCGGCGGGCTGCTGCGGCTGGACTTCTATCGCGGCAGGCAGGCGCTCCGCCATGTGACTGCGCGAATTCAACCGGAGCAGGTGCCAAGCGCCGCTTGAGATGTCTGCGCCGATCGTTCGGGTCCTGGTCCGCGCCGATTCGCCTGCCCGCGCCCGCCGCCTGGCGGACCTGCTCGCCGATGAGGAACGGCTGGAGGTGATCGAGTCGGATGCCATCCGGGGTACGGCCCGCGGGAACACGCCGTTCGCGGACGTGATCGTTGCTGCCGCCCTTACGCCCGACCAGATTCCGGCGGCCTCTGTTCCGGT
Source organism: Acidobacteriaceae bacterium (assembly GCA_019233755.1). Lineage (GTDB taxonomy): Bacteria > Acidobacteriota > Terriglobia > Bryobacterales > Bryobacteraceae > Bog-105. The sequence continues at coordinate 65,016 of JAFAMD010000020.1, read as the reverse complement.
GGTGCTTCTGGCCGAAGAGGCCGATGCTGCCGTGTGGGGCAACGCCATTCACGCCCGGCTGCCCCTGAATGCATTCGCCGCGGAGATCGCGGCCGCTGTGATGGCGGCTGCTAATGACCTCACCGTGTTGACAAGCTCGCAGGCGCGGCGCTGGCTGCCCGGAAGCGAACCGAACGGCCGCCCGCGCGAGCGCCTGGTTGAACCACTCACTCCGCGTGAATTGCAAGTGTTGCGAATGCTCGCTGACGGACTCGGTAATAAAGAGATCGCCGGCCGCCTCGGCATCTCCGATCACACCGCGAAGTTTCACGTTACGCAGATCCTTGCCAAGCTGGGCGCCGCAACGCGAACAGAAGCGGTGACCATCGGCATTAAGCGCGGTCTTGTGCCGCTTTAAGTGGAATCTCACAGTTCTGCCCTCTCATCCAACCGGGGTGGAACGCGATGGATATTGCAATTAAACTGTTGACCTTGCTCGTTGCCGGCTCGCTCGCCGGTAATGAGCTGGCTGTTGCCGCATTTATTCACCCTGTCTTTTATTCGGTACCGGATGGAGCACACGCGATTGTGGTGAAGCCGCTGGCTAAGCGGCTTGGCACTTTCATGCCGTTCTGGTATGGCGCGAGTCTTCTGCTCGCACTCGTCGAGCTGGTCACTTTACGGAGCAGCCCGCAAGCAGCCTGGTGGCTGTGCTGCGCCGCAGCCGTTCTCCTGGCGATCATCATCGTACTGACGATTCTGCTGGCGGTCCCTATCAATAATCGAATCGCCGCGATGGATGTGGAGCGGGTCCCCTCGGACTGGCTGAGTATGCGCAGGCGGTGGGACGGTTATCATCAGATTCGCGTGACTCTGCTCTTCGTCGTACTGATTTTGCTGATCCTCGCGGTGCTGCTTCGGTAATACGACTCGAAACAAAGCGGCCGGCAGAGGGTGATCCCTTCTGCCGGCCTCCTTGTGTACTGGGCGTGTAATCGCCAGCTAATCAGTAGCGGTAATGATCTGGCTTGAAGGGGCCTTCCACCGGCACGCCGAGATAATCGGCCTGTTTCGGAGTCAACGTTGTGAGCTTGACGCCGATCTTCTCCAGGTGCAAACGGGCTACTTCCTCATCCAGCTTCTTCGGTAGCGTATAGACGCCCACCTGATAGACGTCCTTGTTCTTCCAAAGGTCAATCTGGGCGAGGGTCTGGTTTGAGAAGCTGTTGCTCATCACGAAGCTCGGGTGACCCGTCGCGCAGCCCAAGTTCACCAGCCGTCCTTCGGCAAGCAGGAAGATACTGCGGCCATCCGGGAACGTGTACATGTCCACCTGCGGCTTGATGTTCGTCTTTTTCACACCGGATGCCGTATTCAGGCGATCCACCTGAATTTCATTGTCGAAGTGACCGATGTTGCAGACGATCGCCTGATCTTTCATGTGCTGCATGTGCTCGAGCGTGATGATGTCCAGGTTGCCCGTGCAGGTCACATAGATGTCACCGCGGCCGAGCGTATCTTCAACCGTCGCGACTTCGAAGCCCTCCATCGCAGCCTGAAGGGCGTTGATCGGGTCGATTTCAGTTACGATCACGCGAGCTCCCATGCCGCGCAGCGAGTGGGCCGAGCCCTTGCCGACGTCGCCATAACCACAGATCACGGCGACTTTGCCTGCCACCATTACATCCGTTGCCCGCTTGATTCCATCGGCCAGCGACTCGCGGCAACCGTACAGGTTGTCGAACTTCGACTTGGTGACGGAATCGTTCACGTTGATCGCCGGCACCAGGAGCTTACCCTGCTCCTGCATCTTATACAGCCGGTGCACGCCCGTGGTTGTCTCTTCGGAAACGCCACGCCACTCCTTCACCAGCTTGTGCCAGCGCTGCGGATCTTCCGAATGGATCTTTTTCAGGAGCGCTTTGATGACCCGTTCTTCATCCGAACCCGACGGAGAGTCGACCCAGTCACTTCCTTCCTCGAGCTCGTAACCCCGGTGGATTAGAAGCGTTATATCGCCGCCATCGTCTACCACCAATTGAGGCCCCTTACCGTCTGAATGGCTGATCGCCTGATACGTACACCACCAATACTGTTCGAGCGTCTCCCCTTTCCATGCAAAGACCGGAATACCTGCAGCGGCAATTGCGGCGGCGGCATGGTCTTGGGTCGAAAAGATATTGCAGCTCGCCCAGCGCACGTTGGCACCCAGGTCCACCAGAGTCTCGATCAGGACCGCGGTTTGGATCGTCATATGAAGCGATCCGGTCGCGCGCACACCCGCCAGCGGTTTCTCCTTGGCGTACTTGCGACGAATAGCCATCAGACCCGGCATCTCGTGCTCGGCGATGGAGATTTCCTTCCGGCCCCAATCGGCCAGCGTTAAATCAGCGACCTTATACTCGGTCGCAATTTCGTTCAGTGTTGCAGAGCTCATGGATCTGGATCATCAACCTCGCGGCTATTATATCGAAAAATCTTGATATGTTGATAAGTACTATGACGAGTGGTCTCTTAAAGTCGCTTCGCCTTCTCGGAGACCCCACACGCGTGCGCCTTTTGTTGCTGCTCGGGCAGGAGGAACTTTCTGTTGCGGAAATCCAGGAGGTCCTGGCAAAGGGACAAAGCCAGATCTCGACGCACCTCTCCCAATTGAAGCAAGCCGGGCTCGTTGAAGACCGGCGTATCGGCAAGAATATCTTTTACCGGTTGAAGAAGAGGCATGATTTCGAGCCTTTGCTCGAAATGCTGAGCCAGTGCGGCGACGAAATCCCCGAGATCACAGACGATAGGGAAGCACTCAAGCTGGTTGTGAACAAGCGTCACGACAAAATGCGTCATTACTTCGATGCGCTGGCAGGACGATTTGGCCGCGAATATCTCCCTGGCCGCTCGTGGAAAGGTTTAGCGGAAGTGTTGCTTCGGCTTATGCCGCGAATGGTAATTGCCGATCTTGGCGCCGGCGAAGGCACCTTTTCACAACTGCTGGCAGTGCGCGCCGAACGCGTAATTGCGGTGGATAGCTCGGACAAAATGGTCGAGTTCGGCACGAAACTGGCCAGGGAAAACGGCGTGAACAATGTCGAATTCCGCCTGGGCGATCTGGAGTATCTTCCGATCGAGACTGGTATCGTGGACCTCGCTTTTTTCAGCCAGTCTCTGCATCATGCGCCGCATCCGGATCGCGCCGTTGCTGAAGCAAAGCGCATTTTAAAGCCCGGCGGGCGGATCGCCATTTTGGATCTGCTACGGCACAACTTCGAAGAAGCTCGCGAGATCTACGCGGACGTATGGCTGGGTTTTACGGAAGTTGAACTGCGCCGTTTCCTCGAAAGCGCAGGCTTTACAAATGTGCAAACTGCCGTTGTGCACCGCGAGTCAGAACCGCCCTATTTCGAAACCGTAACCGCTATGGGCGAAGCGGAAGCGCGGTAGTTCTTTACATGATTCACCGCAGCGTATCCAAGGGACACCACGCATACGAACATCATCAGCACTTCACTATCGCCGAGGTTGTATTCGAAGATGCCGCCGACCAGAACCCCGATGATGACAGCAACGGTTCCATGCAGAACGAAGAGATAATCCGATCGCACCCCCTTCCAGTTTTGACCGGAGGCAAAGATCGCGTTCAAACAGTCCCAGACTGTGAGGCCGATAAACCACAACATGAAGGCGAGGCCGGGCAGTCCGCGTTCGGCCGCATATTGAAGATAGATATTGTGGAGATGTCCGTAGTAGCCGACGGGTAAGGGCCGTGGAATATCAGCCGGCACATATTTGTCGAAATTGCGGCCGATTTCTTCCGGCCCGATGCCGAACACCGGATGCGCCTTGATCATCTCGACCCCGGTGCGGAAGGTCACGATGCGATGTTCATTCGAATCGACGTTTTCGCGCGGTTGCACGAGGGACGTCAGCCGTTCGCGAGCAGCATGCGGCGATATCACGAACGCGAGCGCCACGATGACCGGAACCGTCAGCATCATCTTCGGCCGCCAGAACCCGACCAGATAAAGTACGGCGGGCACGGCCGCGAGCCATATGCTCCGCGTCATGCCGAGTAAGATCGCCGCCGAAAGAACAGGAATGCTCAAATACGCCCAGGCAGGCATGCGCCGCTTCGCGAAAAAGAGCTGCGCCAGTAACAACGAAAGCACGCTCAGTTGCAGCGCTCCAAAAGTCATCCAGTGGCTCTCGAAACCGGTAATTCGTCTCGCGAGATAAGTTTGGTAAAATTCCTGCCCGCTTCTGTGGGCATGCTCGTATTTCTGAACAAACTGCACCAGTCCCCAAAAACCGGAAGCGGTTGCGAGCAGCGTCCAAGCAGCCATCAAGTTAAAAGTCTTCGGAAATTGCCGGACGAAGGCGCCATAGACGAGCGGAATGAATAGAAAGACGAAGAATTTCCGGATTTGAGCACGGCCGCCCCACGGATCTGGCGAGACACAATCCGCAATCACCGTCCACGCGAAACAACAGACTAACGGCACCCAGATGCGGGGAAATTCCAGCCTGCGCCGGAATGTGAGCATCAGGCCAATTCCGAGCCCGAGAAGAATTTGGCTCGCCGCGATAGATACATGAATCAGAGCAGCCGCAGCGATCGCAATATACAGCAGGATGCGATCCTGCGTTTCCTGGCTGATTTGCATGAACCGACCAGTATGACAGAATGAATGGCGAAAGCTCGGTCATGCAGGTCCACCTATTAAGGCACGGAGTTGCGGAAGAAACAGCTTCGAATGATGCGGAGCGCGCCCTGACTATGGATGGGCGCAAGAAATTGCGGCAGATCCTCCAGACCGCCGTACACGCCGAAGTACATCCGACGCTCATTTTGACGAGCCCTTTGAAGCGGGCGGTGCAAACCGCTGAAATTGCAAAGCAAGTTCTTGGATATAAGAGCAATATTCTGCGTACAAAAGCACTCATTCCAGGCTCAAATGTCGAAGAGGTCTGGAACGAGATACGCGCTCACCGGGAGGAAGCGTCCTTGCTCCTGGTAGGCCACAACCCGCTTTTCGAGAATCTGGCGGCCTATCTCCTGGGCTCCCCCGAGCTGCAGGTGGACTTTAAGAAAGGCGCTCTTCTCCGCGTGGATATCGAGACCTTCCCGGCTCATCCGCGGGGTATTCTGCGTTGGTTTCTGACCGCGAGACTGGCCGACAGTCGCGCGTGAGGGGTCCGGACTTCGTTTAATTTTGAACGAGAGTTCGTTTCATTGCATCAAAGCTCTTCCGAAAGTACGGCTATCATGAAGGTTGGTCTTTCATGGGTTCTAATATCGCGTGCAGCAATGGTTTATGCGCGCGCCGACTTGCTCTCATTCCCTTTTTGCTGGCGGTAAGCGTTGCCAATCCGCAGACGGTGCCGGGTTTATTATCGCCGGCCCAGAGCGTGGGCAAGAAACCGGAGCAAGCCCCTGGGCAGGTAGCGCCGGGGCAAAACGCCGACATACCCCAGGCGGTGGCCCCTCAATCACCGTCGCCCGTGCCGCAGTCCGTGCCTCAGGCGCAGTCCGGCGCGCCGCCGGTGCCGGTCACGTTCGAATCCCATGGCTTGGAGTACGATGTCTTGACGAGCAATGGCGTCACGGTAATGTTTGCGACGCTTCCGCCGCGAATCAAGAATTTCAATGTAGTTCAGATTACGGTGACGAACGGGTCGCTGGTCTCCTGGACGGTTCGACCCACTGATTTGAAATTTATTCGTGACGACGGGACTGTACTCCCGCCCGCGTCGGCGGACGACGTTGTGGAGACTTTGCTCGACAGTGCGGACCGGAATGCAGTGATCAGGCTGGAACTGCTATACGAGAACTCGATTTACGCGCTGTCAAACTTCCGGTCTACTAATGGCTATGAGCAGCGGCGCGAAGCCGCCATGGCGCAATTCGTCAACCGGGGTCTGAAGGCGGCAGCCGAAGCGTCAGCCATCGCGTTTGTACCGACCAAACTAAAGCCGGGCGATAGCACGGACGGAGCGATTTTCTTCGAAAATAGAACCAAGGAGAAAGGCCTCGGCGCCGGACGATTGATTGCGCACTTTTGCGGCGAGACTTTCATGTTTGAAACGTATGCGGAGTACAAGAAGCACTAGTGTCTGAGCTCGCCGATTCACCGTTCCTAAGCGGATTTGTCGATCTTCATGCGCACACGAATGAATCCGATGGCAGCCTGACTCCGGCAGAGCTGGTCGCTCTCGGGAAGCAGATGGACCTTGCTGCTCTTGCCATCACCGACCACGACACATTTGCGGGCTACGAAAAGGCACTCCCGCACGCGCGGGCGGCCGGGCTGGACCTGGTGCGCGGCATCGAGCTCAACACGCGGCTTTACGTCGATGGCGGAAGGACGCACCGATCGGTGCATCTGCTCGCGTATTTCGTGAATGGTGAACCCTCCGGAGAGTTTACGGCCTGGCTCGAGGACGAGCGTACAGAGCGCCGCAACCGCAACAAAGCGCTCGCAAAAGTACTGCAAGCCAACGGCATGGAAGTCACTTTCGAAGAAGTGGAGGCACGCGGCCGCTCGCTCGCCGGACGCCCTCATTTTGCTCGCATCCTGGTCGACAAAGGCTATGCCAGAAGCTCGGAGGAAGCGTTTCGCCGCTACCTGGCGGAAGATTCTCCGACGTATGTCGCCCGCAAGAGCAAAACGACGGAAGAGGTCATTGGAATCGTACGGCGCGCCAACGGCATACCGGTTATTGCTCATCCCATCCGGCTCGGTTTCGCTCGCGACGCCGAACGCGAACTGATCGCAAGCTTCAAGCGCGCCGGACTGGTCGGGCTGGAAATCTATCATTCCGAACACCCTCCGTTGCTGCAGGCCTACTACCACCAGCTTGCGAAAGAACTCGAACTTCTGCCCACCGGCGGGTCCGATTTTCACGGAACAGTGAAGCCTGACATCCGCCTCGGCACAGGTGCGAACGGAAATGTCCGCGTCCCTAGCGAGTTCCTCAAAGGGATGCGCGCTTTTGCGGGTGCCGAATAGCGCCCGTTATCGTGGTTTATATGCCGCTTGTCAAAGTGAAGCCGTTGACGGAGTTGCCTCCCGGTTCAGTTTTCGAGCTCGAAGTGGACGCCGCCACCTATGCCGTTTGCAATGTTGATGGCAAGCTGCATTGCCTGGAGGGCACCTGCCCTCATGCGGGAGGTCCACTGGGGCAGGGCAACCTCAATGGAAACTACCTCACCTGCCCCTGGCATGGATGGGAGTACGATTGCCGCACCGGCCTAAATGATTCCGATGAAGATGTAAAGGTCCAAACCTACCCCGTTGTTGTACAAAACGGGGACGTTTTTGTGGAACTCCCCTGACCATTGCCTGAACTTCCTGAAGTAGAAACAGTCGTTCGGTCCATTGCCGAACACGTGACCGGCGCTCGAATCCGGCATGCCGAAGTCAGTTCGCAGCGCGTTACGCGGGGCGATCATGCGGAGACGGCGCGCGGCCTGACGGGCGCAATCATCCAGGGTGTGCGCCGCCGCGGCAAACAAATTTTCTTCGATCTTGACAGCGGCCTGCTCTTTGTCCATCTCGGAATGACGGGCAAGCTGCTCTGGAATGCCGAGCGCAGCAAGTACGCGCGTGCGATTCTGACGCTCGATCGCGGTGTTCTCCTCTACGATGATGTGCGCCAGTTCGGGCGCTTCGAGTATTTCGCGGAAGCGCCTTCCTTTCTCGGCCGCACCGGTCCCGACGCCCTCACTCTCAGCTTCGATGATTTCTTCGCACGGCTGCAGCGCCACACCGGCCATATCAAACCCTTACTGCTTAATCAGGCATTCATTAGCGGGGTGGGGAACATCTATGCCGATGAATCGCTTTTTTCCGCCGGCATTCATCCGCGTGCTAAAGCCAACCGCCTGTCACGCAAACGCGCGGAGGAGCTTCACCGCACCATTGTCGAAATTCTGAGGCTGGCGATCGACCACCGCGGCTCGTCGGTCTCCGACTACGTCGACAGTTCCGGCGAGCGCGGCGGCTTCCAGGATCTTCACTGCGTTTACGGTCGCGCCGGTGAACCGTGCCTGCGCTGCGGGACGGCGATCAAGCGAATCGTGGTCGGCCAGCGCGGAACGCACTATTGCCCGCGCTGCCAACGTGCCTGAACCGGTTGCTGCTCGTCGTCGGATGCTGCAGCATGCCGGATCGAATCCGCCACTTCCGCGACGCTCTTCATGGCCTTTACATCGTGTACGCGGAGGATATGAGCGCCATTCAAAATGCTGGCGGTCACCGCTGCTGCCGTCGCAAATTCCGTCAGCGCCTCGGCTTCCTTTCTCAAGAACGATTTGCGCGAAGGTCCAACCAGTATGGGCACATCGAAGCTGCGCAAGACGGCAAGATTGGCGATGATCTCCGAATTCTGTTCGCGACGTTTGCCGAACCCTAAACCGGGATCGATCACCACCTGGTGTTTCTGCACGCCCGCCTGGCGAGCGCGATGCAAGGCCGCCTCGAGGTCAATCGTGATCGAACGCATCAGGTCCTTGATCGGCGGAAGCTTCGCCCACGTCTCCGGCGTGCCTCGCATGTGATTGATAATCAAGCCGGCGTCATACCTGGTCACAACCCGCGGCAGTTGCAGATCGAGCAAAACTCCGCTTGGATCATTGATGATCTCGGCGCCGTGCTCCAGCGCCTTCTCGGCAACGCCGGATTTGTATGTGTCCACCGAAATAGGGATGGAGAGCTTATCTCGCAAACGCTTCAGCACCGGGATCAGTCGTCGCAGTTCTTCCGCCTCCGAGATCCTCTGCGAGCCTGGCCGGGTGGATTCCGCTCCAATGTCCAGGATGTCCGCGCCCTCGTCCTCGAGTTCGATCGCCCGCGAAAACGCCCGGTCCGGATCCGCGTACTTTCCGCCGTCGGAAAACGAATCCGGCGTCACATTCAGAACTCCCATGAGCAGCGTTCGCTCTCCCAGGACAATTTCGCGCTGCTTCAACTTCCAGTGATAACGTTTTTGCATTGCCAAACTTTGAGTTTGGCAGATGTGATTACGGCATGCTTTGCTGCGAAGAAAGCGCGTCCGGGGTGTCTTCGAGCTCCGGTGATTCGTCCCGCCGCGAACGCGTCATCATTCGACGGGCGGCAGGCAATTGCTCGTCCAAAACCTCCGCCAGGTTCGGATACTTTCGCCGGATCGCATCCAGATAGTATTCGGCCGTTTCGGGAGCGCATTCTGTGAGCGGTCCACCCCACGGGGATCGTGCACCGGCACAAAAAGTACGGAACATCTCCTGCGCACTTTCCTCAAGCAGCGCGTAGAGCGGTTTTCCAGCAATGCCGCACTCGCGGAGTGCCTGCTGTGCCGCGGTAAAGAGCGGGATCGGCAGCGCTGCGCTCAGAAGTTCGGCCGCAAAGAGGAGTTCCTTGGTTCCCGGCCGGAGTTCCAAAGTGACAGCGTCGTTGCGGTCCAACAGGCGTCGCACCTGCCGCGTGGCGGCGGGGTGGCCCTCAACGGCAAATTTGGGTGTGGTGCCGGGCAGTGCTGAAATACTCGCCACGGCGGCGCCACGGTCCTGGAGATCTTTCAGTGCTTCGCTGCTCAGCCAGCTATCGCATAGGGCAAAGGCGAATTCGGAAAGAGCGAGATCGGAAGCGCACAGTTCCTGCGTCACCCGGTCGAGGACAGAATCGGGCACCCGCAGAAGAACAAGCCGACCAGGCTGCAACTCCTCATAGGTGGCGACTCCGTAGCCTGCCCGCAGGAAATTGGATACGCGGCGTGCAATACGCAGGGATCCCGATTTGATTGGACCCAGATCTTCCACAATATTGGGAAGCCGCAAAACGGCAGATGCGGTCGAGTTCCCCTCAAGCACCAGGCCGACTGGCAACTGGCTCTTCATACACCCCGCTCGCTTTCAGCGCTCTCATTCTGTCGCGATACTGCGCCGCCTTCTCAAATTCGAACCGCTTTGCGGCCTCGCGCATCTTCGTTTCCAATTCGGCGATGAGCGAATCCCGCTGTTCCGGGGTAAGCTCCGCATCGGGATCGGTCTCGGTTTCGAGCGGCACTGTTACATAGTCTGCCTCGGCCACGGCCACCAGGCTCATATCAATCGGCTTGATGATGGTCTCCGGCGTTATGCCATTGGCCTCGTTGTAAGCCTCCTGGATTGCCCGCCGGCGCTCTGTCTCCTTGATCGCCCGGTCCATGCTTTGAGTGATTACATCCGCATACAGAATGGCGCGGCCGTGAATATTGCGCGCCGCCCGGCCGATGGTCTGAATCAGTGATCCGCTCGATCGCAGAAAGCCCTCCTTGTCAGCATCCAACACTGCCACCAACGAGACCTCAGGCAGATCCAGCCCCTCGCGCAGCAGGTTTACTCCAATGAGGACATCATATGCGCCGCGGCGCAAATCGCGAAGGATTTTTATTCGATCAAGTGTGCTCACCTCTGAGTGAAGGTAGGCGCATCTTACGCCGACTTCCGTGTAATACTCCGCCAGATCTTCGGCCATTCGCTTCGTCAGCGTCGTTACCAGCACTCGCTCGTTCCGCTCCGCGCGCTGCCGGATCTCATGCAGCAGATTGTCCACCTGCCCCTTGATGGGCCTCACTTCAACTTCCGGATCCACCAGACCTGTGGGGCGGATGATCTGCTCGGTAACCACACCTGCGGATTTCGTCAGCTCATAAGGCCCCGGCGTGGCGGATACATAAATGAGCTGGTTGACTCGATTCTCGAACTCTTCGAACATCAACGGCCGGTTGTCGCGGGCACTCGGCAGACGGAACCCGTACTCCACGAGCGTGTCTTTGCGCGAGCGGTCCCCGTGGAACATACCCTGCAACTGCGGAACAGTTTGATGACTCTCATCAAGGAACAGCAGTGCGTCATTCGGCAGATAGTCGAGCAGCGTCGGCGGCGCCTCGCCCGGCAGACGCCCGGAGAAGTGTCGCGAGTAGTTCTCGATTCCGTGGCAATATCCGATCTGCTTGATCATCTCGAGATCGAACATCGTCCGCTGGTAGAGCCGCTGCGCCTCGATCAGCTTGCCCTTTCCTTCCAGCTCCTTGTGCCACCATTGCAGCTCATTTTCTATGCTCTGCATCGCCTGCTCGCGCGTCGGTGTATCCATCACGTAATGGGTCTTAGGATAGATGGGCAGCCGCAGGTACGTCTGTTTAACCTGCCCGAGCAGCGGATCAATCTGGCTCAGCGATTCGATTTCATCGCCCCATAGCTCGATACGGTAAGCATTGTCGTCGTAGGTGGGGTACAGCTCCACCACATCGCCGCGCACGCGGAAGGTACCGCGCCGGAAGTCGTGATCGTTTCGTTCATACAGAATCTCCACCAGCCTCTGCAGCAGCTCTTTCCGTGTAATGTGCTGCCCTTTTTCGAGCATCAGCAGCATACCGTAGTACGCTTCCGGTGAACCTAATCCGTAAATGCAGCTCACGCTGGCAACAATCACGCAGTCGCGGCGTTCGAACAGTGATCGGGTCGCCGAGAGCCGCAGTTTGTCCAGCTCATCATTAATGGTGGCTTCCTTTTCGATGTAGATATCGCCGGAAGGGATATAGGCTTCCGGCTGATAGTAGTCGTAATAGCTGACGAAATACTCGACTGCATTCCGGGGAAAGAACGTCCTGAACTCGTGATAAAGCTGCGCGGCCAGCGTTTTGTTGTGAGCCAGTACCAGCGCGGGACGCCCGCATCCCTCGATGATCTTTGCCATCGTGAATGTTTTGCCCGAGCCGGTTACTCCGAGCAGAACCTGATGCTTCTCGCCGTCGAAGATCCCGCGCGAGAGTTGCTCGATCGCGCTCTCCTGATCTCCCCGGGGCTTGTAATTAATGCCTAAGCTGAATGGCACGACCTCAGTATAGAGAACCGCCGGCTAAAAAATGCCGGGGAGTAGCTTGAATTCTGCTCCTCATCTCGCGGCACGCGCCCTTTGAAGCCAGCCAGGAGCCTTAGTAAAAGTCCCAGGTCAGCGCTCGTGGAGTCGCACCCTGGATGCTTCCCGCTGCAATTTGCGGTTCGCTGCCTCCGCAGTAACCCACTGAGGGCAATGGCGTGCGTTCACCGCCCGCTGCCCTTTGGGGGTCTGCTGGACCTGAAAGGAGAACCAGCTTTTGAAATGAACGTGCGGTCGCTCAGTTGGTGCGATGTCGTCCATAGAAACGAACAGGCGGACCCCCGGTGCGCACTGCAGGTATCCGTGGCGCTTTGTCTTATCCCACTTCGAAAGTTCGCCTATCAGTCGCCCTTTTGACAGGACTTGAAGTGAGCGGAGCCGGGACACCAGTTCCTCGGCATCTTTCCGGAACGAGGAAACTCTGATCCGGCGCGGAGCAGCGAGCGTAAGACCGACATCGGTTCGTTCTGCGCAACAGGTAAATGACCACGATGCCTGCTTACCCATCACATTGCTGCCAGTGATGGAGACACTGAGTTGTACCTGGTTTTCGCGATCCGTGTATCGAACGTTTCGGGTGCTGCCCCCACTCTCCCAGCGTGCTGTTCTGGTGAACAGTCCGAGCTCGAAAGCCACCTCATCGGCGCGCTGTTCTGCCTCGGCTGCTGTGGTGCAGAATGGGATATTAAGCAACTGTGGGAACTGGAGTTGCAAGTCGTTCAAGCTCATAGTGGGCTTCGCACCTGGCTGGAGATCAGCGACAGACGTTTGAAGTATGCCGCTCAACTCGTAAAGGACGCATGAAGAGAGCGCTGAATCGCAACCAGTTCGTCAGGAACTTCTTTCCTTAAGGATCTTTATTCGTTCCTTACGCCTTGCCCTCTATCGTTCCAGTAGGGAATTATCGTGGAGAGCTCGCCCGATGTTGCTGCGCGCGCCCCAGCCCAAACCACGTCGCGGCAATGGCTAGTCAATCTCGTTTTCGGCAATCGGCCTGAATGGCTGAGCCATCTTTATTCCTCGGTGCTTCGGGTCGCCGCGGGTACCGGGGCCGTTCTCGTTCTTATCTGGACGGCGTACCAGCTACATCTCAATTTTGCGGCTTCCGGCTTTTTGCAGTTGCTGATCGTGCTGGTGGTTGCCCGCCGCGCCGGATTCTGGGAGGCCACCGTCACCTCCGTCATCGCAAACATCTGTTTGAACTATTTTTTTGTTCCTCCCGTTTTCTCTTTCGTTATCAATGACCCACAGAACTGGGTGGCTCTCGCGGTTTTTGAATTCTCAGCGTTGCTCGTAAGCCGTTTATCAGCGGAAACGCGACGCCAAGCGGTCCGAGCAAGCAACCACGAGACCGAACTTGAACGGCTCTACGCCATCTCCCGGCAGTTACTCCTGCTCGACCCGCACAAGGCTCCGGGTGCTGACATTGTGCGGCTGATTCAGACTGTTTTCTCAGTGGAGAGCATTGTGCTTCTTGACGCCTCTGTTCCGAAAACGGACGCGCTCGGGAGCGTGGATGCTGCTCTGACCGCCGAAACACGAGCTGCCTATCTGCAGGACCGCGATGTGCACCGGCCAGATGCACACGTCTGGATCAGCGTCCTGCGTCTGGGTGTCCGGCCCATTGGGGCGCTTGCGTTGTGTGGCCCCAAGGTCAATCTGCTCACTGCCAGCGCACTCGCATCCCTCGCAGCAATCGTTCTGGAACGCGCCCACTCATTCGAGCGGGAAAGCCGGGCCATCGCGGAACGTCAACTGGAAGAGCTCCGAACGGCTGTGTTGGATGCGCTTGCTCATGATTTCAAGACACCGCTCACAGCGATTCGGACCGCCAGCACAGGGCTGATCGAGATGGGAAACCTTACGCCGGTTCAGCTCGAACTGGCTGCCCTGGTAGACAACCAAACGGCGCATCTGGATGAGCTCACAACCCGTTTGCTGCAGATGTCGCGTCTCGACAAACACGACATTCAACTGCACTGTGAAGCGACAAGCGTCGATGATATAGTTCACAGCGCTGTTCGAAAGCTGAAACAGCGTCTTTCAGCCCGCCATGTTCGCCTGGAAGGGTTGGAAGAAACGGATGGACTCGTGCGCGTAGATCGCGACCTGGTTGTCATTGCCCTCACCCAGTACCTCGACAACGCGGCGAAGTACTCAAATCCGGATTCCCCCATTACCATCACGGCACTCACCCTTCCAACCGAGGTGCAGATTGGAGTTCACAGCGAAGGTCCGCCGATACCGCGCGAGGAGCGTGAGCGGATTTTCGAACGGCTCTTCAGGGGAGAAGGAGGCAGGCGGCGCGCCGCGGGCACCGGGATCGGACTGTCAATCTGCAAAAAGGTAGCGGAAGCACATCGCGGACGAGTTTGGGTGAAGAGTGATGCAGGCTGCGGCACCACTTTCTTTCTGGCGCTTCCGCGGCTCAAGGAAAAAGTATGAATGAAACGGCTGGCAGAGTTCTCGTCGTTGACGACGAAAGTACGATCAGGCAGGCGCTTGGCACTACGCTGAACGCACTCGGCTTCCGGACGGAAACGGCGGCAAATGGAGATGACGCACTGGCGGCCGTTCGGCGCGACCGCTTCGAAGCAGTTCTGCTGGACATTAACATGCCAGGGATTTCGGGTATTGATACCTGCCGGGAGATGCGCCGTGTCGCTCCGTGGCTTCCCATTCTGATGTTGACAGTTAGAGACAGCGAGAACGATATCGTCAACGCCCTGGACGCCGGTGCGGATGACTACATTACAAAACCGTTTCATATAAAGGAACTGACCGCACGCTTAAGAGCTTCCGTCCGTCGCGTGCGCGCTATGCCCAGGGAGGCGCCGGCAGTGTTATCGATCGGCGAGATCGAGTTGGATCCTGACCGGCGAAGCGTCAAAAAATCCGGGGAAGCCGTTCGACTGACTCCAAAAGAGTTTGAGCTTCTCCATTACCTCATGGCTCACGCGGGAATTTGCATCACTCATTCGCGCTTGCTTCGAGCTGTATGGGGACCGGAATACGGAAATGAATTGGAATACCTGCGTACCTTCGTTCGCCAGTTACGGAAGAAAATCGAAGAAGACCCTGCTAAACCGATCTATCTCCTGACAGATCCCTATGTTGGCTACCGCTTCTGCGAGCCATCGCAGGTGGCCCGGGCAAAACCCTCATGAACGAGGTTGGAAGCGCATAGAAGAATCTTATTAGATCCTTATGCCTTCCTCACGAATGCGACCCTAATATCAACTCAGAGATTGACCCGACGAGGCGTTCAGACCGATTGGCGGCACGCCTTGGAAAAGGCGGATGCGGTGATTGAGAGTCCGGCTAGCCACGGCTAGCCAATGCTTCCTCGCATGCCCATTCTGCTGTGGCCGGTTCGGCAATTTGCCGATATTTGGGCATGTGTCGCATGGGCGGTGCCGGCTAAGGGTGTGATATTCCGAGCGTCCTAAGTGGACCGTTGTGTGCAAGAACATTCAGCGACTGCGATGAATCGCAGCTCGGGGGCTAGTGGCCGAGTGATGGAATTTCGCCCGCTGTTTCGCGCAGCACCTTCCTTTTTCTGAACCGATCCATGCCGATCAGTGTGCTGGTGTGTTAGCAGCAATGAGGTGTGTATGCGGGGACCACAATTTTTCAGAGCTATTTCGGTAGCTTGCCTCATCACCGAGTTGTGTTCCCATCTGAGTGCGGCTCCTTTCGACGGCGCGACTGCCGGCGCGATTCGCGGCATCGTGCAAAACATCGACAAGCAGGCCGTAGCCGGTGCGAGCGTCGTTATTCATAACGTCCAGGACAATACAGATCGCAGCGTGGTCAGCGGAAGCGACGGCGCTTTCGTGGTTGTCGATTTGGATCCGGGTGAATATCGACTCGTGGCTAATAAGGACGGCGTCGGCGTTTCTTCCGCCATCACTGTGAACCTGTCGGGCGGACAGACGCTCTCTGCAAATGTGATTATCACGCCGGCCGAATCGAAGAAACAAGGAACACCCAACTTCTTCGCTCGCCTGGCTAATGCGTATAGCCAAGACTGGAAAGGCACAGAGAGTGGTCCGGCGCCTCCTTTTCGCGGGTATCCGGCGCCCGTCGATTCGCCGCCATTTCCGTTCAGCGTTTGGCCTTACGGCGGGTCCCCCGTCATAGGCCAGCCCTGGACCAATTCGCCTCCTTTGATGCAAGCCCTCTGGGGCGGTTCCAGCGGGCAGGCCTGGAGAGAAAGCGGCGTTCAGATTTACGGCTGGCTCAACGCCGGATTTAACATCAGCTCGTCCAATAAAGGCGGCTATGACAACTATCCCACAGCATATGATGAGCGCGGCAATACGATTCAGCCGGACCAGGAAGTCCTATACATCGAACGCCAGCCAGACACTGTGCAGACCGAGCATTTTGATTGGGGCTTTCGACTGACCAATCTGTGGGGATTAGATTACCGCTTCACCACGAGTAAAGGCATATTCAGCAACCAGTTGCTTGGAAGAAATCAGGAGTACGGCTATGATCCCGTGATGGCATACGTAGATCTGTACTGGGGCCAGGTAGCGCAGGGCTTAAACGTTCGCATAGGGCGCTATATTTCACTGCCGGACATCGAAGCACAGCTCGCGCCCAACAACTATACTTACAGCCATTCGATCCTGTATACGTTTGATGCCTATACGCAGACGGGAATCAATACCACATGGAAGCTCAATAAGCATTGGATATTACAAGCGGGAATCTCGGCCGGCAACGACGTAGCGCCATGGGCTCGTGACGCGCGGGCGACGTTTAATGGATGCGTAAGCTATACATGGCAAGAAGGCAGAGACAACCACTACGCTTGTCTAAACTCCCTCAATAGCGGTCACTATGCCTACAACAATCTGCAAAGCGTGTACTATACCTGGTATCACAAATTCAAAAATCACCCATGGCACACCGCGACGGAGAGTTGGTACATGTGGGAGAATGCCGTTCCCAATGTTCTTAACCCGAACGCCGCGTCTTTGATTGAGACTAACGCCAACGGGGCTGTCTGTAACAACACAACAACAGTTACCTGCTTTGCGGACGAATGGGCAGTTGTCAGCTACGTCGAGCGGCAATTTAACAGGCACAACTATCTGACGATTCGTAACGAATACTTCGACGATATAAAAGGCCAGCGCACGGGATTCAGAAGCAGATACACGGAAGATCTCATCGGTTGGGGACATTGGATCGGCACCACGATCCTGTTGCGTCCCGAACTGAGGTTTGAGCACTCCTATGATGTGCCCGCCTACGATAACGGAACAAAAAAGAACCAGGTCACGTTCGCGGGGGACTTCATTTTCTTCTTCTGAAGCCCCTGTTAATAGCGAGCACTCCGCCTGAAAGAAGGCTCTTCCGACGTCGCCCAGGGGCAGGAAAATGTTTTATATAGTCTTCATGCGGCCTTAATGCTCAAACATTCATACTGACAAACGGAAGGAATGGACTCGCCATGAGGATCTGGCGGGGCGGAAATTTATAGTATGAAGTCAGCGCGGTCGATTACCCTACTGCTGACCGTTCTGTTGCTCGGCTTGCCGAAGCTGCATGGGCAGAATTCAGCGGAGCGCCGGCGTTCGGATACTTTTCGCGCAAACACGACTTTAGTCCTCGTACCGGTAACGGTTACAGATCACCGGCATAGTCTCGTGACCGGTCTCAGGTCGGAGGCTTTTCGTGTCTTCGAGGATCGAATCCCCAAGAAAAACTATTCACTCTCGGAAGAGGATGTCCCGGCATCCATAGGAATAGTCTTCGATACAAGCGGGAGCATGAAGGGTCCATTGACGCAAGCCAAAGACGCGCTTCAGGCGTTCGTGAACACGGCGAATCCTCAGGACGAAGCCTTTCTCTATACCGTCTCCGATCGTCCCGGGAGGGACTCGAAGTTTACGAGCGACCTGACCAGCCTGGTCACTGATCTTTCGTTCGTGGGAGCAAAAGGGAACACGGCGCTGGTGGATACGATCTACTCGGGATTAAGTCAAATGCGGTCTGCCAGGAATTCCAGAAAGGCGCTGCTTGTCATTTCTGATGGGATGGACAACCACAGCCGCTACACCAGGCATGAGTTGATGACAGAGGTTCTGGAAAGCGATGTGCAAATCTTTTGCATTTCAGTGTACGATCCGCCTGCATACGCAAAGCCATTTGACCTGCGAGAGCAGCAGCAGGGGCAGCAACTCCTGGACGACTTAAGTGATGCGACGGGAGGGTTGCACCTCGTGGTCCGCGATTCTGAGGACATCAGTCGCAGTGTGGAAACCATTGGACGTGCTCTGAGGGACGAGTACCTCATTTCCTATCTCTCCGCTCGTTCGGATTCAGGGAAGTGGCACAGCATAGAGGTAAAACTGCGCCAGCCCGGGCTCAAAGTCCATGCCCGCTCGGGCTACCGTTCAGAGTAAATAGTCGCAAATACCCGGCTTCTAGTGTTCGTACGCACCTGACCAGCAGACCCCCGAAGGCGTTCGTCACGGATGTTCGTAAGCGCCGATGTCAATTGGGCCATTGGCCTGCCGGGCACGTTGATTGCCGGCAAAATCTACGGCCCCAACGATCAGTACGCCCAAATCCACTCCTCTCCTGAGCGCAGGCGAGTTCGAACCAACATGCAAGTCCGGGGTATTCAGGTTCACGAACTGCGGATCGGCAAAAGCGGAGTGCAGATCTTTTTTCGTTTCTGACCTGTAGCTTTCAAATCCGGTGTAGTTGACGCCGTTCCACACCCAGGCATCGTTCGACGGCTCAGCAGAGGAAAAGTAGAGATTATTGTTGACATCCGCAGGATCACGCTTCGAGCCAGTGAAATTGTTAATCAACAGACCCTGCCGTCCGGCATACACGATGTTGTTCTTAAATATGTTACCGGTCGCATAGTACTGGATTTGAAATTCTCCACTTCCCGTTTCTTTCGTGTCGTTTTCGAGGAGTGTGTTATTGACGATGCGGCAATTCTCAGTTCCGCCTACATTGTCCGCATACCCTCCGATTGATATGCCGGCGGAATTCGAATGGTACACAAGATTGTTCCGCGTCGTGACGAAGCTGGCCACATGCCCGTTATGTTCGCTAGCCATCTCGATTCCAATGTCGACGTTATGGATAAGATTGTCTTCAACGGTAATATTGAAGCCCCCATCCACATAAATTCCATCGGTGTCATACTGATAGCCTTCGCCCGGATTGTTAATCGCACTGATGTTGTAAATCGTGTTGCCGGCGATAAGGCCGTTTCGCGCGTAATCGTACTCTGGGTTCGGGGAGACGCCTTCAAAACCGATCGCGTCCATTCCGATGTTATCGTTATCGTGGACGATGTTACCGGTCATGGTAAAGCTTGAAATGTTGCCGTCCACGTTCACTGACTCACTGCTTCCGGTCTTGAGACTGTAGACCTGGTTTCCGCTGATTGTGACGTTGTCGATTGAAGCAGGCGCGTCGGACCCGTACACCGCAATGCCGAAAGCACTGCCTTCGGCTTCCGATTTCGTAACGATGTTATGCACCAGGTTGTTCAGGATTTGAATATTTGTACCCGCACCTGTTATCCAGATTCCTGTCGGAGTGACTGAAGAGTTTGATGTCTGATAGTTCCGAACTTCAAATCCCCGGATTGTAATGAAGCTCTGATCGACGATGTTGAAGAGCCCTTGGATACCGGACGCCGCGAGGCGCGTTCCGTCTACAATTGTAGTTTCACCGGGATAGCTTTCAAACGTGATGGCACCCTCCCGCGCCGAGCCGGAAACGCGGATGTTGACCGATTCGTTATACACACCTCCGCGCACGTAGACGGTATCTCCGGGTTGCACCGTATTCGCTGCGTGCTGGATCGTTCTCCACGGGGATTGTAGGGTTCCCGCATTCGAGTCTCGTCCTTTTGTCGACACGTAGAAGGATGTCAGTGAGACTTCGGCGGGAATCCGCACTGTTGCGGAAGCGGGCCTCGGTCCTTCGACTTGCGACGAAGCGGTAACAATCACCGGTGTTTTGAATCGAATACTGCCAGGAGCGGTATAAAACCCGGTGCGAGTAATTGTGCCAACGGAGGGAGAGCCTCCGCGGATTCCATTGACTTCCCAGGTGACGGCTAGATTTCTGATGTCCCGCACGGTTGCAATGAACTGCTGCGTGTGTCCAGGTGCGACAGTCACAGAGAGTGGCGTGATTGAAAGATTCGAAGGCCGTGCAGTGATAGTCACTTCGGCAGATGCCGACTTGCTGCGGTCGGCGTTCGCCACTGCGGTAACGGTGACCTTTGCGGATGGGGGCACCACATCCGGCGCCGTGTAGAGGCCCGTTGAGGCGATCCTGCCGGCGGCCGAGTTACCCCCGGGAATTTTATTCACCTCCCAGCTGACTTTCTGGTCGGTGCTTCCCAAAACGACAGCCTTGAACTGCCGAGTATCGCCCGCCTCGACGTTCGCAGACGTAGGTGCAATCAAAACTCTGATGGATTGAACTGCCGGCAGAGCCTGGTGCAGGATGAAGACAATGAGAGAGAACGCCAATTTCCGCCACAGTGCGCCTGGCGCGTAGTGTAGCCGGAAATTCGCCATCGAAGCTCAACTTTCACGTTTCTGCACGTAGGAGTGCTACGGCACACCTCCATAACTCGCTGCTTTCCATACGAATCAGTCAGAGCGGGGGAGGAAATGCCAGTAGAATACTTCGCAGCGGAGAAACATAGCAACCTGGGAGGAATACAGTGCTGCCGTCAGGCGTTTTGTAGTGGATGAATGTAGAAAGACTAACGGGAGCTATGGTGTTTCCGGAGCGGGGAACTCCCGTTCATAATCGAGATTTACAGCGCAGCACAGCCACGAAAGCCATTTGCTACTCGATCTGCCTGGGCCACGGGAACTTCTGCTTCCTCGCCCAGGCCTTGAATTTCTCAATCGACAGTGGGAAGCCGGCAACCATCCAAAGTATGAGGCCGCCAATGCCAATCAGGTGAATGACCGTCGTGATGACGGCCAACACAATCATATCTCTGCTCATAACGTGCTTACGGAAGTTGAGTTCTGGGGGAGCCGTTCACTGGCCTCGGCGGCCTTTGTCGACCCGGTCTGCCTCGCGACACCTTTTAGATGCTCAGAGCGACGGCAAAGATTCCCCCGAACCGCCGTAACCCGGCGGCATCCCGTTTCGCGCCGGATAGAATAATCTTCTCTGGCCGCGACTCGCGCGGTCCCAATTTCTACGACGAGGTGTTCATGCGGCGGCTTCTTCCTCTGCTTTTTCTGTCGTTGCTCGCTTGGGGCGATGAGCCTCACCCGACGCTCGCGATCGGTTCTTCCGCGCCTGATTTTTCGCTTCCGGGAACCGACGGCAAAATTCACAAATTAAGCGATTATTCCGCCAGCAAGGTTCTGGTCATAGTTTTCACTTGCAACCACTGTCCTACGGCGCAGCTCTACGAAGGCCGCATCAAAAAGCTGGCTGACGATTACAACAGCAAGAGTGTCGCACTGGTAGCCATCGAACCAAACAATCCGAACGCGATCCGGCTGGACGAGCTCGGCTACACCGACGTCAGCGATAGTCTCGCTGAAATGAAGATTCGCGCCGCGTACCGCCATTTCAACTTTCCCTACCTGTACGACGGCGACACTCAATCCGTGGCCCGTGCTTACGGTCCCAAAGCCACGCCTCACGTTTTCATCTTTGATCAAGAGCGAAAACTTCGCTATGAGGGTCATGTCGACAATAATCAGCGTGAGTCCCTCGTGAAGACGCAGGACGCGCGCAACGCAATTAATGCGATCCTGGCGGGTAGCCCTGTCCCCGTAGAGCACACGCGTGTTTTCGGGTGCTCCACCAAATGGATGTCGAAAGAAGCCGGCCGGCTCGATGAATTGAAGAAGATTGAGGCTGAACCGGTGACCCTCGACGTCGCTTCTGCGGCTGATCTCACCAAGCTTCGCAGCAATCCTACTGGAAAGATATTACTCGTGAACTTCTGGGCTACATGGTGCGGCCCCTGCGTACACGAATTCCCCGATCTTGAAACTACGTGGCGCATGTACCGGCTGCGCGATTTCGACATGGTGATGGTCTCGGCCAACATGCCGGACGAACGATCCGGTGTTATGAAGATGCTCGAGAAATTGCACGCCTCGGGCCGCAATCTCTTGTTTGGATCCACCGATACCGATGCCATGCAGGAAGCATTTGATCCCAAGTGGGAATCCGGCGTGCCATACACAGTGCTGATCTCTCCCGACGGCAAGATTCTGTACCAGGAACAGGGCGAAGTGGACGTCCTCAAACTTCGCCGTACGATTCTTGGCAACCTTCCCGATCCCGACTACATTGGCCACCGCGGCTACTGGGCAACCAGATAACTACAACGACCTCTGTGAAATTTTTGTAAAAGCACTGGCAACGCGCTCCACCTTCCGCCGGTCGGGCATAAGATTGTGCCACCTGGAGCTATGCATGAGACCTGGACGCCTGGCAAGTGAGAGCGACGATTATCGCAGGCAGCGCGATGAATTGCTCAAAGCCGAAATTGCGCTGCGGGAGCAACTAGAAACCGTCGCGGCGCTTCGACGCCAACTACCATTGGACTCAGACCTGCCGGACTATGTTTTCCATGAGGGGCCCGCAGACCTCGCTCAGCGCGGTCCTATCAAGGAAGTGCGCTTATCCGGACTGTTTCATGATCCAACCAAACCGTTGGTTATGTATCAATACATGTTCGGTGGAGCGCAAAACAAGCCGTGCCGGATGTGCACTATGTGGGTCGACGGTTTTAATAGTGTCACTCACTATCTGCAGGAGACGATGAACTTCGCGATCATTGCGCAGGCAGGGATTCGCGAGTTGCGGGAATGGGGACGCCGGCGAAATTGGCACGGGCTGCGCCTGATATCGAGCGAAGGCTCGGAATTCAAGAACGCCTTGGGGTTTCAAAACGAAGGCGGCAGACAGTGGCCAGGTATCAGCGTTTTCGTCTTGTCGCAAGACGGGTCCGTGAAGCATTTCTACTCAGCATGTGCGCAGATGGCAGATCACGTAAACCGTGGAATCGACCTGTTGACGCCCGTATGGAACCTGCTCGACCTTACACCTTATGGCCGAGGCGAGTGGATGCCAAGGCTGGAATATTCAGTAGAAACGCCGTCAATGGCCGCGCCGCTTTCCCGCTAAGAACGAAACCAAAGCTACTGTAGCATCACACGGAATCATGGAAGATTACGCCAAGAGTATGCCGCCTGCCGGAGCGGACACGGCTTACACCGTGGCGCATATTGACCCGATACCAGCCTTTCGAGCCCCGCACCGGCCGGTGATGAACCGGGAAGATCACGGCATCTCCCTGGTCGAGCGGCACCACCTCCGCGCGCGATTGCATACGCGGTCGCTGCTCCGTCAGCACAAATTCTCCGCCGCTGAAATCTTCCTTTGGATCAGAGAGAAGGAAAGCAACCTGTAATGGGAAGACGTGCTCTCCGTACAGATCCTGGTGCAGACAGTTGTAGTCTCCCTCGCCGTATTCGAGCAGCAACGGCGTCGGTCGAATCTGGCCGGCCTGGTGACAGCGTTCCATGAATGCGGAATGATCCTTCGGGTACCGCACATCTACGCTCATGATCTCGTTCCAGCGGTTGGCAATTTCGGAAAGCTTTGGATAAAGCGCCGCGCGCAGGCCCGACACGAGTTCCGGAAGCGGATACCGAAAATACTTGTACTCGCCACGCCCGAACCCGTGACGCGCCATGATGATTCGGCTACGGAAGAGGCCATCATCCTGGTATGCTTTCGTCAGGTCGCGGCACTCCTCGGGGAATAGCACTGTCTTGGCTAGTGCCGAGCCATGCATATCAAGATCAACGACGATGCGTCGCCAGTCGAGCTTTGAGATTCGCTCTGAAATGTGTACCGGGGCCGGCGTTTCCTGGATGTTCTTTGCTGCGAAGGCCATAATAACCCTACAAGCATGTTCGCGGAGAGCACATCAAAAAACACTCCGGCTCTTGCGCTCGAATTCGAAAGAGCAAATTAAGAACCGGGCGACGCGGTCGGTTCAGTGTATTTCTTTCGTCGCAAATCTCTTCTTGCTCGTACCGCGACGACGGCAACAGCCGCTAGAACGGCGGCGCCGACAGCCACACCTGGCACAAACCATCTGGGCAACGAGGGGCGCTTCTCCGTGTCTTCGATATGCTCCGGCCTGATGCCGATCCCAATCACGCGCGCCAGCGCCTGCTGTATGCCCGGCACTCGCACCGCAGCTTTCAATTGCCAGGGAGCTGTCAGAGGGCCCGTGTTCTGAAAAACGTGTTCGAAGACTTTGTGCGCATTCACCTGCAGTCGCTGCGTTACGCGGGTAGGAAACTCTCTCCGCTGCTGTATGCGTCTCAGCAAATCTTCCGTAACACGTCCTTCCCGAAGGGGGGTGCCGAGGAGATTCGCCGTCGCAACTGCATCCTGAATCGCCAGGTTGATCCCAACTCCTCCCGCTGGTGACATGGCATGTGCCGCGTCACCGATACACAGCAGCCCCGGCTGATGCCACCGCCTCAAGCGGTTGATTTGCACTGACAGCAGCTTAATCTGGTCCCAATCCTGCACGGCCCCCACGCGATCGCCAAGAAAAGGCGCGATCTGCAAAAGGCTTTCCCGAAATGCATCCAAACCTTTGCGCTTTATCGCCTCAAATGAGCCTTTCGGAATGATGAGCCCGGCCTGGAAGTAGTCGCCGCGATTGATCAGAATAAGGGCCTTGCCGTAGTTGAAGTTTCCCAGAAGCTGTTCAGGATCGCTGCTGCTCCGGCTGATGCGGAACCAGAGTACGTCAATCGGGACACCAAACTCGCGCACCTCCAATTGTGCGGCTTTTCGCGCCGTAGAGTGACGACCGTCACAGGCGACTACCAGGTCTGCGTGGATCTGCATGTTCCCCGACGGACTCCGCACCTTCACCCCCGTCACTCTTTCCGCATCGCGAATCAGATCAACGGCCTCATGCTGCATTCGAAGATCAAAGGTTGGGAACTTCTTCGCCTGCCCCGAAAGAAAATCCAGGAAATCCCATTGCGGCATCAGTGCGACGAACTTGCAATGCGTCGGGACGTGCCGGAAGTTGGCAGCCTTGAATGTGAAGTCCCCAATTACGCCGCCGGTAGAGGTCAATTCCTGATGCGGCACTTTCAGGAAGTCTCCGAGGAGGCCGAGCTCGTGCATGAGCTCCAGCGTTGAGGGATGTACGGTATCACCGCGGAAATCCCGGAAGAAATCGTTGTGCTTTTCGAGTACAGTGACTGGCACACTAGCGCGAGCCAAGAGATAACCTAGCATCACGCCCGCAGGACCGCCGCCGATAACACAACACGTCGTCTTGTACACGTTATTTGTCATAAGCCGCCACTAGCTGCCCACCTGCTGCGCACAGGTCTTAGCAATCTCGTCCCAATTCTATTACTCTACTCATTCAGGAGGACACGTATGGTAACTCGCCGAACCATTCTCGCTGGTGTTATAGGCGGAATCGCTATGTTTATCTGGTCGTCAATCGCGCACATGGTTCTTCCGCTCGCAAGCGCGGGTATTCGCGAAATCAGTAACAATGAGCCGGGATTGCTGGACCAGATGCACGGCTCGCTGGGAGGAACTTCGGGCCTCTATCTCTTTCCCTCTTCCGGCTGGAAACCTGGCGATACCTCGGAACAGAAGGCTGCTGCCATGAAGAACTACGAGCTAAAACTGGCCGGCAACCCCTCTGGTCTGCTGATCTATCACCCGCCTGGAGCAAAGGAGCTCACGGCCGGACAACTCATCACTGAGTTCATCGCAGAGTTAGTTGAAGCGCTGCTCGCGGTTTTCCTGCTTGCGCAGACGGGCTTAGTCAGTTACCCCGCGCGCGTGGGCTTCGTGCTGGTCGTAGGGTTTCTCGCATCGCTGCCTACGAACGTCTCCTATTGGAACTGGTACGGCTTCCCTGCGGTCTATACAGCCGCCTACATGACAACTCAGATTGTCGGTTTTCTGGTCGTGGGCCTCGTCGCTTCCGCACTCATTCGCCAGCGAAGCGACCGGACATTTGCGGTGGCTGCGTAGTTCACCCACGTAGTTCACCCATGTTGTTCACGCATACGGCGCCGGCAACCCCAGTTGCCGGCGATGCGCGCGCATAACCCACTGCTGGTTCGTGAGTATGCGGAGGTCACTCGAGGGGCGGGCGGTGCAGAGGAGCACAAACCCTGCGCGCCTGTCCTCGTCGAAATACGAGTTTGCTCTCGATTGGTCGACCGTACCGCTTAACAGGCGTCCCGCGCAGGTCAGGCATCGTCCCTGATGGCAGATAGCCGGAAGCCTGATGCCATGTCGTGCCGCCGCGTCCCAGATAAATTCATCGCGGCCGCAGCTGAAGGAACGTTCTCCTTCGGGCATTTCCAGCGCTACCAGATAATGTTCTTTCCCATTCGCTGCGACCGCCACAACTCCAGCTTAAGGGTTGTAGAACCGATTATTCTTGCTGTAAGGCGCTTCGCCCGGTGTCCCGCGCCGGAAATGGCCGGACGGAATTGTCTTGCCGTCGCGCTCATGCGCCAGCAACTCGATAAACCAGGCTTCGTGCTCAATCTCCTCGTTGAGAATTCGCGAAGCCAGATCATACGTGCGTGGGTCTTTGCCGAAAGTCATGTCACAAACTGCAATCCAGCTCCGTATAGCGCACCGCTCGGATTCGAGCAGGAGCGTGAGAATATTCACAGCCGTCGGAGGGTCCGGCAACTTCGCCGCAACACAGCCGGCCTGGTCGTGAAACGCAGGCAGGTCGTTGGGCAATTCCCCGCCGAGCTCATAGATTCGTGGAACGATCAGCTCCCAGTGAGCGCGGTCCTCGAGACGCGCATCTTCGCAGATTTCTTTGTAGTCCTCGTGGCCGGCAAGATGCATCCGGAGAATCGTGTAGTAATAATAGGTGCTGGCAAACTCCGCGGCTGCATTTGCGACCAGCATCTTGATCAGTTTGTCAACGTCAACCCCACGTGCGCGGATGACTTCCACTCCGACACGTTGCGTAACATCACCGGCAGGTACTCGCGTAACGTCAGGCATGGCTGTATCCTTTCCAACACCAGACTAGGTACGGGTCGACCCATAGGTCAAATATCTGTTTCCTATTCGGCCTATAGGCACTGGAACTGATATGAAATAGTTTTCTGAGAGAGAAGAGACATGGAGATTCATCAGCTCCGGTACTTCTGTGCTGTCGCTCGAAACGGCACCTTCACGCGCGCCGCGGAAGCCGAACGGGTCGCTCAGCCTTCGCTTTCTCAGCAGATTCTAAAGCTCGAAGCTGAACTCGGCGCGAAATTGTTTGACCGGCTCTCCAGATCGGCTCGACTCACCGAGTTCGGCAGGGCGTTCCTGCCGAAGGCCGAGCGGATTCTTCGTGAGCTTTCGGAAGCGAAAACCGAGATTCTGGAAATGAGCGGAAAAGATAAAGGCGAGGTCGCGATCGGCGCGATCCCAACTGTCGCGCCGTATTTTCTGCCTCCTGTGCTCATTACCTTTTTCCGCCAGCACACCGGGATCGCCGTGAACGTCATCGAAGACACCACGCCGGTGCTTCTTCAGCACTTGCATGCCGGAAGTGTCGACCTCGTGATTACAGCGCTTCCTCTCGACCGCGCGGACTTGCTCTCAATTAAGCTTCTCCAGGAGCCCTTCTTCCTGGTAGTCCCGCAAGCGCATGCTCTTTCCCGCCGCAAAATTGTCAGGCTGGAGGAGGTCCCTAAGCAGAGCCGTTTTCTGCTCTTAAAGGAGGGGCATTGCTTTCGTGACAGCACAATCGCCGCATGCAGGAAATCGCGGATTGCACCGAATGTGATCTTCGAGAGCGGACAGTTTGCCACGATACTCGCAATGGTCGGGGCTGGGATGGGCGTTTCCGCCGTGCCCCAAATGGCTGTTCAGCCGGCACGCGGCTGCCGGTTCCTGCGGTTAGCAAACGATGCCGCAACGCGTACGCTGGGCGTGAGTATGCTCGGCCGTCATTTCCAGACAAGAGCGCAGAAAGTTTTTCTGCAGCACCTGTTGCGCACCGCGCGTGAGATTGCCAGGAACGGCGTGTAGGTCCGCCCCCGGCCCTCTTATTTGAGCAGTAGATCTACCAGCGCGCGCGCCCTTGGGAGCCGCCTCGTCCGCCGCCACCGCGGCCTCCAAACCCGCCGCCGGTCTTCGGCTTCGGACGAGCTTCGTTCACGTTCATAGCGCGCCCATTCAGCTCCGACCCGTTGAGGTGCGAAATGGCAGCTTCCGCCTCGTTCTTGTTCGTCATCTCGACGAAGGCGAATCCGCGCGGTTGGCCGCTGTCCCGATCAGTCACGATATCAACGCGTTCCACGCTACCGTACTGCGAGAATGTAGCGATCAGATCCGCTTGAGTTGTCTGGAAACTGAGGTTCCCGACAAATAGTTTAGTCATTAGGATTTTCCTTTTGCAGTGGAATCGTCTCTGTCGGGCTGCTTTGAAGCCAAACCGTAAAGGCTGGTAAGCGACTGAAGCGCGGCCTGAGGGCCCTGAGGTGGGGAATGCAAAGACGTTCCTAGTGTAGCAGCTTTCTACGGGGTACGACGGTCGGCCATCGGCTTTTGTGACGTGCCAAATTGCACGATTACGCAAACCGGTGTGTAGGCATTCTCCTGCCACAGGCTGCCGGATCAACGCTTTGTTCCCTCAACGGTTCTCATTGAAAGCGTCTGCCTTTGAAGGCCCGTTCGTAAATACTCCGAATAGGACTCCGCAGCACGTGATTGTTCCTCTTCGGCAAGAAAGCCCGAAGCGGCGAGTTGGGGTCCAACACTGTCGATAACATACGGCCAAATAGCGGCAGCCGTCGTGAATTCCGCATCTCCGCGAACAGTGATCTCGTCGTCCAGACAAGTGCGAACGTCCACTAAACCCGTCGAACGGAGCATTTCAGGCAGATGGTCGGCGATTCTGTTGTCCCAGTTATTTGCTGTTCTCCATTGGAGGAGAGCAGAGTAAAACCGCACGAATTCCGCAGGCGGGTCAGGCTCCCAAGTACTGTCCTGATGGTTGTAATCGAGAACAAAGATAAGGCCGCCAACCTTAGCGGCCTTCTTCATTTGCATAAGCACTCGCTCTGGACTGTCGACCCACTGGAGCGTTCTGGCAGCGGTAACGACATCGAAGCGATCCTCGAACGGCAACAGCGCGGCGTCCTCAAGCTCGAAACTGACATTAGGAAGGTCATGGTGCTCTTGCCTTGCAAGACCCAACAGCGAAGCATCGCGATCAACGCCAACGACATATCCGGAGGGGCCCACCCTTCTTGCGATGCCCGCTGTGATCGCTCCTGAACCACAGCCCACGTCAAGAACCACCATGCCATCCGCGAGCCGGCCCGCCAGACGCCGATGATCGCGCTCCAGCGTTCGGCGGTTCAGGATTCGCGGGTCAGACCGATGGACTTGTCCGCTCATTGTGGGAAGTAGCGCGCGGGCGACAAATTTTCTTCAGGTCCAAACTGAATGAGCCCGCGCGCGGATAGTAGACTCTGCGGATATAAATTCGATGATGCCTCGGGAAGAAGCAGGATCTGGCGCATGAGAGCCCGAAAAGAAGAAAAAGCACAACGATAATCAGGCAGCCGAGGCCAATTGCCTTTGCCGGGCTTAAGGAGCCGCCAGGCGGATTGACGCGACCGCCGGCGTCAACAGGAACCCCAGCGTTGAGCGGCGTACCGCAGTTGGCGCAAAACCTTGCGTTGCCGGCATTTTGTAAACCACAGTTCGGACAAGTCATAAACACGCGTACTGGGACCGGTTCCGTTCTGTCTACGACTCCTTGAAGGCGTGTGTGCCGTGTGTGATCGCTGCTCCGGCGCGGAGAGCGGCGGCGATCGCGACGACCTCGGCGATCTCCTGATCCGATGAGCCTGCCTCTCGTGCCTTGTTCGAGTGGATTTCGATGCAATACGGGCACTGCGTGGTGAAAGCGACAGCTAGTGCCATGAGCTCCTTGTATTTGCTAGGGATGGCTCCGGCGGCCATCGCCGCCTTGTCGAAGGCCCAGAACGCTTTTATCGCTTCTGGCGCGTTCGACTCCACCGTCTTAAGCCTGCTGAGATTCTTCTTGTCGTACACAGTGCACCTCCTCGTTCACTAGAAAACAGCCGCGCTCCCCTCCGGGCACGGGCTGGGAATGCGAAGGCCGATTCTGTCTGCCGGACTTCGTAAGTCTAGCGAACAGCCGATCCTCGATCAAGACGATCAAACACAGTTTTTCTGTCTGGAAACAAACGCCTTCCTAATTTCGGGATTCCAGCTTGTGCGCTTCCGCGATATCACGGATCTCAAGCGATATGGTGCGATTCGCACCCTGCAGTTCCAGCATTTGGCAGACGATCGCAAAAATCATCAGGAGGATCCCGAGAAGGAACAAGGGTAGAGTTGCCGCGGCCAGCATTTGCCGCCACAAGGTTGCACTGATGATCAACACATCTAAAATGAACGCTCCCACCGCCGTGTACAGTGCGCGAACTGCCCACGAAGCCAGATGAATTCGGCGCTCGAATGTCACAAGCTCGCGGGAAATGATCACTCTCCTTTGGTCGGGGCTGCTTGGGTCGCGGTACTCACGGGTAAGCGCGCGCATTCGATCCGAAATGGCAATGTACCGTGTGTTCATTCCCGATACCAGAATCGCTGTCGCCGAAACCAGTACAACAGGTGTAACCGCGGCTGTCAGTACCTCGATCGCATTGTTAGGCATACCATCATGCTAGCCAGTGAGTCGTCCGCAGCAGGCTAGTCTCGATAGCTACTTTATGAGGGATCGGTCCCGTTTGTAGCTTCGTTCAGTCAAGCGGAGAGTATAGCCAGGACTGACCGGGACGCGCTTCGAGCGCTTTGAACTTAGCGATGAAGATGTACTCCCCGGTCGCTTGGTTCTCAATGAGCGAGCGCCCGCTACGGTGCACTCGCTTTTGCAGCGGGGACTGCTGACCAGCTCCAGCGCCCACCAAGACAGAGGTAGTTCGATAGTGCGGGCGGTGCGAGTGGCGCGCGCTACCCAGGACCAACTAAAGGTGGAGGTCTCCTAAGAAGAACAGCACAAGGACTATTAGAAGGATAATTCCCAGTCCTCCGCTGGGATAATATCCCCACCCTCTGCTATATGGCCATGCCGGAATGGTGCCCATGAGCAGGATCACAAGCAAAATCAAGAGTATTATCATGACATTCAATCCTTTCTGTCATTTGGAACAACTTTAGCGGTATCCTCGTCACCGGGTGCTGGTCAGTCTTGCGCGTCAGCTGGTCTAAGCCGAAATTTGCGACGAGCTGATCTCCTCAACCTTTTTGGGGCACGTTACGTTCCATCGAGAACCACGATCGCAAGTTACTCGCAGGTATAACAAAAACTGCTGACCGACCACACGCAGCCGAACCAGTGGACGAAAAAATGACAAGGTTGGATGCGTATGGTTTTCCGGTTTTTCACTTTAAGCGCTCGGAATAGGCAGCTAAAAGCAGTCAAGGGCGAGCACTCGCTCGCAAATGTCGCAGGTTTAGCTAATCGCGTCCGTACTGGTCGAATTTGTACGGATTCCTCGCGAAGTGAGGATCCCAATGAAAGGCCGGCTTAATAGTTGCGTGCTTCACGATCATTCACGTCTTTCGTCACGTCAAAACCGGAACATCCTATACCTCACCTTCGATTCAAGCCACCCGTGCTGTGCACTGCTGCCTGCAATCAATGTCGAATACTTTTACGATCATCTGCGGATTGAAGCCATGTTGTTCGAAGGGGCAATCCGGACGAAGAACGGGTTCCTCCGCCCCGATCGTTCGCGACCAGGTCTTGGGCTCGAACTGAGACGGTCAGATGTGAAACGGTTTGAGGTGTTCGCGAGTGCGTGTAACAGATTGGAGTTAGTAGAAGGAGACCGCTCACCTGTGAACCGCGCAGGCGATCACAGATTCGCTTCACTGAACCTAAGAGGACTTTGGGGCTATGCTACCCCAACACCATCGTTACAGCCGCCACGCTCATGACAGCAGCGCAAATCCATCCGAGCAATCGTGCCAGAGGCGCGTTAGCACGCTTCCCCATTACTTTCTTGTCGCTCGTCAATAACACAACGAGAATGACAAGCGGCGGCGCCAGAACTCCATTCAAAACAGCCGACCAAAACAGCATCTTGACTGCATTAAATCTCGCAAAATTAAGAGCAAGTCCTACCAGAACCGATGCGGCGATCACGCCGTAGAATCGCCGCGCCATGTGGAACTTTTTATTTAGAGAGGCCGCTCGCCATCGCGCTGCCTCGGCTATCGTATAGGCACAAGACCCGGCTAACACTGGAACACCCAGCATTCCCGTCCCAACCAACCCGAGGGTAAACAGCCAGTATGCCCCTTTGCCCGCCAGCGGCTGCAGCGCTTCGGCGGCTTGCCGCGCCGTTTCAATGTTCTTCATCCCGTGAGCGTTCAGCGTCGTTGCCGTCGTAAGGATGATGAAGTACATAACTAGATTCGAAAGCAACATTCCCGTCACGACGTCCTTGGTGGCAGTAACCAACTCCTCATCCGTAGCTCCCCGACGTTGTGCCACCGTGGTCTTGCCGCGCTTGCGGTCCTCCTCCACTTCCTGCGCGGCCTGCCAGAAGAACAGATAGGGAGAAATCGTCGTTCCCAGGATGGCGACCAACATGGAAAGATACGCTCGAGTCCATTCGACGTGTGGGACAACCGTCGCCCTCAGCACGTGCGGCCAGTCGGGACGTGCCAAGAATGCGGTGATCACATAAGCAAACAGAGCAAGCGTCATCCATTTGAAAGTCCGCGCGATGGTCCGGTAGGATGTCCAGAACAAAAGCGCAATGATCAGGAAGGCAAAAAACGGCGTTCCGAGGTAGGCTGGAACTCCGGTCACCATCTGCATCGAGGCCGACATCCCTCCCAGGTCGGCTCCGATGTTAAATACGTTGGCGACAACCAGCAGCGCGCATGCGGACCATAGTACCCACGCTGGATAGCGTGATCTGATTACTGCGGCAAGTCCCCGGCCGGTCACCATACCGAGGCGTGCACACATTAGTTGCACCGCTGCCATCAGTGGAAAGGAGAAAAGCGCCGTCCATAGCCCGGCATACCCATATACGGAGCCGGCCACCGAATAAGTGGAGATCCCCGACGGATCATCGTCCGCCGCACCGGTAATCAATCCCGGCCCCAGGTCCCGGAAGAATCTTTCTACCGGCCCAGGGCGTTCGAACACTGCTGCTTGGAGGGTAATATTTTCCGGCACTTCTGAACGGACAGGCTGCAGTGAACGCATTCTCGACTCGTTACTCTTTTGGTTTCCAACAGCGCTCAGCACCACCCTGTCCTTTTTGGGGCAGTAGCGTAGCGAGAGCCGCTCCCGGGCCGAAGGCTCTCGCCACTAGAAAAGGCTTATCTGTTGGCGGCAGCAGCCATTTGGTTGACGGAAGACTCCGCAATCATATTCAGCTTTTTATCCGCAGCGGTCTCTTCGTTGAGGGTTTGCTGCAATAAATTCGCTGCTTCCTTTAAACCAAGCTGTTGAGCGAAACTGCGAGCTGTGCCATATCCTGACATTTCATAATGTTCAATTCGTTGTGCTGCAGCAATGATGGCCGCATCCTTCACGCCGGAATCACCCTTGGCGTTTACCATTTCCTCGCCTTCGGAAATTAACCCTTTCATCGCTTCACATGTCTCGCGCTTTGGCTCAACATTGATTCCGCGGAAGATAGTTTGGAGCCGCGAAACGTGCCCTTCTGTTTCGGCCAGGTGTGACTCGAAGGCCTGCCTGAGTGGGGATGAATGGGCCGCCTCTGCCATTTTGGGTAAAGCCTTCGTAAGCCGCGTTTCGGCGTCGTAGAGATCTTCTATCTGGTTGATGAAAAGATCTCGTAGCGAATTGAACTCGGTCGCATTGAATAGTGCCATGTGGTGTACTCCTTATAGCCAACTGGGCTGAATCCGTGGCATTCTTCGCTATCACTTATCGGACTCATATTACGGACGGATGTTTCACCGTCGATGCGGATGAGAGTTGTAGAGAACAAGGGGTCACGTCGAGATCAAACGCTTCCTCGTTTACTGATGTCGGAAACACTCTGAAACCCGCACAGACTGGTAGAGCAGACAGGAAAAATACGAACCGAGAAGTCTTTCGAGCCACAGGGGAATATGACGCAGCGGTTAGAGCCCTGGAAAGAATATCTGCCTATTGCGGGATTCCGAAGGTTTTAAGAAACGGTTGATCGACCGACTGCGCCGGCTCGCCGCATTAGCTTCTTGGTCGCATGGAGACGTATTAGAGAAAGGTCTGATTCACTCTGCTCAACCGGATGCCGCGGGTGCTTCAGGCGTGCTGCGAAGCAGCTCCTTGACAACTTCGCCCAACTTCATAAAGTCGTCATATGCCGACGGCTTGCAGAAATAGCCGTTGACGCCCAGTTTCACCATAGCCTCGCGGTCTATCGCGGAGTGCGACGAGGTGACGGCGAGCACAAGCACATTCGCAGAACGGCAGCTCCTGCGCATCTGCCGGAGCACTTCGCCGCCATGCTTTTTAGGGAGATTAATATCGAGGATGACTAAGTCTGGGCATGCCGCCGAGTCATCGCTATCTACCTGCTCGAAGAATTGCACCGCCTTTTCGCCATCTTGAAGAACATCCAGATCGGCGTTTATTTTCGCCGCAGCCATCGCTTCGCGGATCAGGAAGACATCGGCCTTATTGTCTTCCACGATAAGGATGCGATAGCGTTTCTGATCTTCAGGGCTGTCAGACGGGCAGGGTGAACAAGAAGTTAGATCCTTTGCCCGGCTCGGATTCGACCCAGATCCGGCCATGATATCGGTCCACGATTCGTTGGCAGATGGCCAGCCCAATGCCGGTACCTGAGTATTCATCCCCTGTATGCAGTCGTTTGAAAAGTCCAAAGATCCGCTCCTTATATTCGGGTTCAATGCCGATGCCATTGTCGATGACTGAGAACAGCCAATATTGATCCTGCCGTTTGGCGCTCACATGCACTGCCGGAACCCGCTCCGGACTACGGTACTTAATCGCATTGCCGACGAGGTTCTGAAATAGCTGCTTGAGATGCGTGTCGTGCACCCGGACACGGGGCAATGGATCCGAAGTGACGCGAGCTCCGCTCTGCATGACGGCTCCGTTGAGGTTGGCCAGCGTGTCTGTCAGTGCCTCGTTTGCATCGGCATCCTCCTCAGCAGCTTCGAGCTTGGTCACCTGCGTGTATGCAAGCAGATCGCGGATCAACATTTCCATGCGGGACGCGCTTGCAGATAGGTAATCCAGGAATTCAAGCGCCTGCCCTTCGAGTTTGTCCCGGTAGCGTCTTCTCAAAAGCTCGCTGTAGATTTTGACGCCGCGCAAAGGCTCCTGCAGGTCATGGCTCGCCGAGTATGCAAATTGCTCGAGGTCCTGGTTGGCGCGCCGCAGCTCGTCCTCTACGCACTTCTGCTCGTCGATATCGGTACAGGTACCGAACCATTTCACGATGTTACCCTCATCGTCCCGTATGGGGAGCGCGCGCCCCATGAACCAGCGCCAACGGTTTTCGTGCCGGTCCCAGAAACGGTACTCGATCCGGTATGGCTGTCCGGTTTTGACAGAGTCGTACCAGGTCTCGTACCAGCGCTTCATATCCTCAGGATGGAGAATAGGTTCCCAGCTGACATCTCCAAACTCGTCCCGGTTAAAGCCTGTGAACTCGTACCAGCGCTCGTTGTAGTAATCCAAGAACCCGTCCGGACGAGCGGTCCAGACGATCTGAGGCATCGAGTCGGCAAGCTGTCGAAATCTGCTTTCACTCGCAAGCAACGCGGCTTCGGCGCGTTTGCGCTCGGTGATGTCACGGGCGATCTTGGATGCGCCGATAATATTCCCATGCCCACCTTTCACCGGCGAAATGGTCAGTGAAATGTTCAGCAGCGAACCGTCTTTCCGCCTACGGATCGTCTCGAAGTGGTCGACGCGCTCGCCGCGCCGTAGGCGACTCAGAATATCCGGTTCTTCACTGAGGCGGTCAGGTGGAATGAGAATCGTTATCGATCGGCCAATCACCTCGTCGGCGGTGTAGCCGAACAAGCGCTCCGCGCCCTTGTTCCAGCTCGTTATGACGCCGCTGAGGTCCTTGCTGATAATAGCGTCATCAGATGAATCGACGATGGCGCCGAGCAGCAGGCTCGCTTCTTCGGCACGTTTACGCTCGCTGATATCGCGCGTGATGGCGAGTTGCGCAATACTGCCATCAGGATTGCGAAGCGGGACGGCATGGGTTTCCATGTGCCTTCGCTGGCCCTGTAATCCTGTAATGTCGAATTCCAGGGAGCCCTTCTCACCCTGGCAGATCCTTTTGTTGAACTCGCGAAAAAGCTCCCGGAACTCCGGTGGAATAAGGTCATAAAAGCTTTTGCCTATCACCGCGTCGGCGCATTGCGCGCCCACCATCGCGAGCCCCGATGAATTCATGAGAAGCAAGGTGCCATCCGCAGCAACCACCTTGACGCAATCGGGGGTTGCCTCCACGATTGCGCGGAATCGTTCCTCGCTCCCACGAAGGGCTTCGTCAGCGGCCTTGCGGTCCGTGATGTCCACGAACATGTTGATACCGCCGGCGATTCGGCCCTGGCCATCGAATAGGGGCGTCACATATGGGATGCACCAAAACCGTGTACCGTCCGGCCGCTCGGCAATGCATTCCGTGCCTTGAGCGATCCTGCCATGCTTCAGGGCTGTAGCTGTTGTGCTTTGATCATTCGATAAAGGCGTGCCCTCCGGCAGGAATAACTTCCAGTTGACGCACCACTGATCGCTGCCAAGTTCGGGCTCACGTCCGGACAGCCTGGCGGCGGCGGGATTGAAATGGGTGAGGTGACCCTCGGCGTCGGTCGTGTAAATCGCGGCGGGCAGGGCATCAATCATCTGGCGGAAACGCCATTCGCTCTCGCGCAACAGAGCCTCGGCCTGCTTGCGCTGCGTGATTTCCTGCTCCGCCTTTGCAAATAAGCGCGCGTTGTCAACAGCGATAGCGGCATGGCTGGCAATACCAACGGCGATACGTTCCGCCCGTTCGGTGAAGACACCCGGCTCGGGATGAGCGAAAAAGAGTCCGCCCAGCACGTCGCCCGACGGGCCTACGACGGGAACCGCGAGATAGCTTCGCACCGGTAAGTGGCCGGGAGGCATGCCTTGATACGGCGGATTCTTGCCGTAGTTCGGGTCCGTGAGAATATCGTGGCTGCGCACTACCCGAATACCGCGGAACGTGGGCTCAAATAGAGGCGTATTACGTGGCAGCTCGAAATTCGCAAAGGCCTCAAGCGGTGCGCCGCACAGCGTATGCAGCACGTAGGACTCGCCCTTTTCATCCCGCACGTTGTAGAAAAAGGCGCCGAACTTCGCACCCGTAAGTTTCGTGGCAGCATCGGTGGCGGCTTTAATGAGCTTCTGCAGATCGAGTTCGGCGGAAAATCTGCGGGCCAGTTCGTTCAATGTTTCAGCTTCGACGCGCGCCTCGCGCTCGCTGAGCAGCAAAGCTGCGCGCTCTCTTTCTGCTGCTTTACGCGTGGTGATGTCCTCAAAAAAGACCGAAAGGCCGTCGTGAGATGCGGGGTACGCTTTGATGTGCAACCACCGCTTCCATGGTTCGTAATAGTTATCAAACTCAACCGCTATGCGTTCTTTTGCAACACGAAGGAACTCGCGATGAATTGGCGTTCCACCCGGCTCAGGGAAGAGTTCCCACAGGCTTCTGCCCAGCATGTCCTCGCGCCGTATGCCGTTGAGCCGCTCGGCTTCGGCATTGATATTCGTCAGGTGCCAGTTGCGATCCAAACCAATGAAGCCATTGGTCATGTTTTCCAGAATATGGATGACCTCATCTCGCGCCGCCTCCGCCTCGGCGCGGAGCGTCGCCTCCTGTTCTGTCGCGCGGCGGCGAGCAATCGCCATCTGGATATGGGTGCCCACGCGGGCGCGGAGTTCGTTCGCCGTAAAAGGCTTAACCAGATAGTCATCGGCCCCGGCCTGCAGACCTTCAACGCGCATTTCCTCGCCGGCGCGAGCAGAAATGAAAATCACTGGAAGAGTGCGCGTGCGGGGGGCGGCTCGTAAGGCACGGAGCAGTTCGAATCCGTCGAATTTCGGCATCATCACATCCGTGAGAAGCAGGTCCGGAGCGTGCTGCCGCACCAGTTCTAACGCCTGCTCTCCATCCTCCGCGCTCCAAATGTCATATTCGTGACCAAGAATGCGGGTGATATGTTCGCGCATGTCCGAATTGTCATCGGCCAGGACAATACGCAGTTTGCTCCCCGGTTCCGAACCGCGTGTCAGGCCAGCGGCGTTCCCTCGGGGCCCAGTATGCGACAACCAGGTCTGCACCTCGCTCGTGAAAGCTTGCGCGAGAGCTGGAGCCACTTGCGGGGCGGGCCCACTTTCAACGGCCTCTATTGGCAGGTGCGCTGTGCCGAGCGGCACAGAGACTGTGAACGTGCTACCCTCCCCAAACCGGCTGGTTGCGGAAATGCTGCCGCCATGAAGTTTCACGAGTTCCTGAACGAGCGCCAGACCGATGCCCGTTCCTTCGTAAGTCCTTCCTCTGACGCTCTCGATGCGATGAAATCGTTCAAAGATGCGCGGCAATTCCGCTTCTGGTACGCCTACGCCGGTATCTGAGACGGTCAGGACGGCGTGAGTCCCGCTGTGGCGAAGACATACTGTGACGCTTCCCTCAAAGGTGAACTTGAATGCATTCGAGAGA
Source organism: Acidobacteriaceae bacterium (assembly GCA_019233755.1). Lineage (GTDB taxonomy): Bacteria > Acidobacteriota > Terriglobia > Bryobacterales > Bryobacteraceae > Bog-105. The sequence goes on along the minus strand of JAFAMD010000020.1, from coordinate 26,318 downwards.
AGGTTCAGTACAATCTTCTCCCACATTTCGACGTCGACATAGACACGTTCGGGATGCGGCGCGCAATCGACCACGAGTTGTAGTCCCACCGCCTCCATAGATGATCGGAAATTAGATGCAAGGTCAGCAGTGAAGCCTGATAGATCGGTCGGCGTGTAGGACGCCTTAACGCGCCCGGCTTCGATGCGTGAGAAATCCAGCAGCGAATTGACGAGCTTTAGCAGCCGCAGGCTGTTTCGATGAGCAATGACGAGATGTTCACAATCTTTCGCGGGCAGGCTTTCTGGTTTTGCGAGCAGGCTCTCCAGGGGGCCGAGCATCAGTGTCAGCGGCGTCCTGAATTCGTGACTCACATTTGAGAAGAAGACAGTTTTTGCCCGATCAACCTCGGCGAGCATGTCGGCGCGCTTTTTCTCGTCCTCTAACTCCCTCGCATTCTGAATGGCCGTGGCCACCTGGCCTGCGATTAATTCGAAGAATGTGAGATGTTCCTCATCAAGCGGGCGACAAGGATTGACGCCGGCCACCAGAACCCCATATGGCTTGTGCTCTCCCCGCGAGGTCACGGGCAGAACCACCGCCTCCGCAACGCGCCGACTCGCGACGCCGCGCGGCAAGCCGGGAATGTGCTTCACCGGTACAATCTGTCGTTGACGCGTGCGAAAGACCTCAGCCACCGGCCATGGCGCCGATTCGGAAGCATCCCGCAGATCCACTTCCCTCCTATTCGCCAGCTCATCATCAACAGCGCCGATGACCTGCTCAAGGAATGCCCATTTGCCCTCCGCATCGGCGAGGTAAAGCAATCCAAACGGAATATCATCGGGATTCTTGCGTAAAGTCTGCGCGGCAATTGCACAGGCGCCCGCGGTTGTCTTTTCGGACGGCTCGCTGCTGGCGAGTTCTGACAATGTCCGGAGCCGTCTTGCATTCAAGACCTTTGGCGTGACATCGGTGGAAGGGCAGAACAAGCCCGATATCTCACCAGATTCATCGCGGATCGGGCTGTACGAGAAGGAATAGAACGTCTCTTCGAGGAAGTCACCCCGATCCATGAACAAACGTACGTCGTCTACGAAACTGGCTTCGCCGCTTTGAAACACCTTGTCTGCAAGAGGACCGCAGATGTCCCAGATTTCGGCCCATACTTCCGCCGCCGGCTTGCCGAGTGCCTCGGGGTGCTTTGCGGCGCCGAGAACGTGAAGATACGCGTCGTTGTACAAAAATGTCATCTTCGGGCCCCAGCCGATCCACATCGGATGGCGGGATGTGAGAATCAGACCGACAGAAGTCTTCAGCGACTGCGACCAGAATTCGATTGGCCCTAATGGCGTGCTTGTCCAATCAAACGCACGAATGCGAGCGCCCATTTCGCCGCCGCCCGCCAGAAACGTCTGCGTTTTGCGGTCCGCTATGCTTGCGCCTCTTGAGTTTTCTTTCACAGCCATAGCGGGCCGGCCATAGGCACTCGAGGCGCCTGCAACAACAGCGTGGTTGATTCGACGCTAAACGATGCTGTCATCGGGCAGTCCTGCTTCACTTTCAATTGCGCCCTTCCGGTTCTCGTAAACCTGCAATCGATCAAGCAGCTTCTGATATGACACCGCATCCTGAACGACAACGTCAGCCTTTCCGTTCGTGGTCAGTACAACAGCCCGGCCAGTTCTGCGGAGGCGCCTCACAACTTCACTTGTGCGTCGCTTGAAATTAGTCATCGAGCAGATGTCTTCGGCGATGTTCAGCATCGTGCGTCTTCCTCAGCACAGAATTCTCACAAAATCCACTGCTATCGTATGACGCTGCCGCAATCTGAATATGACTTAGGAAAATCGCGGGTAGTAAGTATGGGCACTGAAGCGGCTGCATACGGCAGTTTGTCGCACTCCACAATTGAATGCTGGACGCTCGCACCCTTTTTAGGCCAGAGTCTTCGGCTAGACTCAGAAGGGCCCCAAATGGCTACGCGTCGGTGCTAGCGAATTCTCTTCCTTGCCCGAAACATACTGAATCCAATTTCGTCTCACCTTTTGGTAAGCAAGTTCCCAAAAGCCCAGGCGGTGGCTGATGCGCAACTGTGTGTTCATACAGCCGTCGCCCTCGCCCAAACTTCGGGCTGCGGCATGGTGCCCGGGCAGGGACTATCCACACCCTCAACTTTTCCGAACCAGACGACCCCTGGCCAGACGCCATTAGTGACCGCCGATACCGATCGATGACCACACAAAGACCCATAGTCAGCTAAAGGAAATCGCGACTGAGGAGCACATCGCGATCCCCGACGCGCTCGACTCGACAAACTTTCGAAGCGCTCCGGAAAAGATTTCGATTAGGCTTACCTGAAGGATCAGATCCGAGACCATCAGGCGGACGTCAAAGCTTTCAGCGGGGAAGCGCAACTTGCAGCATCATCTTGATCTTGTAAAGAGTCTGAGTAAATCTGAAAAGAACGAGGCTAAACAAGGCAAAGGGGAATAGGCCAGCGGTCAGCGCGCGCGTCTGTGGATTCGAATGCACTGACAGAACCGCTTTGGATCTTACAGCGGCTGCTTGGAGTTCCGCGGAAGATCTCGCCTGTATCCGAGCATGACGAACTTATTCACAATGGAAAGGTTTCTCGTGCACATCGGCCGGTTTTTGTGCACTTTCATGGCACGATCATAGCCTGATAATACTAAGTGGGTTTATTTCTGAGCGCCGGTTTATATCCGAGCCGCAACGGCAGCCACCAATCCGCAGCCGAAACGCCAGTAGAGATTGCGCGAGAATGGCCCCGCCAAACGCCTCCCGAGCAGTCCTGTCACAAATAATCGCTCAATGTGCACGCTTGAAATACTGTACGGCACGCTCGTGCTTCTCGGCCTCAGCACGACTGTCAAACGTGCCTAAGTTCCTACGCCTGCCGGTCTTGGAATCCTTGTTCTTTGAATAGAGTCTATAGCTGCCGTTTTTCAATTTCCGGATCATGCATAAATGCCGAGCAGCCCGTCGGCCAATTTGGTCATCGACGGTCAGGCGCAGCAAAAGCATTGCAACTAGCGCTTTCCTCACGCTACAGCACCGGCTCGCTTCGATTTGGGATGTAAAAAAGACAACGCCCACGCAGGTTTTCCATCCTGGCATGCGGAAACCGACTTCACGCGTTAATGGTCGATCTCCGAACTGTCCCTCCTTCGGCCGCACCTGCCTACGGAAAAGGGCCGTGTACGTGACCGCTCCTGCCCGTTATGCGCCGCGCGAAATATGCACGCTTCCGTTTACGCTGCTGGTCTCCACAAGCGGACCACCGGAGCCGACCGTAAAGCTCAAGTGCTTGCCGATATCACCGCTGACCGTAATTGGAAAATCGGTGTGTACGCTACCGTTCACCGTGGACGCTTCCACCCTCGCCGAGAAATTCTCAGGAATTCTCAGCCGAACGCTGCCGTTCGTGGTGGACAAACGAATCCCGCTCGTCGGGGCGCTGGTGGCGAGGTCCACATTCAGGGAACCGTTCGTCGTGGAGCCGTCCACATCGCCGCCGACACCATTGAGACGAACGGAACCGTTCAGGGTTTCGAATCGAATCTGCCCGTGGACCGCCTCTACCGCGATGCTGCCGTTGAAAGCCTTAAGGTTTAAATTGGACGAGCCGGGTAGCCATACCTCGTAGGAAACGCTCCAGTACCGATGGTTTTCCGCCTCCGGCCCGCTGGCCTCAATCTGGCCGGGTCCCTTGGCGATTTTGACCTCACGCGCCAATTCTTGCGCTTCCGCCTCTGTGGGAGCGCCCGTTTGGATACATGCTTTTACCAGCACGTCGCCGCTGTTCCATCCGTGCACCCGGACGGACCCGTTTTGCCCCGGGTTGATAGAGTTCACAGGCGCCGTTGCCAGCCGTTGCTCGCGAGATTCCGCATAATGGGCGCGGTCGTCACCCCAGCCGCGGTTCGCGCTGCAGCCCTCGCCGTCGTTAAAAGCGCCGGCATTCGCCTGCACTGCATAGATTGAAAGCGCCACTAGCGCAGATATCGGAAACACGTTTAAACGCCGCATAGCTTCTCCTGGCATCCTTTGACGCAAATTTTGCCAGCCGGTTAGTTGCAAGCTCAGCGTCATAGTGCCCGTAGTGCAAATCAAACGATTTTTCACCGCACTGGTGTTCGCCTGTGGGACCGAATATCTCCTTCGCGGGACTCGCGCGAAGAGTGCTCGTCTGCGGCGGCAAGACCGCCGCGCTCCACTTCCCGTACGCTGTCTTCATGGCAGATCGGTTTCGAGGCAAGGTCGTTCTGATCACCGGCGGGAGCTCCGGCATTGGACGCGCCGCAGCGCTGGCGTTTGCAAGCGAAGGCGCCAGGGTGGCCATAGCCGCCCGCGCCGACGAGCGGGGCAATCAGGTGCGCCAGGAAATCGAAGCCGCTGGCGGAACCGCGCTGTTTGTTCGTGCCGATGTATCTTCCCCGGAACAGGTCAAATCTCTGTTCGAGCAGGTACTGAATGCCTATGGTCGGCTCGATTGCGGTTTCACTAATGCCGCGCACGTACGGCGTTCGCATATCGGGCGAACGGCTGACCTGACGGAGCAGCAGTTTGACGAATCAATCGCTTTGAACCTGAAGAGTGTGTGGCTCTGCATGCAACTCGAAATCCGCCAGATGCTCGCACAAAATCCACCCGGCGGAGCAATCGTTAATACATCGTCCGTGAACGGGTTGGGTGGAGCCCCTAAATCGTCTCTTTATTCTGCTGCCAAAGCGGGCATTTTGGCACTCACCAAGTCGGCCGCGTTCGAGTATGCGCGCGATGGGATTCGCGTGAACGCACTGGTGGCAGGCGCATTTCGCACGCCCATGCTCGAAGATGCCATCGAATTCTATAGTCAAGGGAACGCGGAAACCCGCCAGCGCCTGGAGGAGCAGTTTGTAACGCGAACCGCCATCGATCGCATCGGCAGGCCGGAAGAGGCTGCCCAGGCTGTTCTCTGGCTCTGCTCCGATGCAGCCTCTTATGTGACCGGCAACTCTTTCATCGTGGACGGTGGTCTCACGGCTCCTGTTCGGTAACGTTTGCTACCCTCATCATTTTTATGTGCTTCCTTTCTCGCCTCAGGCTTGCGTGGTGTTTCGCACCCGCTCTATGTATTACGCCGGTTCTCGCTTGGACCCAGCAGTTCGACATCGGCCTCTTCTCAAAGATGCAGTGGCGTCTGATTGGCCCCTTTCGGGCCGGCCGTGTCACGGCCGTCGCGGGTGTAAGTGGGGATCCCAACGTCTACTACTTCGGCACGCCCGGCGGGGGCATCTGGAAGACCGTGGATGCCGGGCGCGTATGGAAGCCTGTCTTCGACGCCATGCATGTGGCGTCCATTGGCGCCTTGACAGTTGCGCCTTCTGATCCGAACGTCGTTTACGCGGGAACGGGCGAGCAAACGCCCGGGAACGGCATGTATCGATCGAATGATGCCGGTGTGACCTGGGCCAACATCGGACTTCGAGGTACCCGCAACATTCAGGCTGTTATTGTTGACCCGCACAATCCGGAAACTGTTGTCGTGGGCGCCAATTCGGTCGGCTTCCAGATCATCTGGCAGCCCTATCCTAAGTCTGCCCTCACAATTGATCGCGGCATTTACAAGACAACCGACGGCGGCAAAACATGGAAGAAGGTCCTGACTAAAGACGATACCTTCGGCGTCGTCGATATGTGCGCGGACCCGTCGAATCCGCGTGTCCTGTACGCCGCGTTGTTTCGTCCGCCGTTCGGCTCCGGCAAATCAGCCGTACCGGCTACGTCGGAGCTGTATAAGTCGACGGACGAAGGGTCAACCTGGAAGCCGCTCGAAACCCGCGGTCTGCCTGAAACGGGCCGCGGACGGGTGGGCATCGCCGTGGCTCCCGGAAATCGCGGCCGCAGGCTCTACGCCATCATGGACCAGGGGTTCTTCCGTTCTGATGACAGCGGTGCCTCCTGGCAGAAGTCCACGCAAGATCCGCGCATTCTTGGAAGTCCCTATTTCAGCCGGATCTTTCCCGATCCGCGCAATCCAGACATCCTCTACGTTGCGCAGACTTCGCTATACCGCTCTACCGACGGCGGCCACACGTTCGAATCGTATGTCGGCGCACCCAGCGGTGACGATTTTCACGTGCTGTGGATTGATCCGCAGAACCCGGCCCGGATGCTGCTCGGAGTGGATCAAGGCGCTATCGTGAGCGTCAATGCCGGGCGTACCTGGACCTCCTGGTACAACCAGCCGACCGGGCAGTTTTATCACGTATCTACGGGTAACGCTTTCCCCTATCGCGTCTATGCCGCCCAGCAGGACAGCGGAACCGCGGCGGTCCCAAGCCGTAGCGACTATGGGCAAATCACCGCGCGCGACTGGTACTCCATTGCCGGCTTCGAGTATTGCTACATTGTTGCCGATCCACTCAACCCGAATTTCGTATACAGCGGCGGGTGGTATGGCAGCGTAGTGAAGTTCGACAAGGTTACCGGCCAGTTTGCAACCGTTTTCGAGCGAGGCGACAAGTATCGAACCGCGCAAATGGCGCCTCTGATCTTCTCACCCCAGGATCCGCACACGTTGTACCTGGGAACGCAGTACGTTTTGAAAACAGCTAACGGCGGAAGAAGTTGGAAGCCGATCAGTCCGGATTTAACCGGTTACGTGGAGAAGCCGGGCCAGGAGGAAGAGGCCGCCAATGCAGAGCCGGCGCCTGCGATCACGACGCTTTCACCTTCTATGGTTCAAGCAGGCGAAATCTGGGCAGGTACCAGCAACCGGAAGGTGCAGGTCACACGTGATGATGGCTCGTCATGGCAGGATGTCTCCCCGCCGGCGCTGCCCGAACCCAATCAGATCCTTACAGTCGAAGCTGGCCATCACGACCCTGCAACGGCGTATATAACAGCAGGCGGTCACCGTCAATTCACCCCTGCCTATGTCGCGCGAACACATGATTACGGGCATACATGGCAGAAGATCGTCAACGGCTTGCCCGAACAGGACCGGGTTCGGGTTGTACGCGAAGATCCCGTTCGCGAGGGTTTGTTGTACGCAGGCACCGACACCGGCGTGTACGTATCTTTTGACGACGGAGACCACTGGCAATCGCTTCAGTTAAACCTGCCGGCGGCCACCGTGACCGATCTGGATGTCCACGGAAATGATCTTGTCGCCAGCACCTTTGGCCGCGCCCTCTGGATCCTCGACGATCTCACACCGTTGCGCGAGATGAGCCGCGACATTACGGAATCGGGCGTGCATTTGTTTTCTCCGGAAGTGGCGGTGCGTGTCCGCTGGGATAACGATCAGGACACGCCATATCCGCCCGAAACACCTGCCGGTCAGAATCCCCCTGACGGCGCTATCCTCGACTATTTCCTGAAATCACCCCCTTCTGGCGAGATTGGCATGACCATCTACGACGCGAACGGCAACGTGGTCAGGCATTATTCAAGCCAGTCGAAAGCTCCTAAGCTTCCACCTCCGAACGTCCCGGATTACTGGTTTGCGCCGCCCGAGGTTCTGTCGAAGTCCGCCGGTGTGAATCGCTTTGTTTGGGATCTGCGTTATCCATCGCCACCATCCCTTCCCTACAGTTACAACGGCGGGCTGCTCGAATATACCGAGTACACTCTTGCCGATCATGCCATTCCTGGGAACACTCCCGCACAGCAGCCTCAGGGACCGCTGGTTGTACCCGGATCCTATACGTTTGAGCTGACTGTCGACGGCCGGAGTTATCGGCAGCCGATTACTGTAAAGCTTGACCCTCGCGTAAATGTTTCCGAAGCAGACTTACAACAGCAGTTGGCGCTTGCGAAGCAGGTTGCAAGCGGCATGAGCGCGAGTTACGTCGCATACCAGCAGGCCGGCAAGTTAGCGCAAGCTCTTACAGAGTTGAAGAAGCGTTTCACCGACGAACCGCGCTGGGATCCAGTAAGAAAAGAGGCCAACGCCATCGTGAAGAAGCTTGAAGATTTGCAGAATGGGCCGAAATCGCAGCCCGGCTTCGGACCCATCAATCGCGATTTGGCCAGGCTTGCAAGCGCTATCGAGAGCGCTGACGCAGAGCCTGCGGAAACAGCCCGTGCAGCAGTAAACGAGCGCTGCAAGGCCCTCAACGACGATCTCGTAAAGTGGCGGCAACTGAACGCCGAACTTTCATCCCTGAATGCAATGCTTTCAATGCAGAAGTTAACCCCCATGACGGTGGTCACTGTATCGGACGAAGGCTGCAGCGGGCAGTTTCCAAATCCGTAGTCCGCCGGCGAATCTGTGCTTGCGCCCTTGGCATCTCAGAAGCGTATGGATTTGCAACTGACTGGTAAACGCGCCCTTGTTTCGGGATCCACGGCTGGAATCGGGTATGCAATCGCCGAGGCGTTGGCAGGCGAAGGGGTTCATGTCATCGTGAGCGGCCGCACAAAGGAGCGCGTGGATGCGGCTGTTACCAAGCTGCAGAAATCTGGGGCGCGCGAGGTGAAGGGTCTGCCGGCCGACCTGACCACGGCTGAGGGCACCAGAGAAGCAACAACACGGTATCCCGATGTAGACATCCTGGTGAACAATCTCGGCATTTTCGAACCGAAACCGTTCGAGGAGATTTCCGACGAAGACTGGTTTCGCTTCTTCGAGGCGAATGTGATGAGCGGTGTGCGGCTCAGCCGCCATTACTTGCCGCGCATGAAGCAGAGGAATTGGGGCCGCATTCTGTTCATTTCGAGCGAATCCGGGCTGCAGATTCCCGTAGAAATGATCCACTACGGCGTGACGAAGACCGCCCAGATCGCAGTCGCTCGCGGTATTGCTGAGACGACCACTGGCACGAACGTGACCGTGAATTCGGTTCTGCCGGGGCCCACGGCATCAGAAGGTGTCGCCGATTTCGTAAACCAGCTGGCACATCAGGCCAACAAGTCTTCCGCGGAGATCGAAAAGGATTTCTTCCAATATCAGCGGCCCACCTCGATCCTGAAGCGGTTCGAAAAGCCGGAAGAAATCGCTGCGGCAGTTGTCTTTCTCGCAAGCCCGCTGGCGTCGGCTATAAACGGAGCCGCCGTCCGGGTGGACGGCGGCGTGGTGCGGTCTATTAGCTAGAGAGCTTCCAAAACCCTGTTAGCGGCCTTTGTGGTCGTCCTTCGGCGGAGGATTGCGATGCTCCCCTTCATGGGCGGGCGCGGCCGGTTTTGCCTCGGGCCGCGGAGCCGGTTTTGCAGCTTCGGGGCGAGGCTCAGGCCGGGCGGGCGGCTGGGTTTCCGGGCGGGGCTGCTGCGGCACGCTCCGTTCGGGGTAATGGACTTCGGGCCGAGCCTGCGGCTGCGGCTGGGTTCGTTCCCTCATATTGGGTTCCTGCTGCGGCGCTCTTTCGGCAGGATGAGCCACCGGAGCGGACTGCGGGGCCGGTCGTTCCCCGTACTGCTGTTGCGGCCGAGGCTGCTGTTGTGCTGGCGGCTGGCTTCGTTCCCTCATATTCGGCTGCTCTTGGAAAGTTCGTTCCGCAGAACGCGTATTTTGAGGCGGTTGGACGCCTTCTTGCCGAGGGGCGGGTTGATGCACGTTTGGCGGAACCCCGTGCACCGGAGCCGCCGACGCAGGTTGCGTGGCCTGGCGCTCCCCATACGCCGGTTGAGGCCGAGGCTGCGGTTGTGCCGGCGGCTGGCTTCGTTCCCTCATATTGGGCTGCTCTTGGAAAGTTCGTTCGGCAGAACGCGTATTCTGAGGCGGTTGGACGCCTTCTTGCCGCGGGGCGGGTTGACGCACGTTTGGCGGAACCCCGTGTACCGGAGCCGCCGGCGCAGGCAATGGTTCCACTGCCCGGTTTGGTTGTGGAGCGCTTGGAGCGCTGCTTCTTGCGTACGCGCCAACATTCCCAACCCGCTCACCGGCATGCACTTGGACCGGCTGGGCGGCAGGAGCCTGGCGCACATTGGGTGCCTGAACCTGCGCGGCAAACGCCTGATGCATTGCCGCGAAATTATGCGGTTGGCCGGCATGTTGCTGCAGATACTGCTGGCGAACCGCAAAAGCGGCGGGCGGTGCAGGCGGTTGATTTCTGGCCACCACCTGGCGCTGCGTGTACTGAGGCAGCGGATGCGGCACAGGACGTTCGTTTGGCAATACGGCTTGGCGCGTCGGCGCCACCGGGGGCGCCATCACTGCCGCAGTCTGCAATCGGGCCACGTCCGCCTGCCGCACTGCAAACCCCGCTTGTGTGACGGGCCGTCCGGAGGCGAAGGCAGTCTGTGGCATCGCCATCACCGCATTGGGGGCGCGCATGTTCACAATCTGCTGGTTGTACACGCGGTGATCCACGTAGACCGTGTTGTACACGTTCGTAATGTTCACCGTATTCACGACGCGCGTGTTGTACACATTGACGTTCCTGAAGTAATTGCGGCTGCACACGTAAGAAGGCGTGTAGACCTCTCCAAAGCCGAGCGGAACCCACCCTAAACTCGGGCCTCCGATTGAAATCCCAATACCGAAGTGCGCACCGCCGAACCAGGCAACCATTGCCGGTGCGTAATAGGGCCGCACCACCGGACCGCGATAGCCCTCGACGGCGATCGGTCCAGGACACCAGCCCCAGCGGCCCCCGATGTAAGCCCAACGTCCGTAGTGGAACGGCGCAAAGCCCCATGGCATGTCATCCACCCACGTCCAGCCCCACGGTTCCACCCACGCCCAATGGCCGTTGTGATAGGGTGCCCATCCGACAGCGACCTGATTCGGGTACCAGACCGGACCATAATCCCCTGTTTGCTGCCATCCGCCATAGTCGTCGAGGTCTTCGTAGCCGACGATAGTCGGCGGGAGATAGCGGGCGGAGGCGAGGTGCGCTTCATGGGCGTCACGAGCCGCGCACCAATTGTCGAAGTCATCCGGATTCGGAGCACCCTCGATGTCGTACGACAGCTGATCCGTTCCGGTCAGGAGCGCGCTGTTGCCCGGATTCAGGGTGAACGCCTGGCCTCCCCCGGTAATCTGCGCCTGTCCGTTGCGAACCACGACGAAACTCATACTGCCGTTTGGATCTACACGGAAGCGGTATTCGCCGTCACGCAGCAGAGTCACAGCCGCATTGGGCGTGTCGATCTCGAAAGACTGGTCAGGGCTGAGGTTGTGAATCCGGAAGTACATGTCGCCTTCGGTCAGTTTGATCTGCACGACCTGGTCGTTCAGATTTAGAAATCCGAAGCTCGTCTGCGGACCCAGGCGCATCGCTGCGTCGTCTAAATGCAGCTCAGCTCGGGCGCCCTGGTCGGTGTACAGATAGTCGCCAATCGTAAATGGGCGATTCAGATCTGCGGGCGCCCATTGGTCTACGCCGGCAGGCTGCATGGATACATTGCCGCTAAAGTAATTCAGCCTCGCGACCCGATAGGGCGGGTCCTCCTCCTGGGCAAAAGAAGCATGGGCGAAAAGTAAAAAGATCGCCGTGCCCGCAAAGAATGATTTTCGAATCAAGTTAAGTGCTCGCACCATAGGTGGTGCCTCCCTGATATGTAAGATGTACTCGAAAAGTACGGCGTTTCCCTCCGAGGAACGCCTTAGACGTTTCTAAACCGGAATTAATGTCGTGTGGTGTGTTTGGGCTAATCGGTGAGGAAAGCTGTGGTTTTGATTCCGGAAACCTCGAAAGTTCTTCGGCAGCGCGGATTCTTGCAGCCTACTTTATCGTCGAGTAACACCATATAGCTGGCTGCCTTTGAAAATTTCGCGCGATCTCGCTCGTCTGCATTCTTGGGCAGCCGGTCAAGCTTACGGCGAACCAGCCAGCGCAGATCGTACGTCTCAGAGGTCCTGCAAAAGGAACAGTTCAGTACAGCCGGTTTGGTAACTTGCGATTCGCGGTAAAAAGAGCGCTCGTCCACTATTTTGAAATCCTCTTCGAATAAATTATCGGCTGCTGAATCGGAAGTTAGCGATAGCTACCTCCTCGTTGCCGGGAATATAGAAGCCGACTTTGCCCTGCGTAAAATCGCGCCCACCCTGACTGGCCACTGAGCCGAGGTCGCTCCATGCACCGTCCGGAGTCTTCACCCGCACCGAAATTAAATTCGGCTTCACAGAGAGGTCGACCTGCACCCATTGATTGGAGTCGGCGTTAAAGTCGACACGATTGATTTCGAGGGATTTTCCATCGTGGATCTCACGAACGATCGCGTGCTTGCCGTCAACGGTATACAGGACGTAATTCTCACTATCTACAAATCCTGCATACCATTGCAGCTTGTTGTGCTTCAAAATGCCGCCAATGTGGCTGTGGGCCTCGAACGTGTAATGTCCGGGGGCTTTCGGGGTATGATAGGCGACAAATCCGCCGCCCTTCCGCACTTGCTCTCCCTTCATTTCAACACTCGGATCCGGGGCGGGTGCCGGAACGGACTCGGGAGGCGCAGCCGTCTCCGGAGTGGGCTCTGCACGGACCGGCTCGAGTGTGACGTCTTCACCGGAAAGTACGACTGTCTTACCCGCCGCGAACACATGTGCGGAGGTCTTCGGAGTGGCTTGATCGTGTTCGAGCTCGATAGAGTGCTCCCCCGGTTTTACTGTGGCTATGCTGGCCTCCCCGTTCACTCCGACGGAGCCTGCGAGCTCCTTATCGATGTAAATTTTCGTTCCGGGAGCAGCACCTTTGAGCTGCAGCGTCGCCAGGGCCGGCGTAGGCTCGAGGCTGAAATTCACCGCGGTCTCCTCGGCCTTCTTCACCTCAACGCTCTGGGGTGGAGGATCCACGAAGCCGTCTTTGTGAACCCTGATGGCGTATTCGCCAACCTTAAGCGGTATGCGAATCTGGCCACCCTCGGTCTGACGCCTGTAAGGCTTATCGTTGATCAGGATATTCACGCCATCGATCTGCGTCATGACTACAACCGTTCCGGCGTTCGGATCCGACTTGACGTACGCGGTGAGAACCGGAGCCGGCGTGTACGTCCAGACGAAACGCTCACGCTTCTTCTCGAGATTCACCTGCAGATCGTGGTCTGCGGTGCCCAGTTGGTCGATGCTGAGTCCTTGCGGTTCGATCTCACCTAGGGGCTTGCCATCCAGTACAAGCGTGGAGTTCTGGGCGGTTGTAACCAGACGCCCTTTACCGCCCTGCTCGGAAAGAAAAACCGCTATGGCATTCGTCGCCAGCGGAGCACCGGTGATCTCGGGCGCAGAGTTGCTGTCGATCTTGAAAGAGAAGGTTGCGGTGCCGCTGCGGCCAGTCACGGTGATCGAGTGCGGTCCGGGTTGCAACTGATCGAGTACGAGTTCACCATCGGTCAGATCTTGTGGCGCGCCTTTATCTATGGAGACCGTCCCCGGCACCAGATCCGTGTACAGCCTGAGTGTCGGGCGGATCGGAGTTGTACTGACCGGTTGCGTCGCAGCGGGCGGTTTTGAGGCTGCAGGATTGGCTGCCGGTTTGGCTGTCGCAGTTTCCGGCTGCGACGAGGGCAGGTTGATCCGGCGCGCGGTTTGAATCAAATAAAAGAATGCAGCCAGCGCCACCGCTGTGAGAAATAGCGCCAGCAGCACAGATCGCCGCCAGGTGTGCGGGTCGACGCGCGGAATGTCGGGAGGAATTTCGGCAGCTTCCGGCGCGTCATCAGGCCGAAGCGTCACCGCCAAGGGCGACTGAGCTGAAGCCGGCAACTGCTCGTTGTAGGGCGTGGCGCGAACAGCGCGCGCACGCTCGATGATCTCTTCCTGAACTTCAGCGGTAAGAACCTGAACGTCGAAGTCATCAAGATGCGCGCGTTTGATCTCGTGCACGCGATCGAAGTAGCCACGCAGACGCGACAACGATTCGGAACTGCGCGCTTCTGACTGGATCAGCCTCAACTCGTCCAGTGCATGCGAAACATGTTGAGAACGATCCACTGCTGGTACCGTACTCCAGAATTATAACGATCCTATCTCGACCTCAAACACGGTTAGCGTAATTTAATTCGTAGAATTGGCGGTACTCGCCGGTCTTGATACGTCGCACCCAGTCCTGGCTGGTCCGGTACCAATCGATGGTGGCCGCGAGGCCACGGTCGAAATCCATCAGCGGTTGCCACCCGGTTTCCCGGGTCAGTTTCTCATTCGTCAAGGCGTAGCGGCGATCGTGGCCCGGGCGATCCGCAACCGGCTTGATGAGACTCTCCGGCTTGCCTGTAGCCTTCAATATGCGGTGGATCACCTCGAGATTCGGCAGGGAGCAGTTGCCGCCGACGTTATACACTTCGCCTGGCCTGCCTTTTTCGAGCACGGCAAAGACGGCGCGGCAGTGGTCCTCAACATACAGCCAGTCGCGTACCTGCTGGCCATCGCCATAAACGGGCAACGGCTTATCTTCGAGCGCGTTTGAAATCATCAACGGGATCAGCTTCTCCGGAAACTGATACGGGCCGTAGTTATTCGAAGCGCGCGTAACTGAAACATTAAGCTTGTAAGTCGTGTAATACGACAAAGCGAGCAGATCCGAGCCTGCCTTTGATGCCGAGTAAGGGCTGCTTGCGTGCAGCGGATAATTCTCGTCGGCATCGTGCGGTGCTTCAATGCTGCCATACACCTCATCAGTCGACACGTGAACGAAACGCCCGACTTGATGGCGGCGTGCTGCTTCGAGCAGAGTAAAGGTGCCGTTGAAGTTGGTCTGAATGACGGGAGCCGGCGAGTGAATGCTGCGGTCGACGTGGGATTCCGCAGCAAAATGGACGATCACGTCCGGGCGTTCTCGCTTCAAGAGATCTTCCACCGCTCCTGCATCGCAGATATCGGCCTGTACGAAGCGGTAACCCGGGTGGCTGCTGACCGACTCGACATTCTCGAGGTTTCCCGCGTAAGTCAGCTTGTCGAGATTGATGACATGCTCGGCCCAGCGCTGGCCCAGAGCCATCCGAACAAAACAGGAGCCGATAAACCCGGCTCCGCCAGTGACGACTAACTTCATTTGTGCTGTAGCTCCCAATCGTAGGCAATGGCGGTGTCATTGTACGGGATCCGCCCCTCGTCCTTAGGATCGTAAGTGCGATTGGTGATGTAAACGAGAACCGACGGTTGCTCGCCGATCACCTTGTAGCCATGCGCCACACCCGGCGGGATGAGGATCTGCCAGGGCCGCAGGGCGCCGACATAGAGTGTATTCTTCTTCCCGTACGTGACCGATCCGCGCCGCAGATCGACCAACGCGACTTGCAGCAGGCCGGCGGCCGGAACCCAATAGTCCGTTTGAAACCGATGGAAATGGAACGCCTTAATAATTCCCGGATAGTTTTGCGCCGCCGATACTTGCGTCGTTGCGGGCGGAAAATCTGCTACCAGCCCCTGGCCGACGCGCGCGATCTCGAGGAAATAACCCCGGTCGTCGGGCCACAGCGGAAAAGGTTTGATCTCTACACCCTCGATCAGATCGCCACTGGTGGGGGACAGAATGACCTTCCCGATGCCGGCATCGCAGGTGGGCACGTCGATCTCTACGCCGGATTCAAGCACGCCCAGCAGGGCAGGGGTACCGGTCATCCTTGTACCCCGGCGCGGGCGGGTTCGGCTTGCCGGTTTTTCGCCCCACGGGTGGCGTTCACCAGGTTTGTGGCGCGCAGCAGTGAATCGAATGTGCCGGCGTCCGTCCACCAGCCATCCAGATAGCTGAAGGTCATCGTTCCCTCACTGATGTACGCATTGTTGACGTCTGTGATCTCGAGCTCACCGCGCGCGGATGGCTTCAGCGTGCGAGTCTTCGTGAAGACAGTCTCGTCGTACATGTATATGCCGGTAACCGCGTAGTTCGATTTAGGCTGGGCGGGCTTTTCCTCGATGCCGACGATACGGTTTCCCTTGATCTCGGCCACACCGAAGCGCTCTGCGTCATCGACTTCCTTCAGAAGGATCTTGGCGCCTCGCTCCTGGCGTTCGAAATCGCGCACGGCACTGGCGATGGAACTTTCGATGATGTTGTCGCCGAGAATCACGCAGATTTTTTCGTTATCGGCGAAGTGCTCCGCGAGTGCGAGCGCCTCGGCGATGCCGCCCTCTCCTTCCTGATACGTGTAGTTGATATGCTTCAGCCCGAATTCCTTGCCGTTTCCAAGCAGGCGCAGAAAGTCTCCGGAGTTGCGCCCGCCGGTAACGATCAGCAGATCATTAATGCCGGCTTCGACAAGCGTTTCGATCGGGTAGTAGATCATTGGCTTGTCGTAGATCGGGAGCAAATGTTTATTCGTGATCTTGGTGAGCGGAAAAAGGCGGCTTCCGGTGCCGCCGGCTAAAACGATCCCTTTCATAAACAGTTGATGGTAACAGTTCGCGAGCTTCAGATCAGCAGATCGCGGCGGTTTAGTTGAGATTGAGCCTCGAGCGAGGGTCGGGTTCCGCAGCCCGGGGCGCTCTCCGCTTCATACGCCGCGTAATTTGCCTGACGATCAGGAGTAAAATCGCCACCCCGATCGCAGCACGGGAATAGAAGCTCGGCAGAGCGGAACTGCTGAGACCAAGAATCAAGAGGACTACGACGATGAGCGCAATACCGGCGGTCCACATCATCATAGATGACTGCATCGCTGTCCGGCGCTCCCTGGCGGCTCGTTCTTCGTACTTGTTCATGACCGGACATCCTTCAGCATATACTCAACCGCTGCGTCCCTGGGACCGTAAATTAAACGGATTTAGCTGGAATTCATCGCCTCGTAACATAATTGTAATGAACATTCGGTTACGCTAGCTTGGGATGCTGCTAAGCCCATCAAAATATGCGAAAAATCGCCCTGATTGAAGACGACGCAGACCTGTTTGCACTGGTCAAGTACAACCTGGAGAAGGAAGGCTTCGCAGTAGTGGGAGCGCAGACCGGTAAGGGGGTAATCGACCTTTGCCGCCGGGAGCGGCCGGATCTGCTCCTTCTTGACATCATGCTGCCTGATTCAGACGGCCTCGAGATCTGCAAAGGAATTCGCCAGCACCCGGAGCTGGCGCACATTCCCGTGATTTTCCTGACCGCGCGGGCCTCGGAGACGGACCGGATCGTCGGCCTGGAACTGGGAGCGAACGACTACATCGTCAAACCGTTTTTCATACGGGAGCTGGTTGCGCGCATCAAGATTCAATTCCGCGGACAGACCAGCGCCACACGGGTGCTGAAAGCGGCCACGCTCGAACTGGACCGCAGCAGCTGCGAAGTGCGGTTGGATGGGACAGCTCTCACCCTGACGGCTACTGAGTTCCGGCTGCTTGAGTTCCTGATGAGCCGGCCGGGCGTGGTGTTCAGCCGGGAACAGCTTCTTGATGCTGTCTGGGGCCATGACCGCGCTGTTACGGACCGCACAGTGGACGTATATATTCTTCGCCTGCGCCAGAAAATCGAATCCGATCCGGCAAACCCGATTCTGATTCGCTCGGTGCGAGGATTCGGGTACAGCTTCAACAACAACGTGCAGCCGCAGGAAGAGCCCGAACAGAGGGCCGCAGCGGTACCGGTCGCATAGCAGGGCTTCGTCGAGCCAGGCTCCACTTTCTGCACGCTAGAATAGGGCATTCTATGAAGGCCTTACTCGGAGCTTTCGTGTGCAGTGTGCTGTCCGTTTCCGCGTTCGCGCAGACCGGTCAGATGCGCGGATTTACCGCCAAGGATGTGGCCGCGGAGCAGCAGCTCGAACAGCAGGCGCAATCCGTGCCGGACCCCGCGCGAATACGCAAATACATGGAGTTCATGGCAGGCGAACCGCACAATGCCGGATCGCCGCGCTCGAAGGCTGTCGCCGAGTACATCCTGGGTCAGTTCAAAGAGTGGGGACTGGACGCGCACATTGAAGAGTTTGAGGCTCTGTTACCTTACCCGACTCTGCGGCAAGTCGAGGTAGTCGAGCCCAAGCCGTATGTGGCGAAGCTGATAGAACCCGTGGTGCCGCAGGACCCCGATAGCGGGAACGCGCGTCAACTGCCGCCCTACAACGCCTACGGGGCGACCGGCGATGTCACAGCCGATGTCGTTTACGTAAACTTTGGCGTCCCGGCCGACTACGAATGGCTTGAAAAGCAGGGTATCAGTGTGAAGGGAAAAATTGTGCTCACGCGGTACGGCGGCAGTTGGCGAGGCATCAAACCCAAGGTGGCGGCCGAGCACGGTGCCATCGGCTGTCTCATCTATTCGGATCCGCACGAGGACGGCTACTTCGAAGGGGATATCTATCCCGGCGGGCCAATGCGGCCATTTGATGGCGTGCAGCGGGGCAGCGTTCTGGACATGCCGTTCTACCCGGGTGATCCGTTATCGCCGGGTTGGGCTTCCGAAAAGGGCTCAAAGCGTCTGCCGATCTCCGAGGCAAAGACTCTTGTGAAGATTCCGGTGCTGCCTCTTTCCTATGGAGATGCGCTGCCTATTCTGCAGCAGTTGACGGGACCAGTTGTGCCGAAGGAATGGCGCGGCTCTTTGCCGGTCACATATCACGCGGGACCAGGCGGCGCGCGCGTACACATTAAAACGGATTACGACTGGACAAACAAGCCGGTGTTCGACGTCATTGCGACCATTCCCGGTTCCGAATCGCCCGATGAGTGGATTATCGCCGGCAACCACCACGACGCCTGGGTGAACGGTGCTGACGACCCTATTTCCGGCGCCAGCGATCTGCTCGAAACAGCTCGAACTCTCGCCAGCTTGCAGAAGCAGGGATGGAGGCCCAAGCGGACGATCAAGATCGCGCTCTGGGATGCGGAAGAGTTCGGACTGATCGGTTCGACTGAATGGGCCGAGAAACACCAGGACGAGTTGAAGCAGAGGGCCGTGGCGTATCTGAATTCGGATAGCACTGCTAAAGGATGGATTCACGTCGGCGGATCTCATACGCTCGAAGAGTTTGCTGCCGAAGTAGCCAGCGCGGTGCAGCAGCCAGGAACGAAAGTGAGCCTGACGGACTTTTCGCTGCATCATCCCCTGGACCCGGATGCCGAAGAACCGGCCCCGCCACAGGGCGAGAAGACGTTTAAGATCAGCGCGCTCGGCGCCGGCTCCGATTACGTCGCGTTTCTTGATTATCTCGGCGTCGCGAGCATGAACGAAGGCTTTGGCGGCCAGGTGAAGAGCGGCATCTATCATTCCACCTACGATTCGATCTATTGGTACACGCACTTCTCGGACAGCACATTTGTCGACGGAAAGGCGCTCTCCCAGTACACGGCCGTTGCGCTGCTGCGACTTGGGGATGCAAGCGTTCTGCCGTTTGAGTTCGGGAGGTTCGCCAGCACGGTCAACGGCTATGTCGACGACATCCAGAAGCAGGCCCAGAAGAGCGGGAAGAAGCTTGACTTCACTGGCCTGAAAAAGCAATTGGACACGCTCACCGAGAACGGCCGAAAGTATGAAGCGCTTCTCGATGCCGCCATGCTAAAGGGCTCCCTGGAGACAGCGAAAGTGAACGCTGTCAACACGGCGCTGATGCGGACCGAGCGAGCGCTGACACGGCCCGAGGGGCTTCCGAACCGCGAGTGGTACAAACATCAGATCTACGCACCAGGCTTCTACACGGGCTATGGAGTGAAGACAATCCCCGGTGTGAGGGAAGCCGTCGACAGCCAGGACTGGTCTCTCGCGCAGAAGGAAGCGGGCGTGGTTGCCGAATGCCTTGGGCAGATGAACCAAGCCGTTAACGAAGCGATCGCTGATTTGTCGGGACTTTAAGAAAGGCGGAGTGGCCGATCTCTTACCGGATCGAAAATCCGGCTAGGCTCTCGACCGCTTCTTCCTTTTCTTCCACGGTCCGGACCTGAGCCATGGGCGGGCCCACATGCAGGGCGGCTGCCAGATCGCTCAACTGCGATCGCGGACCGATGGCATACACCTCCACGCGGCCGTCAGCGAGATTGCGCGTCCAGCCCGCGAGGCCGAGCGCCATGGCCTTATCCTGCACGAAGTATCGGAACCCGACGCCTTGAACATTTCCGGAAACAAACCAACGTTTGGCTCCTTTGCGATCCATAAAGACATTTTCCGGCATGGCTGTTTGCCACACTGAAGGAAAATGTCATTTCCTATCCAGCGTCCCCGTCGCCTGCGTTCCTCCGAAGCTATCCGGCGGCTGGTGCGCGAGACCCGTCTCGCTCCGCCGCAATTGATCCTGCCCCTTTTTGTGTGCCCGGGTGAAGGCGTTCGCAAAGACATCGCCTCGATGCCCGGCAATGCGCAGCTTTCGATCGACGAACTGGTGCGGGAAGCTGAAGATTGCCGTAAACGCGGGTTGGGTGGAGTGATTCTGTTCGGCATTCCGGAGCGAAAAGACGAGATCGCGTCGGAAGCATACGACGTCAACGGAATTACGCAGCGGGCGATCCGGGCGGTAAAGAAGGAAGTACCCGGACTGCTCGTAATTACGGATGTTTGCAACTGCGAGTACACCAGCCATGGCCACTGCGGTCTGTTCAGGGACGGCGATGTCGATAACGACGCCACCCTCGAATGGCTGGCCAAGACGGCCGTTTCGCACGCTGAGGCAGGCGCCGATATCGTGGCTCCGAGCGACATGATGGATGGACGGGTCGCCGCCATCCGCAACGCCCTGGATGCAGCGGGCCACACGCAGACGCCGATTCTTTCGTATGCAGCGAAATATGCGTCGGTTTTTTATGGACCGTTTCGTGAGGCAGCGGAATCGACCCCGCAGTTCGGGGACCGCCGCAGTTACCAGATGGATCCGGCAAACGGACGCGAAGCCATGCGGGAGATTGCGCTCGACCTGGAAGAAGGCGCGGACATGATTATGGTCAAGCCTGCCATGCCGTACCTCGACGTGATCCGTGAAGCGCGTCGAACCTATGAGGTGCCGCTAGGCGCCTACCAGGTGAGCGGCGAGTTCAGCATGATCATGGCCGCGGCGCAGAACGGTTGGCTGGATCTTGACCGGACGATCCTCGAGTCGCTGACGAGCATCCGCCGTGCAGGTGCGGATTTCATCGTTACCTACTTCGCCAGGCGTGCCGCCGAGCTGGCAGGCGGTTAGATTCTTGGCCAGCTTGTCTGAGAACTTCTCCCTCAGTTTTGGGCCAGAGCTCGGGTGATAGCTGTCAGCTTTCAGCTATCAGCTTTCAGCTTTCAGCTATCAGCTCACAACGCGCCCCAAGCGCGCCCGTTGCTGACGGCTGACGGCTGAGCGCTGAAAGTTTTCTTGACCGCTGAAAGCTCTCCTCGGCAAAATAGATTTCAAGTATCCTTGGCTAGTTTTCGGGTAAGCGGCCGGACAGATAGAAGCGCTGCGGCTCCCCGTGGTGCGTGCCTAAGCTTCCGCCGCGCACGACATGAACAGCGATGGCCTGTCCGGGTTTGAATGCTGCCTGCACCTTCATGACATCGTCAGGCGAGGCGACCGGCTGGCGGTTGATTGACAGAATCGCATCCCCCTCCTGCATGCCGATGTCATCCGCGAAGGAACCCGGATCGACGGACACAATCTTGACACCGCTCTTGTCGTCAATGTGAAGGTCCTGGCGCTCCTTTTCCGTGAGGCGCATGATGGTGATGCCGAATTTGGCCGGCGTAAGCGGCTTGGCAGGCTGCGGAGTTTCCGGGCGATTCGCGGATATCTCATCTGCCCAGATAACGTCCCGTTCTCCGATCGCCACGTTGAAGTTCGTGCGCGTGCCGTTGCGATCCACAGTGAAATTAGCGTTGGAGCCAATCGGCATGTCTGCCACCCGATTGACAAGGTCCTCGCCGTCCTTGATCGGATGGTCGTTCATCGCAACGATGATGTCGTCGGCTTTGATCCCTGCTTTTCCTGCAGGTCCGGACGGGGAAACCGATTCCACCAGGACGCCGTGATCCAGGCCGAAGGCCTGCATTGTGTCAGTCTGGCTGCCGTTCTTTGACCAGCGGATGCCGATCGATCCCCGGATCACGCGGCCCTGCTTGATGATGTCGTTATAGACCTTCACGGCCATGTTCGACGGGAGTGCGAAGCCGATCCCTTCATACGAGCCGCTGCGGGTGGCAATCATCGTATTGACGCCAATCACCTCGCCACGGATATTCAGCAGTGGGCCGCCGCTGTTGCCTGGGTTGATGGCCGCATCCGTTTGCAGAAAGTTCTGAAACTGGTTCGCGCCCGGAAGATCGCGGCTGGTCCGTTCGGCACTGACGATTCCGGCTGTGACGGTGGCCTGCAGTCCGAAAGGAGAACCGATGGCGATCACCCAGTCGCCCACCTGCACGCTGTCTGAGTTGCCGATCTGTACTGGAACCAGCGCTGCCTTGGTGTCGATCTTCAGGACCGCAACGTCCGTTTCGCTGTCGAATCCAATCACGCGGGCCCGATACTCCGTGTCATCGCCTGCGAGCCGAACCTTAATTCGATCCGCATTCTCAATGACGTGGTGGTTTGTGATGATATAGCCGTTCTTGTCCACGACAAAACCTGTCCCGGACCCCTCGGTTCGGAAGGAGCGCGGCTCGGGACTGCCGAAGAAGCGCTTGAACATATCGGACGGGTCCTGCGGCCGTTGGGCACTGCCATTGTCGTCCTCGTCCGAGTCTTCCGGATGCTTGATGGTGCGCTTGCCGGGCTTCGCGAGATAATCCGATTCGATGTATACGACCGAGGGTTCCACCTTCTTGGTCAGCTTAGTGAATTCATTTGAGATGGGAACAGCCTGCGGGATGCTGAGCGGCGAAGCGTCGGGCGCGGCCGCAGGGCTCTGGCGCTCGGCTTTGACACCCGTATTGACCACCGTTCCGATCACGATACCGATGACAAGGGTTATCAGCAGCAGCGCGAAGCTCAACAGCTTTGGCTGCTTCATCTTTTGAAGGAACGGCATTCCAGACACTACCCTTTCGGAGGCGGTACCTCTAGTATAGAGAACCTAAAAGGATCTCTCGGCCCGCCGTTTTGTATAGCTAATGCGATGTTATCCATTCGGCGCTGGTTTCAGTTCGACCGCTACAATACCCGTCAAAATCAGGACGCCGCCGCTAACCGCCGCCAGGGTTAGCGGTTCGCCGCCGATCATTGCCGCCGTCACGAAAGCAAACACGGGCTCGAGGGCGAAAATCAGGGCGGTTCGCGTGGCGGTCGTATATTGCTGGCCCCAGGTCTGAAGGGCAAAGGCGACGGCGGTGGCTAAGACGGCGGTGAGAACGATGGCGATGATCACATCTCCGGTCCATCTGGCTTGCGGACGTTCGAGAGACAGCGAGGACACCGACAACAGGGCGGCGCAGGCAATTTGTCCCAAGGCTACCGCTTCGAAGCGCTCACGCTTCGAAAAGTGACCGAGCACGAGCAAATGAAACGCAAAGGTGACAGCGCATGCGAGTGTCAGCAAATCGCCCTTATTCAGGCGCAGGTGAGTATCGAGGGAGGGGAAGGTAAGCACGATCATGCCGGCAGTGGCAACCAGGATGCCTAGCAGCTCGCGCGCTTGCGGCCAGCGCCGATAAAGGCAGGCGCCGATCAGTGGAACCAAAACGATGTACAGACCGGTAAGAAAACCGGATTTGCCGGCCGTCGTGTATTTCAAGCCAAAGGTCTGGAGAATATAGCCGAGCCACAGGAAGATGCCGGCTGTCGCGCCGCCCAGGAGACCTCGCCCGATGGTGCGCTGGTCCATCCTCCGGAAAGGCTGCGCGAAAATCAGCAGCATGCACGCGCTGGCAAGAGAAAAGCGAACGGCCAGAAAGTACACCGTGGAAATGTCAGTGAGCGCGCGCTTGACGAAGACGAACGTAGCGCCCCAGATGAACGCCACGAACGCCAGGGCGAGATCGGCCCGCCAGCGCGCGGGCGGGTTTTGACGAGCGGTCATTCGCTCGTGCTGGACAATCCTTCCGGTGAGTTCTGTGCAGCCAACGCCGCCAGCAGGAGGAGAATTCGCTGCAGGCCAAGATGGCGGCCATCAGGCTGGTACCATTCCTGGCTGGTGTGAGCGCCCCCGCCCGCTCCGCCGGAGCCAATGGAGATAGCTGAAAGACCGAGCGAGAGCGGAACATTGGCGTCGGTAGAGGCGCAGTCGATACGCGACCGGATGTTCAGGTAGGCATCGACTGCCTGGATAGTTCTAAGCAGCAAGGCATCGTGCCCAAGTTTGCCCCCCGGGCGGGAGCCGAGCTCCTTGATCTTCGCGCTGAGGCGGCCGGCCGTCGCGCTGCGGTTCGCTTGCTCCAGGCTGCGCTCCATGGCGCGTGCCAGCATGGCAGACAGTTCATCGAGCGTCGCGGGCTCCTCGGAGCGAAGATCGAGTTTTGCGCGGGCGCTGGACGGAATGGAGTTAATGCTCGTGCCGCCTTCGATAATCCCGAAGTTGTAAGAGAAGCGAACGAGGCGCTCGTTCGCTGCTTTCGCGTCCGCGTTTTGTACGAACTGGTTGATCAGATCGCTCAGAGCGTGAACGGGGTTCGGCCTGCCATGGTCGTTCCAGCTATGGCCGCCGGGTCCCGAAAAACTGACTTCGAATCGCCGGCTGGCGAGAGCCTGGGCGGTGATGTGGTCGGTGGACGGTCCGTCCAGAACCACAAAAGCCTGTATGCCGGCAATCTGGCCGGGCTGCTCGCACAAATAGCGCATCCCGTTCAGATTTCCCTCGCCTTCCTCTCCTACATTTGCAACCAGCAGGACCGACGATGCCAGATCATGAAGATCGGTGTTTTCGGCGAGCACGCGCGCGAGAGCCAGCACAGCCGAAAGCCCGGAACCGTTGTCCGACACGCCCGGACCGATCAGCCGGCCGTCGGGTGCAAAGTAGATCTGTTCCGGCCGGCCCGGCGCAAGCACGGTATCAAGATGGGCAGAAACGATCGTGACGGGCGTCTGGCGGCCCCCAAATTCAGCGAGAACGTTGCCGGCACGATCCTGGCGCGAGGCCCAGCCAAGCCCCGCAAGCTGGCTGCAGAACCATTCCGCCCGCTGCCGCTCAAAAAAAGTCGGTGCAGGAATACGGCAAAGCTGCAGGTGCTGCTCGTTGATCCAGGCTCGTTGGTGAGCGAACCACCGCTGGGCATTAAGAATTGCCGGCCGGGCGGCTAACAGGGCGATCTCCCGCGCTTCGGCCGGGAGTCGTGCGGTCTGTGGCAGCAGCGTTTTGAATTGAGTCGCCAATGATGAGGGTTCCGACGTCGAGTTTAGTGCCTCGTCATTTCTTAGGCTATCGCCCGAAGCCAATCGGCCGCTACCGCAAGGCTGCCTTCGTGCAGGTTCGTGTTACTGCAAAAGTACCAGCAAGTCGGCGGAAATTTCCCTGTGATTTGGCAATCGCTGTGCAACGAAGCTGTCTATACTGAAAGGAAGCCCCAAAAATATGAGTACCTACGTCAAGTTTGGCGCGCTGATGGCGGTCATTGTGGGATCGCTGGTCTGGCTGGCGGTCGGCGGGGTAAAAGACACCAAGACTTACTACAAGACGATTCCAGAGCTGCAAGCCATGGGCGGAGCCGCACAGGGCCAACGGCTAAGGGTGGGCGGCGACATTCAACCCGGTTCCATCGTAAAAAACGGCTCGCAGGTGTCGTTTGTGCTGCACCAGGGCGCGAAGACGCTGAACGTAGTGTATTCAGGGACCGACCCCCTGCCGGACACGTTCCGGGACAACGCGCAGGCGCTGGCGGACGGCCGGTTGGGCCCGAACGGGGTATTCGAAGCGAGTAAGATTCAGGCGAAATGCGCCTCGAAATATGAAGCGAAGCCGACGCAGCGCGGCCTTTCGCATGAGGCCGCGCCATCGAACATGAGCGGCAACACTGTGCCGGCGAAAGCCGGCGGTCCTGCATAGCATAAATTTTCAGCTTCGGCGTTCAATATGGAGAATATCGGCGCGTTATCGGTTTTGCTGGCTTTCTGCCTGACGGTGTTCGCAGTGGTGGCCGCCGCTGCCGGGAAGTACGGGCGACGGCCTTTCCTGGTAGTCAGCGCAGAGCGCGCTGTTTACGCCATCTGGCTGCTGCTCACCTTCGCCTCGGCCATTCTGGTCTCGGCTCTCATTCGAGGCGATTACCGGCTCGCTTATGTTGCGATGCACAGCAACAAAGCGATGTCGGCGGTTTATAAGTTCACAGCGTGGTGGGGCGGGCAGGAAGGTTCACTTCTGTTCTGGAGCTGGATTCTTTCCACCTACTCGGCCATCGTCGTTTTCACCAACCGTCGAAAGTTCCGGGACATGATGCCGATCGTGGTCGCTGTTATGATGGCCACGCTCTCGTTCTTCATCGCGATGATCACCTTTGTTGCGAGCCCGTTCAAAGTACTCACCGTGGGCGGGCGCGGAATCATCGATGTGGGCGACGGAAACGGATTGAGTCCGCTGCTGCAATGGTGGACCATGGCGATCCATCCGCCGTTCCTGTACCTGGGGTACGTGGGGTTCACGGTGCCATTTGCTT